>CAYTCI010000093.1:0-14338 GCA_964436305.1 uncultured Cytophagia bacterium | reverse complement strand
CATCACCATCGGCGGGCGGAAATTCCGCGTCATCGGCGTGCTGGACAAAAAGGGCTCCTTTTTCGGCTGGAATATGGACGTCCTGGCGATCATCCCGATCGGCGCTTTCCGCTCGGCCTTCGGCGCCCAGCGCCGTTCGATCGAGATCGAGGTCAAACTCGATTCGCCGGACCAGATCGAGGAGGCCGAGTATGAGCTGACCGGACTCATGCGCCACATCCGCAAGCTCACACCCGGCAAAGAGAACAACTTTGCCATCAACAAACAGAGCATGCTGCTCGACACCTACAACAGCCTCACCGGCACCCTGTGGGCGGTGGCCATCGGTGTCGGCGCGATCTCGCTGCTGGTCGGCGGGATCGGCATCATGAACATCCTGCTGGTCTCGGTGACCGAGCGCACCCGCGAGATCGGCGTGCGCAAGGCCCTCGGCGCACGCAAGACGGACATCCTCTGGCAGTTCCTCATCGAGGCGATGATGATCTGCGCCCTCGGCGTCCTCATCGGCATCATCCTGGCCGTCGGCATCGCCAAGCTCGTCGCGGCCACTACCCCGGTCCCGGCGGCCATCACCTGGTGGGTCGCCTTGCTTGGACTCTTTTTTGTCGTCGCCATCGGCCTCTTTTTCGGGATCTATCCGGCCAGCAAAGCCGCCCGGCTCAATCCCATCGAAGCCTTGCGCTATGAATAACCCTGGCTTGCAGGTCTGACTATGGTCTTTACCGATACCCTAAACCTCGCCCTCTCGGCCTTTCGCACCAACAAGATGCGTTCGATCCTGACCCTGCTGGGCATCATCATCGGCGTCATGACGATCATTGCCATGCAGTCGCTGATCACCGGCCTGCGCAAAAGCATCGACGAACAGGTCAGCGAACTGGGCAACAATGTCTTCCAGGTGCAGAAATGGCCGGCGATCAACATGGGACCGCATGACCGCGACAAGTACCGCAACCGCAAGGACATCACCTACGAGGATGCCATGGCGGTACGTGAACGGGTCAGTGCGGCCAGCGCGGTCGGGGCCGAGGTCTGGAACTGGGGGCAGGAACTCCGCTACAAGGATCGCAAAACCCTCGCCAATACCCAGATCGCCGGCGTGACGCCGGAATTCCTCGAGAACAATGGCCTGGAGATCGGCGAAGGCCGCTTCGTCACCGCCGAGGATGTCGATCTCAACGTCGCCGTGACCGTCATCGGCGCCGATATCGTCGACAAGCTCTTCCCCATCGAGGATCCCATAGGCAAGGAGATCAAGATCATGGGCCGGCGCTTCGAGGTGGTCGGCATCTTCGCCAAGAAGGGCAGCGTCTTCGGGCAAAGCCAGGACAACAAGCTGGCCATCCCCTTTCACCAGTTCGAAAAGCTCTTCGGCAAGGAGCGCTCGATCAATATCACGGTGCAAGCGGCCACACCGGCCCTGCTCGAGACCGCCATGGACCAGACCATCGGGGTCATGCGCACCCAGCGCAAGGTCAAGCCCGGGGTGGAGAACGACTTTGAGCTCTACTCGAACGATACCATCACCGGCTTTTTCGACAATCTCACCAAATATGTGCGCATCGTCGCCATCGCCATCGCCTCGATCTCTCTGCTGGTGGCCGGCGTCGGCATCATGAATATCATGCTGGTTTCAGTGACCGAGCGCACCCGTGAGATCGGCATCCGCAAATCGGTGGGTGCCAAACGTTCGGATATCCTCTGGCAGTTCCTCATCGAAGCGATCGTCCTTAGCGAGGTGGGCGGCATCATCGGCATTGTCCTCGGGCTGGGGATCGGCAAACTGGTCGATGCCCTGACCCCGGTCCCCGCCGCTGTCCCGATCTGGACGGTCTTCCTCGGGCTGATCTTCTGCTCCTTTGTCGGGCTGGTGTTCGGGGTCTATCCGGCGATGAAGGCGGCCAAACTGGATCCCATTGTCGCGCTACGATACGAGTAAGCGGTTGGATTTTCTTCAGGAGGTCCTATGGAAGTCGAGTTGAAAAA
Source organism: uncultured Cytophagia bacterium (assembly GCA_964436305.1). Classification (GTDB taxonomy): domain Bacteria; phylum Zhuqueibacterota; class Zhuqueibacteria; order Residuimicrobiales; family Residuimicrobiaceae; genus JAKPUX01. The sequence goes on along the minus strand of CAYTCI010000093.1, from coordinate 12,352 downwards.
TGAAGCCGGCGTGTTGATCCTGGCCCTGCGTGGCGATCTCATGGGCGGCCCGGATGCAGAATCCTTTCACAAGACCATCGAGTCGGCCATCGAGAAAGAACAGGTCCAGGCGGTTGCCGATCTCAGTCAGGTGCACTGGATGAACAGCTCGGGCCTGGGCATGCTCATCCGCGGCATGATCAGTCTGCGCAGCAGCGGCGGGGATCTGCGTCTCACCGGTATCTCCGAGCGGGTGCGGCGCACGATGGAGATCGCCCGTCTGGACACCGTCTTTCAGCAGTTCAACTCAGCAGAAGAGGCCATAAAAAGCTATAAATAAAGGAGGGAAGCATGACCCAGCTAAGCCGGGAAGAAATCATCGCGAGACTTCGCAGCGGCCAGCCGTTGACCGAAGTCGATATGACCGGAGTCGACCTCTCCTATGAATCCCTCAAGGGTGTTGACCTCACCGGCATGGATCTTCGTGAGGCCCACCTGCAGAACTGTAATCTGGAGGGCGCCCGCCTCGCCGGCTGTACCCTCGTCAAAGCCTTCCTCTTCGGCGCCAACCTCCACCAGGCCGACCTGACCGGCGCCAATCTCGAAGAAGCCAACCTTCAGGACAGTAATCTCGATGAGGCCATTCTGGTCAAGGCCAACCTTGGCCATGCCTCGCTCTTCGGCTCGAGCCTGGAAAAAGCCGACCTGACCGGTGCCGACCTCACCCGGGCGCGGATGAAACGGGCCAATCTCCGCCATGCCTGTCTGCGCAATGCCAACCTGCAGAACGTTCACCTTGAACGCGCCAATCTGACCGGCGCCACTCTCGCGGGGGCCGATCTCTCGAATGCCAGCTTCACCAATGCCGAGATTCAGCAGATCAACCTGGAAGGGGCCCTGCGCACAGGAACCATCGGCTTGCCGGAGTGATCCGCTGCGCTGGCTTGCAGGACTCTGCCACCCAAAGCCCCGGATTTCCCCGGGGCTTTTACTTTTTGCTTGATTCTCATCCCCGCCGGTCGTACTTTAAAAAAAATCAAGGACAGATTGAACCGTGAACGACCGTTTTTCCGAAAGGATGACCACCTGCAAGGCCCTGATCAAGGACCGTTTTCAGGATCTGGTCCCGCAGAGCGATCCGCCCGGGCTCTATGAACCGATGCGCTACGCCCTGTCCCAGCCGGGCAAACAGCTGCGCCCGACCCTGCTGCTCCTCTGTGCCGAAGCCGCCGGCGGACGCATGGACCAGGCCATGGATGCCGCCCTGGCCATCGAGGTGATCCACACCTTTACGCTGGTCCACGATGACATCATGGATCATGACGAGCTTCGCCGCGGCCGGCCGACGGTGCACCGCCGCTGGGATGAGAACGTCGCCCTGCTCGCCGGTGACGGCCTGCTGGTCCTGGGCTACTCGCTGCTCGCCCGGCTGGAGCCGCGCCGGGTCCCCCCCATTCTGCAGCTCTTTTCGCAGGCGATCCTCGAAATCTGCGAGGGCCAGGCGCTGGACAAGGAATTCGAAACGCGGGCGGAGATATCCCTGGAAGAGTATTACCGGATGATCCACAAGAAAACCGGCCGGCTCTTCGCCCTGGCCTGCGAGGCGGGCGCCCTCCTCGGCGGCGGCGACGACGGCACGGTCGCCGCGCTGGGCCAGTACGGTGCCATGGTGGGGAGGGCCTTTCAACTGCAGGATGACCTGCTCGATGTGCTTGGGGATGAAAAGACGATCGGCAAGGATGTCGGCAGCGACCTCGAGGAGAATAAAAAGAGCTTTCTCATCACCCATGCCCGGGGCGCCGCCAGCCCGGAACAGCTGGAGCGGCTCAACGCTCTGACCGCTGCCCGGCCGATCACGCCACAGCGGCTCACGGCCATCATCGCCCTCTTTGACGAGATCGGTTCTCTCCTCGCGGCTCGTGAGGAGATCGCCCACTCCCTCACCGCCGCCCAGTCCGCCCTGACACCGCTGGCGGAAAATGCGGCGCGGCGCGACCTCGCCGGATTTCTTGAAGCCATCGCCGGGCGGACCTTTTAGCGCGGCCCGAGTCCCCTCTTCCCATAAAAAAAAGCCCTGGCAAGCCAGGGCTTTTTGCTGTTAAAACGGATCCGTTTACACTCTGCAGCTGGGAGGGCCTTCAGGACTCGATCGCGGGCCGCCGCTGCTGGGAGAGCAGCAGGCAGATCGGCACGTGCGGTGACCGCTTGCGCGGTGGGGTGGCCGGAGTGCGGCCATGCCGCCGGTTGCGCCGCACCTCGTCCCGCAGCAGGATCGCCTTGAAGGAACTCAACCGCAAGGCCTCCTCGCTCGGACCGCCGGCACTGCGCTGAGAAATATGCAAATAATCCGCCGCGATCCGCTGCACGCCGCGATCGAGATAATGGCGGGCCCGCCGGCTCTGTCCCGCCTCGAGACTCATAGCGCACAGGGCAAAATAATAGGTCATGTGCAGGGTCGGCATCATCGCCAGGGCGCTCTCCGCTGCCAGGCTTCCCTTGCCGAAACGGCAGGAAAAGCGCACCAGCTCCATGCAGTGATGCAGATCCTGTGCGCAGGCCTGGTACTCCCCCAGTTTGAGAAAAGCCAGGGCACGCGGAAAATAGCTGAGCAGTTCCTCCTCGAGATGGCGCTGTTCCTGGGCGGAGAGTTCCTTGTGCGCCCCCCGCTGCCGCAGCACCCGCTCCTCCTCGCGATAGAGCTGCAGATAGCTGCCAAAACCCCTGGCGGACATCCCGTCCGGCCGGCCGCTCCAGAGCAGGCGGTAAAAGACCGCATTTTCGAGGTTGATCTGCAACCGCTGACGCCCCTCCACCATGCGGATCCGCCGCACACGCATGCTGTTGGCGCTCTGGAGCCAGTAATAGAGGATTGGCTCGGTTTCCTGATTCATTCTCTCATCCCTTCATCCTCCACCCAAACGCGGCGGGTTGCCCCCCGCCGGTCACCGCAAATGAAGCCTATGGTGCCCGAATAAACCGTGAAACAGCCGTCCTTCTTCCCATCCCGTACGGCAATGCGCCCGAGAATGCGCGCCGGTTGAGCTCTGTCACATACTTTTTAAGTATAGCGGCAGTAACGCAAAACTGCGTATAATTTTTGCACTTTTTATTGCCGGCTAGTGCCGATGCAGGTCCTTGTGCATCAGCTTGCGGGTCTCCTCCAGCCGATCGTCGGCTGGCAGGTGCAGAAGATGATGGTTGAGATCCTCATCCTGCTCGGCCAAAAGAAGCCTGGCCATGTAATCGATGATGCTCCCCGGGAAGATCCTGTCGCGCTCATAGAGCGATCGTTTTTCCAGCAGCAGCTTGGCCGATTCGACGCAGCTCTTGGGCAGCGCCTGCAGCCGTTTGAGCAGCTCCGGATCCTCGAAAATATTGCCCTTGACGTAGAGCCGATCGGCCAGCTCCGCCGATTGCGGGTGATTGAGCCCCCATTCAGCGGCCATGGTCATGCCCGCCAGCAGGAGATGAACGGCGGCACTGCCGTCGGGGCTGCGCAGCTCGACCGTCTGCCGTCCTGACGCCGTACCAGCCTCCTCCTCCTGCTGCGGATTGAGCTTGTGCCCCAGGTCGTTGGCACTGACCCAGCCCAGGGGGACACGGATCATCGCCGAACGGTTGCAATCGCTCCAGCAGATCCGGGTGGGAGCTTCCTGATTGGGGACCAGCCGCAGGTAGGCGGAGGAGATGGTATTGCCGAAGGCGGTGAGGGAATCGGCATAGGTGCAAAAGCCGCCAATCAACTGCCGGGCCTCTCGAGTCAGCCGGCTATCCGGACCGAGCATCGCATTTTTGTTTTCGCGGCTCAACTCGACATGAACATGCATCCCGTTACCCGCAATCCCTTCTTCCAGCTTGGGCGTGAAGGAAGCGACGCAGTTGTTGCGAAAGGCGACGTTGCGGATCAGCCATTTGGCCAGTACCAGGATATCGCCGGCTTCGTCGATCGGGGTCGGCAGAAACTCGATCTCGAGCTGCTCGGCCCGCTTGCCGCTGATCTCCGCCAGATTGCTGTGGACCGTTTCGAGATAGCCGACCTCGCTGTGGGCGTATTTGACCGAACCGGTGATCTGGGTGATGTAGCGTACCATCTCATCCAGCACCTTGCCGCTTTTGATGAAGGGTGCGGAGGCATGGTAGCCGCGCTGCTTGCCGGCCAGGAAAATATGGCTTTCCGGTTCGGCCAGGAGATAGAACTCGAGTTCGCCCAGCGCATTCAGGGAAAACCCCGTGCTCTTCTGGAAATGGGCATGGGCATTGAGCAGGATATTGTCCGGAGCGAAGGCGGCATAGCCGCCGCTGCTGTCCAGATAGCGGCAGATGAAATCGAGGCTGCTGGGATCGAAGGGATTGAGGAAGGCTGTCTTGTAGAGCGGCACGACATAGAGATCGGAGACCGAGGCATCGACCATTCCCTTGAAGAGGGAGGAACCATCCGCGCGTTCGCCATCGGCGAGGATATGCTCAGCCTGACTCCGGTTGGCGAGCGGGAGCTTGAGCTCCTTGAGCTTGCCATCGAGGGCGGTGTAATGCAAGGTGATGCGTTCGATCCCGCGCTCTTCGATCAGGCGGATCAGATCGCGGCGGGTGAATTCCTCCCGTGGCTTGTCGAGGATCACGGATACCGGATTGGCCAGGGCGTACTGTTCGTTCATCTCCACCTCCAGAGGTCATGCCAGCGCGGGTGACCGCTCCGTCTGCTTGTGGGGCAACCGCGGATGCAATTTACAGCTAAAGGGTGTCAGGAACAAGCAGATTTTTATCTGGGGAAGGCGGCGGGAGGCGCCGCAGATTCTCCTGGCGCACATAGGTGAAGAGCTCGACCAGGCGGGCGCGCGGCAACAGGGTGCTCTCGACGGCAAAAGCGGTCGATCGATAGAGATTCCAGTCCGCGCGTGTGGTCGCGTCGAGCTCAAGATGGTCATAGAGCGGGGTTCCGGGAGGAAGGTAAAAGATCGAGGGCCCGACCAGAACATCGAGATCGAGGAGGTGATCGATGCTCGACTTGATCTCGTCAAAGGTCTGCCCGGGCAGGCCGATGATGATATAGACGGTGACCTGGAGTCCGAGCTGCCGGGCCCGGCCGACGACCGCTTCGAGCGGCTCGCCGGAACGCGGACGGTGATAGGCCTTGCGCAGCTCCGGATCGCGGGTGACGAAGGAGAGATTGAGCCGTTTGAACCCCGCCGCTGCCATCAGCTCCAGGATCTCGCCATCCAGGGTCGGGTAGCAGAGGCCGTTCATCGCGGTCAGTTCGATGCCCGCCAGCTGCGGTGCAGCGAGGATGGCGAGCAGCAGCGCCTTGAACCACGAGCGGCGCAGGGTCAGATTGTCGTCCTCGAAATTGATGATCCGCACCCCGCGCGCTCGGAGCAGGTGCATCTCCTCGAGCACATGATCCACGGACCGGCAGACCAGCCTGCGGCCGAACATCTGCTCCACGCCGCAGAAATCGCAGCTGTGTGGACAGCCTCGCGTGCTCTGGATGGAGGCATAGGGGGAGCGGCCGATGCGGTAGTTTTGCGGATCGAGCAGATCATGCGCCGGGGTCAGAGCGCGCCAATCGGCCGCTCCGGCCAGCAGGGGTACCTTCCGGCCCAGCGTCAAATGGTGCAGTCCCGTCTCTGCCGGGCCGCGGCAGACCGCATCGAGTGCGGGCGTCCGCTGCAAACAGTCCGCTGCAAAAGTGGTGGCATGGTGGCCGCCAATGAAGACCGGGCATCCTGCGCTCCTCTTGATCTGCGGCACCAGTTCATCGATATTCTTGTAATAGGCGGTGAACTGGCTGGAGAGGCCCACCGCCTCAGGCCGCCATGCCGCGATCTCCGCCAGCAGCGCCGCATCCTCGCGGCCGAAACGGTAATAGTGGCTGAAAAAGTGGGGTGTCGTGCCGAGGAACGGCTGCAGATAGGCCAGATTGGCAGGCAGCCTCAGGGTGCGCTTTTTCAGCGGCGTGAGGGCATCCACCAGCGTTACCTCGTGACCCGCCTGGCGCAGCACGGCCGCGCCATAGAGCAATCCCAGCGGATAGAGCCGGATGGGCGTGGTATAGAAATCCTCGATCGGCGGTTGCAGCAGCAAGATGCGCATAAATGAATTATCAGGGATTATTTGGCTGTTATGGCCTGTTTATTAAGGTAAATGAAGCAGGAGCACATCCAACACATCGCCGCCTCCATCAGCGGCCCATTCAACACAGGATTCTATGCAGATTCTCATCACCTACAGCAGCGGGTATGGAACCACGCGGGAAGTCGCCGAACGAATCGGCCAGGTCCTTGCGGCTGAACCGCATTTTCATGTAGAACTGCTCTCCATTGAAGAGGTCACCTCGGTTGCCCCCTTCGAGGCGGTCGTACTCGGCAGTTCCGTGCGCGCCAGCCATCCCATGGCCAACGTCGTCGATTTCATGGCGCTGCACCGGCACGAGCTGGAGAGCAAGCAGTTCGCCCTCTTCCTCGTCTGCCTCGAGGCCAATTCTGCAGAGGGCCGCTGCAAGGTCCGCCAGGAGCACCTGCCTCAGCTTCTCGACCGCTTTCCGACGATCCACCCCATCTCTGCCGAAGCATTCGGCGGCAAGATCGATTTCACCCGCCTCAATCCGGTCATGCAAAGTCTGATGCGCCGGGTCCTTGAACAAACCGCCCTACCCACCGAAGGCAGCGTCGACACCCGCGACTGGGCTTTCATCGAGCAGTGGGCTGTCGATCTGCGGCAAAAACTGCTCTCCCTGCAGCCCTCCGCCCCGGTGGTAATCCCCTGAATCAAAACGCTTCCCCGCCAGCGTCGTCGCCTGCACTTGCGGGTTTTAGCGATTCTCCGCGATCAGCGGCAGAAACTGACCCGCTTTGGGCATGATATAGCCCTCCGCCCGCGCGGGCAACTCCATCCGGGCCAACGCCCAGGCCTCCGCCAGCGATTGGGCCGGGATCATACCGGTACGTTTCACCACCTCCGGGGCCAGAGCGGAGACCAGGATGATCCGCGCCGCCTCGGTCTTGCTCTTCAGCGCCAGGGCGGTATGCCCGTTGATCAGATAGGTACGCAGCAGCTCCTGTCCCATCTCCGCAGCGCTCACCCCGGTGAAATAGCCCATGAAGGAAGAAGAACCTATGCCCTCGCGGCATTCCGCCAGGACGATGAGCGTCCCGCCCGGCTTCAGGGCCTGGAAGGCATGATGGATCGACTTGTGCGACTGGATCAGGTTGACGTCGCCCGGGTATCCACCGGCGCTGGCGAGGACGACATCCGCCCGCGCGGTCAGGGGGATGCTGTAGAGACGGCGCACGCTGGGCAGCAATTGCCGCTGGGTTGGCAGGATCGGGCCGGCTGCGGCTGCCGCGATCTGCCCGGCCGGCGTGAGGACCAGCTGCAGCGAAAGGGCATGCGGAAAAAAGGTGCAAACCTCGGCCAGATCGAGATAAACCGGATTGCGATCGATCTCCCCTTCCCGGCAATCAGGATGAAACTGGCCGGTGGCCGGATCGAGGGTGAAACGATGGTTGCTGCGGATGCTCTCCAGACCGGCAATGCCGGGCAGCAGCATTTTCGGCCCACCGCCGAATCCGGCGAAGTAATGATAGAGAATCCCGCCGATGGTCACCACCCAGTCCACCTCAAGCGCCATACGGTTAACCAGAACCGGCGTGCCACGTGAGGTCGAGCCGAGGAATTCCAGACGTTTCTCCTCACGGCCGTCATGCTGGGTCACCGGATAGGCATCGTAGACCTCGCCGCCGATGACCTCGCGCACGAGCGCCTCCGGCTGCAGGACATGGCTGCCATTGGCGACCAGGATCCGGGTTCGCAGGGAGAGGGCATCCTCGAGCTCGGGCAGGAGCCGGGGAAGGAGCTCATCAAGCCGGCAGCGCCGGGTGTGATCGGGAACCACCAGGAGCAGCGTGTCGCCGCGGGAGGCGCCGAGTGCTTCCAGCTGGTGTACCAGATCGGCTATGGCCGTGCCGATCACATCGCCGGCCGGCGGCACCTCCTCGACCGGTGCTGCTGCCGGCAGCACCTGCCAGGCGATACCGGCCTCGGGCTCAAAGGGGATAGTGCGGGAACCATATAAGAGCTGCATAGCGTTCCTGATTTTTTTTACTGGATCAGCTGCAGGATCTCCTCGCCATGTCCCTCGGGCGAGACCTTGTGGAAGACGTGCTCGATCGTGCCGTCTTTGCCGATGATAAAGGTTTTGCGGATGATGCCAAAATACGTTTTGCCATACATCGATTTTTCACCCCAGGCGCCATAGGCTTCCGCAATCCGGTGATCGGGATCGGAGAGAAGGGGGAAATTGAGGCCATACTTGTCGATGAATTTCTGGTGGGACTTGAGATCGTCGGGGCTGACGCCGAGAACCACGGTATCCCGGGCATCGATCCGCGGCAGGGTGTCGCGAAAGGAGCAGGCCTCCTTCGTGCAGCCGCTGGTATCGTCCTTGGGATAAAAGTAAAGCACCACCCGCTTTTTCCCCGCATAATCGCTGAGCGAGATGGTTTGGCCGGTTGTCGCCGCCAGGCTGAATCCCGGGGCCTTGTCGCCTGCTTGCAGTTCTTTCATGGAAACCTCCCTGGTTATCTTCGCATCATCAAAGGATATCAATGTTAGCAACAGCAGGGAGGCGCACCCTATTCCGCCATCGTCCGGCAGGCGCCATACAAAACGGCCCGGCATGCCGCCGGGCCGTGACAGGTTCGTTTTCTTCGTACGCCATCAAGGCGCGGCGGGTAAACCCAGTATCTGAAGGGCGCGATGGATCTTTTTGCAGTCGAGCTGTGCTGCCAGGCGACGGCAGCCGGCATCATCCAGGTGCCGCCGTGCTGTCGTGGAGAAGGCAATGGTAATCTGCACGAGTGGCCCGGTCTCGCTGTCTTCGGTGCTGGCAGCGGCATGATAGACCAGCCGGCCATCGCCTGCGCGCTCCCAATAGTCTTCGAGCGTGATCTGATCCTTTTTCATGGCGTCACATCAGCCAGTGCAGTTGCGTCTGGCCGCTCCTTTGATCGATGATGTACTCGCCAATATGGGGTGGACCCTCGTGGGCATCCCTTACCCGGCACGGACGCCTGGCGGCGAGTGCATAGGTATGGCAGCCGGGGTCATGGCGGACCTCCGCCGGTACCAGAGGGAGCAAATCCGGGCCACCATCACACACTTGCCCATCCGCCTTGGCCGCCAAAACCCCTTCCATGTTCTCGTCCTCCTCCTTCACCACGCGAATTGGTTCCTCTCCATCCGGACCGTCGGGATTCAATCCATGCCAGAAGTGGCTGCCGAGGGTATGGGTCTCCGGCGCTGTATAGACGCGATCGATGGCGACGTCGCTCTGCTTGAGCAACTCGCCGATCTCGCGCGCCTTGTCGGCCTGATTCTCCCCGAGCAGAATGAAAAAGATGCGGGTTTCATAGGAATAGAGTACCCGCCGGCAGGGTAATGAGTTCATCAAAACCTCCCCAGGCCAGGATCGCCTGTTGCTGATTTTGTCCTACCGGAATGGACCGGTGATGGCTGGAAGCGGATGCCCGCAAAGAGGGTTGAATAAGGTATGCTGCGGTGGTGATGCCAGGGACGACGGGGGTTGCCATCTATTCGGGTAACACCCGCGGTCAGTGGGGATATTCCCGATCGCAAATTAAGCGGAGAAGGGGCCACATCTTGCGATGCAGCCCCCTCTCGCCGTAAAGCGGTTATTCCTCGGCGTGGACGATGCCCCGGTCGAGGCGGCGTTGCTCTCTCGCCTTGCGGAAGCGATTGGCCCGCGAACCGATGAATTCCATATAGTAGTAGATGATCGGCACGATGACCAGGGTGAGGATCGTAGCCACGGTCATACCGCCCATAACGGCGCGACCCATGGGTGCCCAGATCTCACCACTCTCGCCGAAACCGATCGCCAGCGGCAGCATGCCCAGGATGGTGGTCAGGGCGGTCATCAGCACCGGGCGGAGACGCACCCGGCCGGCCTCTTGGATCGCCGCCTCCAGCTCCCAGCCATCGCGGCGCAGCTGGTTGATCTTGTCCACCAGCACGATGCCGTTGTTGACGACAATGCCGACCAGCATCACCACGCCAACCAACGCCATAACGTTCATATCCGTCCCCGTCACCATCAGACCGAGGGCAACACCGATCATGGAAAGCGGGACTGTGAAGAGGATGGTGAAGGGATCCACCAGCGACTCAAACTGCGAGGCCATCACCATATAGGTCAGGAGGATGGCCACCAGCAGGGCAAGACCAAGATAGATGAAGGATTCCTGCTGGTCCTGTGCGGTGCCGCCGATCTCCGTGCGGAAGTCGCGTGGCAGCGCCACTTCCTTGATGACCTTGTTGACATCGGCCGTGACGCTGCGCAGATCCCGCCCCGAAACATCCAGGCTGAGGGTGACGATGCGCTCCTGGTCTTCGCGGAGGATCTCACGCGGAGCCCGGGTATATTCCACGGTCGCCAACGCCCGCAACGGGATCTGGCCGCCATTGGGGGTCATGATCAGGATGTTCTCGAGATCCTCCTTGCTGGTGCGCGACTTTTTGTCGAGCTGCAGCTTGATATCGTATTCATCCCCGCTGTCGCGAAACTGGGTAACGGTCGAGCCGAGAATGCTGGTGCTCACCACCTGTCCAATCTGGGCGGTGCTCAATCCCAGATCGGCGATTCGTTGCCGGTCGAGATTGATACGCAACTCTGGCGTCGCCTGGCGGATGCTCGAGGTCACCGATGCAACGCCCTTGATCTGGGCCAGCCGGGGCTCGAGTTCGTTGCTGATCACCTCGGATTTCTTGAGATCGTGTCCGAAGATCTTGACTGCGATGTCAGCGCCGCTGAAGAGTTGCTCGCCGCGATCAGCGAATTTAACCGTCATATCCGGCAGGGTGTTCAAATCGGCCCGCAAGGCATCCTGGATCTCGAAGGCGCTGCGCTTGCGGTGTTTCATCTCCTTGAGGCGGATGGTGATGTCGCCTTGCGCTGAATTCTTGGAGGAGAAGAGGGCCATGATCCCCTCCCCCTGGCCAAAATTGGCATAGATATTCTCCGCTTCCGGGAGCTTCTCCTTGAGGATCTGGCTCAGTTCCTGCATGCTCTTGTCCATCGCGGTCAGGCTGGTCCCCGGCGTGCGATCGACCGTAACGGCGATGAAGCCGTTGTCGGTCTGCGGAATGAAATCGCCGCCGGCCATAAACATCCAGGTCACCGACAGAACGAAAGCGAGAAAGGTGACCGCGAGAACCCTCACCTTGTGACGCATGGCGCCGGCCAGGCAGCGGTCGTAGAACGTGTGCAGGTCATCCAGCCACCCGCTGATCAGCCGGTGCGCCCGCATGGCCATGCCCCTCGGATCGAGGTTCTTCTGCAGGCGCAAAAGACGCGAAGCCAGAAGCGGGATCAAGGTCAGGGCGACGATCAGGGAGATGGTCAGCGAAAAACAGATGGTGATCACCATGTCGCGGAAGAGCATGCCCGCCATGCCCGGCACAAAAAGCACCGGGATGAAGACCACCAGGGTGGTCAGGGTGGAAGCGGTGACCGCCATGGCGACCTCTTCGGTCCCGTTGTTGGCGGCATCCACCAGCTTTTCCTTGAGTTCATCGTGACGCCGGAAGATGCTCTCGAGAACGACGATCGAATTATCGACCAGCATGCCGATCGCCAGGGCGAGACCGGCCATCGAGATAATGTTCAGGGTGATCCCCGCTTGGTCCATGACCGCAAAGGTGGTGACCACGGAGACCGGGATCGAAACCGCCACGATCAGCGAGCTGCGGACGTTGCGCAGAAAAAAGAGCAGCACCAGGAAGGTGAGCAGCACCGCCTGCCAGGCGGTGGAGGTCAGGTTGGACATCGACTGGGTGATGAATTTGGAGAGATCCATCATCGTCTCGATCCTGACACCGGTCGGCAGTTCTTTCTCAATGGTGGGGAGGCGTTTGGCCACCTCGCGGCATACGGTCACCGAGTTGGCATCAGACTGGCGTTGCAAGATCACGCTCACCGCGGGTTTGTTGTTGTTCCAGACGCGCTGGCGCTGCTCGGTGAAACCATCCTCGACGCGCGCCACATCCCTGAGGTGGATCACCGTACCGTCGTACTCTGCGATGCTGGTATTGGCGATCTGGTCGACGCTGGTGAATTGTCCGGCCGTGTTGACCGAGAATTCAAGCTTGTCGTCTTCGATCATCCCCGAAGGGATCTGCAGGTTGCCCGCCTGCAGTGCGCCGGTAATCTGTTGCAGGGAGATACGGTGGGCGCGCATACGCATCGGATCCGCAAACACCTTGATCTCGCGCTTCATCCCGCCCATGGTCGAGGCGGAGGCGACTCCGGGGATGCGCTCAAGGCGTGGTTCGAGGTCATGTTCGCCAATATAGCGCA
>CAYTCI010000092.1:0-14460 GCA_964436305.1 uncultured Cytophagia bacterium | reverse complement strand
GGCAAGTGTTCATTCGAACATAAAATCATAAATTTCAATAATAAAGTACAAAACTGGAATGATATTTTCAAGTGAATTTTTAAATTAAGAAGGCCAACTTTTATGCAAGCGTCAAATACTTTTCAGGAAAACCAATAAAAAATCACTGGATTACCTATTGCGCCAGATGTGAGCCACTTTTGAAAAAAATTATGCATAGCAAATGAGTTGTGTATTCTGGTAAACTCCAGGAAGACGATAGAAATCCAACAACATAGTCTATTTGTTCCCATCTATTATTTTACTCTTTTGCCTTTTCTAACTTTTTTAACTAGCTGAGAGCCATCAGCAAAAGTAATTGTATATCCCATTTTTCGATACGTAGTGAGTCTTTTACGAAACATAGTAATTCCCAAGGCAAGACTTTTATCAATATAGTCGTAAATAATAACTTCGCGTTTTCCAGAACTTACACGATGAAGGCGACCTGCGTATTGAATTAACCTGCCTTTGAATGAAAGGGGCATGGCTAAAAACAGCGCTGACAATTCCGGCAGATCGAAACCCTCACCGATCAATGATCCTGTGGACAAGAGGAATGGGCATTGATCAATAGAGAGCATAGCTTTTATTTCCTGTAATATTTTGTTTCTCTCTCGTTTGCCTGTATCACTTGTAAGGATATAGCCTTTGGGGACTACTTCAATCGTGTTTTTGCATATCTCGATATATAACGACTCCAGATGGTCTTTCCTATCCGAAAGAATAAGAGGAAATCTTTTCTGCTTAAGCGCTTGAATAACATCCATGGCCACAAGTCGTAGACGGTCTTGATCCTGCACCAACCATTCCCAAATTTGATGGATCGCCGGTTGGGGCGGTGCATCAGCGGGTAAACAAAAATTTGTCTCCCGGATCACTACTTTTTTAATTAAATCAATTTGAGCTTGTGTTTCGGCCATCGTTGACACTATAGGGCCGCATTGCATGTGAATGATCGCCTGATGGCCATCTTTGCGGTAAGGCGTGGCCGTTAAACCGACAAAATGGAGCGCCGATATCCTTTTTAAAACCGATTCAAAGGAAGCAGCAGGTACATGATGACATTCATCAATTATGACAAGACCATACATATCCAGCACGCTATTTTCATTCTTCGTCTTGGAGATAGTCTGGAGCATGCCAATATCGATAATACCAGTCCGTTTTTTCTCCTCAACACCAAAAATTCCAATTGACTTCTTGTCAAGGTAAAGGAACTCCGTCAGTCTTGTTTTCCACTGCTCGACCAACTGCTTTCGATGAACCAGTATTAATGTCGGCAGCTTTCGCTCTGCAATTAAAGAACAGGCGATAACTGTTTTGCCGGAGCCTGGAGGCGCGACAAAAACTCCAGACCTTTGCGTGGATAGAGTTGTAAATGCTTTGATTTGATCCGGCAGCAGCTCACCATTAAATGATACAGAAATAGTTGGGTATTGATGCCGTTTATCAACTAGAATCACTTTTGCTCCGGCTCTTCCCAGTAAGTCAAGACATTCGTCGTATAACCCGCGAGGGAGAATTAGTTTGTTACCATTTAATTCAGCGCAACAAATGTATCGAGGTATGTTCCAGGTTGAAAATCGAAGCCTTTGCGCTTCAAAGAATTTTGGATTCGCAAATGTCGCCAATCTCCTCAAGGCAGCAATCAACTTTGATGGCAGATCGGTAAGATGTATGGCCAAATGCCGGCTGAACTCAACCTCGACTTTACCTTGATAAATATTTACTAGCCGACAAGTGGGGTCTTGAAGGAGTGTTGCTGCCTGCTCAACGTCAGCCTCATTTGCATCATCAGGTATGAACGGCTTTAGCACATATCTGTCAACTATTTCACTTACCTCTTTCCTAGACAACAAATGGATGCCGGCGAGATAGCTCCATTGCTCTGGATAAGGTGAAAAGTCATCATCGACAAAAACGGTATTACCGTTTTTCCTTGGCACTCGTTGTAAAGGTAAAGCAATAAGATTGCCAAAGCCTCCTTTGGGTATCGTATCCTGGTTTGGGAAAAAGCGATCGTAACTTTCCAGTGCGATGCTGCAGCGCTCGGATACAGCCCGCGTTAAAATAATCGTCCCCAGCTGCCGGGCTAGTCGCGCTTGAATAGGATCCTGAAAAAATATCCAGGCATGAGCACCGTTGCCGGACCGAGAGCGCTCTACGGCTATATTGATACCCAACTCTTTGCCGGCCATCTTGTACGCGAGAACATCTTGTTGCCATTGTTCTTTATCAAAATCAGCAGCCAGAAAGGTGCAGGTATCATTTTCGCGAATTGTATAGGTCCCAATGATTATTTTACCCTCAAGGTGGCGCCGCATAACCGACTCATCTAAAGGAATGAATTCGCGATGGAGACAATTGGTACATTTTACTTTTGGCTTATTGCAGACACCCCGGAACCATTCGTTTTTACAGGCGGGAGAAAAGCCCCTGGTACCTTTAGCAACATTTTCCCACATAATCGGGAAAACATCTTTTCGGCAACTGAACAAGTCGTAGAAAAGTGAAATTCTTGAATCCGTTGTCGATGGTGTAGATTCAGATACCGGCTTCCCGTGAGTTTTCTTTGCTGACTCGGCACTTTTTAAAGAATTCAGTTCTTCTGTAAGTACTTGCTTTTCACGTTCAAGCTGCGATAAGCGAGTCATTATTTCAGAGATACGCGATTCACGGCCATCAAACATGCGCGATCCCAGTTCTCGAATAATAATTAGGAAATACCATGACCTCTAAAACTATAATGCAAAAATTGAGTGAATGATACAAAATTTACGAACTTTATCAATAGCCTTTTCTAGGTCACTTGCTATCCCACATTCCGCAGTCATTCTGGCAAATTGGATTGCCCATGATTTAGGAGGATCCTCTAATTCTGAAGGCCTGTCATGGGTCTTTCTTCTTTGAAATGTTTTGTTTACCGCATCGCGCAACAGAATCGAATTCATTTTGCTATTTTCGATAAGAAGTACCATATCAACAAGATCTTTAGCTCGCGAGTTTATCGTTTGTCTCGGTAATGAATAAGAATGATATTTTTCCGCGAATTGCTGTTCTGGACTAATCGCTAAAATGGCCAATGAAGAAATTCCTGCAAAATCAAGCCAATGATGAAGTTCGATCCTTTGGTGAGGTTCGATCCATGCATCTCCAGCAGCGACATCAATATTGAAACGAGTGAATCTCCGACCCGCCATATTACAATCGACTGGGAAGCGGTATCCTCCGTAAGGAGCGTTTTCCAGATCAAGGATTGCCATGCCAATGGAATAATTAAAAAAATCACCGAGATCTACTTCTATATGCTTTTGAATCAGCATACGCATTGATTCTTCAGTGAATTCAAATAGAGTCGTTCTATCGCTAATGGCCAGGTCAATATCTTTGGTCGTTCGAGCTCTATGCAAACGAAGCTCGAGAGAATATCCACCCTTAAGAACAAAAACATCTGATCCGTTTTGGCTGAACAATCGTGCAAGAAACCTGTCAAAAGCGACTTGTTTTCTCAATCGCATAATATCCAGGTTTTCCATGACAGCAATCTGCTTCAAACGATCCTCAAGCGCCATCCGCAACCCAGCCGCTGCTGTGTATTTCTGCAGGGTGCTCAAAAAATACCTCTTATAATAGTTCGTACTTTATCATTTACAAACGATTTTGAAAGATATGAATCCACAACAGAATGGGTTATAAGTCCACGCTGTTTTCCTTCGCGAAGCGCTTGATTAATTATCTCTGATGAAATCAATTCCTCGAGAGCCAGATCTATTATTGTACGCATTGGTTTTGTTACTCGATAGCCTTCTCGCTCTTCGATTTCATTCGAGAGGATTTGACCAAAATGAAGATCAAGTACTTGCGGAACTTGACTATGTCTCCTAAAACTGCGAGGCACCGTCATATGTATTTTAGCCGGCATTACATCAGTAAGATCATAAAGTGCGAGCGCGGTTTCATGCGAATAAATACCCTGAGGAATACCCTCGCGATTGCGTGACCAAAGCGACCAAAGGACATAGTGACTATCGTCTGAATTCGGATATCGAGCCAGACGGTAAATGCCACGCCATTCCCTTCTCCAGCTTCCGGTACGAACGTGGTAAGGGTGAGTGCTATCCTGAAAACCCGCCTTGATAGCTTGACCAGTTGTGAAATATCCCGCCTGGCTCGCTGCAATCTGATAGAGGCTATCTTCAGATATTTTATACGATTTTGTCATGTATACATCCTAAACAATTTTTAGGAAATATACATGTTTAGAAATCATTTATCAAGAATAAAAATATCAAAACGTAGAATTTTATTCATGACGGGAAATTGAGGGCTTGCGTCGATCACTGAACAGCAGAAAATGCTAAGTCACTATAATTTCATAAATTACAGCTTTCTTGATCAAAGTAAAATCGATCTTCCTGTGCCAGATTTGTGCCATGTTTAGATCAAAATAAAGTAAAAAAGCCCGAAAAGCATCGAAAAGGATCAAAATCGCCTCTTCGTTCGTCCGGGCTTAGTCTTTTGAATACAGCTATTTGTAAAAATTGATATTGGGAAGTCCTGGTCGGGCTTTCGCAGGCAAAGTATTATGAGTCCATTGCTCTGCCGTTGAGCTACAGGCCCGAATGAACTATAAAGTACGTAATTTTAACGCAGCAATCAAGCAGATTCCTGAGTTACACGACTTCTGCGAATGCTCCCCATTCGCCTGCACAGAGGCTGCAAATTTTATTGTGCAACTGAACAGGATGAGATTTTGAGCTGCAAATTATCCTTGTACAATACAGAAAGATGTAAAATTATTAACACCCAGTTTTGCACTGGCATTGACCTTTTTTGCTGACGTCATGTAAGCCATAACGTATAGTTTTTCAAGGCATCGTCGTGGGACGTGCGGATTGGGGTCGGCACTAGAAATCACAGCTTCGGGTCGGCCAGATAGGCCACACGAGCCGGGTGTTGTGCAGAATTGGACCTTAAACGAGGTCATGGGCAGGAAACCGGCGAGATGATGGAGGGCAAAGGTCCGTTCGATGTAGTCCGGTCCCCAAACCGGTAACCTGAAGACGGCGCCGGCGTCGTTGACCAGAACATCGATCCGCTCATGCAGGGAGCTGAATTCCGCCGCTATGCCAATGCCATCGGTGGCGCCGGTTACCAAAATGACCTCCTCCTCCAGATCTTGCATTCACTTTTTTCCGACCCTGTTGATGTCCGAAGACTCGAGAATGAACTGGTCCGCCTGCCCTTGCACGACGCGCAGCATGGCCCGGCCGAGGATTTCAGAAGTGGTGAAGAGAAAAGGCATGACGCGCACCAGCAGCGGGAAAAGAAAGAAGAGCGGGCGCAGCAGGGTAATGCCAGCCTGATACGCCGGGGTGCGGCTGCGAATGCCGGGGCCTGGCCGGATAAAAGCGGGGCGGATCGCGCCGGCGTGCTTGAGCGGCATGGTTTGCAGGGCCTGTTCGACGCGTTGTCGGACCCTTGCCCACATGGAGCGTCCACCCGCGCCAGCAGCGGAGCAATAACAGAAGGAGAGGTCCGGATTCAGGCGCAGGAGCGCCCGGGCCCAGAGCAGGGTCAGCTCCTCCGTGACGCGAGCGTAGGCCTGTTCATCGAGTCCGACCGAGCTGATGCCGATAGCCCAGATGCAGGCCTCATAGCCAGTCAGCTGCTCCTCCACAGCCGAAAAATCGAACAGGTCAGGCAGCAGCAGCTCGCGCAGCTTGGCGTGGTCGACACCGCTGGGGCGTCTGCCGACGCTCAGGACCGACTCCACCTCCGGAGCAGCAAGAGCTTCGCGCAAGGCACTGGCGCCGACCATGCCGGAGGCACCGAAGAGAATGATCTTCATGAGTTTTTCCTTGTTATAATTAAGGTTATGTTGACTGGACAAAACGAGCCGCCAGAATGTGGATTCGGTGCTCGAGCTGGTCGACCGCAGGCTGGTCTGCTAAAAGTCCGTCAAGGGAGAGAAGAAAAATCCCGGCGACCTCCCGGTTGCCAACAAGGGTCGTGATACTATCGATCGCGACCTCGCGATGCCGGGCCCCAATTTCGGGATCGAGGCGTTCACATGCCGCAAAGAATTCCCCCCCCATCGGCGTGCCGACCATATCAGCCCAGGGCTCCAGCACCAGCACTCTGCACACCTCGATCAATCGTTGATACGGATCTCCGGGAGCGGCGGCAGCCTTCTGAGCCGCAGGATGTCGCGAAAGCAGCCAATCCGCAAATACCGCGGTAAAGAGCTCTTCCTTGTTCCTGAAGTGATGGTAGAGCAAGGTGCGCGAGATGCTTGCCCGTTTTGCGATATCCTCGAAGGAGGTTTTCGCAAAGCCAAAATTGAGAAAACACCATTTCGCGGCAGTCAGTATGCCGGACCGGCGCTCGGCGCCTTTTGGGCTGGTTATGTCATGGGGCGATTTCATAAGAACAATTTAACATAATTTGCATTAATTGTCAATATGCTAATTTAGTTAAGTGCGGAGCCAAATGGCGCAGGTGAGGCTAGCTGGCAGGTCGGCGCGAGATTTTTGGGTCGCGAGCGGATTCAGGTCGGCGCGAGATTATTGGGCCGCGAGCGGGTTCAGGTCGGCGCGAGGGGGTGGGTGTACGCGAGCGGGTTCAGGTCAGCGCGAGGGGGTGCAGGGGTGGGGTGCGCGCCAGGGCGACAAAAAACGGTTTACCGCTTGCATCTGGCCGGCAAAATGCCTATTATAGACCCGACCTTACCCGATCGCTTCCTCTGACCAACCCGGAGGCCCCATGCCAAAGCCGCAGACCAGGATCACCTCCCCCCTCCTGCAATCCCTCGCCACCCTGCTGCGCATCGCCATCGGCTGGCAGTTCCTCTATGAGGGGCTGGTCAAGGCCATCTCGCCCGGCTGGAGCTCCGCCGCCTTCCTCACCGAATCGAAATGGCTGCTCTCCGGCCTCTTTCACTGGATCGTCGCCCACCCCGTCTTTCTCAACGCGGTCGATTTCCTCAACATCGCCGGATTGATCGCCATCGGCCTCGGCCTGCTCCTGGGAGTGATGATCCGCTTCAGTTGCGCCGCCGGGGCCCTCCTGCTGGCCCTCTATTACATCGCCAATCCCGCCCTGATCGGCTACTTCTCGGGCCTGCGCGCCGAGGGCAGCTACCTCCTCGTTGATAAAAACCTCATCGAGCTGCTGGCGCTGCTCCTGCTCTGCTTCTACCCCACCTGGGGCATCGGTCCGCTGGTCTCGGCCTGGCGGGAACGGCTTGGCCGGCGGGAGCCACGCACCGCCAAAGCAACCCCGGATCCCGAACTCGACGCCACCCGCCGCAGTCTGATCAGGAACCTCGCCGTCCTCCCCTTTGGCGCAGCCTTTCTCTACACCTTCAACCGCAAGCAGGCCTGGGATTCGCTCGAAGAGAAGCATCTGATGGCCGCCAAACTCCAGCCCGAGGACATGGTCACCTCGGCGACGATGAAGACCTTCCAGTTCACCTCGCTCAAGGAGCTCAAGGGGCAGCTGCCCAGGGGGCAGATCGGCAACCTGCAGATCAGCCGGATGATCATGGGCGGCAACCTCATCGGCGGCTGGGCCCACAGCCGTGACCTGATCTATGTCTCCAAGCTGGTCAAGGCCTACCACACCGACCAGAAGGTTTTTGACACCCTGCAGATCGCCGAGCAGTGCGGCATCAACACCCTGCTGACCAATCCGGTGCTCTCGCGGGTGATAAACGCCTATTGGCGCAAGGTCGGCGGCAAGATCCAGTTCATCTCGGACTGCGGCTACCAGGGCGATGTCCTCACCGGCATCAAAATGTCGATCGATGGCGGTGCCTGCGCCTGCTATGTCCAGGGCGAGATGGGGGACACCTACGTTCGCGAAGGCCGCTTCGATCTGCTGGCTAAGGCGCTCGAGGAGATCCGGGCGGCGAAAATGCCGGCCGGCATCGGCGGCCACTCGCTGACCACCATCCGCGCCTGTGTCGAGAAAGGGCTGAAGCCCGATTTCTGGGTCAAGACCCTGCATACCACCAACTACTGGTCGGCGACGCCGGCGCCGGTGCATGACAACATCTGGTGCCCCGATCCGCAGGAGACCATCGCCTTTATGAGCGGACGGCCCGAGCCCTGGATCGCCTTCAAGGTTCTGGCGGCCGGCGCCCTTGAGCCCAAAGAGGCCTTCCCCTTCGCTTTTGCCGGCGGAGCCGATTTCATCTGTGTCGGCATGTACGATTTCCAGGTGGTCGAGGACGTCAACACCGCCCTGGCGGTCCTCAGCGGTCCGCTCGAGCGCACCCGGCCCTGGCGGGCCTGATCTCCTCCCCACAAGTCAAAAGGCTGCGGATGGATTATCATCCGCAGCCTTTTTTCGTTCGTCCGACTGTCATCCAGCACCGCATCGGCCTCCCGTCGGACGGGTTCGCTGCTGCAGGCCGGCCGCAGGGGCCGGTCTGCAGGTTACGCAGCTATTTGAGCAGGGTCATGTGTATGGTCTTGCTGAAGCCATTGACCTTGAGAATGCAGAGGTAATTGCCGCTCGGCATCGGGGTGCCGGCATCGTTCCGGGCATCCCAGCGCACCACGTGCGCCCCCGCATCGAGCCGGTTCGCCACCAGGTTTCTGACGATTTGTCCCTGCATGTTGAGGATGGTCAGGGAGACGCTCCCTCCCTCCTTGAGGGTGAAGTGGATGCTGGTCTCGGGATTGAAGGGATTGGGATAATTCTGTTCGAGACCGTACTCCGCCGGCAGCGCCTGCACCTGCACCGCCTCGTGCATGTGCTGGGCGCCATCGAGACTGATGTCCGCGAGCTTGTACCAGTAGTTGTGGCCGGGTTCGATGGTGGCGTCGGTGTAGCGGTAGGCATGCACCGCCGTTGAGCTGCCGGCGCCGGCAATCATGCTGCCGATGCGCTCATACGGCCCCGCCTGCTCCGTCGCGCGGAAGAGGTAGAAGCCGAGGTTTTCAGTTTCGCTCTGGGTGGTCCAGGCCAGTTCCACCGTACCGCGGCTGGCAGCAGCCGTGAAGGAGGTCAACTCGACCGGCACATAGACCGCGACCTGGTAATCCTCCACCTCGCCATCGAGGGCCAGGCCGGCAAAGCCGAGTCCGGGTTGCGAGGAGAGGCGGAAGCGCGCGTTCATGGCGCGGGTTTCAGGCGCGGCGAAGGGATCGATCTCCGGCACCTGGAAGAAGAGCAGCTGGTAGCCGGCGGAAACCGGCTGATCGGTCAGGATCTGCTCGCCGGCGTCGAGCCAGTCGCCGTCGCGGTTGAAATCGATCCAGGCCTCAAGGTAGCCGGCGCCCGAGCTGATCACGGCCACCTCGTTCTGGCTGTTCTGGAGGAAAGGCAGCCCGGGGAATGCGATACCATCCTCGTCATCCGAACCGGCGAGGTCGTCACCCGAATCGTTGCCGGAGCCGGCGCCATCGCTCTCGGTGTCGATGGTGGAGCCGAGGTAGAGGGTGCTGAGGATATGACGCGCGCCATTGTTGGCCAGCAGGGTCGGGTAAGCGGGATCCGGCGCATCGCCGAAATCCATCCGCCCCTCCGCATAATAATGGCTGAGGTCGCTGTCCTGGAAGAGCGTGCCGTGATAGCGGCCGCCGGCGGTGCCGGTATTGGCATACTGGCCGGCGACGGCCGTACCGGAGGCTTCATAGATCCAGGTTTCGTCGAGATCGAGGATCTGGTCGTTGTTGAGATCGCCGAAGATCAGTACGGGATGAAGGGCCGGATCGCTGTCGGCCACCGTCACGCTGTCGAGTGGCACATTGCCGGTATTGCGCACCTGATAGCGCCAGGTCACGGTGCCGCCGAGGAGGATAACCGGGCCGGGTTCGCTATCCGCATCCTCTCCGTTGGTGAACTTTTCAATATCGATGGCTGGGGTGGCGCCGAAGTAGTGGCTCGGATCCTCATCGCTGAGGATCTGTCCGGTGAGTGCGTCGATGCCGGTCACCGAGCCGATATTGGTGTACGGCCCCGGCTGCGCCGTTCCGCTGGCCGTGTAGCTCCAGGATTCGCCCGGATCGAGCAGGCTGTTGAGGTTGGCATCGCCGTCGTTGTAGCCGTCCGCGGGTGCGGCATCGAGCATCACCGGGGTTGCGCCCTGGTTATCGCTCACCGTCAGCTCCCGCACCGGGGTATTACCGGTGTTGCGCACCTGATAGAGCCAGAGCACCGGCGTGCCGGCGAGAATGCCCGGCCCCGGTTCGCTGTCCGCATCCAGGCCGTTGGTGCTCTTTTCGATCTCGATCGCGCCCTGGCCGCCGAAATAGTGGCTCGGATCGCTGGCGGTTACCGTCTGGCCGTTGAAGCGGCCGGTGACGGTGCCCAGATTGCTGTACTGGCCCACCAGCGCCACACCCGCGGCGGTGAAGGTCCAGGTCTCGTCCGGATCCAGCACCTGGTCGAGATCGAGGTCGCCGTCGTTAAAGCCATCGGCGGGGGTGGTGTCGACCATCCGAACCACCGCCTCCCGATCGTCCGTCACCGCGATCTGGCTCAACCCGACGTTGCCGGTATTGGTGACGATATAGCTCCAGATGACGGGCTGGCCTACCGGAATCGCCGGCCCGATCGGCAGATCGCCGTCAAGGCCGTTGGTCAGCTTTTCGAGGTGGATCGCGGGAGCCGGGCCGAAATAGTGTGAGGCGTCGCTGGCGGTCACCGGCTGGCCGAAGATATCGGTGCCATAGACCGTGCCGACATTGCCATACTGGCCGCTCTGCGCAACCCCGGTCGCCTGATAGGACCAGCTTTCGCCGGGATCGAGCAGGCCGTTGCCGTCATCGCCGCCGAGATAGGCCGGGGTGACGCCCGACTCCGAATCGGTGACCAGCAGATTGCTGATCGCGACATTGCCCGGGTTGGTGATGAGGTAACTCCAGGTCACCGCTGCGCCGGGCGCAATATAGGGGCCGGGCTGCGTGTCCGCATCCTCGCCGTTGGTCGCCTTTTTAATCCCGATCGCAGCCTGGCCGCCAAAATAGTGCGCCGGATCGGTATCGGTGAGGGTCTGCTCCTCATAGAGGCCCGTGGCGGTACCGAGATTCTGGTACTGTCCGCGGATTGCGCTGCCGCTCGCTTCAAAGATCCAGGCTTCATCGGGTTCGAGCAGGCCGTCGCCGTCGTCGCCGCTCAGATAGGCCGGCGCCACGGACTCGTCACTGTCGGTGACATGGATCTGTGAGAGGGGGACGTCGCCGGTATTGGTCACCCGATAGCGCCAGGTGACCAGACTGCCCACGGGCACGGAGGGTCCGGGAGCCAGGTCCGCACCCTCGTCGTTGGCCGACTTGTCGAGGGTGAGGGATGCCACGAAGGGATAGAAGCCGACATCCCAGATGAGCTGGTTCTCGCCCGGGGCCAGCGTAAGGGTGACGGTTCGCCCGCTCAGCGGATCGGCGTCCGAGTCGAGGTCGTCATCGCCGCCCTGGTCGGCAGGAGTAAGGCCATATTCGTCCGGCGGCGTGAAAATGAGGTAATAGGGACCCGGGACAAGATTGTCAAAGAGGTAGAGTCCGTCCGAGTTCGAGAGGGTGCTGCCGGCCAGGAGGCCGCTGCCGGAATAGATACGGATGGCGACATTCGCCAGTCCGGGTTCCCCCGATTCCTGGAGGCCGTTGCGGTTGAGGTCGACCCAGACGCGGTTGCTGATCGAACCTCGCGGCAGCTCGCAGAAATAGTGGCTGCTGTCGTCGTCCTGGACCGTCGCGCTTTCGAAACGGCCCGCCACCGTGCCGGTATTCTCATACGAGCCGGTAACCGCCTGGCCATAGGCCTCAAAGATCCAGACCTCGGCGGTGTCGAGCCAGCCATCCTCATCGACATCGCCGCTGAGATAGACCGGGGCCACGCTCGCATCGCTGTCGGTCACCCGGATGCTGTCGAGGGGGACGTTGCCGGTGTTGGTGACGACGTACCGCCAGGTGACCGCAGCGCCCGGCACCAGGGTTGGTCCAGGGGCGGTATTGGCGTCCTCGCCGTTGGTATATTTCCTGACCTCGATCTCCGGAACGGCGCCATAATAGTGGCTCCTGTCCTCATCGCGCAGAGATTCATCGGTCAGGGTGTTGACGCCGGTCACCGTGCCGGTGTTGCTGTAAGCACCGGCTGTGGCCGTGCCCGTCGCCAGATAGCGCCAGACCTCGGCGGGATCGAGCAGACCATCCCGGTCCAGGTCGCCATCATTAACGCCGTCGGCTGGTTCCTCGTCCACCGGAGTAACCGTCACACCGCGGTCGTCGCTGACGGCCACATCGCGGATGGCGGTATTCCCCTGGTTGCTCACCAGATAGCGCCAGACCACAGCGCTGCCTGCCAGGATGCTCGGGCCGGGAGGCGTGTCGGCATCCTGGCCATTGGTGCTCTTCTGGATGTCGACGCTGGCAAAGCCGCCAAAGTAATGGCAGGGATCGGAGTTCGAAACGGTCTGCCCTTCATAGCGTCCGGTCGCGGTGCCGGTGTTGACATAGGGTCCCGCAGCGACCACCGCCTCGGCGGTATAGGTCCAGGTCTCGTCCAGGTCGAGGAGATCGTCGAGATCGGTATCGCCATCGTTATGGCCGTCGGCCGGAGCCATATCCACCGCTTGCGGGATCAGCTCCTTGTCGTCGCTAACCGTGATAGCCGCCAGGGGGACATTGCCCGCATTGGTGACGACATAACTCCAGTGGGCGATTTGGCCGACCGGGATCGCCGGCCCCGCCGGCACATCGGCATCCTCGCCGTTGACGAGCTTTTCGATGTGAATGGCCGGCTGCGGCCCGAAATAATGGGCCAGATCGCTGTCGCTCACCGGGCGGTTATAGATATCGGTGCCGTTGACCGTGCCGATATTGGCATACTGTCCGGCCCGGGCAGTGCCGGCGGCCTGGAAGGTCCAGCTTTCGCCGGGATCGAGCAGGCCGTTGCCGTCGTCGCCACTGAGATAAATGGGGGTGATGCCGGCCTCCGAGTCCGAAACCCGGATGCCACCGATGGCCACGTTGCCGGTGTTGCTGATAACGTAGCTCCAGGTCACGCTGGCGCCGGGGGCGATATAGGGTCCTGGCGCCGCATCGGCATCCTCGCCGTTGGTGTACTTTTTGATCTGGATGCCGGCCTGGCCGCCGAAATAGTGGCTCGGATCGCTGCTGGTCACGATCCGGGCGCCATACTGCGCGGTGACCGTGCCGATATTCTGATAAGCGCCGGCCACGGCAGTGCCGGTCGCCTGATAGACCCAGGTTTCAGCCGGATCGAGCCGGCCGTTGCCGTCGTCGCCACCGAGGTAGGCTGGCGTCACTCCGGCCTGATTGTCGGTGACGGATAGGCCCGTCAAAGCCACATCGCCGGGATTGGTGACGACATAGCGCCATGTGACCGTTTCGCCCACCGGAATCGAGGGGCCGGCCGGCAGGTCGGCATCATCGCCATTGGTGAGCTTTTGCAGCTGAATCGCCGCCACCAGCTCGAAGAGGCCGGCATCCCAGCCGGAATCGCCTTCACCGGCGGCCAGGCTGGTCGTGCTCGTCCGCCCGGTCGCAGGATCGGCATCCGAGTCGCTGCTGTCATCCCCTCCCTGATTCGCAGGGCTGAAGCCATAACCAGCCGGAGCCGTGAACGCCAGATAATAGTCTCCCGGGACGAGATTGCCAAAGCTGTAGAGACCATCGGAGCTGGAGAGGGTGCTGGCGACCAGCGTACCACCGCTGGTGTAAAGGGCCACATTCACACCCGCGAATCCGGGTTCGCCGGCATCCTGCAGACCGTTGCGGTTGAGGTCGTTCCAGACCCGGTCGCCCAGCCGGCTGTCGGCGCGATAGCCGAAATCAGCGGTTAAAAAGGCCTGGCCGGCCGTAACCGTGACCGGCAATGGGTCGTTGCCGGTCGTCGTGGCAAAGCCGTAGGGCAGGGTGCTATCCTTGATATCGATCCGGTACGCGCCCGGCATGAGGTTCGTAAAGAGGTAGTGGCCTGAGGGGTCGGTGCTGGTGCTGTCGAGGAGCGCCCCCTGGCTGTTGCGAAGATAGACCGTGATGCCGGCAAGGCCCGCCTCCCCGCTATCCTGTACACCGTCGCCGTCCAGATCATTCCAGACCCGGTCGCCGATACTGGCGCCGGGCACCAGGTCGATAAAATCACAACCATCGGGGCGGAACGTATTGCCGCTATTGCTTCCCTGCACCTCGGCGCAGTTCTCGGTCATGCCGGCAGCAGAGGAAGAGGTCGGGACGATCGAAAAGGTGACGTACAGCGAGGTATTGGGATTCATGGTGTAGCCGAGGTCCCAGACCAGGGTCAGGCCGGTGGCGAGGGTGCCGCTGATCGCCGGATCCGTGTGAACCGACGGCGTGCCGTCGGAGAAGGAGACGAGGGCGCTGCCGGCGAGATAGTCCCAGCCTTGCGGCATGAAATCGTTCACTTTGATACCGCCGACCAGATAGGAATGGGTGGTTACGCTGAGGG
>CAYTCI010000091.1:0-14709 GCA_964436305.1 uncultured Cytophagia bacterium | reverse complement strand
CAGGGGTGTCAATCCCGATGAAGTGGTCGCGGTTGGCGCAGCCATCCAGGGCGGCGTCCTCGGCGGCGAGGTCAAGGATGTTCTGCTCCTCGACGTCACCCCGCTCTCGCTCGGCATCGAGACCCTGGGCGGTGTCCTGACCCGGATCATCGAAAAGAACACCACCATCCCCACCCGCCAGTCGCAGGTCTTTTCGACCGCGGCCGACAGCCAGACCTCGGTGGAGATCCATGTCCTCCAGGGCGAGCGCGAAATGGCCATCGATAACCGGACGCTCGGGCGTTTCCACCTTGATGGCCTTCCACCCGCACCGCGCGGCATCCCGCAGATCGAGGTCTCGTTCGATATTGATGCCAACGGCATCCTCAGTGTCGCCGCCAAGGACAAGGCGACCAACAAGGAGCAGACCATCCGCATCGAGGCTTCGACCGGCCTGAGCAAGGAGGAGGTCGAAAAGATGGTCACCGACGCCAAATCGCATGCCGCCGAGGACAAGAAGCGGCGCGAGCTGATCGATACGCGCAACCAGGCTGACCAGCTGGTCTACCAGACCGAGAAGAACATCAAGGAGAATGCGGACAAGCTCGACAGCGGTTTGAAAAACCAGCTTGATGCGGGTGTCGGCCGGCTCAAGGAGGCGATGAAGGGCGAGAATACCGACGAGATCAAGTCGGCGCTCGAGGCCCTGAACCAGATCTGGCACCAGGCCGCCGCCAAGATGTACGAGGCGGCCAATGCCCAGCAGCAGGCCTCCGGCGGTGCCGGGGCGCAGCAGGGGCAGCCCGGTGGCGAGGATGCGGGCGACAAGCCGCCCAAGGCCGAAGATGCCGATTATGAGGTGGTTGACGACCAGAAGTAATCCGTCCAGGCGCGTGCCCGGCGTGGCTCCAATCCAGGCCGGGCCGGCCGACCGGTACCAGGGCAAGGGCGGAAGTGTTCCGCCCTTTTTTTTTCACACTGAGCTGAGGACAAGAGCATGATCTCCATGGACAAACTCACGATCAAGACCCAGGAGGCTTTGGGACGCAGCCAGCAAGTGGCCGGGGATAACGGGCACCAGCAGCTCGAGCCCTTGCACATCCTGCTGGCCCTGTTCAACGATCCGGAGGGCATGGCGCGGACGCTGGCCAAACGCATCGGCACCGATCCGGGGCTGCTGACCAGCCGCGCGACCGAAGCTCTGGCGAAAATCCCCCGGGTCAGCGGCGGCGGCCAGATGTATTACAGCAATGCCACCAGCGCACTCTTCGATGCGGCACAAAAAGAGGCGGGTCAGTTGCGCGACGAGTATATCAGCGTCGAGCACCTGCTGCTCGCCCTCGCCGGCGAGCAGGGGCCGGCCGGCAACCTGCTGCGCGAATCCGGCATCACCCATGACGTGCTGCTGCAGGTGCTCAAACAGGTGCGTGGCAGCCAGCGCGTCACCGACCAGACCCCGGAGGATAAATACCAGGCCTTGCAGCGGTATGCACGCGATCTCAACGAACTGGCCCGCCAGGGCAAGCTCGATCCGGTAATCGGCCGCGATGACGAGATGCGCCGGGTACTGCAGGTGCTCACCCGCCGCACCAAGAACAATCCGGTCCTCATCGGCGAACCCGGCGTCGGCAAGACCGCCATCGCCGAAGGGGTCGCCCAGCGCATTGTCCAGGGCGACGTGCCGGAAAACCTCAAGAGCAAACGGATCATGGCCCTTGACCTCGGCGCCCTGATCGCCGGCGCCAAATACCGCGGTGAATTTGAGGAGCGCTTCAAGGCCCTGCTCAAGGAGATCACCGACTCGGAAGGGGAGTACATCCTCTTCATCGATGAACTCCATACCCTGGTCGGTGCCGGGGCTGCCGAAGGGGCAATGGACGCCTCCAACATGCTCAAGCCCGCCCTCGCCCGCGGCGAACTGCGCTGCGTCGGCGCCACTACCCTCGATGAGTACCGCCTCCACATCGAAAAGGATGCCGCCCTCGAGCGGCGGTTTCAGCCGGTGCTCGTCAATCCCCCCTCGGTGGAGGAGACCATCTCCATCCTCCGCGGCATCAAGGAAAAATACGAAGTACACCACGGGGTGCGCATCCAGGACAATGCCCTGGTCGCCGCCGCCACCCTGGCCGACCGCTATATCAGCGACCGTTTCCTGCCCGACAAGGCCATCGATCTGATGGACGAGGCGGCCTCCAAACTGCGCATCGAGATCGACAGTATGCCGGCCGAACTCGACGAGGTGGAACGCCGCAGCAAGCAGCTCGAGATCGAACGGCAGGCCCTGAAAAAGGAGGAGGATCCGGTCTCCGCGCAACGCCTGGCGGAGGTCGAAAAGGAGCTGGCGGAGCTGGCGGAAAAACGGACGACGCTGCGCGCCCACTGGGAACTGGAGCGCAGCCAGATCGCCGAGATCCGTGGACTCAAGGAGGGAATCGAGAAGGCCAAAACCGATGCGGCGGCTGCCGAGCGCGACGGCCGTCTTGAGCAGGCCGCGGAACTCAAATATGGCCGCCTGATCGAGCTGCACAAACAGCTCGAAGCGGCCAATGCCCGGCTGATCGACCTGCAGAAGGACCTGCGCATGCTGAAGGAGGAGGTCGATGAAGAGGATATTGCCGAGGTGGTCTCCAAGTGGACCGGTATCCCGGTGGTGCGCATGCTCGAAAGTGAAAAGCAGAAACTGCTGCACATGGAAGAGCGGCTGCATGAGCGGGTGATCGGCCAGGACGAGGCGGTCGAGGCGGTGGCCGACGCCATCCGCCGCAGCCGTGCCGGCTTGCAGGATGAAAACCGGCCGATCGGCTCCTTTATCTTTCTCGGCTCGACCGGTGTCGGCAAGACCGAACTGGCGCGCGCCCTGGCGGAGTTCCTCTTCGATGACGAGCGCGCCATGGTGCGCATCGACATGTCCGAGTATATGGAACGCCATGCGGTTTCCCGGCTCATCGGCGCGCCGCCCGGCTATGTCGGTTACGATGAGGGCGGCCAGCTCACCGAGGCGGTGCGGCGGCGACCCTACGCGGTAGTGCTCCTCGACGAGATCGAAAAGGCCCATCCCGAGGTCTTTAACGTCCTGCTGCAGGTGCTCGATGAGGGGCGGCTGACCGACAACCAGGGCCGCACGGTCAATTTCCGCAACACCATCATCATTATGACCTCCAACCTCGGCGCGCAGCAGATCATGGAGCGCTCGCAGGAGATCAACGAGAAGAACCGTAAAAAGATCCACGAGGAGGTCCGCGCAGAGGTGCTGGCCCTGCTCAAGAATACCATGCGTCCCGAGTTCCTCAACCGGATCGATGACATCATCGTTTTCCACGCCCTGCGGCGCGAGGAGATCAAACAAATCGCCCGGCTGCAGCTGAAGCACCTGGAAAAGCTGCTGGCGCGTCAGGACCTGGAGCTCGAGGTCACGCCCGAGGTGGAGGAGTATCTGGCGGAGAACGGTTACGATCCGGCCTTTGGCGCCCGGCCGCTGAAACGCCTGATCCAGCATGAGATGGTCGATGCCCTGGCGATGCGGCTGCTGGCGGGTGACTTTCCGGCAGGGTCAACCGTGGAGGTGCTCGTAAAGGATAAAAAACTTGATTTTAAGAGGAAAAATCCCTAAGTTTTAAAATTCGGGAACTTTCCACTTTCATCCTCGTTAACAGTACATTCACACGAGCAAAGTAGCGGAGGCGATGTAATGAAACACTGGATAGGATGGACACTGGCGCTGGCAATGGTCGCGATTCTGGCCGGGTGTGGTGAAAAGATGACGGAAGAGCAGCTGCGCGCCAACGCCGCGGATTTCGAGAGCCGCGAGCAGTGGAAACAGGCGGCCGAGATGTATGCCCGGCTGGTCAAGGGGTACCCCAAATCGCCCCGCGCCGACGAGACCCTCTATCGTCTCGGCGTGCTTTATGCCAACAACCTCAAGGATTATCAGAGCTCGGTGGCGGCTTACAAGGAGCTCATCGCCAAATACCCGAAAAGCAACTATGTCATCCAGTCGAGTTTTATGATCGGCTATCGCTATGCCAACGACATCAAGGACTTTGATAACGCCAAAAAGTATTATCAGGAGTTTTTGACCAAGTGGCCGAGTCATGAACTGGCCTCCTCGGTAAAGTGGGAACTGGAGCACCTGGGCAAGGATATCAGCGAACTGGATCTCCAGCTCGGCACGCCCGCTCCGGATGCAGCAGCCAAGAAATAACGTAACCAGATATGATCTTTGCGCCGCCGGTGGTGGCGCTGAGAATGTCAGCCGATCGATGGGCGATCCGTCCCTGTTGCCTCTTTATCGGCTTTATTATTGTCCGGAGGAATGCGATGCGCCTGATGCGTTCTGCTGCTTTGCTGCTGCTTGCGGGAGTAGTGCTGACGGGCCGGCTGCTGCAGGCCCAGTCGGGTGAGGAGGGCATCCGCGTCTCCGCGGTGGCGGAGCCGCAGCAGGTGCCGCTGAATCGCAATGCCGTGGTGACCATACGGGTTGAATGGGCCGGAGACCAGGACCGCTACGAGATCGTCAAGATCGACAATCCCCTGGTCGAAAATCTCAGTATCATGGGCACTGCCAACGCCAACCGGGTCCAGGTGATCGGCGGCGTGCAGGTGGCCCGTCAGGAAACCCAGTTAACAGTCAAGCCGGACGGCCTGGGCATGGCCTATGTCGACGGTATCGTCATCCGCTACACGGACAAGTTGACCGGCAAGGAGTATCGCCTGGTCACCAGCCGTCTCGAACTCAAGGTGATCGATCCGCTGCCCGAACCGGGCTCCTATCTCTGGCTGATCATCCTGCTGGCGGCCCTGCTCGCGGCGGCGGCCACCCTCTACCTGGTGCGCCGGATCAAGCGCCGGCGGGCCGAAGCGGCGCGTCTTGCCCTGGAGCAGCAGGCACAGCAGGTCTCTCTGGAAGAAAAATATGCGGAGCGACTCAAGGCGGAGATCGATCTGCGTCAGCCGGACCTGGATACGGGGGCGGCTTTCGCCCGGCTCTCGGGGCTGCTGCGCCGTTACCTGGCGGAGCGGTACAGCCTGCCGCTGATCAGCGCCACCACCTCCGAGGTGCGCGGGCTGATGCAGGAGGCGGAGGCCGAGGAAGGGGTGATCATCAGCACCCTGACCCTGCTCGAGCAGGCCGATGTCGCCAAATTTTCCGGCGCGGCGCCGATGCGCGGCGAGCTGGAGCGTGCCTATACCATTCTGGAATCGATGCTGGCTTCGACCAGCCGGTAGGGCCAGTTTGTCAAGATCAAGAGATCTAATTTGGGAGGTATAATGAACATCGACATTCAAGCCATCCAGGCCAGGATCGAGCGCGAGAGCGCCTTTGTCGAAAAGATCACGGCCGAGGTGAGCAAGGTGATCGTCGGCCAGACCTATATGATCGAGCGGCTGCTCATCGGACTGCTCGCCGACGGTCACATTCTGCTGGAGGGTGTGCCGGGTCTGGCCAAGACCATGACCGTCAAGACCCTTTCGGCGGCGATCAAGACCCAGTTTCAGCGCATCCAGTTCACGCCGGATCTGCTGCCGGCCGACATCATCGGCACGATGATCTATGATCAGAAGAACGGCTCCTTTTCCGCCAAGAAGGGCCCGATCTTTGCCAATCTCGTCCTCGCCGATGAAATCAACCGCTCGCCGGCCAAGGTGCAGTCGGCTCTGCTCGAGGCGATGCAAGAGCGCCAGGTGACCCTGGGTGACTCCACCTTCCCGCTGCCGGCGCCCTTTCTGGTCCTCGCCACCCAGAACCCGATCGAGCAGGAGGGAACCTATCCCCTGCCCGAAGCCCAGGTGGACCGTTTCATGCTCAAACTTTCGGTCGGTTATCCCGATCGCAATGAGGAACTGGAGATCATGCGCCGGATGACCGGCATCGATCTGCCGGAGGCCAAAGCGGTGGTCACCCCGCAGGAGATCATCAGCGCCCGCCGCGCCGTGCATGAGGTTTATATCGATCCCAAGATCGAGAATTATATTGTCGATATCGTTTTTGCCACCCGCCGGCCGAAAGAGTACGGTCTCGACGAGCTGGCCGACCTGATCGCCTACGGCGCCTCGCCGCGCGCCTCGATCTACCTCAGCATGGCCGCCAAGGCCCATGCCTTTTTGCGCCGCCGCGGTTATGTGACGCCCGAGGATATCCGCTCGATCGCCATGGATGTGCTGCGCCACCGCGTCATCATCACCTACGAGGCCGAAGCCGAAGAGATCAGCGCCGAGGATGTTGTGCGCAAGATCATCAACAAGGTCGAGGTTCCCTGATCGGCCGTGCAGGCAAAGCGGCAAAAGGGCTAACGAAGAACGATCATGATCCCAAAAGAGATTCTCAAAAAAGTCAAGCGCATCGAAATCCAGACCCGCGGTCTGGTCAACGACGTCTTTTCCGGCGAATACCACTCGGTCTTCAAGGGACGCGGGATGGAATTCTCGGAGGTGCGCGAATATCTGCCGGGGGATGACATCCGTACCATCGACTGGAACGTCACGGCGCGGATGGGCCATCCCTTCGTCAAGATCTTTGAGGAGGAGCGCGAACTGACCGTGATGCTGGTGGTCGATGTCAGCTCCTCCTCGGCCTTCGGCACTGTCTCGCAGATGAAGGGCGAGATCGCGGCCGAGATCTGCGCCCTGCTCGCCTTCTCGGCGATCAAGAACAACGACAAGGTCGGCCTGATCATCTTTTCCGAGGGCATCGAGAAATTCGTCACCCCCAAGAAGGGCAAATCGCATGTGCTCCGGGTCATCCGCGAGGTGCTTTACCATCAGCCGCAGGGCCACAAGACCGACATCGGCCAGGCCCTCGAATACCTCAGCAAGGTGAGCCGGCGGCGCAGCGTCGTCTTTCTCATCTCCGATTTTCTCTCCACCGGTTACGAGAAGGCCTTGCAGATCGCCAACAAGCGCCACGATATCGTCGCCATCTCGCTGACCGACCCGCGCGAGCAGGAGCTGCCCGACGTCGGCTTTATCGAGCTGGAGGATGCCGAGACCGGCGAGACCTGGCTGCTCGACACCAGCGATGAGGGGACGCGGCGGGCCTTCAGCAAACGCGCCCTGCAGGACAAGAGCGGCCGCGACAAGATTTTCCGCTCGATGAACGTCGACCAGGTGGAGATCAACACCCGGGTCTCGTATGTCGAGCCGCTGATCCGATTTTTCAAGATGCGCGCCAAACGCTACCGTTAACCGGACGAGGAGTGCCATGCGCAAGAGTCATCCTGTTCTGTTTCTCCTCCTGCTGGCGGCCCTGGCTGCCGGCTGCGGCTCGGGCAAGCGCCCGGCCAAAGAGGCGGAAAAGGTGCGCGAATTCGCCGCGGACCTGATCAACCGCTCTCTCTATGCCCAGGCCATCGACGAATACGAGAGCTGCCTGCGCGACTATGATCTCTCCGCCAATGAGGCGGCCAATCTGCAGTACGCCATCGGCAACCTCTATTTTGAGCGTCTGCACGATTACGCCAACGCCATGACCTGGTACCTCAAGCTCAAGCACTTTTATCCGGAAAGCCCGGTCATCGCCGAGGCCAACAAAAAGATCGTCGCCTGTCTCGAGCGTCTCGACCGCAGCGCCGATGCCCGCCAGGCGCTGGATGAGACGGTGCAGCTCGATCCCTCGCGCGTGCAGAAATCGCGGCCCGGCGCGGTGGTTGCGCGCATCGGCAGCCGCGAGATCACCCAGGGCGATCTGAATTTTGAGATCGACCAGCTGCCGCCCAGCGCCCGCGAGCAGTTCCGCAATCCCCAGACCAAGCAGCAATTTCTGCGTGAATACGTCGCCACCGAGCTGCTCTACGACACCGCCAAGCGGGCCGGACTCGACAACGATCAGCAGGTAGTCGACGGCGCCTTTCAGGCCAAAAAGGCCCTGATGGTCCGCCGCCTCATGCAGGACAAGGTCGCGGACAAGATCCATGTCGATGAGGGCGATGTCGCCACCTACTACCAGGCGCACAAGGCGGACTATGCCGAGAAGAACGACAAAGGCAAGGTGACCCGCGAGAAGAGCCTGGAGGAGGTCAAACAGCAGGTAGCCCAGGATCTCTACCGCGACAAGTATCAGCGTGCCTTTCAGGAGATGATCGGCGGGATGATGCAGGCCGAGGGTGTCCGGTTCTTCGACGACCAGGTCCGGTGATATTCTGTTCCACACAGCGGCACGGAGGGCGCTGAGAAAGAGTCCCGGCGGCTCTGTGCCACGGTGAGGCCTTATTTAAATAACTTGAGTATAATCAATATGACGAAAGTGCGAACAGGCATCATCCTCTTCACGCTGCTGATCCTGGGAGGGGTGCTGGCCCAGGAGCAGGTGACGATCGACTCGCGGGTGGACCGCGCCAAGATCCTCATCGGCGATGTCGTGCGCTACTCTCTGCGCATCTCCCAGGCGGAGGGCGTCCAGGTCGAGATGCCTTCGCCGGGCAGCAATCTCGGCCAGTTCGAACTGCGCGACTACAAGGTGCTGCCGCCGCAGAAAAAGGAGGGGCGGACCCTTCTCGGCGCCGACTATCTGATCTCCACCTTCGACACCGGCGAGTATGAGATCCCCGCCCTGACCATCCGCTATACCCTCAAGGGGGATACGACCCGTCACCTCCTGCGCAGCGAGCCGATCAAGATCCTGGTTCAGAGCCTCAATCCGAGTGAAGCGGGCGATATCCGCGACATCAAACCGCCGCTGGTGCCGCCGCGCGACTGGAAGTCGATTCTGCTCAAGGTCGCCGGCGCCGTGCTGCTGGTCGCTCTGGCGGTGGCCGCCTGGTGGATCTGGCGCCGCCGCCGGCAGGGCAAGGGGCTCCTGCCGGAACGGCAGACGCCCCCCCGGCCGGCCCACGAGGTTGCCCTCGAGGCCTTGCACGCACTGGTTGCCAGTGACTGGCTGGCCGCCGGCAAGCACAAGGCCTGGCACAGCGAGCTGGCCGATATCCTCCGCCGCTACGTCGAGGGGCGCTACGGCATCGATGCTCTGGAAATGACCAGCCGCCAGCTGCTCGATGCGCTCGCTACCTACGGCCTGGCGGAACCCTGGCCGGCGCGGCTGCAGGATCTCTTCACCCTATGCGATATGGCCAAATTCGCCAAATACATTCCCGAGCCGGCCGAAACCGGGCGACTCACCGCCACGGCCTTTGACTTCGTCGAGGCCACCAAACTGGTCTGGACCACCCCGGAGCCGCAGCCGGAGGCCGGCGTGCCAGCGGAACCACAGACCACTGACGGGGAGGGCCGCTGAGATGTTCCGATTCGCCAATCCCGAGTTCCTCCTGCTTCTGCTCATTCTGCCGGTCATGATCTGGTGGTATCTGCGTCGCAGCGTGCGCAGCCGTTCGACGGTGCGCTATTCCGATATCGCCCTGATCAAGGAGGTGGGGAGCTCGAGCCGCAGACGCTACCGCCACCTGCTCTTCGTGCTGCGGCTCGCCGCCATCGCCCTGCTGATCGTCGCCTTCGCCCGCCCGCAAGCCGGCAGCCGCGAAGAGGAGATGATCACCGAGGGCATCGATATCGTCCTCTCGATGGATATCTCCAGCTCGATGCTCGCCGAGGATTTCCAGCCCAAGAACCGTCTCGAAGCGGCCAAACTGGTCGCTGCCGATTTCATCAAGGGGCGCACCAACGACCGCATCGGCATGGTGGTCTTCTCCGGCCAGAGTTTCACCCAGTGTCCGCTGACCCTGGATTACGGCATCCTGCTCAAGTTCCTTGAGGAGATCCATGTCGGCCAGATCGAGGACGGCACCGCCATCGGCATGGGACTGGGCACCAGCATCAACCGCCTGCGCGACAGCAAGGCCAAGAGCAAGGTCGTCATCCTGCTCACCGACGGCCAGAACAACCGTGGTGAACTGGATCCGCTTACGGCGGCGCGCATTGCCAAAAGCTTCAACATCCGGGTCTATACCATCGGGGCCGGCAGCAAGGGCGAGGCGCTCTATCCGGTTGATGATCCGATCTTCGGGCGGCGCTATGTGCGCATGCCGGTCAATATCGATGAAGAGCTGCTACGGCGGGTGGCGGATATCACCGGCGGGCATTATTTCCGCGCCACCGACAAGAGCAGCCTGGAAAAGATCTACAAAGAGATCAGCGAGATGGAAAAGACCAAGATCCAGGTCAAGCAGTACACCCGCTATCGCGAACTCTTTTCGGGCTATCTGATCGCCGGCCTGCTGCTGCTCGCCCTCGAGATGCTGCTCGGCAACACGATTTTTCGCAAGATACCCTAATTACCGGAATCCTTTATGCTGCGATTCGCGAACAGTTATGCGCTCCACCTGCTCTGGCTCATCCCGCTGGTGGTGCTTTTTTATGTGCTGGCCTTTCGCGCCCGGCGCCGGGCGCTGCAGCGGTTCGGCAACAGCGAGTTGATGAAAAAGCTGGCGGCCAACGCCAGTCCGGTGCGGCCGCTGCTCAAGGCCGGGCTGATCGTCCTGGCCCTGATTTTCGCCCTCTTCGCCCTGGCGCGGCCGCAGATCGGCACCCGCATCGAGGAGGTCAAGCGCGAGGGGATCGATCTGATGATCGCCATCGATGTCTCC
Source organism: uncultured Cytophagia bacterium (assembly GCA_964436305.1). Classification (GTDB taxonomy): domain Bacteria; phylum Zhuqueibacterota; class Zhuqueibacteria; order Residuimicrobiales; family Residuimicrobiaceae; genus JAKPUX01. The sequence continues at coordinate 4,198 of CAYTCI010000091.1, read as the reverse complement.
ACCTCGATGATGGCCCAGGATGTGCCGCCGAGCCGCCTCGACAAGGCCAAACATGAGATCGAGAGCCTGCTCGGCCGCCTCCAGGGCGACCGCGTCGGCCTCATCGCCTTCGCCGGCACCGCCTTCGTCCAGTGCCCGCTGACCCTCGATTACGGCGCCGCCAAGCTCTTTCTCGACATCCTCGATCCCGGCCTCATTCCGACCCTGGGCACCAATATCGGCGAGGCCATCACCCGGGCGCTCGAAAGCTTTGACCAGAAAGAGCGCAAACACAAGGTGCTGGTCATCATCACCGATGGCGAGGACCATGAAGGGGATGTGATGAAGCAGACCGAGGAGGCCGAGCGCCAGGGGGTGATCATCTATACCGTCGGCATCGGATCGCCCAAGGGTGATCCCATCCCGATGATGACCGACTATGGCGTCTCCTCCGGCTTCAAAAAAGACCGTGATGGCCAGGTTGTGATCACCAAACTCGACGAAGTGACCCTGGAAAAGATCGCCCTGCAGACCAACGGCAAGTATTTCCGCGCCAGCAGCGGCGAGGACGAGCTGCGCAAGATTTATGACGACATCGACAAGCTGGAAAAGAAAGAACTGGGATCGATGCGTTTCTCCCAGTTCGAGGACCGCTTCCAGTATGTGCTGGCCGGGACCATCCTGCTGCTCGCGCTGGAATTCTTCATCCCGGAGCGGCGCCAGCGGCGCGATTTTTGGCTCAAACGTCTATTCAAATGGTGATAGCCATGAAACGAATCGGATTATTCCTGCTGGCTGCAACTGTTCTGGGTAGTGGGGGCGTGCAAGCCCAGCCCGGCCGTGGCAAGATCGTCCAGGGCAACAAGCTCTTTCAGCAGGAACGCTATGACGATGCCCTGATCAAGTACCGCGATGCCCAGACGCAAGCCCCCGGCACACCCGAGGCCCCCTTCAACATCGGGGCGGCCGAGTACAAGAAGAACAAGTACGATGAGGCGCTCAAGGAGACGCAGAACGCCCTCAAGAGCGACGACAGCCGGATCCAGGCCAAAAGCTATTATAACATGGGCAACGCCCTTTTCCGCCTCAACAAATTGCCCGAGGCGATCCAGGCCTATACCCAGTCGCTCAAGCTCGATCCGACCGATGAGGATGCCAAGTACAACCTCGAATTCGCCCGCAAAAAGCTGAAGGATGAGGCGCAGAAACAGCAGCAGAATCCCCAGCAGCAGCAACAGCAGCAACAACAGCAGCAACAGCAACAGCAGGATCAGGAGAAAAAAGATCAGGACAAGAAGGATCAGCAGCAACAGCAGCAGGAACAGGAGCAGCAACAACAACAGCAGCAGGAGCAAAAACAGCAGCAGCCCAAACCGGATGAGATCTCCCGGGAGGATGCTGCGCGGATCCTTGATGCCTTGAAGCAGGATGAGCAAAACCAGAAAGATACCCGCAAGATGCAAGCCCCGGGACGGATCACGGTGGTCAAGGATTGGTGATCCCGTGACAGGCCGGTGGATGGAGAGAAAGAACCCTATGACGCTACGTACCTTTATGGGGATGGTGCTGCTTTGGGCAGGCACGCTGGTCGCCCAGCCCCTCAGCATCACCGCCTCGGTGGATCAGACCAATCTGACCCTGAACCAGCAGCTGGTTCTGACCGTCGAGCTGTCCGGTGAGGGGGCGAACGGCATCAACCGCATCGATCTCCCGGAGGTCAGCGAATATCTCACCCTGCTCGGCTCCGGCGGCACCTCGCAGAGCATTCAGATCATCAACGGCAAGATGTCGGTGCAGAAGAGTTTTACCTATTTCTATACGGCCGTGAAGGAGGGCACTTTCACCATCCCGGCGATCACCGTCACAGTGCGCGGCCAGAGTGTCAACAGCCGGCCGATCATCCTCACCATTGGCCGGGGGGCGGGCGCTACGCCGGGCGCAGCAGTCCCCGGCAGCACAGGCCAGGCGAGCACTCCGCAGCCCCTGCCGGCCAGCGAGGCCTCGGATGAGGAGCTCTTCATCCGCGCCCTGGTCAACAAACGCCAGGTCTATCAGAACGAGCCGGTGATCGTCACCTTCAGCATTTATACCCGGGTGAACGTCTCCGGATACGCCCTGAGCAAGCTGCCCGAAACCGCGGGTTTCTGGAGTGAGGAGATCCCCCTGCCGCAGCAGCCGCAGACCCGCAACGAGGTGATCAACGGACGCAAGTACGTCGTGGCCGACCTCAAAAAGATGGCGATGTTCCCGACCTCTCCCGGCCGGGTGCAGATTGGCAGCCTCGGGGTGGACTGCGACGTGCGCGTGCAGGCACGGCGGCGCAGCAACGATATCTTTGACAGCTTTTTCGATGATCCCTTCTTCGGCCGCACAGTGCGCCGGACGGTGCAGTCGCGGCCGGTCAGCATCGAGGTACTGCCTTTCCCCGAGTCAGGCAAACCGGCCGATTTCAGCGGCCTGGCCGGCTCCTATGATATCAAAGCCTCTATCGACAAAAAAGAGGTGACGACCAACGAGGCCATCACCCTCAAGGTGGTGATCTCCGGCACCGGCAATATCAATACCATCCCCAAGCCCCGAGTGATGCTGCCGCGCGACTTTGAGCAGTACGAGCCCAAGGTGAGCGAGAACATCCAGCGCACCGGCGATCGCATCAGTGGCAGCAAGACCTTTGAGTACGTCCTGGTCCCGCGTTTCCCGGGCGAGCAGCGCATCCGGCCGATCTCCCTCAGCTATTTCGATCTCGCCAGCCGGCGCTACGCCACCGCCGCCACACCCGAGCTGGTCATCCCGGTCGCCAAGGGCAGCGGCGACGCCTCGAGCCTGCCGGTCGGGCTGAGCAAGGAAGAGGTCAAGCTGATTGGCCAGGATATCCGGTTCATCAAGCTCGGGACGCCGGAGTGGCGCCGCAAGGGCGGGGCCTTTTACCAGAGCAGCTGGTTTACCCTGTTGTGGATTCTGCCGCTGCTGGCCCTGGCAGCCGCTTTCGGTTACCGCCGCCATCTTGACAAACTCAGCGGCAACCTCGCCTATGCCCGCAGCCGCCGCGCCAACCGCATGGCGATGAAGCGCCTGAGCCAGGCCGAGGGTTTGCTCCAGGTGGAGCGTCAGAAGGAGTATTTTGCCGAGATCGCGCGCGCCCTGCTGGGTTTTGCGGCCGACAAGCTCGATCTCTCCGAGGCCGGGATGGTCACCAGCGACCTGGAGGCACGCCTGAAGCAGCGTCGTGTGCCGGAATCGACCATCGAGCAGTATCTGCAGCTCCTCAAGGTCTGCGACTATCAGCGTTTCGCTCCCTCCGATGTCACCCTGACGCAGATGAAGGGCATCTATACCGAGGCGAAAGAGGCGATCATCAATCTCGAGAAGGCGATCTAGACCATGCGCAAATTCATCGTGCTCACCGTGCTGCTGCTCGCCGGGGCGGCCCTGGCCAATCCCACAGCCCTGCAATATTTTCAGCAAGGCAATGAGGCCATGCAGAAGAATGGCTACGAGGAGGCGATCAAGGCCTACGACTCGGCGCTGGCCACCGGCTATGAGAGCGCCGAGCTCTATTACAATCTCGGCAATGCCTATTTCCGCATGCAGGAGCTGGGTCGGGCTATCCTCAACTATGAGCGCGCCCGGGCACTCAAGCCGGCCGATCCCGACATCGCCTTCAATCTCGACCTGGCGCAGCTGCGGGTGGTGGACAAGATCGCGGTGCCGCCGCCCTATTTCGCCGGCAAGCTTTGGGCGGGCGTCAAGGGCGGCCTGAGCGCGGGACAGTGGGGCGTGCTGGCGTTGCTCCTCTTCAATCTGCTGATCGCTACGGTGATCGTGCGGCTGCTGGTCGCACCGGGGGGCGTGCGCGCCGCGGCGGGCTACCTCTTCATCCCCTTGCTGGTTCTCTTTGTGCTGGCGGGTTCTCTCTTTTGGGCCACCTCAAGCGAGGCCCGTAACCTGCGCTACGGCATCATCATGCCGCAGAAGGTCAGCATTCTCAGTGCTCCCGCCAGCGATGCCACCCAGGTCTTTGATCTGCACGAGGGGACCAAGGTGCGGATTGCCGAGCATTCGGGCGCCTATGTCAAGGTGGTGCTCAGTGACGGCAAGGTGGGCTGGTTGACCCGCGACGGGGTGGAGGCGATCTAGGCGCCTTCCGCCCCCGCCCTCATTCTCGCGCCGACCCCACTCTTGCGCCGACCCCACTCTCGCGCCGCCCCCAACTCCTCTT
>CAYTCI010000090.1:0-15522 GCA_964436305.1 uncultured Cytophagia bacterium | reverse complement strand
CCAGCATGGCTTGGGTGGGCACGAACTCGGTGAAGATCAGCACCTTCAGCGCCGGGTCGCCTTCTTCCTGCTGCAACTTGTAGATCAGCTCCAGCAGCGCCTCAGCCTTTGCATCGGTACCGGCGGCCTCGGTTTCCCGCGCCAGTTCCAGCAACATCTCGACTTCAGACTTTTCCATCTCCCAACCGCTGGACTGCATGGCCAGATCCACCTGTGACTGGCCATCCAGGTCCGCCCATTCGTCGGTACTGGTGTTCTCGAACAGATTTGCCTGGGGCTGCGGCGCATCAAGCAGCGCTTGGCGCTTTTCCAGTGTGGTACGAATGGCCGCCGTACTGGATGTGACCAGCCGCTGCATCAGTATCATCAAGAAACCGATGTGGCGTTGCTTTGCGGCCAATGCTTGGTTGTAGCCGTGGCGTACGTAGTCGGTCACTGCCTCGTATAGGCGCTGCTGTGCACCGTGGCGCGCCTGCCAGGCCACCGCCTGCAGGCGGGTCACACGTGGCTTGAACAGCGGCTGGCCCTCGGCGTTGATCGATGCACGCTTTTCGGTGCGGATCACGAAAGGTCGCACGCGCTCACGATTGACGCTGCCTTCGTCTGGAAAGGCTTCCCGGTCCAGCAACTGCATCAGCCGCATGAACTGATCGGTCTTACCCTGGTGCGGCGTGGCCGAAAGCAGCAAGAGATAGGGCGATGCCTCGGCCAGCGCCGCGCCCAGCTTGTAGCGGGCTACCTGCTCGGTGCTACCGCCCATGCGGTGGGCTTCGTCGATGATGACCAGGTCCCACGACGCCGAGATCAGCTCCTCGAAGCGCTCACGGTTGTAGGTGTTCAGTTGCTCCAGGCTCCAGCCACGTCGGCTTTCCATGGGCTTCACGGAATCCAGCGAGCAGATCACCTGGTCGTGCATGCGCCACAGGTTCTCTTCCTCGCCCGCGCCGCCGCTGCGCCACTGGCGGAAAGCCGCCAGCTCGGACGGCTCGATGAACTGAAAAGTTTCACCAAAGTGCAGGCGCATTTCCGCCTGCCACTGGCGCACCAGTCCCTTGGGCGCCACCACCAGAATGCGCCTCACCCGGCCACGCAGCTTCAATTCGCGCAGCACCAAGCCGGCCTCGATAGTCTTGCCCAGGCCCACCTCATCAGCCAGCAGGTAGCGGATGCGATCACGGCTGATGGCGCGGTTCAGCGCATAGAGCTGATGCGGCAACGGCACCACGCTGGACTGGATGGGCGCCAGCAGCAGGTTGTCTTCCAGTGCGTCCAGCAGTTTGGCGGCCGCCGTGCTGTGCAGAATCTGCTCCACACTCGGCCGCACGCTTTCCAGCGAGGCCAAGTCCAACGTTCGGGCACGCACCACCGCGTCCTTGGCGGGCAACCACACGCGGTAGGCCACCTCGCCCCACACATCCTGCCGCTCAATCACACGGCACGGCGACGCCTGCCGAGTGAACCAGCACCAATCGCCAATAGAAAAACTGCGCTCGGTTTGCGTCATTGGCCCACCTCGCCGCGCAGCGCTCTGCCTTGTACAGTCAGGCGATAGCGCTGTTTGCTGCTGTTGGGCTTGTCAGGGATGGTCATTTCGACGAGTGCCAATGCCAGCAACGGCGTCAACACCACCTCCCGAAACTTGCTCCTGTTGCTGCGGCCAACCCACTGCATCAAGGTGGCAACATCATGTTCATCGGTCATCTGAGCCAACAACGCTTGCTGCTCGGCACTGAGTCCCGACTTAGGCCCGACTTGGTCCCGACTTGGTCCCGACTTGGCCCCCGCTGGGTCCCCGGCCTGCGCTTGCGCCTCTTGGGCAAAGCGCTGACGAATCGCCTCGCGGGCCTGAAACTGGGTCTCGCTGAGCGGGTCGAGCAACTGCTGCCGCACCAGATGGTCAGCCACTGCGCGGGCCTGCTGGGTGGTACTGATACCCAGACCGCGGATCGCCGTGAGAGTGAGCGGCTCGTTATCGGGCAGCGACAGCGCCAACGCCAGCACACCCGCCTGCTCGGGCGTCAGGTTCGCCCCCAGCGTTTGGCGCAAGCGCTGCATGGCTTCGGTGACCAGGGGCTTGTTGATCAGCACCAGCTCAAAATCCTTGCGCGCCTTGTCGTTCTTCAACTGGGGCGGGGTGCGCCCCAGCTCGTGCCAGTTGCGGAAAATGGCGCGAATGCCGGTGCCCGCCTGATCCGACAAACCAATGCGGCGAAACGCTTTCACAATGGCCGGGTTGCGCACTTCCTTTTCGGTGGGATCCAGCAGCTCAGCTTCGGTCGCGAAGGCATCGCCGGGGTTCCAGAACACCGTGCGGTCGGTAAACAACTTGATGGAGGCCTTGCGCCCGTGGTCACCATAGTCCTGGTGGATCAGCAGGTTGATAGCTGCCTCACGGAAGGCAACATAGTCCGGCGGATCATCATTGCGGCGCAGCGTCGTCGGGTCGAGCGAGAACGGATGCTCGGCAATGCGCATGTAGCGCGCCACCAGGCCCTGCCAGGTCTGAAAAATGTTCTCCTCAAACACATAGCGGTCATGCCAGCGCTGTTCAGCAGACCATTGGTCAAAAGCCGTGTCGATACGCTGATAGTCCAGCACCGGCCTAGGCAGAATCTGGCGGACAAAACGGCCCGTGCCAAACAGCAGCACACCCGCGCGGGTGGGGTGCAGCTTGCCGCCTTGCTCGACCACGAAGTTCCAGTTCAGCAGGAAGGCGATCGGGTCGGTGATCTCGGCATGTTCAGGGTTCCGCCGGGCAAACTGGGCCTGATACCACTTGACGGTATCCAGATCGAAGCAGGCATCTGCAGCAAGCTCGGTCAGCACCGTGCCGTCATACCGCTCTTGCGCCGCGTCACGTAAAAAACGCTCCAGTTCACTTTGGGTGAACTGTTCATCGCCCGCACCACGTCGCAAATAACTCTGGCGCGGGTCGCCCTTGAGGTAAACCGGCTTCTCCAGGCGCGGCATTTCCGGGATGTGGAAGGCAAACACATGCTTGCCGTCCAGTTCAAAGCGATGGGGCGTAACCCTGATCACCCGATTGAGTTTCTGCCCACCACGCAGCACCGCCAGAAAATCATTCTGAACTTTGTCCGGCTCTTCAACGCCGGTTACTTCCAACCGGCCATTGGCCTCGCTGACACCAAACACCAGCCAGCCGCCTGCCGTATTGGCAAAGGCCGAAACGGTTTTGTAGGCATCTTCCGGCACGGCGCGCTGCGCCTTTTTGCACTCGAAATCGTTCCATTCGATGCCGTTGAGTCGTGCCAGCAGTTCATCCTGATTCATCGAGCGGCTCCGAGTGGGGTCATCAGATGCCGTCCTCACTGCGCGTCAGCGCCATGTCGTACAGGGTGAGAAGCTTTTCATCCTCTTGCAGCGTGGCTTCTGGCAGCTTGTCAGCGACGCGCAGGATGGTGGCGTAGTCCTTGGCCGCCCACGCATCGCGGAAACCGGCGCGCAGCACTTCCAACCGCGACTCCTTGATCTTGCGGCCGGTGAAGGTTTTGTACTGCTCAAACTCCTTGAGCAGTGACTTTTCGCGCTTCTTCTCCAAGTCCTGCGCCTTGTTCGGATCGGGCACATACCAGCGGTCTTGCGCCTTGGCGATCAGGCGCGGATCGTTCTTCTCCAGCCCGCGCAGGTCGTGGTAGTTAGTGGAGAGGTAACGGTGAATCTGGCTGGGCACTTCGCCGGTGCCTTCAAAGCGCAGGAAGTTGGCTTCCAGCAGTGCCGAGAGTTCCGGGCGGGTTTCATGCTTTTTCCAGCCCGCGCCCAATTGCTTGATGAACTCCGGGTGGATGTCCTGATAGGTGGATGGCCGCGCCTTCAGGTAGTCCGCTGCCCAGTCGATGGCGCTGCGCTCGTCAGAGACGAACAGCTCCATCTGCGGTGCTTGTGCGGTTTGCGCGCGCTTCTTGTCGTATTCGGTGACTTGCTCCGGCAGGAAAGCCATGCCATCTCGTTCTGGGAAGCGGGCGCGCAGGCTAGAGAGAAACTCGTCGCTGGACAGAGGCACGGGCGCATCATGGCGCACGAACCAAGCAATCATGCGGTCGTAAATACGACGCGGGTCGCGCTCGACGATGAACTCCAGCTCCGCGTTCTTAACCTTCGTGACAGATAGCTGGCGAAGATGCGTCTGTACAAAATCCCACGCCGATTCCACCGTCGCGCCGCTTTTCTTGAAGCGGTCTTCCAGCCCGCCGTTGGGCTTGTAGGCGGAAATCACCAAATCCTGTTTCACGGCGGTGGTGGAAGTCACTTGCCGGTAACTGCCTTGCACCTTGTCCAGTGCCGTCACCTCGGCCACCACGAAGCCCGCCTGCTGCAAGGCGACCTGAATGGCGTTCCACACCGCTGCCTTGCTGTTGGAGAACACCACCGTCATCCAGCGGCCTGGTTTCAGCACGCGGTTATATTCTGCGAAGCAGCGTTGCATCAGGTGCTGGTAGTCGGGCAGCGCCTTGTGCTTGAACTTGTCGATGATGGCTTCCGGTTTGGCATCGGTGGTGACGCCGTGCCATGCCTCGACCAGAAAGTTCAGGTCGGCGTAGTAGATGTTTTCGCCGAAAGGCGGGTCGGTGAAAATGTAGTCGATGCTGCTATCAGGTAGCGGCAAACGTGCTGCAGTGCCGGTATTGATCGCTGCGCCGCTCGTGCCGACTTTGAAGTTGCTGAAAGCTTTGCCGAGCCTATCCAGCTTCCCACCAAGGTTGTACCAAGGGCTGCATTCGGCGTGCTGTGAAGCGACGTAATAAACGCCGTTTAACATGCGATTCACCTGCGAAAAATGCGTCGGCCCGTAGCGGTTTAGAACCGACAAGCCCCAGATCGCCTGTTCGACCATGAATAACAGAAAGGCGCGAATGCGCGGCTCAGGATGCGCTTGCGCCTTCGCCCACAACAAACCCATAGCCTGTGCGGCGCGTGGCAGATAGAAGTGATGCACATGGGTGAAACCCTTGGGCGCAATCCGCGAGCCGTGATACATGTCTTCGATGGGAAAACGGCTGGTCGGCACGGACGCAGGCAGCGACAAGGCTTCGATCTTCGTAAGGGTCGTCAAGTCCGCTGCATCCGGTGCTTTTTCGTAGCGTGTCTTGCCGACCGTGTAGGCAATGATGGATGGCTGGAATTTCACCCGTTGCCACGATTGCCCGCTGGCCGGGTCAGTACGCGTTTCCAGCACGCGCTCCAGCCTGTCCTTGTTCAACTCCGCGCCGCAATGCGGGCACGGAAACACCTCGCGCACGCGCTTGCTCTCGTCTTCCAGCGCTTCGTCGAGAAAGTTCACCGTGCCCGCGCATTCCGGGCAACTGAACACCTCGCTCCACACCGTGTACTCGATGCGGCCTTGGGTCTTGCCATCGCTGTGCAGCGTTTCGTACATCCAGCCGATGTCCTGCTCAACCTCCTTGAGCAATTGCTTGCCCGCCTTGGCGAAGGCATCCACATCGAAGGGAATGTTGTAGTTCGCACCAATGAAGGTGGCGGCAGGCGACAGATCGTTGAGCACAGCGCGGCGTGCACCCCACTTGGGCGCAGCGCGGCCTTCCTTCTTCCACGCCTGCTCCAGCTCAAACCGGTAACTGGTGGGTGCCGTACCGCACCACTGTGCAGCCACGCCAGTCATGCCCGAGCCAGAAAACCCGTCCAGTACCACATCGCCCGGCTGGGTGTAATGCAGAATGGATGGCACGATGGCGAGGTGCGGCACCTTGGTGTGGTAGCTGTGCGCCTTGTAGATGGCGTCGGTCTTGCCCACGCTCACATCAATCGCCAGCGGCTCGCGGCTGTACTTCACCGCCGGGTCATAGGGCTTGCCGTAGTGCGCCACAAACTCCGCCAGCCACGGATTCGGGCAGGCGGTGTAGTACGGCGGGTCGGACATGGCGAGGATCGCTTCGTCCGTGCCCTGCGGAAAACCTTCCTGCTTGCGAAATGCCGGGTCTTTCAACTTGTCGGCTAGCAGCCCAAGAAAATGCGCGCGGCGCGCGTCGTTGCTGGCGAATGTCTGGCCAAGGCATTCGACGGGGCCTGCCAAGGCGTCATTTGTTTGGAAAAAATCACTCATCATACTTTTGCCTTATTCTGTTTCTATTGCTTTGAGTCGCTGTTGAAGCGAGGGATATGCATAGTGATCGGAGGCATCCCTACTATCGGGCACCTCTAAAAACACCTGATTTCCGCGCCACTGAAGTGCGCAATTGATCTCGAATTCCAGTGATGCCTATTTTTTGGGCGAAACCAGCGTGTTTTGGGCGGTTTTCACCCATTTTTTCCCCATTCCTCATGCATTCGCCGTTTTCAGGCGTGTCTCGCTCTTTGATGGGCTGGGGCTGGTCGCCTTGTAGAACGTATCCACCCCGTCCTTGAGGAACCCAGCCAAACGCTTGATGTTGTAGCAGGTGGCCATCATGGTCATGGCCACCGTCGCTCTGGCCTGTCCAATGGTGCGGATGAGCTTGCCTCCCATGTGCTGCATCTGCGCAAAGGGGTGTTCCACCCGTGCACGAATGCGGGCTATGCGGGTGTTGCGTTTCTTTTGGCATTCGCTCAATGGCTTGCCACGCTGAGCCTTGCGCTGGATATGTTCGCGGTAGCCCAGGGCCTTGAGCATTTCGCTGCGTGCCTTGCTGGGGTAGCCCTTGTCACCATACGCATCGCGGCTGGTGTTTCTATCGTCGAGTGTGTCGTCAAAGAGCGTGCTGTCGTGCTCGCTGGCGGTGCCAGTGGCAATCTTGCGGATGAACTTGTGCTTGACATCGACACAGATGCTCAGCTTGTAGCCGTGGTAGCTCTTGCCGTGTTTCTTGGTGTGTGTGGCGTCCAGATCTTTTTGCCGGCGCTTGGCTGCGCTCCAGTCTTGGGGCGTCTGCCCCGCTTCTAATTGCGCCTTCTCGTCCTTGGTGAAGTGCTGTATGGGAGCGGGCACCAGGGTGGCGTCGATGATCTGCCCGCAGCGGGCGATGTAGCCGTGGCGCAGCAATTGGCCATCGATGGCCTGAAACAGCGCCGTCGTGCCATCGACGCCCAGGCGCTGCTGGTAATGCCAAATGGTGTTGCGATCGGGCACGTTGGCGCTGTCCGAGAGCAGGCAAAAGCGCTGGAAGCTCATGCGGTCCAGCAGTTGATATTCCACCTGCTCGTCCGATAGGTTGTTGAGGTACTTGAGCAGCAAGATGCGCACCATGACCGCGGTGGGGTATGGCGGGCGCCCGCCCTTGCGGGTGTCGGTCCTGGGGCATAGGCCATCAATGATGTCCACCAGATGATCAAAGTCGATGTGCTTGGCAATGACTTGCAACGGGTCGCCCAGCGTTTCAATCTTGCGTTGACGTGCCTGGTCGGCGAAGAGGTCGAACTTGAGGGCGCTGCGTGTGCGGGATGGGTTCATGTAGCGATTGTCGGGCCTGTTGGGTGGCGGTGAGGGCGTTGGGGGAGGTTTTTAGAGGTTCCCTATCAGCGATCCGAGCATCTATAAATGCTTGCCAATGAGGATGAGACCCAGGCAGAAGATTTCGTGTGGCGTCGAATACGGCATCCAGGATCGTAGATGTTCCGCTTGCACCCCATATTTGGCCATTCCCCTGCACAGCTTCAAGCATGGAACGCACATCATCCACACCCATTAAATGTGCAAGTGGAATCATCAATGCTCGCCCACGATGCTCTGCGCTTCGCCAGCCACTAGACTCACCATAGATGCGGATGGCCTGCGAAATAAACTCGCGCCTTGGAATTTGGGAAATAATTCCAATCTGAACATCTTGTTCAAAAGAATCGAATCGTGCCAACAGAATATTAGCCAGTTCGGGAATGCCAAACACCTCGAAGGCAGAATGCGCTTTGAGGGTTTCAGCATCGGCAATCCCAAGCAACTGCTTAAATCTAATTCGGGTCGGCTCCGCGAGCCAGTCCCAAACGCGGGAATCGCACTCAACAAAAGCGCTGATGCTGAGCAGCAGTGCGTCTGGAATCGCATCGAATTTACGTGCGATGTGATCCCTGGCTGTTACGTCGTAAATTGCTGTCTTAGCTTTGGCAACTTCCCGCAGCGTTCGGGCAACTTGACGAAGTTGCCCGATATATTGGGCAGACTCAGCGCCGAAAGGTGCACTCATCAGGGACTTGATCAAGTTGACGACCATCACATCTTTCGCTCGGTCAAGATACTTGGTGCGAACGAATGTGCCGATACTGTCGCCATCCACGGGGAAAGAAGGACTCAGCAGATCGGTGTGGAACCGCTCAATCGCGCTCTTGCCTTGAAGCGGCGCGTTGATCAGCAGGTGCTTCAGTGCATGGGTGATGTGGGTCCGCACCAGTTCTGGTGTCGGCTGAAACAGGGAGTCTTCCGTGGCAAAGGCAGGATGCGCGCACAGGTGCCGATCCCTCTGCAAACGATTCAAATCTTCAAACTCGTGTGGAGCGAATAGTTGGAGCTTTTCATTTGCCGTAGCCAGGACAGCAGACTCTATAGCCTGCATCTTTTTCACATCGCTGTTCTGTATCGCTTGCTCGACTTCCCGCACGAACGCGATGGCTGCGGCATCGCCATGCGCAGCCAACTCCTTGGCCTTGGCGATGATGTCGTAGTCGACCGCGATCCATGTGGAAACGATGGCGGAACGAAACGCTCCGCCGCGATAAGCTGACAGAGCCTCGCCAATCAGCCGTTTTGACTCGGGGTCGCGCACAACCAGCGCCAGAGAATCTATGTCCGTCAGGCCTTGAGCCGCGAAGGTGCTCATAGCGGCTCTCCTTCCGAACCCGTGGCGTGCTGTTCGGCATATTTCTTCATACCATCACGCAGAATCTCAAGGAATGTGTGATTTCTGCACTCGGCATCCGCAACAATCGCATCAAAGGACACCACAAACGTTGGCGTGGGAATGATTCTCCCATCGGGATGTGGGGTTTCGAATTCCTGATAGTAGACTTTGCCTTTGGAGAAAAAGGGCGTCCACTTGAATTGCCGCAGCCGAAAGGCAGTGGTGTCATTGATATCCATGATTGCGTAATACCAAACCCGTTGGATATTCGGGCAGTAAGCCACCAGTTTTCCAGCGCGATCAAGCAGTTGATTTACCGCATAAAAATTATCTTTTTCTTCGTCGGTCTTCTTCTTTATTTCAACTACCACGACATCGACCGGCGCAGCGTCACTCGGATCGGCTGAGAAGATCATGGCAATGTCTGGCCGGCCAGTATCTCCCACGCTTTCGTCATCCAGGCGGATGGCATTGATGACAGCATCCATACTTTTCTCGCTCAGTATCGTGCGAAAAACCATGAACTTGTCGTCCAGCAACCAAGCATTGTTCTGGTAAATCTCGGTAGACAAGGTATCTTGGGAAAACTCCTTAAACCTCGGGACGATCAGGTTGTGTATCTCAGCCTCGGCATTATCGGCCGTCATCTCCTTCATCCGGCCAATGATCTTGTCGCGATACAGGATGTACTCTGTCAAAGTCCGAGAAGAAAGCTCCATAGATTTTTCATAAGCAGTCTCACTCAACTTCTCACTCTGAAGGATCTCTTTTTGGACCCGGAAGAATCGTTGCTGGGCGATCGCTAGAGCATCGTCCCGATCAATCAGGCCGACGGTATCGTTTTCAAAAAATCCAAGCAAATGAGGAAACTGCTCTTCGAACTTTTCTTTTATTTTTCCGTTTCTTTCGGTGATCTGCGGAATTTTCTGAGCAAGTACTTTTCCAAGCTCACGACGCAGCACTCGGAAGAGCCGTGCCTCTTGAACCCCTTCGGGCAACACCAACTTCTGACGCGAGCTATCGGCATTGGAGTGGAAAATTTCAGATTCAAATAGAAAAACACATAGATAGCCCGCCGGAAATGATGCCGGAGGTATCAGGTTGGCCGGAATCGTGCGTCCGTCGATGCTGAATGCCGTTAGAGCGCTGCCTTTTCCCGCCACAGACTCAATGTGGTAGTACATATCAATAGCCGAAATCGCATCCAGAGAATCATCCTGGATCGTGATTTTTGTCATTGATGGCAAGTCATCTGCTGTAATGACCGTTTCGTGTGGGAAGAACTCTTTTTGGACGTTGCTTTCTTTGGTGTTCAAGTTGATCGAAATTTTGAATGCCGTACCGTCGCGCTTGCGCGCATCCAGCGTCGGCAGGAATTGCTCGATCAAGAGTGGCTTGAGTGCGTCAGGTTTCAAATCGTCATAGGACTTGACGCGATCTTTTGCAAAGCCATTGAAGGCCAAAGCTGTTTTGGCGGGCTGCTCATCTTTCAGGATTTCAAGTGGTGCATTGCCATCGAATCCATCTTTGAAGATAAAGCTCCTGCGCCACTTGTCGCGGGTGCTGTTGACCTCTACCCGGCTAAAGTAGTTGAGGAATACCAGGCGGCCGATGCCTTTATGGAACTTATCTCTTGGCCTTAGCAGTTTTCTAAAGCGCTCAAAGTTCTCGTCCGTGAATCCATCGCCGTTGTCTGATACCGTAATTTTCAGTGTGTCTGGCTTGTCAAATGCCTGTACATCAATATCGATGGACACATCGGTCGCACCCGCATCCAGCGCATTGGCTAGCGCCTCGAAATAAACCAAGGTCAATGATGGGTTGGGGAAAAACAGCCTGATGGCCCCAGCGGTTTCAATATCCATTGCCGTCTTCCTTGCCAATTTCCGCTTGACTGGGTGCGGCGAGCCGGCAGCGATGAACCAATTGCTCAGCCAGATCTAGCAAGTTACTGGTTGCATTCGTTGTCATAGGCATAGGTTGCACCTCAAACATCCATTTTCTTGCGCAATTCATCTACGAACCGCTTGGCCCATGGCGATGCCTGAATTACTTTGGCCGGGTCGATCTTCGTCAGCAGCTTGAACGAGTGCTCGCCCTTGCCGTAAACGGCTTTGGTCTTGCAGTTACTGGTGGCCTGCTCCAGGGATCTATAGACCTGCTGCTTCGCGATGCCTTCGATGGCGTTGTCGGCAGCAGGCAAGGCGTTTTCCTTGAAACCCTGTCCGAAAAATGCTTTGAGTGCATCCCTGTCCGCGAGGAACCAGCTTTCCATGATTTTCACCATGAGGTGACAATCCGTGTCGGCGGAATGCTGCGGTTTGTCCCAGCCGTCTCCCTGCCTGGTTTTCAGGTGTGCCCATGGTTGCCAGGTATCCGGCTGTCCTTGCTGGTGTTGAGCATTGACGAGATCTTCACTGTCCACGAGCAGAAAAGCTTCTTCGCCACTGGCAATTGCTGTGCAAAAGGAATCGAACGCATCGCGTCTGCTCCCGCATGCCACGATTCGTGGGCGGTTCTTCAATCCGGCCTTGGTGACGAATGTCGTAAATCCTTCGCGGCAGGCAGTTTTCAATGCTGCCGTATCACCGCCACCTTCGACGTACAACTTCACCATCTCGTCCCCCCAATCTCGCCGCGTGTCCACAGTTGGCCCAGCCGGTATTTTTCCAGCCAAGGTTTTAACTTGTCGGCATCGAGTCGGGTCAGTGTGGTTCCCTGCGGGCCGCGCTCAGCAACGATGACCGCTTCTGGTTGGTCTGTCAGGGCATCGACAAGCACATCAGAATGGGTGGTGACGATCAGTTGGGTGCGATCTGACGCATCTTTGAGCAGGTCGGCCAGCGTTGGCAGAACGTCGGGGTGCAGGCCCAACTCGGGTTCTTCAATACAGATCAGTGGCGGCGGATTGGGGTGGCAAAGGATGGCCAGCAAGCACAGGTAACGCAGGGTACCGTCCGAAAGCCGTGTGGCGGGGACGATGTACTTGCCTTCCTGAAAGAACACCTGCACCGTTCCACCTTCGATCTGCACATCGAAGTCGTCGATACCGTCGTACAGCGCGCGCAGTGCGTCGAGCAGCTTCTTTTTGACCTCTGGATCGCGGCGCAGCCGGTTGAGCACCAAGCCCAGATTGCTGGCGTCCGGCTCCAGCAGGTCGTTTGGCAAGTCAGCCTTTTGCGGCAGTCTTGGTGTGGTGTAGCGCCCAAAGGTCCACTCGCGGTAGAGCCGCATCTTTCCGAAAGAATTACCTAGCCAAGTCAGTTCTGGATACTGATCGGGGTCTTTGCGCTGAGACAAAATTGACGCGGTGGAGTCAATGTCTTCGTGCTGCAAGCGTCGCTCATGGCCTTTGATGTTGAGCACGCCATGACCGTTCTGGAAACGGTAGTAAAAATAGGGATTGGTATGTCCATAGTCCGGCTGCTCGTGTTCGACACGCTCATCTAGGATCTCAAAGCGTTGCCCCACTTCAGAAAAACTCAACACATAGCGCAAATTTTGGGGCGCTCTTGGGTTGTCGAATACCGCATCAATGGTTGCGTGTGGTGTTTTGATTGCGCCTTTCCACAACCAGTCACGCACACCACCGCCATCGCGGATGGCCGCCAGCAGGTTGGATTTCTCCGAGGTGCTTGGCGTGGAGCGAATCAGGTCGATGGCTTCGATCAAGTTGGATTTGCCCGACCCATTGGGGCCGATCACCACATTGAGCGGGCGCAGTTCTAGCACCTGCGCGGACTCGCCAAAGCTCAGGAAATTGGTCAGTTTCAGTGATTTGAGCAGCATGCTGTTCTCCTTCACTCGATCACGAAGCGCAGCTTGGTGGCATCTTTGCCTTTGCTACGGTCACTGATCAGTGCATCAAAGCGTTTGCGCAGGTCGTCCGGCGTGGCGGGTGAGCCGCCTTGCAGCAGCGCCTGCTTGATCTCGTCGCTCTTGACTTCGATCTTCTCCAATCCCGACAGCGCCTCTTGCACGGCGTTGGCGAACTCTTGGGTCAATGGGGCCGGCAGCGTGCGTGAGGCTAGGAAGGCGTCGATCAGCTTTTTGCTGGCGGTGGGCAACAGGCTCAGGCTCTCCTGGGTGAACGGGTCTTCCAGGTTCTCCAGCAGGGTTTGCTGCCAGTTGGCCAGCAATTCGTCCAGATCGTCGTCCAGCTTGTGCAGGCGGTTGGCGGCGGGCAGCAGTTCCAGTTGCTCAGCGGACGGGCGAAACTGGCAGTGCGGGCAGACGGCGGTCGTGACCAGCGTCGGCTCATCCAGCGACGAGCAGCTCTTCAGGCCATTGAGGGATTCCTCGAACGCGGTGAGTTGGCTAGTGGGCATCAACGACACGCCGGCCAATACGCGCAGTGCCAGCAGGCGCTCGTCGCGACGCAGGGCATTGCGGGTCTTGTCTTCGGCCACGCCAAGCCGTGCCTTGCTGTGGCTGGCGATGTAAGCAGCGATGTAGTCCTTCTTGAGCTGGCCCAGGGTTTGCCGGTACTCAGAAGCGTGCTCAGCCGTGCGGTCCTGGCTCAGCTTGTCTTGTAGGGCTTTGCGGGCTGCCTCGGCTTGCTTCACCCACGGATGCTCGGTGGGCAGCACCATCTCGGCCTGGGAGAGGTAAGACGCCGTGCCACCCAGATCCGCGACCAATTCGAGCAGGCGCTCAACGGCGGCGAGAATCTCCAGATTCTTCTTCTGGCTATCCAGATCATCCGGCGTCACGCGCAGGTTCTTGAGCTTGCCGACGGTGTTGTACGGCGTCAGCGACTCGGTGAACTTTTTCAGCGAGTCGAGTCGGGCGTACCAGTCTTTGGCTTCTTCTTCGCGCAGCAGGTTCTGGCCCCAGAAGCCGAGCTTGCCTTGCTGCAGGTCGGAACCGGCCTTGAGCATCCGGGCTACCTGCGCGCTGACCTTCTCTTGCAGCTTGATGACGGGTTCGGTATCGCCTTGGCTGGCCTTCTGAGCCAGGCCGGATGGCAGATCGAACAGCTCGAACAAGGCGCGTAGCACGGCGAGGTTGATCTCCTTGGGGGCCTCGACATGCTTGAACTGCTTGAGTTCTTCCAGCGAGCGCTCTGCGAGTTGCGCCAGCTTGCCGGAGTCGATCTTGTCGCCAGTGATGGACAGCACGAGGTCACCGGAATAGACCAGGCCGCCCAGCACGGTGACCAGCAGGTCGGGCTCCAGCCGGTACTTGATCGGCGCGAAATACTCGATGTCGGACGAGCCAGACAGCAGTTCGTTGCGGTTGAGCACTTGGCCGTGGCCTTTAGCCTTGAGGCGGCTCAGCACCTCTTGCGCGTAGCGGGAGTTGGCGGGATCAACGCGGTCGCCATCGAGCAGTTCCAGCGCATCGAGAATGGCAACGGCATCCTTGGTTCGCGTTCCACCTGCCAGTGCGCGCAGTGCGTTGCCCACCAATTGCTTGCGGTTGGCTTCGGTGACCAGCACCGAGAACGTGGGGTATTCAGGCGCGATGTCAGCAAAGCGCTGGCCCAGTGCCAAGCCAGAGACTATGTTCACCACGTCGCGGAAGTTGATGCGTTCTTCCGGACCCAGGCGTGCCCGCTCGCGCAGGGACACGCCCTTGGCCCAGTCCTGTAGCGTCTTGGTCTTGCCTTGGTAGGTGACCTCGAACGCGGTCATCTGCTTTTCTTGCAGCCACTTGCTCATGGACCGCAGCGAGTCCTGGGCTTTGGATAGGTAGACGGCCTTCGCGCCGCCGCTGGCGGTGGATGCCAGGTCCAGTGCCGCAGCGTATTGCGACAGATAGCGTTTGTAGTCTTCGTCGGGTGACTTCAGACGGAAGAACACCTCGTCCGCCAGGTTGGCATCGCTGAACTTCGGCCTGTCGAATGGCTGGATGAAGTAAATGTAGAAGTCACGCTCAGGCTGTGCCGTGGGCCGGTCGTTCGGCGCGCCAAAGAACAGGTAGCCCATGCGCTCGACGCGACGTTCTTGCCATTCGACCTGGTACTGCCAGATCTGGAAACCGGGGTAGCGTAGGTCGTCGCTGCACTCCATCAGCGCCTTGATGGCGCTGTAGTAGGCGCGATCCAGCGCGTCGTCGGACAAGGCTTCGGCGCGTTTTTCGATCTGCGCGTCGTAGTCGATGTCTTTCTTGAGATCGAGGTAGTACTGCTCGGTGTCCGGCGCCTTGGAGATGAACTGGCCGTTGACGGTCTTCAGCACTTCCCGCATCACGGTTTGCACCATCGACAGCAGGTTCTCGGCCGGGTCGCCGGGCATGTCCTCCACGCCAGGCTGGAACAGACACAGGGCGTCGCGCAGTTCGGCTGCGGTGGGGCCGATGGGGATGTGGATGTCGCCACCGGTGGTCAAGCGGTGGACGGCCAACGCATTGATGACGCGCAGTGCCATCGGCTTGTAGGCCGGGCGCGTGAAAGCCTGCTGCACGCGGGACTCCAGCACTTCGGACACGCGCATCACTTCCTTGATGTTCGGGTCGGCGCGCAAGACAGAGTTGGCCTTGATGGTGTTCCAGAAACTCTCGTAGCTGATGAACAGCGGCTTGTCGGCGGGCACTTCCTGGTCGAGGATGGCCAGCATGGCGGCCTCGATGGTCTTGAGTGCACCGCGCTTCTCGGTGAAGTGGATCTGCTCAAAGGTCTTCAGGTAGTCCGGGTGCACCGGGAACAGCCGCACGTACTCGTCCATGCGCTCGTTCATGGAGCCGTAGAACTTGGCGAACGGCGTGAGGTATTCGCGGATCTTGTTCTGCTGGTCGGCCG
>CAYTCI010000089.1:0-15967 GCA_964436305.1 uncultured Cytophagia bacterium | reverse complement strand
CGGCGGCCAGACCGGTGATCTGCCAGTAATAGGTCTTGCCCGGTTCCAGGGGCCAGCCACCCGTGGCTGGATAGGCATAGCGGGTCGTGGCGATGTATTCAGAGCCGTCGGCTGCCGCGCCGCCGCTGCGCGCCGGATCAAGGGTCAGGGTGCGCTGGAAGCGGACGCGATCCTGGATGATTTCGGCCGGGCTGGCGGAATCATGCACATCCGCCAGCTTTTCCGCGAGGGTCAGCCGGAAACGGCTGAGAGTGGAGCTCCAGCGGAAGAGCGGAAAGAGGGTGGGAGAGATGCTCGGCGCGCCGCGGCCGGCCGGTGCTCCCGGGCCGATCAGATCGAGGTTGGTAGGATTGGATACATCGATCTCGAAATAGGAGTCGGAGGCGGTGAAACTGCCGCCGCCGCAGGGCTGCAGCTGGAAGGTGAAGCGATAGATCCCGGAGGGCAGCTTGCCCGTGGCCAGAACCTGGTCGCGCACGCCCTCGCCGCTGCTCTCGATGGCATAATCGTTGAGCGAGAACTGGCGGGCCTGCGAGAAGAGGTTGAGGTTGGTGATGCGGATCACCTGCCCGGGGGAGAGGGGAAAGGGATCGGTGGTGCCGCTGGCGAGGGGCTCCAGCCGGGCGCCGCTCCTGCGGTCGATTTGCATGCGCAGACAGCCGCTTTGGCTGCTGACGGAAGTATTGCTGATGGTCACACTGAAAAACTCGGCGGTGGTCCGGCTGCGCCCGGTAAAATTGAAATCGCTGAGGAAAAAGAGACGCAAATCGCGCTGCAGAAGCTGGGCCTGGATGACGACCTGGGACTGAACCGGAGCCGCCGCCAGCAGCCCGATTATCCCCAAAATGGTCAATTTTCGTCCAATCATGGCTCCTCCTGGTGAGAGAACAAGATCAAACCCGTTCTATTGCAAATAAAATGCCAGTGACCGGGTGGTGGTTTTTCTTGTTTTTACGGGTGTTGCCGCGGAATTGGCCCTGCGGCCGGAGGCCCGATTGTGCCGGAATGGCCGGGTGTCTCAAAGCGCGACAGCCTCCCCCCGCCGGAATGGGCTTGCATTTTTGGCCCCGAATGCCTACATTACTCAACAGTTGCCAACCCGATTTTATTTACGGTCAACCCCACATCATGAAACTGGACCACCAGACCATCCTCCTGACCGGCGCCTCCAGCGGCATTGGCGCCGAACTCGCCCGTCAACTCGGGAACTGCGGCTGCCGGCTGATCCTTATTGCCCGGCGCGGCGACCTGCTGCAGCAGCTGGCTGCGGAACTGCCGGGGGGAAGCGATCGCCATTCGGTCTGGCCCTGTGACCTCGCCGATCCGCGGGCGGTCACCGAACTCTGCACCCGGCTGCAGGCGACCGGCCTGGCGCCCGATGGCCTGATCCTCAATGCCGGCGTCAGCGGCGGCTTTTCGCTCGCCGCCATGGATCCCGAACGCATGCGCCACGATATCGAGGTCAACTTTTGGGGCGCGGTCCATTTCATTACCGCCTTTCTGCCCCGCCTGCTGGCGCAGCGCCGGGGCTTTGTCGCCGTCACCTCCAGCCTGGCCGGGTACCGCGGCATGCCTCGCGCCGCGATCTATTCAGCCGCCAAGGCCGCCTTGACCCGCTTCGTCGAGAGCGTGCGCATCGACTGCCAGGGCCAGGGGGTGCTTCTGTCGGTCATTTCGCCCGGTTTTGTCCGCACGCCGATGACTGCCCAGGGTGGCTTCTACCGGCCCTTCATGATCGAAGCCGCAGAGGCCGCCCGGATCATCCTTCGCGGCCTGGAACAGGAACGATATGAAATCCGCTTTCCCCGGCCTATGGTCCTGATTGCGCAGCTGGGACGGCTGCTGCCGGAGCGGATTTACTTGCGATTGATGAAAAACCGGCGCAAACCGCGCCCGGATTACTTGCCTGAGAAAACGGAAAACCTCCAATGAAGCGGATACCCTGCATCCCCATCGCCCTGCTCACCGGCCTCCTGCTCGCCGGCTGCACAGGCGGCGATTCGCCCAGCCCAAAGCCCGGCAAACTGGTCGTCGCGGCCAGCATTGTCCCCCTCGCCGATTTCGTCCGTCAGGTGGGCGGCGACAAGGTGGAGGTTGTGACCATCGTTAGCGGCGCCGCCAATCCACATACCTTTGAGCTGACCCCCGAGATTGTCCGCCGCACCAGCCACGCCCGCCTGATGGTTCTCAACGGCATGGGACTGGAATTCTGGGCGGACAAGCTGATCGAAACCATCGGCAAGCAGCATCTCAAGGTGATCGAGACCGCAGCGGGCATTCATCCCATGGCGGATGAGCATGGCGGGGAGGAACATCCTGGCGGCAATCCCCATATCTGGCTCTCGCCCCCCCTGGCCATGCGTCAGGTCATGGCCATCGGCGAGGCCCTGATCGCGCTCGATCCCGCCAATGCCTCGATCTACCGGCGTAACACGCAGAACTATCTCGATTCCCTGCGCGCCCTCGACAACGCGATCACCCTCGAGATCGCCGGCTGGCAGCAGCGCTCGTTCGTCTCGTTCCACGCCTCCTGGAGCTACTTCGCCGATAATTACAAGCTGAATCAGGCGGCGGTGATCGAAAAAAGGGCCGGCTTAGAACCCACCCCGCAGGAGATGGTCCAGATCATCGAGACCACCCGCAAACTCAGCCTGAGCGCCCTGTTCGCCGAAAAGCAGTTTCCTACCAAAAGCAGCGAAACCATCGCACGGGAGTGCGGCGCCCGTGTCATTCTCCTGGATCCCCTGGGGGAGGAACGCCCCGGATTCGGCTACCTCCAGCTGATGCGGCAAAATGTGGCCCGCATGGCAGAGGTGATGAAATGAGCCCGCTATGAACCCGGTCGTCATCGCCTGCGAAAACCTTTCGGTCGCCTATCAGGATAAACTGGCGCTCACCAACATCACCTTCAGCATCCAGCGCGGCGAATTCTGGGGCATCCTCGGGCCCAACGGCTCCGGCAAGACCACCCTGCTGCGCACCATGCTGGGTCTGATCGAACCGATCAGCGGCTCCATCACCCTCTTCGGCCGCCAGCCTGCAGATCTCGGTGTCCTGCGCGACCGCATCGGCTATGTGCCGCAATACGCCCAGATTGATTTTAATTTCCCTCTGCGGGTGCGCGATATGGTCATGCTCGGCCGCAGCCACAAAATCGGTCTCGGTCGGCGGCCGGGAGCCGAGGACTGGCGTGCCGTCGATCAGGCCCTCGAACGCGTCGAGATGAACGATCTCGCCCAGCGCCAGATCGGCCGGCTCAGCGGCGGACAACGCCAGCGCGCGCTGATCGCCCGCGCCCTCGCCCTCGAACCCGAACTCCTCCTTCTCGATGAGCCCACCGCCGCCCTCGACGTCGGCGCCACCGAGGGCTTTTACGAATGGGTGCACCATATGCACCAGCAGATGCAGATGACCCTGATCCTCGTCTCCCACGACGTCGGCGTGGTCTCCCGCTATGTCTCAGCCGTCGCTTGCCTCAACCGCCGCCTGGTCGCCCATGGCCGGCCTCAGGAAGTGCTCGGCAGCGATGCCCTCGAGGGCATGTACGGCTGCGATGCGATCTTTTTCCAGCACGGCGAGGTACCCCATATGGTCGTGCCCACCCCGGCCCACGGCCACAGCCACCACCACCCGCATTCCTGAGAAAGGCGCTATGGAGATACTCTCTTATCCCTTCATGCAGCGGGCTCTGATCTCCGCCACCCTCATCGGCACCGTCTGCGCGGTGATGGGGGTCTATGTCGTCCTGCGCAGCATGGCCTTCATCGGAGCGGGTATCGCCCATGCCTCCTTCGGCGGCGTCGCCCTCGGTCTGCTCCTCGGCATCAATCCCTTCTTCACCACCATCCTTTTCTGCCTGGCGGCCGCCTGGGGCATCGCCTTTCTTGGCGAGGAGCGCAAGGTGCGCGAGGACAGCGCAGTCGGCATCTTTTTTGCGTCAACCATGGCCTTCGGGGTTCTGCTCATCGGCCTGATGAAGGGCTATCAGGCCGACCTCTTCGGCTACCTCTTCGGCAATATTCTCGCCGTCGGCACCTTCGATCTCTATGCCAGCTTCGTCATCGGCTTGCTCGTGCTCGGCTCGGTCTGGTATTTCTTCAAGGAGTTCCTCCTGCTCACCTTCGACCCGGAGATGGCCCGGGTGACGGGATTGAAGACCAAGGGACTCAACCTGCTGATGATGAGCCTGATCGCGATCACCATCGTCCTCTCGATAAAAAGTGTCGGCATCGTGCTGGTCTCCGCCCTTATCGTCACGCCAGCGGCTTCGAGCCTGCTGCTGAGCGATGATTTCAAAAAGGTCATGGGCCTCTCCATCCTTATTGGCGTCGGATCGACCTGGGCGGGCCTTTTCCTCTCGGTCTGGCTCAACCTCGCCTCAGGCGCCACCATCGTCATGGTGACGACCGGGATCTTTTTCCTCTGTTACTTTTTCAGCCCGGAGCGGCGTCAACTCTGGCGCAACATCGAACAATTGCGCTCCCGCATGAAAGAGCAATAAAAAAGGCCCTGTCCTCAGGACAGGGCCCGTAAAGCCGGAGCGGCGGCTACCCGGCACTCTGCAACACCACCCGCACACGGCTCGATACCGAACGAAAGTCGATCTTGCCGCTCCCCATCTTGGGCATCTCCTCCAGCACGACAAAATTCTTGGGCAAGGCAATGGACGGCAGCTCTTTGGCCATCTTTTTAAGCAGATCCCGTTCATTCACCTTTGCCGTGACCGCGGCGACGATTCGCGCGCCCTTGAGCGAATCGGGGATCTCGACTACACAGCAGGCGATTCCCGGCGGCAGATAGCGCTCGAGCACACTTTCAGTGCGCACCAGCGAGACCATCTCGCCGCCGATCTTGACGAACCGCTTCAGCCGTCCACGATGCCAGAGGAAGCCATCCTCATCCATGACCCCCATATCGCCGGTATCGTACCAGCCATCCTTGATGCGCAGCGAGGTCTCCTCGAGATCGTCGAAATACCCCTTCATCACCAGATCGCCCTTGACCAGGATTTTGCCCTCCTGATTGGGTGGCAAGGGATCGCCGGTCTGGAGATCGGCGATCCGGACCTGGACACCCGGCAGCGGCCGGCCGATGCTCCCCGGCTTGTTCGCCTCACGGCAATTGACCGAGATCCCCGGGCTGGTTTCGGTGGTGCCGTATGCCTCCATCAATTCGATGCCATGCTTGCTGCGATAGCCCTCGCGCAGCCAGTCCGGGGTCTTGTCCGCGCCGGGCAGAACCAGCCGCAATGAAGCGAAATCACCGGGTTCGGATTCACGAAGGTAGCCGGCGAAGAAGATCGGCGTGCCGGCGATCAGCGTCGGCTGCTCCTCGCGGATGATCCTGGGGATGTTTTTGTATTCCAGCGGATTGGCGACTGTGATGTTGGTCATGCCGGTCACCAGCGGCAGCCAAAAGTTGGCATTGTGGCCAAAGACATGGAAGAGCGGCAGCACCCCCATAAAACTGTCGTTTTCCGTGAGATGAAAGACCTTGATCAGGTCGGTGATGTTGCAGCTAAAGTTCTTGTGGGTGAGCTGCACCCCCTTGGGATCCTTCTCGCTGCCGCTGGTGAAGAGAATAACCACGGTATCATCCTCTTTCACTGAGGGGAGGGTGGCGATGAGCAAGCCGGTCGGAAGTTTGGAGCGCAGCGCCGCCTTGAGCTTGGCCCTGGTACTGATGCCGGCGAGGATATCCTCGACGAAGATCATCCCCGGTACGACCCGGCAGTTGATCTTTTCGAGCAGGGCCTTGGAGGTGATGATGGTGGAAAAGCCGCACTTGTTCTGGGCATATTCGCAGTTCTCGGCAGCCCCGGTGGAGTAGTTGATCATCACCGGGACCTTGCCGGCCATGACGGTGCCGAGGGTGGAGAGGATCGAGCCGGAGGAGGTGGGGATCATCACGCCGATGAAACCCTCGCGGAAGCGTTTGAGGTAGTCGGCGAAGATGAGGCTGGCGATGAGAGTCTTGTCGTAACTCAGGCGCCGCTCGAGGGTGCGGTCGATGATAGCGAGCTTGCCGCCAAGTCGTTTGGCGGTGCGGATGAATTCGTGGTGCAGGATCATGGAATATCCTTTCGGCAAGAGGCCAGGAATGAATGATATTCATATTATACGATTTTTCGCCGGCAAGTGCAACAGAAAAATGAATGATATTCAGAATAGCGCGGCGATTGCGGCAGCGGGGCGGCGGAAAAACTGTTTGGCATGTGATGATTATTATCCGTATCTTGTACCATTGAGTCCGGCTGAATGGAAGAGGGTGGAGGAAGGCCATGCTGCGCTGTTATCACATCTCGAATGAAAAGATCCAGGCCTGCTCCCGGGAAGACGCACAGATTTTCATCTATGTCAGTCCCGATGACACCGAGAAAAAATTCCTCACCACCGAACTCAAGCTCGATGAGCACACCCTCAACTCTACCCTCGATCCCGACGAATTGTCGCGCCTCGAATTCGAACCCGAACACATCGCCATGATCTACAAGCGGCCGCGCAACTATATCGTCGAGGACCGCTTCCTCTTCCGTGTCACCTCGATGGGCATCTTTTTTTTCAACAACCAGATCATCCTGGTCTCGAACGAGGATTTGCCCATGTTCGACGACAAAAAATTCGCCAAGGTGGCCAGCCTCAAGGATGTCATGCTCAAGATGCTCTTTCGCTCCATTTACCACTTTCTCGAACACCTCAAGATCATCGACATGATCACCAACGAGCTTGAGGAGAAGATCAACCTCTCGATGCAGAACAAATATCTCATCAGCCTCTTCTCCCTGGAGAAATCGCTGGTCTATTACCTCAACGCCATCACCTCCAACTCCATCCTGCTGCAGCGCCTGAAAAACAACGCCGGCAAGATCGGCTTTATTCAGGAGGAGGAGGAGTTGCTCGATGATATCATGATCGAGAACTCACAGTGCTACCGCCAGGCCGAGATCTTTTCCAACATCCTCTCGAGCATGGCCGATGCGCGCGCCTCGATCGTCAGCAACAACCTCAATGTCCTGATGAAAACCCTCAATATCATCACCATCGGCATCATGGTCCCGACCTTCGTCGTCAGCGCCTTTTCGATGAACGTGCGCATCCCCCTGCAGCAGGCGCCGCACGCCTTTTGGCTGGTCCTCGGCATCGCCTTTGTCTCCGTCCTGGTCTTTTACATCTTTTGGCGCCTGAAAAAATGGTGAGTGGTGAATCTTTTTGTTTTTGCTGCATCCAATTATAAAGCGTTCAGCCAACTGCGAGTGGGCCTATGAAGTGCGATACCATCCTCAAGCAGGTGTGCAGCGAACTCGCCGAGGATATCGATTCCGAGGTGTGCGACCAGCTGCGCCGCCATCTGCAAACCTGTCCGGCATGCGCCGGTCAGATTGCGGCGATGCGGACCGCTATCCACCTCTACCAGGGGTTGGGGGAGCAGGAGGTGCCCGCCCCGATTCACGAGCGGCTTACCGCCCTGCTCAAGCTCGAAGAGGGGCGGCCGCGCTGAAAAGGTGACTATTCAGACACTTTTTGCTTGACAACCGCGCCAAAAATGTGTATACTAAGGGTGAAACTAATTTCACCCTTTTTTTATGGGAGGGCTATGGAGAAGCTGTCACGCAAACAGGAAAAGGCCCTGGCGCTGATCGTCAAGCGCTCGCGGGAGCAGGGCTATCCGCCGACCCTGGCGGAGCTGACCGAGGAGCTGGGCGCCGCCTCCAAAAATACCGCGGTCAAGTATCTGCGGATTCTCGCGCGCAAGGGCTATATCGTCTGGGACCGCAACAAGGCGCGCGGCATCCAGGTGGCCACCGAGCTCGCGGGCGAGGAGAGCGGGGTCCCGCTGATCGGCTTGGTCGCCGCCGGCACCCCGATGCTGGCCGAGGCCAATATTGAGCGCCATGTGGCGGTGCCGCGCTTTCTCCTGCACGCCCCCGGCCCCCATTTTCTCCTGCGCGTCGCCGGCGAGAGCATGATCAACGCCGGCATCCTGCCCGGCGATCTGGTGCTGGTGCAGGCCCGGGCCGAGGCCAGCATCGGCGACGTGGTGGTCGCCCTGATCGGCAGCGAGGCCACCGTCAAGCGCCTGGCCCAGCGCGGCGAGCGCTATTTCCTGCACGCCGAGAATCCCGCCCACTCCGACATCTATCCGGAGGGGGAGTGGAGCGTGCAGGGCAAGGTGATCGCCCTGATCCGCGAAACGGTGGCCTGAGCGGAGTGTGACGTGGCGCGCACCATCCTGCATATCGATGTCAGCGACTTTCCCGTGGCCGTGGAGCGGGTGCTCGAACCGCGCCTGCAGGGCCGCCCGGTCGCCGTGGCGGTCCAGACCGCGAGCCGCTCCCTGATCGCCGCCCTCTCGCGCGAAGCGGCCGGACGCGGCGTCGCCCGCGGCATGCCCCTCGCCCAGGCGCGCAAATACTGCCCCGACCTGACCGTCCTGCCGCCCAACACCGAACTCTACCGCCGCGCGACCGCCGCCCTCCTCGACCTGCTCGGTCACTTTTCGCCCGTCATCGAGCCCCTGCGCTTCGGCCACGCCTACCTCGACCTGACCGGATCGGGGCGCCTCTTCGGCGGCGCGGTCGACGCTGCAGCCCGCGCCCAGCGCGAGATCCGCGAGCGGCTGCGCCTCGCGGCCGTCGCCGGCGTCGCCAGCAACAAACTGGTCAGCAAGGTGGCCTCCGACCAGCTGACCCGGCAGCAGACGGCCCCGGCCCTTTGCGACGTCCATCCCGGCGAAGAGGCGCGCTTCCTCTCGCCGCTGCCGGTGACCTGCCTGCCCGGCATGCCGCGTCCGGTGCGCGACCAGCTGCGCGAACTCAATGTCAGCCGCGTGCACGACCTCGCCGCCATCCAGGCCGAGCACCTGCAGATGCTCTTCGGCCGCTTCGGACTGCTGCTCTTTCAGCGCGCCCGCGGCATCGACGAGCGCCCGGTGCAGCCGGTGCGGCGCGGCCCCGAGATCGTCGAACCCCTCGAACTGGCACAGGATTGCAACGACTTTAACGAGATCCGGCGCCTGACCTTCGGCCTCCTCGCCCGCGCCTGCCGCCGCTTGCGCCAGAACGACCTCCACGCCCGCCGCCTTGCCCTCGAGATCCGCTTTTCGGACTATCGCGAGACGGCTGCCCGGGTGGCGGCGCCGCCGGCACAGAGCGAGGAGGCCCTCCTCACCGCCGCCGCGGCCGCCCTCGATCAGGCCTTGACCCGGCGCGTGCGCGTACGCAAGATCACCCTGCGGCTGGAGGGACTCGCCCCCGCCAACCCCCAACTCGAACTCTTCGCCCCCGCCGCCGTACCCCGGCGCGCGGCCCTCGAACGCGCCGTCGATCGCATCCGCGACCGCTACGGCGAGGACGCCATCCGCTACGGCCGCGCCGCCGCCCGCCCGGCCCCTGCGGCGAAACCGCAAAAAAAACGGGACGCCGCCGCCCATGAAAATCCTTGGATTAACCGCCCCAAATGCGTATACTTTGCCTGAATGGGGGGCGGTAATCGACCAGCAAATGGAGCGCCCATGAATCCTGAATCGTGTCAAATTATCCAGTTCTCCAACCAAAGCGCCCAGGACCGGCGCCTGCTGCGGAAATTCGTCGATTTTCACTGGCAGCACTACCGCGACGACCCGCAATTCGTGCCCCTGCTCGACTATGAATACCTCGGCTTCAAACTGCTCGGCATCACCGGCTTTTTCGAGCCTGCCAACCTCTTTTTCCGTCACGGCGAGATGACCTTCTTCCTGGCCCTGCGCGGCGAGACCGTCGTCGGTCGCTGCAACGCCTTCATCAACCACAACCACAACGCCCACTGGCACGACAAGGTCGGCTTTTTCGGCCAGTTTGAGAGCATCGACGATCCCGCCGTTACGACGGCCCTCCTCGATGCCGCCGCGGCCTGGTTGAAGAGCAAGGGCATGGAGACGATGCGCGGCCCGCAGAATCTGCCGATCAATGAGGCCACCCCCGGCCTGCTCGTCGCCGGATTCGAAACCCGCCCGGTTGTCTATTACCAGTACAATAGTCCCTATTATGAAAAATTGCTGCTGAATTGCGGCCTGCAGGTGGTCAAACGGGTCAAGTCCTGGGAGGTGCCGGTCAACCGCCCGATGGAGGAAAAACTCGAACGGGTCGGCAAAAAGGTGATCGAACACTTCGGCGTCACCCTCGAGACCTGGGACCAGCGCCCGCTGGCCGAGCGCAAGGCCGAGATGCTCGAGGTCTATAATGACGCCTGGAACGATAACTGGGGCTTTGTCCCCTTCACTCAGGAGGAGTTTTACAAGAACGTCGACGACATGCAACTGGTCATGGAGAAGGGGCTTTTCCTCTTCGTCTATATCAAGGGCGAACTGGCCGCCTTCTTTGGCGGCGTGCCCAACATCTTTGAGCGCATGGCCGTCGCGCCCGGGCGCAAACACAGCGAACTCCTCCGCGCCGCGAAAATGATCCTGACCCGCCGCAAGATCAAGGGCTTCCGCCTCGGCTATATGGGGGTGAAAAAGAAATTCCGCCGCCTCGGCATCGACGGGGTCATGCTCTGGCAGCAGAAGCTCTATTCGCAAAAACGCGGCTATGAATACTGCGACTTCGGCTGGGTGCTGGAGGATAATGTGCTTGTCATCCGCGTCGGCGAGGCGATGGAGGGCGCCCACCTCTCCAAAACCTATGCGGTCATGGAAAAATCCCTGATCTGAAGCGGGCCGGATTGTCGATGGATTACATCCCGCTGCATCTCCATTCCCACTATTCGCTCTGCCGCGGCGCCAATACGATCCCCGAGATCTGCGCCGCGGCCGGGCGGATGGGTTTCTCCCACCTGGCCCTCACCGACACCAATGGAGTCTACGGCCTCGGTTTCTTCCTCGAGGAAGCCCGGCAGCACCATCTGCAGCCCCTGGTCGGCGCCCACCTCCAGTGCGCGGGTGCCAATGCCATCGTCCTCGCCAAAAACCTGCGCGGCTATCACACCCTCTGCCGCCTGATCACAGCGATCCACTGCGACGCCCACCCCCGCCTCGATCAGCTGCTCGCGCTGCCCGATCCCGATATCGTCATCCTGACCGCGGAAATTCCCCTGCTGCAAGCCCTGCTCGCCGGCGGCACCCGCGAAAACCTCTATGCCGAGCTGATCCCGCATGGCGGCCGCGAACCGCTGCTTCGTTTTGCCCGCCAGCATCAGCTGCCGGCCGCCGCGAGCTGCGCCGCCTGGTTCCTCGACAGCGCCGATTACCCCGTCCACCGCCTCCTGCGCGCCATCGATCTCAATACCACCCTCGAGCGCATCCCCGCGGCGGAGATCGCCTCCCCGCAGGCCCGGCTGCTCCCGCCACAGGAGATGGCGGCTCTCTTCCCTGACGCCCCGGAGGCCCTCGCGACCACGCGCGAGATCGCCCGGCAGTGCACCTTCGATCTCGATTTCGGCCGGTTTATCTTTCCCGCCTTCACCGGCCCCAACGGTGAGGAAGCCCAGACCTGGCTGCGTCAGGAGGTAACTGCCGGGGCGCGCTGGCGCTATGGCGAGATCACCACCGCCGTGGCCCGGCGAATGGACTATGAACTCGAGCTGATCAACGCCAAGGGATTCGCTCCCTATTTCCTCGTCGTCGCCGACGCGGTACATCAGGCTCCGCGCACCTGCGGCCGCGGCTCGGCTGCCTCCAGCCTGGTCAGCTACTGCCTTGGCATCACCCATGTCGATCCCATCCGCTACGATCTTTTCTTCGAGCGCTTCCTCAATCCCGGCCGCAGCGATCCGCCCGATATCGATGTCGATTTCCCCTGGGATGAGCGCGATGACATCCTCGACTACCTCTTTCGCACCTGGGGCGAAGGCTGCGTGGCGATGATCGCCAACCACAACAGCTTCAAGACGCGCTCGGCGGTACGCGAGATCGCCAAGGTCTACGGCCTGCCCGATACCGAGATCGGCGCGATCACCAAAAAGATGACCAGCTACTGGCAGCCGGGCAACATCACCAATATGGTCGCCACCCACCCGGTTTTTCGCGGCACCGAACTGCAGGCGCCCTGGCCGGAGATCCTCGAACTGGCGGAGCGCATCCGCGGTTTCCCGCGCCACCTCTCGGTCCACTGCGGCGGCGTGGTCATCGCGCCGGACGGCCTCGACCGCTATGTCCCGCTGCAGCCGGCGAAGAAGATCCTCCAGCGCTCTGAAGCCGCTGAAGCAGGCGACCGCGGCCTGCCGCATGACGTCAGTCGGGTGATGGTGGTGCAGTGGGAGAAAGATCAGGCCGAGGATATGGGACTGGTCAAGATGGATATCCTCGGCAACCGCTCACTGGCGGTCATCCGCGATGCCCGCGCGGCCATCCGCAAAAACTATGGCCGCGAGATCGATTTCAACCGCACCAGTCCGCTGGAGGACCCGGCTACCCGCGATCTGCTCGCTCTTGGCGATACCATCGGCGTCTTTTATGTCGAATCGCCCGCCATGCGCCAGCTGCAGCGCAAGACCGGCAAGGGCGATTTCGAGCATCTGGTCATCCATAGCTCGATCATCCGGCCGGCCGCAGCGGTCTATATCAGCGAGTACGTCCGCCGCCTCAACGGCGGACGCTGGGAGCCGCTCCACCCGCGCCTGGAATCGCTGCTCAGGGAGACCTATGGCATCATGGTCTACCAGGAGGACGTCTCCAAGGTCGCCATCGCCCTCGCCGACTTTGATGCCTCGGCGGCAGACGGCCTGCGCAAGGCGATCGGCAAGAAAAACAAGCAGCGGCAGCTGGCCGAATACCGCGAGCGCTTCTATACCGGTGCCGCCCGTCACGGTGCCACCACCGAGGTATGCGACCAGATCTGGGCGATGATCCAGAGCTTCGCCGAATACAGCTTTTGTAAAGCCCACTCGGCCTCCTTCGCACTGGTCTCCTTTCAGTCGGCCTGGTTGCGCGCCCACTATCCGGCGGAGTTCATCGCGGCGGTGATCAGCAACCAGGGCGGCTACTACTCCACCTTTGCCTACATCTCCGAGGCCCGGCGCATGGGACTGGAGATCCTGCCCCCGGACATCAACCACAGCAGCACTGCCTATGCCGGCAAAGGGCGCCAGGTGCGCGTCGGGCTGATGCAGCTCAAGTCGCTCAGCCGCGAGGGGAGGGAGGCCCTGCTGGCCGAACGCACCCGCCGGGGCCCCTTCGCCAGCCTGGCCGATTTTCTCCAGCGCACGGCGATCAATCCCGCCGATGCCGCCCTCCTCATCAAGTCGGGCTGCTTCGATGCCCTCGAGAGTGATAAAAGCCGCCCCCAACTCCTCTGGCAGCTCCGCCAGTTCGACAGCCGCCGCACCAGCCAGCCGCCGGCCACCCTCTCGCTCTTCGCGGATGAGCCCCCAGATGCCAGCCCCCTGCCGGCGCCGCCGCACTACTCCACGGCGGATATGCTGCGCATGGAGGAGGAGATCCTCGGCTTCCTGCTCTCGGCCCATCCCCTCGAGCTCTACCGCGAGCGCATCGCCCGTATCCGCCACGTGCGCGGTTGCGACCTGGAAAAACATGTCGGTGAAGAGGTCACCACGATCGGCTGGCTGATCACCGCCAAACTGGCAACGACGAAAAACCGGGAGCTGATGGAATTCCTCAGCTTCGAGGATACCACCGCCATCTACGAGACGACATTTTTCCCGCGCGCCTATGAGCGTTTCGCCCATCGCATGTCCGCCAAACAGCCCTTCGTGCTTCAGGGAAAAGTCGATGAGCAATTCGGCGCCGTCTCCCTGATTGTGGAAAAGGTCACGTTTTTATAACTTTATTCTGGCAATTTCAGCACTTTTATTCTATATTAGTTGCATGGAGTGGCCATTTGCCGCGGGATCGTCCGGGGAAGAGGGAGAGAAGTGGAACAGGAGAATGATTACATCTGGCGGATGCCGAAGGTCGAGCTGCATGTTCACCTCGAGGGATCGATCCAGCCGGCAACCGCCATCGCCCTGATGCAGCGCAACCGGGCCGAGTATGTCCCGAAGAGCAGTGCCGAGGTCGAACGCCTCTACCGTTTCGAGGATCTCACCCAGTTTGTCACCGCGATGCGCACGGTTTCCAACCATCTGCAGCGGCCCGAGGATCTGCAGCGGATCGTCCGTGAGCTGCTGCAGACCCTGATCAATCAAAACGTCCTCTATGTCGAGTTCGATTGTGCCCTGCAAAAATATCTCGATCTCGGCTTTGATCTGGCGGAGATGGTGGAGCAGATCGCACTCTGTGTTGAGGAGGTGGCGCCGCAGATCCAGGTGCGCATGATCGTTAACCTGCAGCGCGCCCACGGCGAGGACAAGACGGCGGCTCTGGTCGAAAAGGTCGCCCGCCTCAACCATCCCCTCATCGCCGGCGTCGGCTTGTCCGGTGATGAATCGCTCTTTCCGCAGTCGGGTTTCGTCCGGACCTTCGCCATCGCGGCCGAGGCGGGGCTGCACCGCACGGTCCACGCGGGTGAAGCGCGCGGTCCGGAGAGCGTCCGTGAAGCCCTCGACCTGCTCAAGGCCGAGCGGATCGACCACGGCACCCGCGCCATGGAGGAGCCGGCGCTGGTCGACCGCCTGCGCGAGGAGCGGATCCCCCTCACCCAATGCCTGAGCAGCAACCTCCGGCTCAATGTGGTCCCCGGCATCGCCAGCCATCCCTTTCCCCGCTACCTGCGCGGGGGACTGGTCGTCGCTCTCCATACCGACGACCCTGAGGTTTTTCAGGTGACCCTCACCGACGAGTACCGTCTTGCGCAGAGAAGTTTTGACCTGACGCGTGCCGAATTGCACCGGATCGTGCTGAACGGAGTGGAAGGAGCGTTTCTCTCAGCGGGAAAAAAAGAGGCTTTGCGGCGTCAGATCGAATCGGTCTGGGAAACCCTCAATCGCACCGCCTGAGTTCTGCCCTAGTCCAGCGACACCAAACCCCTGCCTAAATCGCCGGCAGCCGCCTCCAGATCGGCGAGCCTGCCCAGATCACGCCAATACCATTCATCCATCCGCCGTCCGAGGATGCGCGCCCCGGCCGCTGCGGCCGCCAGATAGTGATCGACGCTTGAGAAGGCGGGCGCAGCTCCACCCTGGAAGAGGCGGGGCTCGATGACCTGGATGCCATTGAAGGCGAAAAAGTGGAGTGCCCCGTGCGGCGGGCAGACCAGTTCGGGATTTTGCCGGTCGGCACCAGCCCGGCCGCAGAGCTGCGCCTGGTCATCGAAGACCAGATAGCGTTTGGTCGGCCGCTCCTGGATGGCCAGGGTCGCCTCGGCGCGGAGAAGGCCATGGTCACGATAAAATCCGGCCAGCGGGAGGGTGGAGAGGACGTCGACGTTGTGGATCAGAATCGGCTGATCGCTGCCGAGCAGGGGGATCATCCCCGCAATGCCGCCGCCGGTGCCGAGAATCTCCGCCTCTTCGGCGAGAAGGATCTCCGCCCCGGAAAAGGGATGCACGGCAAGCCAATCGCGTACCTGGCTGGCGAGGTGGTGGGCGTTGACCGCGATCCGGTCGAATCCGGCCGCTGTCAACCGCCGCAGGAGGATCTCAAGCAGGGGGCGCTCGGCCAGCGGCACCAGGGCCTTGGGCAGGCTTTGGGTGAGCGGATGCAGGCGCGTGCCGAAACCCGCCGCCAGGATCATCGCCCTCATGCCGGATCCGGCTTGTCGAGGTGGATCAGCTGCACCTCGTACCCCGCTGCACGCAGGCGTTCTGCCGCGCGGATTGCGCAATAGACCGAACGGTGCTGACCGCCGGTGCAGCCGAAACTGACCATCAACCGCTCAAAGCCCCGCGCCGCATAGCTGGCCGCACTGATCTCGATCAGAGCCACAGCATGGTCGATAAAGCGCCCCACTTCCGGATGCGCTTCCAGATGGCGCTGCACCTCGCCATCCTCGCCGGTCAGACGCATGAAATCCGGGTGCCTGCCGGGATTGGGCAGCCCCCGGCAGTCAAAAACAAAGCCGCCGCCATGACCACCGGGATCCGGCGGGATCCCGGAG
>CAYTCI010000088.1:0-15985 GCA_964436305.1 uncultured Cytophagia bacterium | reverse complement strand
GAGAGGAATATAGCAAATTCAGTTCAACTTACCCACACAATGTTGGATAGAACCAAAAAAATAAACGCCGGCAAACCGGTTGCCGGAAATGACATTGCGTTCTTCCGCCAGGGCGCCGCCGATCACATTGAATCGTGCCTGATTGTCCACATAAATGCCCGTCGAATTGGGGGAGTCCAGCGTATCCATTCCGCTGAAATTGAGGCCGATATAATTACCGACGATACGGTTGTGATGCGCGGCTGCACCGCTGATCCAGATGGCATTCTGGGCCCAGGAGCTGATGCTCAAGCCTTTGACAAGATTATTCGCCGACCAGATGACCAAACCCGACCAGCGCGTTTCGGACGACAGGCCTTGATAGCCGCTGACCACAACCTCGGGTCCCTCGTTGTTGGTGTCGCCCTGAGAACGGGTCTGGCTCTCTCCGTCGATCACCGTGCCATCATCGGTGAGTGCGGGGAGTGGGGAGCCCGGCTCGATGAACCAGGAGGAGCCGTTGAAGAGCCATCCGGTCTTGGGAATATTAAAGACGATGGTGTCGGGGCCGGCGTGGCTGTTGGCATCAAGGATGGCCTGACGCAGCGAGCCGGCTCCTGAATCGAGGGTATTGATCACCGGATAGGTCGCAGCCAAGCCGCGGGGAATCCAGAAAAGGCAGCCCGCAATCCCCAAAAACCATAGATGGCTTACCGTTTTGTGCCGCATCGCTTTCGCTCCTTCGAGAAAACGGACATTGAAAAGACGGATCCAGGTCTATATCTAGAAGATAACGGAGGGGTTTATGGAATTATTTCCCGAGATCATCGGCCATCCCGCCGCGTCGCGAGATCGCCCGCCATCCTCAACCGCAAGCAGACCTTGCATAAAGTGCTTGACCCCAATCGGGCAATCCCCTATATTTTACCAACGATGGACGAATCGTCGGACCGTGACCTTGCGGACCCTTCTGCAGCAGCGGGTCATCGTGGCAGGTGCTGGGGAAGCAAGCTCTTGATTCATATGATCATGATTCGGAAGTGAAAGGCAGGTCACCATGCCAAGCGTACGCAGCAGATTCTTTCTGTGGCTGATCAGGAACAGACATCTGCTCAAGCTGAAACTGAGACCCGAGGTGATTGATGCCAGCTTTTCGCCGGCCAAATTCAGGGATGAAGTGGATGAGGCGACCGCCAGGCTGAAAATGCCGAAAAATGTCACGGTCGAGAAAACCGGCATCAACGCCATGGCCGCTGAATGGATCGTTCCGCAGCAGCCTGTCGCCGGCAAGGTGCTCCTCTACCTGCATGGTGGTGGATTCATCTCCGGTTCGTGCCATACCCACCGGATGCACGTCGCCAAATTCGCATCGGGATGCCAATGGCGGTCCTTGCTCTTTGATTACCGGCTTGCACCGGAACACCCTTTTCCGGCTGCGGTTGACGACGGTGTCGCCGCGTACCGCTGGTTGTTGGACAAGGGGTATCAGCCGCATGATATCGTGGTCGGCGGTGAATCCGCCGGCGGCACCCTGACGCTCTCGCTGCTGCTGGCCCTGAAAGAGCAAGCGATTCCCTTGCCGAAGGCGGCCTTTGCCATCTCGCCTGTCACCGACCTCCGCTGCGGGGCTGATTCTTTCCGCTATAACGCCAAAAAGGATATTGCGCCGATGGGATCCTGGACTGTGTGGACCCAGCTCTACATTGGCACGAGCGATCCCACGCAACCCCTTCTTTCCCCTTTGTTCGGAGACTACACCGGGATTCCTCCGTTGCTCGTCTGTGTCGGAACGCATGAAATTCATCTGGACGATTGTGTCCATGTGGCGCAAAAAGCCGAAGCACAGGGGGTGGAGGTGACCCTGCGCCAATGGCCGCGGATGGTTCATGCGTTTCCGCTGCTCTCCCCCCTGTTTCCGGAGGCCAGGCAAGCGATGGCCGAGATTTGCCAGTTTGTAAAAGATCATGCCGGGTCTTGAGCGCGCAGAATGTGGACAGCACCACTGGGCCCTTACGGCTGCACTTCATGTCGTTTGCATCGATTGGCCACAACAAGAAGGATCATGGCTGAATTAATAAAAAGGGAGCCTTGACCATGAAATCGACTCTGGGTCTGGTTGTATCACTTGGCGTTACACTGGCGGCTGGCTGGATCGGCTCAAGATTCGCCCCGGGTGAATGGTATGCCGCCCTGGCCAAACCGAGCTGGAATCCCCCGGGTTACCTCTTCGGCCCTGTATGGTCGATTTTGTACCTCCACATGGCGGTGTCCGCGTGGCTGGTCTGGCGCAAGGCGGGGTTCTCGGGAGCCGGAGTCGCCCTGGGACTGTTTTTGCTGCAATTAATACTGAACGCCTTGTGGTCGTATCTGTTTTTTGGTCTGCACCGTCCAGATCTGGCCTTCATCGACATCGTTGCTTTGTGGCTGGTGATTCTGGCGACCCTCCTGGCCTTCTGGCCGATTTCCGGACCGGCAGGCCTGCTGTTGCTGCCCTATTTGGCCTGGGTGAGTTTCGCAAGCGCGCTTAACCTGCAGCTGTGGCGGCTCAACGCCTGATAAACCGGACTGAGGAGAAAATGATACGTCGGATTTGTGAATCAGATGCCGCCCTCCTCTGTGCCATCTACAACGAGTATGTACTCAACTCGAGAATCAGCTTTGAGGAGTCGGCTCTCTCCGCGGGCGAAATGACCCAGCGCATCCGCCGGGTCACGCAGCACTATCCCTGGCTCGTGTATGAAGCGGCCGGGAAGATAGCCGGATACATCTATGCGAGCCAGTGGAAGGATCGGTCCGCCTACCGGCATTCGGTCGAAGTGGGTATTTATATCGCATCCGACCAATTGCGCCGGGGCATTGGCTCCTTGCTGATGGCGGAGCAGCTCATGGAGCTGAAGGCGCTCGCCGTTCACAGTGTCATCGGCGGGATTGCGCTGCCGAATCCGGCGAGTGTTGCCCTGTGTGAAAAGTTCGGATTCAAAAAGGTCGCCCACTTTCAGGAAGTGGGTTTCAAGCTGGGTGAGTGGATCGATGTTGGGTATTGGCAGCTGATTCTTTAGCCAGCCGGAATCTGTTTATCCATCAGTGACAGCAAGCAGGGAGTGCAAGCGCGAGGCGACTTGGCCACACCCTGGGGGGTGACGCCCTCTCTCATGACCGCGAGGATGGTGCAACGCAGTGCCTTTCCTGATCAGCCAGGTGAACGAATGACGCCACCACAGACCAAGACCTTTCGTATTTTTGTCAGTTCTACCTTTAATGATTTCATCATGGAGCGCGACGCCCTCCAGGAGCGGGTTTTCCCTGAATTGCAGGCGCTTTGTACCGCAAACCACTGCCTGTTCCAGGCGATTGACCTGCGCTGGGGCGTCAGCGGGGAGGCGGCACTCGACCAGCAAACCATGCCCATCTGCCTGAGCGAACTCAGGCGATGCAAGGAGATTTCGCCACGGCCCAATTTTATCCTCCTGCTCGGTGACCGCTATGGCTGGATTCCGCTGCCGCCGCGGGTGGAGGCGGCCGAATTTGCAGAACTGACAGCCGGCATCCCGGCGGCGGAGAATAGGCTGCTCCAGGAATGGTACCTGCTCGACCGCAACGCCGTGCCGGAAGAATACACCCTGCGTCCCCGGCGGGGCGATGTTTTCGTTGAACAGGACTATGACGCCTGGAGCGCGACCGAAAAAAGGATCCGCGCGATCTTCCTTGAAGCCATCGCGAGACAGAACTGGGCTGTGGCGGACGAGCGCAGAATAAAATACGAATGCTCCGCCACGCATCAGGAAATCATACAGGGCGCCCTGCGCGACGCGCCTGCGGGCGAGCATGCTTTTGCCTTTTTACGCACCATCCGCAATCTCGAGGAGCTTTCTCCGGGACATCCCTTTTGCGACGAGGAATACGGCAAGGCTCAGGCACTGAAGGAAGCCATTCAGCAGAGCCAGGGTGTGACCGCGTTCGCCTACGATCTCAACCACCGGCCCGGTGAGGTGGAGCCCTACATCGAACGGTTCGCGCACGATGCCCTGGCGGTATTGAGTCGCATCATCGAGGAGGAACTCCGGCAGCTCAAACAGGTCAACGCCGTCGACCGTGAGAATAGGGCGCATGACCATTTCGCCGCCGGGCGCAGGGAGCACTTTATCGGCAGATCGGGCATCTTGCACGAGATCGCTGCGTATCTGCAGGATGGCGTTCCTGCACCGCTCGTCCTGCATGGCCCATCCGGTTCGGGCAAGTCGGCTCTACTGGCCCAGGCGGCTGAACTCGCCCGGCGCGCCAGCCCGCTTGCGCAGGTCATCCAGCGATTTATCAGCGCCACCCCCGAGTCCATCGCCATCCGCTCCCTGCTGGACAACCTGTGTCAGGACATTTCCTGGCGGTTTGGGCTCGAACGCGCGCAAGAGCAGAAACCCGCCGATCAGCCGGCAGCCAA
The DNA here is from genome assembly GCA_964436305.1 of uncultured Cytophagia bacterium. Classification (GTDB taxonomy): domain Bacteria; phylum Zhuqueibacterota; class Zhuqueibacteria; order Residuimicrobiales; family Residuimicrobiaceae; genus JAKPUX01. Next base: position 11,571 of record CAYTCI010000088.1, on the reverse strand, counting down.
CGAGGGCAGGGAAGCTTCCGACACCCCGGAGGAGCCGGCGGAGCTGATGGCGAGATTCCGATCTCTCCTCGGGATGATTCCGGCGGACAGGCGCCTCCTGCTATTCATTGATGCACTGGACCAGCTCTGCCCGGCCGACAATGCCCACATGCTCCAATGGCTGCCCGCGGCGCTGCCGGAGAATGTCCGCATCGTTGTCTCGGTCATGGACCGGGAGGATGAGCCGGAGGTCTGCCTGCGCGTCGCCCGGGCCAAATTCCCCGAGGCCAACCTGATCCCGCTGGGTGAGATGACCCGGAAGGAGGCGGCGAAAACGCTGCGGGTGTGGCTGGCGGCCGCCGGTCGCACCCTCACGGAACGGCAATTCCAGGTGCTGGAGGAGGGATTCGGCGGCTGCCCAAGGCCCTTGTACCTCCGGCTCGCATTCGAGGAAGCCCGGCACTGGACATCGGCTGATGCCGTTCCGGGAAACCTTGAGGGGGCGCCCGGGCTGGCCGCCGATATCCCGGGTTTGATCCGAAATCACGTGGCCCGGCTTCAGGATCGCAGGAACCACGGGGAGGTGATCGTCAAAGCCTTGCTCGGACTGCTCTGTGCCAGCCGCAAAGGTCTCACGGAGCAGGAGCTCCTCGAGCTCCTCAGCAAAGATCGGGAGGTTATGGCCGATCTGAAGCTCCGCTCGGCGCGCTCGCCGGAGGCGAAGGGATTGCCGGTGGTGGTCTGGCTTCGGCTCTGCCATGATCTGGCCTCCTTGCTGATGGAGTTCGCCGCCGACCGGACGGTCCTGCTGGGCTTTTACCACCGCCAGATCGAGGAGATCCTCAGGGAGGGGTATGGCGACCGGCGTTATCATTCCGTCCTGGCCGACTACTTTGCGGAGAAACCGCTCTGGATCGATGGGGGGCTGGCGGTACGGATTCCCAACTACCGGAAATGCTCGGAGTTGCCCTACCAGCAGGCCAAAGCGGACTCTCGGCCGGGTGTCATGCCGGCTGGACGACTTGCCCTGGCCGATCTGCGCTTTATCGAGGCCAAGTCGGCTGCCGAGATGATTCCATCTCTGCTGGACGATTTTAACCTGACGCTCGCCGGAATGAATCTTGCCGGTGCTGATCTGGATGCCCTGAACAGCTGCGCCCGTTTTGTTCGTGCCTGCAGTCACCGGCTGGCGCGTCGCCCGGACCTGACGTTGCAGGAGGCCATGGACTTCGCCATGGTCCCCGCAGTGCATCAACAGGCGCGCGACCTGCTCGAGCGCAGCGGTCGCGCCTGGTTCCGCCGGTTGCACTATCCTGCCGGCGATGCAGCCTGCGCCCGCTGCTTTCAGACCCTGGAAGTGCCCTCCTGTTCCTCCCTCGCTCTGAGTCCGGACCTGAACTATCTCGCGTTCACGGTGTCGGCGGCGGATTATCAATCCGCCACGGTTAGAATTCATGATCTGGGCACCGGCATTTCCCGCGATCTGCTCACCGCCGATCAGGTGACCGTGCATGCGATCAGGGGCGGAGGGACGCGCCTGGTCCTTTTGGACGGGCAGCGCTGCATTCGGGTGTTCGATCCGTCGCTGGGAACGGAATGCTGGCCTGCCCTCGAACTGGCCGGCGAGATCGGCGCCCTGGCCGTTTCACCGGATGGCATGCAGGCGATCGTTTACCATGCAGCGGGTGAACTGAGCGCCTGGGCGCTGCCCAACCACCAGCGGCTCTGGACACGGAACCAGCAGCCCGCCATCCGGCACCTGGCTTATTCTCCCGACGGCCGGCTTATCGCCCTGGCGGCCGCAGAGGAGGAGGCCTTGGGGCATGTCGAGGTTCTCGCCGCGCAGGATGGTGAATCCCGGGCCTTCTTTGCTGTTCAGGAGACGGCGGCCTTTCGCGTCCAGATTTCCGCCGACTCGCGGCACCTGGCTTGCTGGTGTCAGGACGGCGCCCTGCGCATCTGCGATATCGGGTCGGGCTTTTGTGTCAGCTCGTTTGCGTGTGATCTGACCGCCGATACCGTCCTGGATGCATCGGTCGATGCCCGCTATACCCTGGCAGTGGACACGGACCGGGACTGCGCTGTGGTTCTCGATCGCCTGAGCGGAGCCCGGCCGCTGCGGCTCGCCGGCCATACCGGTACAATCCGCCACGCTCTTCTCTCTGCGGACGGCACGTTCGCCGTCACTGCCGCGTATGATGGAACGGTAAAACTTTGGCACCTGTTGCAGGATGATCTTCCGCAAGAAGCAGAGAGCCATCGCTACGGAGTGAATTCGATTCTGGTCACGCCCGACGGGCGTGTGGTCTCGGCTGCTGATGATTTGAAGGTCTGGAGTCTCAGCCCATCGCCGCCGCGCTCCCTCGAGCGGCAAGAGGGCCACACCCGGTTGCTGGTGACCGCCCCGGATGGCCGGCACGTGCTCTGGAATATCCCGGTGACCTGGACGCTGTCAGCCAGACAAATCCGGGTGATGGACATCGAGAGCGGGCGGTGCGAGCGGGTTTTAGCCGGCCACACCGATGCGGTCGAGAGCATTGCCTTTTTGCCGGACGGCCGCCTGGTCCTCTCCGGGAGTTCGGATGGCACGGCCCGCCTGTGGAACCCCGCCGAGGGCTCCTGTGCAGGCGTCTTCCCGGCGGGAAAGCGGGTGCATCTGAGTCCCGATGGCCGCTGCTTCGCTTCCATTCGCCCGGGCGTTGGCCTGCAAGTTCGGAGCCTGCCCAAAGGAGATCTGAACTGGTCCGACGCGCAGGTGCAGGAGGCCGAGATCGCCGTTGCGCCGGATGCTGAGCATCTGGTGATCGGCTGCGAGAGCTGGATCGAGATGCGCTCCCTCAAGGATGGCGTCTCGATTTGGAGAAGCGGGCCGGGCCTGGGCTGCGGTCGCTCGCAGTTGGCCATCAGCCCGGATGCCCGTTTTGTGCTGGTGAAAGGCATCGACCAGCCTGTCCGCGTTCTGGCGTTTGACACCGGCCGGCACCTGTACGATATTGCGCGGTCCGAAACCTGCCGGGCTTTGTCCCTGCTACCCGATGGCCGGCATGTTGCCGGGCTGACCGACCATGCGGTTCAGCTCTGGAATCTGGCTTCGGGCTGCGAAACCGCGTGTTACCTCCTCTTCGATTCGGCATGGTCCTGTGCGGTCAGCCCGGATGGACGCTACATTGCCGCCGGCAGCGACAGTGGTCATGTCTACATTCTCTGCCTTGAGGCTAATTCCATGGATCCCCTCCCGGTTACGGCATGGCGCAGCGATCCGAACCGGCTCAGGATCGGCAAACCCTCCCACGCCATCGGCTGTCCGGTCTGCCGTGAATGGAGCGAAGTGGATGCGAACAGCCTGGGCCACTCCTGTCGATGCCCCCACTGCGGCGCAAGCCTCCAGTGTAATCGTTTTGCTCTGCATGGCGACTGGAGGCCGGTCGCCGCGGCATGGCAGTCGGCCGCCGGGCGTATGCGCGGGCTCGCATCCGGACAGAGAGCCGTTGCCGGGATCGAGGCCGTGCGCCAAAGTACGGCTTTCGGGAAATGGATGGAGGAGGGGACGGCGCACGACTGGCGGGACGATAGCGGGGGAGCGGGGGAGTGGCTTGGGACTCTGGCGGATCGCTGCATCGGACGAGGGGCCTGTCTGAACCGCCTGGATGCGCTCGCCGCCGGCGATAAACCGCTCGTTCTCATCCTGGGCGAGGAGGGCATCGGCAAGAGTACCTTGCTGGCCCGCTGGGTCAGAGAGCACAGCAAGGCCCATCCCGACCACCTCCTTTTCAGCCATTTTGTCGGCGACGAGCGCCATGGCGCCGGGATCCAGGAATTCACCCGGCGGCTCGACGCGCTCATGGAAACCATGACGGCCGGGGACCAGGTTTATTCCGCCCCCTGCAGCCAGGTCATTATCCTCATTGATGGATTCAACCTGATCGAGGAGAGTTCCCTCCCGGCCCTGATGGAACTGGTGCAAGGCGATTGGCCCGCCGCCATGCATTGGATCCTCGCCCTCTCGCCGGGCCGGCTGCTCACTGCCCTGGCCGCACAGCCGCATGCCGAGCTGGTTGTGCGCGGTCTGGAAGAGCATGAACGCGGAGCTGTTTTGCAGCTTCATCTTGCTGAACGTGCGGTTCAGTTATCCAAGGACCGGATTGTATCAGTGATCCAAACCTCCCAGGCGGCGAATCCGCTGAATCTGGTGCTCCTCTCCTGTCTGCTCGCACGGGAGAATAAAAGCGATACGCGCGATTCTGTGCTGAATCGCTGGCTCGATGCGGAGAGCCCCGCAAGGGGTTTTGAGCTGCTGCTGGAGTCCTGGGAGCGGGATCCCGACCTGGGCGGCAAGGCGCTCGTGCGCCGGCTGCTGTGCGCACTCTGGTCGGCGGAAGGCGGACTGTCCAGCGACGAGCTGTGCGAATTAGCCGGTCTTTCGCCCGCAAGCTGGCTCCAGCTTTGTCCGGTACTGGCCGAATGGACCCGGCAGGGTTCGGCTACCGTTGCCATCGCCTACGATTCCTTGCGGGAGGCCATACGTCTGCGTTATCTCCAGACGGATGATGCCCGGCGGGCGTGCTGGCGTGCCCTCGCGCGGTGCCTCGGCGATCGTGCAAAAACGCCGCGGAGGGTCCGTGAACGTCTGCGGGCCCTTGAACTCGCCGGTGAATGGGAAGAGCTGGCGAGCGGACTGACGGATGAGGAGGTCTTTTACATCGGCTGGAATGGGGACAAGGAGGCGTATCTACGGCACTGGCAGGCGGCCTGCCGTCACCAGCGATTTCGACTGGAACGTGTCATGAATATTGCTGTAGAACCGCGCAACCTCCGGAATCTGCTGGAACTGCTCGATGAACTCGGACAGCTTGCTCTCTCCTGGCAATTTAAAAAGCAGCTGGTTGAGATGTGTCGTGACGCCCGGTCGGAGGGAGAGCTGCTGCGAGCGCTGCATGTTTTTGCGGATGCCAGCCTGACACTGAAAAAGGGCGATGTGGTCATCGCCGCTGCGGAGGAGCAGGAGCGGCTTGGCCGCCGGCTTGGGGAACCCCGGGCGGTGCTCGATGCCCTCACCAGACAGGCCGATGGCTGGCGATTGCAGGGCGACCTTGGGCGGGCGGAGGCGCTGTATGAAAGGGTGATCGCACAATCCGAAGCGGCAGAGACAAGTGATGCCTGCGCGCATGCTCTGGCAGGCCTGGGCTTGATCCGGTTGCAGCAAGGGCAACTGGAACAGGCGCGTACCCGCCTCGATGCGGCCGATGAATTTTACCGTAACGCGGGACACCATCGCGATCTGGTGGAGTGCCTGCATTACCGGGCCAGGATTTGCAGTATGGCCGGCGAAATTGACCAGGCGATCCAGTTGCTCGAGGAACAGGAACGAATCGCATCCGATATCGGCTTCAAACCAGGGGTTTATGCAGCGCTTGGCAACCTGGCTACTATGCTCGATCTCAAGCTGTCCAGCTCCAGGGCCTCCGGGCTGAGGAAGAGAGCCGAGAAACTGAAAAAGGAGATAGAGAGCGAGAGCGAGGCCTTCCGGCTGATCGCATAACCAACCGGGGATCCGGAGTCGCACTAAAATGAGGAGCAGACACGATGCTGAACTGGCTGAAGAAGAGTCAAGTCGTCGATCTGGGCCAGCTTGTCCAGGCGAGGGATACGGCCGGCCTGGCCGCAGCGGTTGCGGCGTATGGCCAGGATGTCTTGAAACGGACCGAGGCGATCACCGCCTTGGGGGAGGCGCTCTGTTACTGGAGCGGCTGCCGGTTTGGCGCCGCGGATAAGTCCGGGATCAGGGTGCTGGTCGATCATCTGAAAAATGATGAAAACCAGGGGGTTCGGCTGGCGGCAGGCCGGGCGCTCTCCCAATTCAGGGGGCTCTCCCTGCTTGGCGACGATATTACAGTCGAGGTGGATGCCATGACGCTCAGCAGCTTTCAAACGGCGGAGTTGAATGATTTTCAGGCAGCGGCCGGCCAGGGCGATTGGCAACGGGCCCTGGAGCTCATCGACAAGATCTTTATGCTTCCGGAAGAGACGAGACAGCCCGACGATCTGGTGCAAAAATACTGCTATTCCTCCGGAGCCTGGCCCTTTGAGAACCAGCCGACGTCGGTCGCGGCCAGATGGCTGAGCGGTTATCTGCAGAATCTGCAGGAGGGTGATCGGGATCTGGCCAGGCGATTATGGATTGCCCGCGGTGAAACCATGTTCAATGTTTTTGCGGAGATGCAGGGAGGCCGCTCGAATACCTCCGTCGGTTTTCGCATGGATAGCGCACCAGGCCTTGTTTATGCGGGCACGACCCGTAAAGTCCTCTGGGACAACGCCGATGCCCTGGGCATATCAGCCTGCCTGATCTATCTTCTCGCCCAGGGAGAAAAGTCGCAATATAATGCAGCGCTGGAGTTCATCAAACGGGCTGACTCACTCAATGCCCATCATAGCCATGCAGATCGGTGCCATCAGGTGGCGGAACAGATCGCCGAGCTGAAGAACAAATTCAACTGGCTGCAATAGGGACGGCATCGCAATCGCCAGTGCGACATGCTGCGAGCGTCCAAATCCGGCCTCCTGAAACAGGACCTTTGCATCCGGGGATGAGCCCGTCACGAAAGGAAATGCTCATGAAAAACCATTTGCTGATCTTTCTCCTGCTCGGTCTGCTGTCGCAGCCGGGTGCAGCTGCCCGCAAACAAGCCGCCGCCCAATCCGCCGAGCCGGTGCGGGTGATCGCGCTCGATTATGGCCAGGTCAAGGGCCGTTTCAATCCGATGTTCAAGGAATGCATCGGCGCCGGCCGGGCCAACGAAGGTCTGCGGGCCGACTGGCAGCAGCAACTGGCCGAGGTCAAAAAGGCCTGTGATTTCAAATACATCCGTATGCACGGACTGCTGACCGACGACATGGGGGTCTATCGCGAGGATCGCAGGGGGAATCCGGAGTACAATTTTCAGTACATCGATGTGCTTTACGATTACCTCCTCAGCATTGGCATCAAGCCCTTCGTCGAACTGGGCTTCATGCCGGAGGCGCTCGCCAGTGGCAAGCAGACCCTGTTCTGGTGGCGCGGCAACGTCACGCCGCCGAAGGATTACACCAGGTGGCAGGAGCTGATCCGCCGGCTGGTCCTCCATTTCACGGAGCGTTATGGCGCCGAGGAGGTGAAAACCTGGTATTTCGAGGTCTGGAACGAACCCAATCTGAGCGGCTTCTGGGCGGGGAGCCAGGAGGAGTATTTCAAGTTATATACCCATACCGTCCGGGCCATCAAGAGCGTGGATGCGGCCTATCGTGTGGGCGGTCCCGCCACGGCGGGCGCGGCCTGGGTGCCGGAGATGATCGATTTTTGCGCCAAGAGCGGTTTGCCGCTGGATTTCGTCAGCACCCATTCCTACGGGGTCCGGCAGGGCTATCTTGATGAGTATGGCGATGCCGGCACGATTCTCGACAGCAATCCGATGAGTGTCAGCGGCGATATCCTCACCTCCCGCCGGCAGATCGCCGCCTCGGTCATGCCCAATCTCGAATTGCATTATACCGAATGGAGCGCCTCCTATACCCCCGCCGATCCGATTCACGACAGCTATCATTCGGCCGCTTATATTCTGCAAAAGATCAAACAGGTCGGCGATGCGGCCAATTCGATGTCCTACTGGGTCTTTACGGATATCTTTGAAGAACCGGGACCGCGATTCACCCCCTTCCACGGCGGCTTCGGGCTGCTCAACTATCAGGGCATCGGCAAACCGGCGTACCGTGCCTTCCAGTACCTCAATCAACTCGGACCGCTGGAGCTGGCCAACAGCGATTCCTGCTCATGGGCCTGCAAGAACGAGAACGGCGATCTCCAGCTCCTGCTCTGGGATTATACCTGGACCCATCCCGCGGATTCGGTGAACAACCAGGTCTATTATCTCCGCGATCTGCCGGCCAAAGCCAGGGGCAAGGTCCGTATCTCGCTGGCGGGGCTGGAGGCCGGCCTCTACAAGCTGGAGATCTCGCAGGTGGGCTATCGTGTCAACGATCCCTACGCCACCTATCTGGCGATGGGCCGGCCCGCCCAGCTCACCCGGCGTCAGGTGGAGCAGCTCAAACAACTCAACGATGGCTCTCCGGTCGCCACCGAACTGATCGAGGTCAAGGCCGGCGCCCCCTTTGTCACCGAACTGCCACTGCGTGAAAATGATGTCTTTTTGCTGCGGCTGATCCGCGGGAACTGACGGCGCGCGCGGCCAAAACCTGATACCCGCCGCACCTTATCGGATCAGCAGCATCTTGCCCGCAGCAGTGTGACCATCTGCAACCAGCCGGTAGAAATAGACCCCGGAGGTCAGACCCGCGGCATCAAAACGCACGCTCTGCTCGCCGGCGGGAAGGGAGCCATCCACCAGGCTGGTCACCTGCTCCCCCCGCATGTTGTAGACCTGCAGCGATACCCGGCCCGGCTCGCTCAGAACAAAGCGGATCGAGGTGACCGGGTTGAAAGGATTGGGATAGTTCTGCTCGAGACGGAAGCCGGCCGGCGCGGCGTTTTGCCCGGTGCGGATCCCGGCAGCGGAAAGGGAAATCTCGTAGAGGTTGCCGGAATTGGTCACCGTTCCCTCCTCGGTCATCAGCAGGCTCGAGGGCGAGGTAAAAGCGATCGCTTCCGCCTGGCCGGGAAGGGGGACGAAGGGGTATTCAGTAACCTCCCCTTCGAAGAAACGGTTCCCCGGATAATTGCGGAAAAGCACCAGCCGTTCCTTGACCAGGAGGGCCAGGGTCCCTGTTTCGGGATCGATGTCGGCCGAGGTGACCAGCGCCGAAGCGATGGTGTAGCCCATGTAGCGGGAGCCCATGAGTTTGGCCGTCCAGGTGCCAGGCTCGGCGGGCAGGGCGTAGAGTTTGGTGAAACCGGACAGGGGCGAGCTCCGGTCTTTAGTGAAGAGAAAGAGCGAATCGCCGTGCCAGACCATCGCCTCGACGTCAAAATTGGCATTCTGGGCGGGCGGCGGGAAGGCGGTCTGGTCTTCAAAGCTGAACCGGATCACCTCTGCATTGATGGTGTCGCCGGCCGAGGTTTCCGGGTCCGGAATGCGATAAATAGCCAGGTCCTGCCGCATGTTGAAATTGTTGCCGGTGTCGGCGATATAGATCCGTTTCTGATCGTCGACCGCAAGGTCTTCCCAGTCGGTGTTGGTGGCATGACCGATCGTGATCGTGCGCAGCAACTGGCCGGAAATGTTAAAGGCGTAAAGCTGGTTCTCATGTCCGGCGTCGTTGTGCGACCAGATCGTGCCGGGGCGTGTTTGCGCGATGCCCGAACTTTCGTAGAGCACGGATGGCAGCTGCGCCTTGACCACGGGTTTGACCGGGATCACCGGCTGGGTTTGGTTAGTCGTGCCCCGGGTAATCTGCACCGATATCTGCCAGTTCGGGGCGCTGTCGGGGATGCGACTGTACGACTGGGCTTCGCTCAATGCCGGAAAAGCAACGCTGTCGATGAGGGTGCCGGAGGCATCCTCCAGCCAGATCCACTCCCCGCTGCTGGATAGGCCGAAATCGCTCGCTTCCCCGGCCCCTTCCGTCTGGATCACCAGCCAGCCGTTCCCCGGAATGAGGGTGCCCGCAGGCAGCTCTTTCCTGGGCTTGGCGCCGCTCCTGGCGCCGCTGTCATAGAGCCGGTAACCGCCGATATCCTTGCCGGCGGATTCTTTGTTATAGAGCTCGATCCAGTCGGGCGCGATGCTGGTGCCGCGCGAATAGATCTCGTTGAGGACGATGGCCACGGGCTGCCGGTCGCTGTTGGCGGTGTTTTTGGAGCGGAAGGCGAGCAGCTGCCAGTGGGCCGAGCCATCCGGCAATCGGCCGTAACTTTGCGTCTCGGTCATCGCCGTAAAGGCGACCGAATCGATCACCTGGCCGGCCTGGTTTTCGAGCCAGACCCATTCGCCGGCGCTGGAGAGGCCGAAATTGCTGGCATCGGTGGTGCCGTCCTCGGTCAGGACCACATAATAGCCTCCGGCCGGGAGCAGAGCGCCGGCGGGGAGCACTTTTTTCGGCTTGGTGCCGTTGTGACCGGCGATGTCATAAATTTTGTAGCCGCTGATATCCACAGCGTGGTCGGCAGCATTGTAGAGTTCGATCCAGTCCTGATCGCCTGGGGTCCCCCGCGACCAGATCTCGTTCATCACGGTTTGCGCCGGGCAGAGCGTGATCCCGATGGTCATAAGGGCGGGCAGGATCAGGGCGAGAAAGCGGTTGGTCATAACGGCTCCTGTTGGAATGGGATGTTCGGATCAAAAAAAGTAGCCAAACGCCCCGCCAATAACAAGGAAATTCTTGTCCCGGGGCGTCTCCCGATCCGGCAGACGCCCCGATCTGGCGCCGACCCGCCCCAATCTCGTGCTGCCCCCCGATCTGGCGCCGACCCGCCCCAATCTCCTGCTGTCCCCCGATCTGGCGCCGGCTCGCCCCAATCTCGTGCTGCCCCCCGATCTGGCGCCGACCCGCCCCAATCTCGTGCCGCCCCGGTGGTCCATGAAAAATGGCGATTATCCGTTGTTATATTCGGATGCGTGCCAGACCCGGAGGACGGACTGAATTTACGCGCGAGCGGATGTTCCTTTGCACCTGCTCCGTTCCCGTGCACGGCATCGCATGCCCGCCAAAAATGGATTTGTAAATAATTAATTATTTACCTATATTTCTTCCGGATCCAGCCCGCGAAAGGGCACCTTTTTGGCCCTGGTCATCCGCTCTCGGGTCTCGCCAGGGCCTTTTTATATGCAGCCTGGACGGTTCATTTGTTTCGGCAAATGTCGTGTCTTGACACTACCTTTTAGTGAGTGCGGCCACAGGCACCAGGCCGGCCTGGAAGGCTCGGGTCGGCGCGAGAGCCCAGAGCGCGAGAGTTGGGGTCGGCGCGAGAGAAATCCTGGAGCGCGGGAGGCCCGGGTCGGCGCGAGAGGTTTGGGGCGCGAGAGCTTGGGGTGTTGCGTCCTGAGGCGCAAAAGGTTTGGGAAGATGGGAGGAGGGGAGGAGGATGCCAACCCCGATCGGACATATCGCCACCGGCGCCCTGTTGTTTGCCGCCGGTGAGCGCTCCTGGCGGCGCCACTCGCTCCTCGCGGCAGCGGTGCTCCTCTTCGCCCTGCTGCCGGATATCGATCTGCTGGTTGGGCTGCTGCTGGCCGGCAACGCCAATGCCTGGCACCATCAGGCCACCCATTCCCTGCTGTTCGTCGTGGCCGCCGGTGCATGCGGCGGCTGGATGCTCGGAGAGAAGGGGCGTTACGCTCCTCTCCTGATCGCTGCCGGCATGCTGCACCTCGGCCTGGATCTCCTCGCCAAAGACACGACCGCGCCCTTCGGCGCACCGCTGTTCTGGCCTTTCTGGAGCGGCTATCTGATCTCGCCGCTGCAGATCTTCTCCGATGTGCACCGCAGCGGCGAGGCGGCCTCCTTTTTACCGAGCCTGTTCAACGTCCATAATTTGCGAACGATCGGCATTGAAATGCTGGTGATGCTCCCCTGCTGGGGTGCGTGGTTTCTCCACCATCGATTGAAAAAGAGCCATGAACAAAACCACTAAGCCCGATCAGACCGGGCAGCCCTATCTTT
>CAYTCI010000087.1:0-16052 GCA_964436305.1 uncultured Cytophagia bacterium | reverse complement strand
CGATACCGTCATTCTCTGTCAGCGTTCCCGCGCTATTGCGTACCAGCGATCCTTCGAAATCCGGCAGTGTGACATTGAGAACCGGTCCTGGCGCGTTCGGATTGGGCACGCGGTGGGGAGCCAGGACGGCAGGATCGCCAGGCGCAATAGCTGGTCGCGGATTTGCAGTGGTCCAGATCGCGGTTCCGCGGCCATCAGCGTCGGTGCGGGTATTGGTTGTCACAATGCCGGCCGTGCTAGTCAAATAGAGAGAGGTCCCTTCCTCGACGGGATTGTTATACTTGTCGCCGACGTAAATGGTGACCTGGAACTGGCGGACATTGCTCCAGCCATCCAGGTTGAAATAATCGAGGGCGACGGTCATATGAGATTCAACATGATTCGGGTCGGCCGGATCGATCCAGATATAGGGCGGACCCGAACGGATGGTAATCTGTGTGGAGCGGCTGGCGACCTCCGGGCAATCGACCAGCCAGGCCTGGATTTCGACGGTCCCCGAACGGGTTCCGGACTTGCATGCGATCGAGGCGCTGCCGGCTGCGCTCTTTTGCACAGCGGATTCAAGTGGATTGCCCTCATTCGGGAGGAGCATCTCGCCGCCATTGGGCCCGTTGCGCAGGACAAATTTCACCTTGAGTTCATCCTGAAAAGGCTTGCCGTTTGCGCCAACCGCTGTTGCGGTGATGTTGCAAAGGTCGCTCAAGCCTGTGCCAGTCACCCAGATGAAATGGCTGTCCACGTTCAGCTGTAAACTGACCGGTTTTTGTACGATCATCACCAGCTCGATGGTGGCGCTGAGCAGACCATAACGGGCGGTGATCAGGGAGGTGCCCGGCTGGATGCCGCTCTGGAAAGTGGTCTGCGCCCGGCCGCTGGCATCCGTAGTGAGAGTCGCCGGCAACTGACCAAGGGTGGTGCCGAGTTCAAGCTCCACGTTGGCGATGGCCTGATTCGATGTGGTCTTTTTAAGCAGGGCGCTGATGGTCGAAGTGGAGAGCCCGTCGGCAGGTAAACTCGTCGGCGAGCCGGTCAGTTGCAGGGTGACGCCGGTGTAGAGAACCGTGATCTGCCCGGTGATTCCGGCCGCAGTGACACGGACCGTTGTAGTCAGATCCGCGCTCCCCGCATCGCTGCGCAGGATCACGGCGGCCTGCCCCTGTTCATCGGTGACCGCGACGCTGTCGATCGTCCCTGCAGTCGTCACAAACCGGACCCGGGCACCGGCGACCGGTTTTTGCATGGTATTGAGGAAGGTCACCTTGACAGGTGTCTCCGAGATGCCATTGCGCAGCAGTTCCTTTGCCGCCGTGAGCTGCATCTGCGAAGGAGCACTGTCCACCAGCGTGATCAGTGTGGTGTCGGCCCAGTCATGGAATCGGGCGATGACCTTAACCCTCTTTGGGCTGCTGCCGCCGCGGTAAAGAGCGACCGCCTCACCGTTCTCGCCGGTAAGGGCGCTGCCGGTGATCACGCCATCGGAACAACTGAACTGGATGGCTGCGCCGGTGATGGGATTATTGGAGGGCGAAACCAGAGTCGCGCTCAGGTTGAGGGTGCTGTACCCGTCCGCCAGCAGATCGGCGCCCTCCGGGAGCAGGGAGATCCGCGGGGCTTGGTAGACGATGGGCAAGGTGCGTTTGAACAGCGGGCCGTATTCGACCAGCAGGGTATCTGCCCCGGTAGAGGTCGCGGAAAGGATGGCAATGACCGCATTGCCGTTGCCATCGGTCTTGCCGCTGGTCTGTAGTGTTGTGGTCGTCCGGCGGACCTGGATAGCGGCATTGGCCACACCCCGCTTGCTGGCGCTCTCTTTCAGGGCCACGCGCAGCTGGCCCTGGCTGAGGCCGTCGGCGCAGAGCTCGGATTTATCGAGCTGAGCAGTCAACGTGATGCCGACGAAGTATATGATGACCCTGGCTTCGGTCGCCTCGATGCTGCCGGGTTTTTCGAGGGTGGCCCTCGGCGAACCGTCCCGGTTCTGCAGCGTCAGCCCGGCGAAGGAGCCGGCTCTGCTCCCGTTCTCTGACGGGATGATCTTCGAGGTTACCGTTGCTTCGATGTCCGCTTCGCTGGCAGCACTGGTCAGGGTGGCCACCGCTTCGCCATTCTGGTCGGTGTAAGCCCTGGGCGTGACCGATCCGGCCGTGGCTGTAAAGGAAACCAAAGCTCCGGCTAGGGGATCTCCGGCGGAGTCAACGACACTGGCGACCAGATAGAGGTCGGAGATGCCATCCGCCAGGATCGAGTTGGTTTCCGCCTGCAGGTCATTGAGAAGCTCATTTCCGGTGAGCTGATCCGTTTCCTCCCCACACTGCAGTAGAAAGAGGGAGAGAAGCAGGAGAGCCGGGATTCCTTTCAGTGATGGTTTCATCGCGTCGCTCCCAATGAAGTATAAGCCGGATTCCGATAGACGGCCTGATCGCCCGTCCGAACCGGGAGTTCGGCGATGCCCCGGGCCGAGACCCTCCGCGCCACCGTCTGCTGCGATTTGGCGCGCAGAACTTCGGCCTTGCCGACCGGCATCATTTTGCCGCCGTCCTGGCGGACGATTGTCACGGTTTGACGGAGCAGATCGGCGGTATTACAGCCCGATTCCCAACTGATGATGAGCAGATCATCCCTGACATTCTGGACGGTGCCGTTGCGAATTTCCAGGCTCGGGCTTTCGAGACTGCCGGATTCCGATTTTTGTTTTCGTGACGGCGTCAGTTGACTGGAATTGGGCCCGGTCACCGGCGCGGCAGGGGTTGTGGTGTTCTTTTTGCCAGTCCCGGGCCAATCGATCTCCCCCGGATCGGGCTGTTCTTCGAAACGGTAATGCTGCAGCCGTTCTTCGAGTGTGGATCGCACCTGAGAGGCACCGCTGTCGCGGCTCTGCCGCGCATAGACCTCAGGGAAAACCGAGGCCTTGATGATGATGATAAGTTCTTTTTGCGTATCTTCATAATAATCATATCCAAAGAGGTAGCGTAGCCCCAGCGCGTACCATGGCAGGTCCCGCAGCACGGGCACCCCTTTGCGCAGGTTGGTTTTCTCATTGGCATAGAGGCCGGCGATGAGGGTCTCCTCGCCATCGTAAAGCTGCACGAGGGAGTTGGCCTCCGATTTCTTGATGATCGTACTCACGGCGTCCGGATAGGCCTGACTGCGTTCGACATGAGCCTTGAGCAGAATGACCGGATTTTTTCCCTGGTTCTCGATCACAAAAGGCGTGACCTGGAGGATGGTGCCGGTGCTGACGAAACGGTCGGTCGTGTTGCCGGCATAGTCCTTGGTTTTGATCGAAAAATCCTGGCCGACCTGGATCTTGCCCTCATTGCCGGAAGTGACCACCACCTGGGGCTGGGCGAGCACCCGGCCGATGTTGCGCGAAGCGAAGAGTTTGAAGAGGGCCGTGATGTTGACCCTGGCAAAGCGCTGCGGGATGTCGATGCCGAATGCGAGGCCGCCGGTCTGGCTGGCTTCACCCTTGAACGCACTGGAGATGTCCACTTTGCCATTGCGGAAGGTGCTCCAGTCGATCCCCATTTCGTTGAGGACCTTGCGGTCGCCCTCGAAAAAGATGGTTTCGATCTTGACTTCCTTGCTGCCAGGTTTGTAGCGGATCGCCTCACCAAAAGCGGAGTTCCCCCCTCCCAGCTCATCCGAGGCAGGCGCTGGCACGATCACCTGGTAAAAGTGTTCCTGTTGCTCATACCAGAGACCGCGGCGGGCGAGGATGGTCTGCAGCGCCTTTTCCCAGGGCATGCTGGTGACCTCGATATTGATCATCCCGTCCTGCTTGGTGGGATCATAGATCGGTTTGCCGGCGAAGCGGATGGCATACTCGCTGAGCATGTCGAGGGCCGTCCCGATCTCCAGGCTGCTGTTCAGCGAGATCAGCGATTCCGGCGGCACATAGTCCGTCACCGGCGGCTTGTCCTGCCCCTGCAAGGCAGGCGCCAGCACCAGGATCAGGATCAGCAGCAAACTCGTTGTGATCGTTCTCATAGCGGACCTCTTAGTTTGTGCCGGATGGCAGGACCATGCGCTTCGCATCGCCATTCCCGTTCTCGAGGGAGAAAGAAAGCGTGCCCGCTTTGGTATTGATCTCGGCGAGGGTGCCGCCGAAGACGCGGTCGCCAGGTTTCAGGCGGACTGTGCGGCCATTTTGATCCTTAAGCACAGCAGCTCCGGGCATAATGGCGAGTATCTTGGTGCGGCCGTCAATTTCAGGCAGACCCTCGGTGTTTTGGGGCACCACCGGCTTTGCCGGCGCCGTTCCAGCTGTCGCGGGCTGGTCGGAGGACGTACGCAAGCGCCCCGGGCCCCGGTAGCTCTTGCCGCCAACCAGATCGGCAATCTGGGGCGAGAGATCTTCGCTCGGGGTGATGCTGGTAATCAGCGGTCCCTCCATCCGGTTATAACCGTTGAACTCCAGGGAAAAACCCACATCGCCGCGGCGCCCTTTTTCCGGATCTGGATTGTTGGCATCCATTTCTATCTGGTGGACATCATAAAAAACGGGACCTTCTTCCAGGAGGGTGAGGAGTTCATAGAAATCATGGAAAGAACCGCTGCCTTTGATCTCGTAGGTCCGCCGCTCGAGCGAAAGATAGCTGTCCTGGCTCTTTAGGGAAAAATCGACACTCAGATCCGATTTGGTGCGCGAGAGTTCGCGAAGGAGATAGTCGAAGGTCTCCCCCGGGGATTCTTCAGCCGCGATGGTGCCCTGCTTGCCCTGACAGAAGGCGTCGAGGCCGGCGAGCCGGTCCTGCAGCACCGAGCGGTCGCGCTCGAGCGCCAACAGATCCTTCAGGCGCTGGCCTTTGATCCGGTTCTCGTTGCGGGCTTTGAGGATCACCTTCTGCTGATGGCCATAGACATAGAAAAAACCGCCAGCGAGGATCACCGACCAAAAGGCGGCGATGAAAAGGGTGTTGCGAACGGCGTAAGTCATCTTACTGTCCTTCCGCCCTGGCGGACTTGCCCCGGCATTCCAGGGTGACCACCAGGGATTCTTTATTCTCTGCTTTACTGGCTACGCTGAGCACGGTACTCGGTTTGATCAGCCGTTCGAGTTCGGCTACCTGGCTGCGGCGGTTGATCTCGGTCTCCACGGTCAGGACGCCATCGGCGTTTCCCTTCAATTTTTGCAGGGAGAAGGGGCCTGCAGCAGCATAAGCGGCTGAAAAGTCATCCAGCACGGGGCTCCAGCGAATGGCGCGCGCCTTGAGAGAGTCCACCAGCGCCGTGCCGGTTTCGAGGGTGCTGATGACCGCGCGCAGGCTGTCGACCTCGTGCGCCACCACGCTGAGGCGCTCGAGGTCCAGCCCCATCGAGGCGGAAGATCGCCGCAGCCGCCCGAGTTGCTGCTGGCCATTGATGAAGGAAAAGGTTAGGAATAAAACGCCGGCAAAGAGGATAAACAACATCGCAAAGCCGTGCCAGGCGACCCGATAGACCGACTGACGGTCGCGGATCCGGCGTGGCAGATAGTTTTGCCGGTAGGGAGAGCGGCTCTTTTCCTCAAGAGTTTTTGAGGCAAGGGCGATCGCCGCCGCCCAGGGGGCGGTCCGGCCCTGCAGCTTGGCGGCATGATGGCCAAGCGGCAGATCGCCAAAATCGAAACGCTTGACCTCGACGTTGGCGAATTTGTCCTTGAAATTGGCTTCAGCACGAACCCGGTCAGAATCACCGGTCACGATTAGATTGTGAATGGCCGGGATCTTGCCGGCATCCAGCTCAAAGAGGATTTTGGAGTAGGCCGTGTCGCAGACATTTTCCGAATCGGCCCCCTCGTGGATCGTCGGCAGCACCTCCTCGATCAGCAGTCCCCGAAAAAAGATAACCTTGGTGAAGGTCTGGGCGAAATAGACGACCGCGGTGAACTGCTTCTCATGCAGCGCCGACTTGCGCACAAGGGCATGCGCCAGCGAGAACTCCAGGGTATCGATCAGCGCGACCTGAGGAGGACGCGAATGCATGATCCGCATCGCCTCGAAGAGCGTGGAGGAGAAGACCAGGGGATCGTCGTGAACCATTGCCATGAAGCGGTTCTTGCCGTTGCGGACGAAACCGATATTATCCAGTTTGGTCTCGGCCGGCGCCTCAACAAAAATATCTTGCCAGATGGCCTTTTTAAGCTTTTGCGGCGCAGCGACCGGCAGGTTGTCTATATTCTTGTAGAGCACATAGGAATCGATCAGGCTGAAGGCCAGCCGGCTGTCACGCGGGCACATGGTGTGAAGCATCCGGAGCAGCACATCAGCATTGGTCGAGATTTCCGTGATGTTGGCCGTGGCATCGATCCGGACGCCGAAATCGACATCGAGTTCGAAGGGATTCTCGTCGCCCGGCAGGCTCTCCCTCTGCTTGCCAACATCGGCCACCTTGATTCCGCTCGAGGCGCGCTCCTGGGGCAGCAGCTGCTGTTCAAGCCCAAAGGTTTCGAGCAGCTCGATCTGGGTGCGCGAACCGGCCTTGCTGACCAGAGCGCAGGAGAGCTGCTGTCCGTCGATGAAGATCCCCAGTGCGAATTTTTTTCCTGTTCCTGCCATATGCTAGTAGCCCAATAATTCCTGAAAACGGCGTTTGTTGTTGGCGTAATCGAGCGCCACCTTCTGATCGACCTGCCGCTCGTTGACGAGCCGGACGAGATCCTGCTCCAGCGTGATCATCCCCATCTTGTTGTTCTCACTGATCATCTGATAGATCTCCTGGACGTTGCGGTTGCGGATGGCGGCGCGCACAGAGGTCGTAACCAGGAGTACCTCCTTGGCCATGACCAGACGCCCGTCGATGCCCGGCAGCAGCTTTTGCGAAATGACCACATGCAGCACATCAGCAAGACGGTTACGGACCCGCTCCTGCTCCTCCGTCGGCGTCTCGGCAATGATACGGTCGATGGTCTCGACCGCGCTGCCGGTATGCAGGGTCGAGAAGACCTTGTGCCCGGTATCAACGATCTCGAGACAGGTCATGATGGTATCGGGATCGCGCATTTCGCCAACGACGATGATGTCGGGGTCCTGGCGCAGGGCCTGGACGGCGCCGTCTTTGAAGGAGTTGACATCGCGTCCGACCTCGCGGTGGCGGATGATGCAGAGCTTCGAGGTATGGATATACTCGATCGGATCGCCGATGATGACGATATGGCCGTCCACCGAACGGTTGTTGGCATCGATGATACTGTCGAGGGAGGTGCTTTTCCCTGAGCCGGTGATGCCGGTAAAGAGGATCAGCCCCTGTTTTTCATAACGCAGCGAAAAGGCCCGCGAGATGACCGGATGAAAGCCGAGTCTGGTGTAGGGATAGATCGACCCGAGAATAGCGCGCATGTTCAGTGCGAGGTGACCCATGTCAAAATAGAGAGAGGCGCGCCAGCGCCAGAGCCCCTCCGGACGGTGCATGGTATAGGAAAAATCCACCGCCCGCCGGGTGAAGAGCCGTTCCCGCTGCTTATCCGAGAGCAGGCAATGGGCGATGATATCGGTTTGCTCGGTCGTCCAGATGCCGAGTTCCGTCCGCGGTTTCTTCTGCCCCTGCACCCGAAACCAGATATGCGAATTGGCGGTCACCCCTCCCACCTCGATGTCCGATGCCTCGAGCTCCCGCATATGAATGAGAAAACTTTCGAAGAGGTCGCGGATCGATGAACGCTCGGCATTGGAAAGATGCGAGATGCATTCAGCGATCAGCTGCTGCGATTCGAGCAGGTCAATATTTTCAGGGATCTGGCTAAGGATGCGGTTGAAGACGGATTCCAGTCCGCTCGCCTGCTCCACAACCTTCACACTGTCAACAAATCCATTCATGATCGCTGTCCGTTCTCTCCTCGAGGATCGAACAATCGGATTCCCCGGTCATGGTTCCCAGAGCATCCAGCCGGGACTGGCTCATATCCTCATAGAGATGTTCCAGATTCTCCATCAGATTCTGCACCACCCGGGCCGAAAAATGGAGCAGGTGCGAGTAGCCCAGGTTCTGGAAAAAGCTCCGCAGGGCCTTGCGGGAGAGGATGCAAAGCTGCAGCTCTTCGGTGCCGTCCAGTACCAGTGGCAAGCTCGCCGCGGTTTTACTAAAGAGCGATGCCTCGCCGATAGTATCCCCGGGATCGAGGATACGGATGAGCAGACCCTTGTACCAGCATCGGGCCTGCCCCTCGACCAGGATGGCCATGGAAGCGCAGATATCGAGGACGAACTCCTCGCCCGGACGCAGAGGGATAAGCTCCCCCTGAGGCATCAACTGCTGTAGACTCTCCTCCGGAATTCCAGAAAAGATTCGGGCGCGAAAGCCCTCCGGCAGCGCGTTTTCAATCTGCGCCAGCGGCAGCCCGGCGGCAGGAGCCGCCGTTTGCACCGGCTCAGCCAGCCGGGAAGGTGCCTCGGGGCTGAGTGCGGCTTTGGGCGGCCCGGAGACTGCTCCGGTTTGGGCGGTGCCCTTACTGCCCGCCGGTTCCGTCGCAGCCGGGAGGGCGGTTTCATGCCCTGGTTCAGGATCGGGCGTCCGAGGCCGCTGTTGAAGGCCGGTCAGTTTGTCCGCTACAGCCTTCATCAACTCCTTGTGCACCGGCTTGAGCAACACCTCTTTGGCGCCGTAACGCAGAGCGGTCTCGAGTTCCTGGTGGCCATTGCGGTCGCTCATCACCACCAGGGGTGAGTCCGGCGCATGCCGCTGCAATCCCTGCAAAATCTGGAGTCCGTTTAGCGCCCCCGGCATCAGCAGATCGATCAGGATCAGGTCAAAATGCTTCGATTTGACGATCTTGAGCGCTTCCACCCCGTCGCTGGCATAGGTCACGGCATAAACGCCGCCATTGAGGACATGGCCGGCCTCTTCGCGCAGCTCGGGATCGTAATCGACGATCAATACTTCACGCATGGTGTTCTCTCTGCAGATTATTCGGTCGTTACCGCAGCCACTTCTTCAAGGGTAGTCCGCCCCTCCATCGCCCTGCGGCGCGCAGCGGCGCGCAGGGTCGTCATGCCGTTTTTCATCGCACAGGTCCGGATGGCATCTTCATCCAGGTCCGCAGAGGCCTCGAGAATGATGTGGCGGATCTCAGGCGTGAAAGGCAGCACCTCATGGATGCCGATCCGGCCCGAGTAGCCATTGCGGCAGCGGGGACACCCCACGGCACGATAAAAGGTCGCCTTGCTGATCTCCTCTTCCGTAAAGCCCAGCGTAGCCGCAGAAGTGGCCTCCGTAGCTGGAAGCGGCTGTTTGCAATGCTTGCACAGGGTGCGCATCAGGCGCTGCGCCACCACCAGGTTGATCGCATACGCGATCAGAAAGGACTCGATCCCCATCTTGTACAAACGCGAGACCACACTGCAGGCATCGTTGGTATGCAAGGTAGTGAAGGTCAGATGGCCGGTGTTGGCGAGCTTGATGGCGATTTCGGCCGTCTTGGCGTCGCGCACCTCACCCACCATGACGATGTCTGGATCATGCCGCAGAATGGTGCGCACGGCCTGGTCAAAATTCATCTTGTTGCCGATCTTGAGCTGGCGCGCGCCCGGAATATTGTATTCGACCGGGTCCTCTACGGTGAGGATATTCAACTCCGGCGTCATCACCTGATTCAGCGCCGCCACCAGGGTAGTGCTCTTTCCGCTCCCGGTCGGGCCGGTCAGAATCACCATCCCCTGCGGTTTTTTGATGGCCTTGACGAATTCGGATTTGGCATAGCCGTCAAATCCGAGCTTGTCGAGATCGGTGATGACCTTGCGGTCATCGAGGATTCGGATGACCACGCTTTCAAACTTGCGGCCGAGGGCGGAAGAGACGATCGGCAGGATGGCGACACGAAAACGGATGAGATAGGAATCGATGATACGCTGGATGAACCCGTCCTGGGCGGTCTCCCATTCAAAACGGTCGACATTCTTGGTCCGGTCCTTGACCACAGCGAGAAAGGCCTCCGGCTTCATCCCCTCCTGCCGGTGCCACAAAACGAGCCGGCCGTCAATACGGATATAAATCTCGGTGGAGTTGCCCTCCTTGGGGATGATATGGATATCACTTGCACCCTTGCGCACCGCCTCGACCAGGCACCCCTCAAAGAGGTTGACCAGCAGCGACTTGTTGACCGCCGACATGAGCTCCTCTTCGTCGACGGCATTGTCCGCGTCATCATCCGCAATGATCGAGACTTCGCTCGCCACCTCCTTAACCAGCTGGAGAAATTCATTCTCGCGCGGAGCAATGCGGGCCAGGATCTCGCTGACATCCTCGAGGCGGCCGTATGCCACTTCATACTTCTTGATGCCGGCGTGCAGCATCATTGGTTCAATGGTGCGCACGGTCGGGTCCGGGCAGACGAAGATGCGGACATCCCGACCGCGCTCACTGAAGCCGAAGGGGAGCAGCTTGAGTTCAAGAAAGGTCTCGCGGGTCTTGGGATCCAGTCCTTTGTAAAAGTTCTGCATGAACTCGATCCAGCCATCGGTTAGTGAGGCGGCACTGAGACGGATCTCGCGAAACGCATAGATCTTGCAGAGCGCACGGAAGACCATATGACGATCGTAGCCAAGTTCCTTGATCAGCACATCAGCGAGAGTACGCGGCGCCGATGAGTTTTCAATGATGCTCTCGGCCTGCTGCAGCTTTTCGCGGGTAAACCGCGTATCCTGCTGCATCAGCTTTTCGATAATGGCGCTGGAAACGTGCGGTTTGCGTACCATGATTTACATCCCCGGCATTTTCGGCTGAAATAAAGCGGTCTCGGAAGAGACGATGGTCAGGGCGGTCATGACCAGCATGATCAACATGGCCACGATCACCTGAACCCAGTCAATGATCGCCTTCATGCGATAGGTGGTCTCGCGCTCGTAATAATTGGCAATCTGCAGCGTTACACGCTTGAGCGTTCCCGATTCAGCACCGGCGTTGAGACGGGACAGGGCATTCTCGGTGAAGACCCTGGCCTGTTTCAACGACTGCACCAGCGTGGCGCCATCGCGCACCATCATGGGTATGGAGACTTCCTTGATCTGTTTTTCCATGTATTTGTTGCGACAGGCCTCCGCTGCCGTACGGATCACCTCGAGGTTCTCACCTGAGCCGCTGTACATGGAATGAAACACCCGGCAAAAGATTTCGATGGAGGTCTTGTGCATCAGCGAGCCAATGATCGGCACCTTGACCAGATGCTGGCTGACGAAGATCCTCCCCCGCTGCGTGGTCGCCAAACGGTAGAGCACCAGGGGTATGCTGATCGCCAAACCGACGATCCAGTAAATATTGCGGGTGAGAAAATGGCTGAGGTCAAGGCTGGCGCTGGTCAAGGGAGGCAGGGTGGCGCCAAAGCTGAGAAAGAGTTCTGCGGTCTTGGGAAAGATATAACCGACATAAAAAACCACCGACCCGATCAGTACCACCGTGGTGATCGCCGGCATCAGCAGGGCGCTGCGCAGGCTCTTGCGAAACTCGTAATCGCGCTCCAGGAAACGGGCGGTATTTTCAAAGACCTCGGCCATGTTGCCGCTTTTCGAGGCGACCCCAAGCATCTTGGCAGGAAATTTTCCGAGGTAATAGGACTGCTTGCCGAAGGCCTCCTCCCCATCCTTGCCGTCCTTCAGGTCAGTGAGGATCTCCTTGATGACCTTACGCAGGGCCTTGTTCTGGGTATCGCTTTCGAGCAGCCCGAGGATTTCATCGAAGGGAAGCTTTTCGCGCAGCAGGTCGGCAGAGAGACGAATGAAGGTGATGATATCGCCAAAGGGAGGCCGAAAACGCAAGTCGAGGACGATCTTTTGCACGCGTACATCTTCATAGCCCAGCCGGCGCAGGGCCACCTCAACTTCTTCACGCGAAAAGGCGATCTGATCGCCCTTGAGGACGACACCATCCAGCCGGCGCACCTTGTACATAAAGGCTGCCTTCTGCTGGATCGAGAGCAGCGAAAAGCCATGCTGCCGGGCTAGCAGGGCGGTCTTTTGCCGAGCCTCCCGCATGTTTTTCGCTTCGATGTAGCCGATAATGCGCTTCTGCTGCGCATTCAGGCCGTTGTACCTGAACTCCGCCATGCCACCTCACCCAACCTGGTTCGTCCAGCAATCCTTTGAGCGCAATAGGGCCCTGTTCGCACAGGGCCCTACGCAGTACAGATTCCGGATCATGGCCTCCCCCTGAAAAAAGGCCATTACGCAACGGGAACCGTCAAGTCACGCCAGGCCAGACACAGCCCGGCGCGGCTCCGGTCCCCTGTTCCCGCTTGTTAGGAACCGGCCGTGATCGCCGTTACGACATTATCCTTGGTAACCGTGACCGTGACAGTGTTGGTGCCACGTTTCGGCGTACCAGTCAGGACAACCTGGGTAGCACTGCCCGTGCCGCAGGTGTACGAACCATTTTCATTTTCGTATTGGGTGGCGCCGGAAGCAAGGGAAGGCACCAGTTTTCCGATAGAAATGCCGGTAAAATTGTTGCCGCCACCGGCCATGCTGGTGGGTTTGATGTAGTACTGCTGCGCCAGAGAGGCGAGGTGGATCAGGTCATTGGTCACCGCTTCGACATTGGCCGATTCGGCGGAGGTGCTGAACATGTTGATACCGACCACGACGGCGATGCCGACAATGATCACGCTCAACACCAAGAGCAGAAGTTGTTGCTGTCCCATAATAGTGTCTCCTCACAGCTATTAAAGGGTACGGGATTTGGGCCGGCTTGGGCCGGACCCTGTGGATTGCGGTGGATCTGTTACGTGCCGGGTGGATCACCTCCTTCGCTTTTTATGGTGAATGCACTGCAAAGACCAG
Source organism: uncultured Cytophagia bacterium (assembly GCA_964436305.1). Lineage (GTDB taxonomy): Bacteria > Zhuqueibacterota > Zhuqueibacteria > Residuimicrobiales > Residuimicrobiaceae > JAKPUX01. Next base: position 3,306 of record CAYTCI010000087.1, on the reverse strand, counting down.
GCTTCCATGGTAAATGGATAGTGCGGCCGGGAGCCACAGATGAACTGCGGCCATGGATATCGCTCTGGCCGAAATACAAGCGGCCTATGCCGTTGTTATCTCTTTAACGGAGTTTGATTGAAGTGAGCAGGTCGATGAATGCAGCGCAGATGGACAAAGGCAAAGATGCAGGGCAAAAAGGGTAGCCAAACTATTTACACACGTCCTCAATCACACTCTCGTGATTTCCCAACCCCAATAGTGGCTGTTCAACAATTTATCAAATATGGCGACAGTTCGCCATACAGTGAAATATACCATAATGAAATTGAAAATGCAAGTGTATTTTTATTGTACACCCATTTTTTTTGATTTCAATCACAGGATAAGCCTCTGATCCGAATGTGCAAGGATTGAACAGTGCCCGTCAAACAGTAAAAATCTTCAGGGAGAATCTATGCAGGGCAAGTGGTGGCGCGGGGTATGGATTGGTATCGTTCTTTGTTCAGCAGCCTGGGGCGCGGAGAGCACGCCGGCGCCGCAAGGCCTGGCCTTCGCAGTGGTTCCCAGCCTCAGTTTCAGCAGCGGTGAGGGCTGGGAGTACGGCGGCAAGATCTTTCTCTATCAGTACGGCAGCGTGGCGCCACGGCCCTACCGCTGGCACCTGCTGATCAACGGCGCGCGCTCGACCGAGCAGAAAAAGGATTACTATGCCTTTCTCGACATGCCCCATCTCTGGGGACCGGGCACCCGCCTGGCCCTGCGCGTCGAGTACAAGGATTTCGGACTGGACGAGTTCTACGGCCTGGGCAACACGCCCGACTACCGCAAGGCAGTGACCTCTCCTGCCGATCCCGGCTTCCTCACCAAAGAGTATTACAACTACCGGCACCGCTGGAGCGCCGGCTATATCAACGCCCAGTGGCCGCTCTTCGCCGGCCGTCTGCGTTTTCTCGCCGGCATGGCGGGGGTGCGCACCGTCGTCGGGGCCTATCCCCTCCCCAACCGTTTTGCCGCCGCTCCCCCCTTCGGCGCGGCAGGCGGCTGGAGCAATTATGCGCGCATCGGCCTGGTCCATGACACCCGCGACCTCGAGGCGGCCCCCTCATCGGGCAGCTGGAGCGATCTCCTCCTCGAAAAGAGCGCGCATATTCTCGGCAGCGACTATGATTACAGCCGTATCACCCTGACCGACCGCCGCTATTTCCGGCTGCTGCCGCGGCTGGTCTTCGCCCAGCGTCTGTTTTTTGAACACATGGCCGGGCGTCCCCCCTTTTACGAGATGACGGTGCTCAGCGGCTCTTTCCAGCGTTTCGAGGGCCTCGGCAGCAACCAGAGCATGCGCGGTATTCCGCGCCTGCTCTTCGCCGGTCCCACCAAACTGCTGGGCAATTTCGAGCTGCGCTGCCGCCTCCTCGACCGCCGTATCCTGCATCAGGATTTGACCTTTTACGGCCACCTCTTCGTCGATGGCGGCAAGGTCTGGCTGCGGGGAGATCCCGCCAGTCTGAACCACCTCCACTTCAGCCAGGGCGCGGGTTTTCACGTGCAGTGGAAAACCGATCTCATCGGCGCCCTCGACATCGGCCGTTCGCCCTACAAGGACATGGCCGTCTATCTCACCTTTGGCAACCTTTTCTGAGCCCAATGCCCAACCCATAAAAAAAGCCAGACTCCTGCGGAGCCTGGCTTTTTTGTGGTAGGCCTTTGCGAATGATTATTTTTCGGTGAGGGCTGCGACGCCGGGAAGGAGTTTGCCTTCCATCAGCTCGAGGCTGGCGCCGCCGCCGGTGGAGACATGGCTCATCTTCTTGGCGACGCCCGCTTTCTTGACCGCGCTGGCCGAATCGCCGCCGCCGATGACCGTCACGGCACCGCTGTTTGCCATCGCTTCGGCGACCGCGTAAGTGCCCTTTTCGAAACCCGGGACCTCAAAGACGCCCATCGGACCGTTCCAGACGATGGTCTTCGATTTGGCGATCTCCTGGCAATAGAGCTCGATGGTCTTCGGGCCAATATCGAGTCCCATCTGTCCCTCGGGAATGGCTTCGCCGGGGGTGACGGCGGCATGTGCCTCCTTGCCCGCCTCCGGGAAGATGGCAGCGATCACATGGTCGACCGGCAGCAAAAAGGTTACTTTTTTGGACTTGGCGATCTCAAAAAGCTCTTTGGCCTTTTCGATGAAATCGGCCTCAACGCGGGAGGTCCCGACCGCTACGCCCCTGGCCTTGAGGAAGGTGTAAGCCATCGCCCCGCCGATCATCAGGCTGTCGACCTTGTTCAGCAGGTTTTCGATGACCAGGAGTTTGTCGCTGATCTTGGCGCCGCCGAGGATGGCGAGCAGGGGGCGTTCGGGATGTTCGAAGACGCGGGCGAAATAGTCCAGTTCCTTGGTCATCAGGTAGCCGGAGGCGCCTTTGCCGAGTTTGGCGGGCAGGCCGGCCATGGTGGCATGGGCGCGGTGGGCGGTGCCAAAGGCGTCATCGACATAGAGGTCGCCCAGTTTGGCGAGGGCGTCGATGAACCACTGCCGTTCTTCCTTGCTCATCTTGACGCCGGCCTTCTTGCCCTCTTCCTCCGGGTAAAAGCGGACGTTCTCGAGCAGCAGGACATCGCCATCCTTCATGGTGGCAACTGCTTTTTCCGCTTCGGGTCCGACGCAATCGGTGGCGAAGGCCACCGGCTGCTCAAGAAGTTTGGCCAGGGCGGCGGCGACGGGTTTGAGCGAGAACTCGCTCTTCTTCTCGCCGTCCGGGCGGCCGAGATGCGACATCAGGATGGCTTTGCCGCCTTCGGCGATGACTTTTTTGATCGTGGGCAGGGCGGCGACGATGCGTTTGTCGTCGGCGACCTGGAGGTCGGGAGTGAGGGGCACGTTGAAATCGACGCGCACGAGGACGCGCTTGCCCTTCATTTGCAGATCATCGATGGTTAATTTGGCCATGGGGGCTCTCCGCTATGTTGGTTGTGCGGTATTTACGAAAACTTATCTTATAATTTAGTCATTTCTGCTGAAAAAACAAGCGAAATGAATGGCACCCCTACCTGCCCCTCCTCTCGCTCCGACCTGCCTCCAAATTCTCGCGCAGACCCGAACTCCCTCCCGCTACGGCTCTCGCGCCGACCTGCCTCCAAATTCTCGCGCAGACCCGAACTCCCGCCCGCCCCAACTCTCACGCTGCACCCCCAAACTCTCGCGCAGACCCCAATACCCTCGCGCCGACCCGGCTGAGCCAGCCCGGTCACCTCCCTTCCACCTCCCCGGCGCCCCCGTTGCCTCATAATAAAATGTAACCGAAATCCTTTTTATAGGAGAGACACAAATAA
>CAYTCI010000086.1:0-16091 GCA_964436305.1 uncultured Cytophagia bacterium | reverse complement strand
ATCCACTGATCATTTCGGGCAAGCCCTTCTTCAGCTATCAGGCCTTCATGCCCATCACCTTCGGCCTGGCGGTGCTGCTCGGGGCTTTCACCGCTGTCTTTGGCATGCTGGCGCTGATCAAGCTGCCGCAGTATTATCACGCGGTCTTTCACTCCGATCATTTTGTCCAGGTGACCACCGACGGCTTTTTTATCAGCATCGAGGCAGGAGATCCGCTCTACCAGGTTGAACAGACCCGGGCCCTGCTGCTGGCCACCCACGCCTCGCGTGTGGAAGAGCTGCTGGACAAATCCTGAATCGAGGTCTGCACACGCCATGACTCGAATACCCTGCATAGTGGCTGTTATCATCCTGCTGGTCGCCTCCGGTTGTCACCGCGGTGCCGAATCCGGCAAACCGCCTCTGCATGCCGTGCATGATATGGACCATCAGCCCAAATACAAGACCCAGGCGGCGAGTGCTTTCTTCGCCGATCAGGCGGCGATGCGCCTGCCGGTCGCGGGCAGTGTCTCTGCCGGCGATCAGCATGAGGATGCCGCCTTTTACCAGGGGGTGGACGCCGCCGGTGTACCGCTCGCCCACGCGCCGCTGCCGGTCACGCCGGCACTGCTGGCCCGGGGTGCTGATCGCTTTGCCGTTTTCTGCAAGCATTGCCACGGCCTGCAGGGCGAGGGCCAGGGAACCGTCATCCAGCGCGGTTTCATTCCGCCTCCGGTCCTTTGGGAAGAGCGTCTGCTGCAGGAGGGCGATGGCTACTTTTTCGATGTGATCAGCCAGGGAGTGCGCAACATGCCATCGCATGCCCATCAGATCCCGGCGGTTGACCGCTGGGCAATCGTCGCCCACCTTCGCCATCTGCAACAGCGGTAGGCGGAATGCGCCTTGACCTTACACCGACGGTACTATGAATCCTGAAGAACTCCAAAATACCGGTTTGTCGCGCCACAGCAGTATGGCGGGCTGGTTGGCCCTGGGCGCCCTGCTGTTGTGCGGGCTGGGTGCATGGTTCCACCCTGCGCAGTTCTATCACTCCTGGCTCGTCGCCCTCCTTTTCGGCCTCTCCATCGCGCTCGGTGCTCTCTTCCTCAACATGGTGTTTCACCTGACCGGCGCGGAGTGGAGTCTTCCCATCCGCCGGCTGCTGGAGAATCTCGGTGCGACCTTGCCGCTCCTCTGCGTGCTGGTGCTGCCGCTCCTGGCCGGAATATCGGAACTTTACCCCTGGAGCCGTGCGGCCATTGCTGCGGAAGATCATCTGATCCAGCTCAAGACGCCTTTCCTCAATCCACCTTTCTTCATTGTGCGCACCCTGATCTATCTGGGCGTCTGGACCCTGCTTGCCCTCCGTCTGCGTGCCTTCAGCCTCAAGGCGGAGACTGGAGTCAGTGGGGAGTGGCCGGCGCGGATGCGCAAGCTCAGTGCGGGGGGGGTGATCCTCTTCGGCCTCACAGTGACCTTTGCCGCGTTCGACTGGCTGATGTCGCTGGACGCCCACTGGTATTCGACCATCTTCGGCCTCTATCTCTTCTCCGGCTTTGTGGTTGCCGGCCTGGCGGGGGTCATCCTCCTGGCGCGCTATCTCCAGGGGCAAGGCTATCTGACCGGGACCGTCCAAATCGAAACCTATCACGACCTCGGCCGGATGCTGCTGACTTTCACCATCTTTTGGGCCTATATGGCGGTTTCACAATACTTCCTCATCTGGTATGGCAATATTCCGGAAGAGACCATCTGGTACCAACACCGCTGGCACGGCAGCTGGCAAGCGGTCAGTCTGCTGCTTGTATTCGGCCATTTCACAGTGCCTTTCCTGCTTCTGCTAACGCGATGGGCGAAACGGAATTTGCTGGTTTTGAGCCTGTTATCCGGCTGGCTGCTGCTGATGCATGGGGTGGATCTGTACTGGCTGGTGATGCCCGGCCTGCATGCAGAGGGGGTGGTGCTATCGTGGCAGGATCTGGCTGCGATGGTGGGGGTGATGGGGAGCATGATCTGGTATCTGCGCCGGATCTCCGGCCGCCATCCCCTGGCGGTCCGGCCCGAGTAAGGCTCCTAGGCTTTTTCTCCCACCTTTTCTTCCTTTCCCGAGCGGTTTCCCGGCTCTGTGTGAATGACAACCCGGCCCAGATTGGGTATCTGGCGACGGAGCGCCTGTTCGATCTGTTCAGTAAGCAGATGGGCTTGCTTGATCGGCAGATCGGCGGCCAAGCTGTAGTGAAAGGAGAGATGGATCTCCCGGTCGACGCGGCGGACCGTCAAATCATGGATGTCCATGCCGGAGTGAGCGACCTCCGGCAGGGCGTGCAGGATCTTGCGAATCTCGCTGGTGCTGACCTGCTGCGGCTGGCGCCGGGACCAGGAATCGCCGACGGGTTCAATATGGGTGACGATCTGTTCAATCCCTGGCAGAATCCGGCAAAGCTCCTCCTCGAATTCGGTCGCCTTGGCATGCGCCTGTTCCAGGGTGAGTTCCTCGCTCACCTCCACGTGTTGTTCGAGATAATCCTTGCCATGCAAGGTATAAATGCGGATGCCGTGAACCGAGAGATCGCGGCGTGCGGCGGCGAGGCGGATGACCTGGAAGACCGACTCGTTGTCGGTTTCGACGGGATCGAGGTGGACAACGACATCGGAGCCAGGGATGATCTTGTGCACCTCCTCTTCCACAGCAGCGGCGATCGCGTGCGCCTGTTCCAGCGAGGTGTCGCGTGCGACCATCACCGTGATATCGGCAAAGGCATCGGGGCCGCTGTGGCGGGCGCGCACACGGCCGACCTGCAGTACGCCGGGCACCTGGATGACCTGATGGATGCGGTCCAGCAAATCCGCCGGGACGGCATCAAGGAGAGCGCTGATGGTCCGCCGCCCGAGCTGGAGGCTGACCTGGATGACGATGGCCGCGACGATGAGGGCGGCCAGCGCATCCCCCTTGATCAGCCAGGGGAGATCCGCTTTTTCAGCAATCAGGACCATAATCAAACCGCCGAGCACCACCAGGGAGGACCAGATATCCGTCGCAAAGTGCAGGGCATCGGCCTCAAGCGCCTGGCTGTTATATTTTTTGGCGGCATGCGCGAGGGCACGCGAGCGGCCGTAATCGATCACGATCGCCAGCACGACCACAATGAACGCCCAGTGATTGACTTCAACAGTGACGTGCTTGAAGAAGAGACGGTTGACTGATTCGTAGATGATCCAGACGCAGGTGAGGAGCAAAAGCAGGGTCTCGGCGAGGGCGGAGAGGTTTTCGACCTTGCCATGGCCATAGGTATGTTCGCGATCCGCGGGCCGGCCCGAGATGCGGACAGCCAACAGGGTGATCACCGCCGCGATCAGATCGAGGCCGGAGTGGGCTGCTTCGGCGAGAATGCCGAGACTGCCGGTCATCACCCCGATGAGCAGCTTGATGCCGGTGAGAAAGACTGCTGCAAAAACGGAGATCAACGCAACCCGTTGTTTCTCTCGTTCTGCCGCCGCATCACATTTGTCAGCCATGGATCCCGCACTCCTAGTTGAGCTCCGGAACAAAAAAGGGTTATCCGTATTAGCGGATAACCCTTTTTGTATCTGCTGGTCGGGGCGGCGGGATTCGAACCTGCGACCCCTTGACCCCCAGTCAAGTGCGCTAACCGGACTGCGCTACGCCCCGATGTAAATCATCCAACAGCTTTGCCAATTCCTGCAGACCATTTCGCAACTCATCGATCACATCCTGACTTTTGGCCTCATAGAGTGAAAGATTGAGCTGGGCGTCGTTGCTGCGTTTGATCTGCGCGAGTTTCTGTCGCGCGCCCTCAATCGTATATTTCTCGTAGTAGAGAAGACGTTTGATGACAAAGAGCAACCGGATATCATTCTTGCGGTAGATGCGGTTGCCGGCGCGGTTTTTGGCAGGCCGAAGCTCGCGAAACTCGGTCTCCCAGTATCTCAAGACATACGGCTTGAGACCGGTTATGCGACTCACCTCGGCAATGGAATAATAAAGCCGCTTGATCGCTTTTTCTTCCATCCTGAGCGTGACCTGAGGCTGAGCCTGCTCTTCAGAAGCATAAAATAGGGATAATTGTTCCAATAATCAAGCACTTTTTCTTGGTTTGCCAAAACCTTGTTTGACCAGAACAGTACCATCGGAACAGAAATCAATGCCACGCTGTATAAAGTTAAACAATTTTTCGTGTTTTCCAAATACTTTCTTTTCAAAGAACAGTGGCAAATCGTACAAGTAGACACCCAATCGGGGCAAAACGAAGTTCACTTCAAGCTCTTTATCAAAGCGCCCCATCACCACCCCCGTGCGGTATCCTGCTGCCTGGCAACAGGCGACCACCTCCACGTTGGTGTTGCCGAAGGGATACGAGATCGCGTCGACTGTGGTGCCCGTCAAAGCCTCGAGCAGCCTTTTGGAGTCCGCTACCTCCTCCAGCCTTTCCGCCGCCTCCAGCCGCGTCAGGTCCTGATGATGCAGGGTATGTGAACCGATCTCCCAGCCCGCTGCCGCCAGTTCGCAGATCTGATCTCCGGTCATATGGGGAAAGGTGAATCCGCCCAGGTTGACGTCCCAATCGTCCATTTTGCCGATATAGGCGGCCGGCACGAAGAGCGTTGCCCGCAGCCGGTGCGCGGCCAGCAGCGGCCAGGCATGCTGGTAGACCGAGGCATAGGCATCGTCAAAGGTCAGGGCCACACGCCTCTCCCGGCTCAGGCCGGGCTGCAGATAGTCCCGCAGCGTCTCGATGGCGTATCCGGCCTGCAGCAGAGAATGGATCTGGCCGGCAAACTGTGATGGGGTTACACGGGTGATAGCCAGATCGAATCGGGGCTCGACCATATGATAGGCGAGAATGGGCATGAGGGTCCTGCTGTGAAAGGCCGAGACCGCAGGCCAGGGGTACAAAAAAAGACCGGCATCCGCCGCGGGTGCGGATGCCGGGATGGATGGTTCAGCCGGGCCCCATCAGGGGCGTCAGCTTTTAGCGGTTGCCGTGCGGCGGCCGGTTGTTTTCCGGGGCGCCGGCGGGCCGTTCGAGCAGGACCTTGTGGCTGAGATCGATCTTGCCATCACCGTCGATCTTCATCACCTTGACCTGGACCTCATCGCCGACCTTGAGCACATCCTCGACGCGTTCGATGCGGCGGTGTTCAATCTCGGAGACGTGGAGGAGCCCCTCCCGTCCGGGCAGAACCTCGACAAAGGCACCGAATTTGGCAATTTTTTTGACCTTGCCGGTATAGACCGTCCCGATCTCCACCTCAGCGGTCATCGCCTTGATGATGCTGGAGGCCTTTTCACAGGCGCCGGGATCGACCGCTGCGATAGTGACGGTTCCGTCATCGTTGATATCGATGGTGGTCTCGGTGCGTTCGACGATCTCACGGATGTTCTTGCCGCCGGGTCCGATAACCAGGCCAATGGAATCGACCGGAATCTTGATCGTAATAATGCGCGGCGCATAGTTGGAGAGCTCGGCGCGCGGCTTGTCGATAACTGCCGTCATTTTATCCAGGATGAAAAAGCGGCCTTCCTGGGCGCGCTGCAGGGCCTCGCGCATGATGGCCGTCGAGATGCCCTTGATCTTGATATCCATCTGGAAGGCGGTGATGCCCTCGCGTGTACCGGCGACCTTGAAATCCATATCGCCCATGTGGTCCTCATCACCGAGGATATCGGTCAGGACAGCGATTTGCTCGCCCTCCTTGATCAGGCCCATGGCGATACCAGCCACGGCGCTCTTGATCGGCACACCGGCATCCATGCAAGCCAGCGAGCCGGCACAGACAGTGGCCATCGAGGAAGAGCCGTTGGATTCGAGCACATCGGAGACGATGCGGACGGTGTAGGGGAAGAGCTTTTCGGTCGGCATCACCTGCTTGATCGCCCGTTCGGCAAGATTGCCATGACCGACTTCGCGGCGGCTGACGCCGCGGTTCGGCTTGACCTCACCGGTGCAAAAGCTCGGGAAATTGTAATGCAGCATGTAAGTCTTGCGGAACTCGCCTTCGAGCTCCTCAATGCGCTGCTCGTCGACCTTGGTGCCCAGGGTGATCGAGGCGAGGGCCTGGGTTTGGCCGCGGGTGAAGAGAGCCGAGCCATGGGTGCGCGGCAGCAGTCCGACCTCGATGGAAATGTCGCGAATATCGTTGAGGCCACGGCCATCGAGACGGCTCTTCTCCCCAAGGACCATCTGGCGCATGAGATCCTTCTCGAGATCATGAAAGATCTCGGCGATCTTGGCGCTTTTTTCCGGAAAGGTTTCGGCCAGTTCGGTCTGCACCTTTTCGCTCAGGGCAGAGAGTCCTGTGCGGCGCGCCTCTTTCTCCTTGACACGGAGGGCGTGGGCGAGCTCTTCCTTGCAGGCAGTGACGGCCTCGGCGAGTCCGGGGATCGGCTCGGGCTCGGGCAGAACCATCTTGGCCTTGCCGGCCTCCGCGACCACCTGCGCCTCGAGGGCGAGGATCTGGCGAATGGCGGCATGCCCATACTCCAGCGCGGCGATCATATCTTCCTCGGAGATTTCGCGCGCCTCGCCTTCGACCATGACGATCGAATCCTCGGAGGCGGAGAGGACCAGATCGATGTCGCTCTGCTCCTGCTGCTCGAAGGTAGGATTGGCGATGAAGCGGCCCTCCACCCTGCCGATGCGGACACCGGCAATGGGCGTCTGGAAGGGAATATCGGAGACACCCAGAGCCAGCGACGCGGCGGTGAGGCCGAGAACATCGGCGTCATTGACCTTGTCAGCTGAGAGGACCCAGACATAGACCTGTACCTCGTTGCGAAAATTTTTAGCGAAGAGCGGGCGGATGCTGCGGTCGATCAAACGGGCGCTGAGTACCTCGCCATCGGTCGGCTTGCCTTCGCGCTTGAAAAAACCGCCAGGGATCTTGCCGGCGGCATAGGCCTTTTCGCGATAATCGACGGTGAGCGGGAAGAAATCGCGCTCTTCTGAGGCCTTTTTGTCCGCGACGACGGCAGCGAGCACGACGGTGTCGCCCAACTGGACCCAGCAGGCGCCATTGGCCTGTTTGGCCAATTTGCCGGTCTCCATGATCAGCTGCTGGCCTTCAAACTCGGATTGTTTTCTGACTACCATTGTTCCTCCAATGTGACCAGGCCGTTTCCCCGAGGATGAAGATGCGAGGAGAATGTCTTGTGCAGGCAAGCGCGCTGCGCACATTCATGACAGAGTGGTATCAACCTGAGTCGTGTGAGTAATGCAGGACCGAAGTCCTGCGACATCGCAGCCGATTCATTCCTCGCGGCCCTTAGCCGCGTGGAACAAACCGGCTGCGTCTTGCTGAACTGTTATTTTTCAGTAGCGGCGGAGCTGGTTTCAAGCAGATCCGTCGATTTAACATTCAATTGTTCAAAGAGGGTACGCTTGACCAGATAGACTGCGGGCCCCGAACCGGTTTTGGCGTAGAGCACATCTCCACCCACCTCCTTGCCCAGCAGCAGCTCACCGAGAAGTGCACCCTTTTGCGTCACGCGGCAGCGGATGCGCGGTTTGTCCAGGCCGAAGGGATGGAGGGTGGGGGCGGCATCGCTGACGAACCGCTCCGCCGCGGTATTGGCGATCTCACTCACCAGACCGCTGATTTTCCAGTCCCGCAGCCGTCCGGCCTTCGGTCTGGTCAGGGTCCAGCTGCCGGCGGTATCCTTCTGGCAGACAAACGTGGTATCACCGACGCTCAGTTCCAGACCGTCTACACTTGTGACCGAAAGGTGCAGCAATTGTTTGTCGCGCAGGTCATTCAACGTCACTTTGAGGGTATTGACGAAGCTGGAATCAACCGTAAAGAGGGCCGGGCGTGCTCCATCGCGGGTGTAAAATTGTGCCCCCTCCGCCCTGCCGATCGCCAGCATCAGCGGGTCCGACGAGGGGCTGCGGCCGAGTGTGTACTGGATCATGGGCTGGTCGAGGCCGTACGCTTGAAGGTCGCGAGGATTCTCCTCGACGAAGCGTGCCGCCTTCTGATATTGCAACGCATTGAGCAAAGCCGAGACCTTGTTTTGGTCGGCTGGATAGGTACCAGGGGAGATGATCTTCCAGTTATTATCCTCTTTACCCAATTTAAACAGATCTTTGCCGATTTTAATTTCCAGAGTATGAACCGAACTCGACTCGAAATCGAGGACGGCCTTGTCACGCAGGTCGAAGAGGGACTTGTTGAGGTTGCCCCACAAGCTGCTGGTGGCGAGAAACACCTCGGGCGTACCGGCTTTGCGGGCATAGACCAGCGAGCCGATCGCGGCATCCTCACCGATGTAGAGGGTATCGGTCTTGCCTTTGGCCTGGAGCACCAGGACAGCGCGCGGTGGCAGTAGGCCAAAAGAAGCATACTCGGCGGGACTGGAGGAGACGATGCGTTCCTTTTTTGCCCAGCCGAACATCGAGGCGATGGCGTCCCAGCTGTTCTTGTCCCCGCGCAGGCGCAGGGGAAGCTGCATCGACCAGCCGCCGCTGTCGCGGACGGCCTGGAAGCCGGCGGGCCAGATGCCGATGGCATTGATCTCGTCGCCGGAGTAGTCGACTATTTTTTCATCCGCGCTCTTTTCGTTCTGAGCGGATTGGTCCTTTTTGTTCATATAAACAACGCCAAGGATGCCCAGGATGAGAATGAGCGCGAGGATGAGCGTTGTTCTGAATCGCATAGTATCAAAACTCCCGATAGCCACGATAGAGTAAACGGCCAGGGCTTCCCGGGGGCGGGAAGCCCTGGTTGACGGTTATTTACGTTTGCGGTAGACGACGATGCCCGTGGCGAAGATAGCCAGCGGCAGCAGAATGACGCCGAGATAGAGCAGGGCGCGGGACTGCGTTTGGGTGATCGTGATCCGCCGGTCCTCGGGGTCGCGGGCGCGCACGGAGATGAGGTCCTCCTCCCCGGCCAGCCAGCTCACGGCATTGAGAAAGAGGTTGCCGTTGCCCTGGGTATTGAAATAGCTGTTGCCGGCGAAATCGGAATCACCGAAAACGACCAGCCGGATTTTGCTGCCGGCGCCGCCGGTTTCCGGCGTTGCGGCCATCTCGGCGGCGGCGGCCAGAGTTACCGGTCCACGCAGATCCGCGCCTTCGGTATAGGTGATCTCTTTTATGCCGCTCAAGGGCGAGGTCTCGCCCCAGCTGCGCTGGCTGGTCGTGGCGATCTCCTGCCAGGTCAGGCCGGCGGGTGGATTGGTGCCCCGGCTGATCGAGCGGGCCTCCGGATAGAAGGTCATCAGGTTGAAATCCCGCGTAATTTCGTGCTGCGGGTATTGCGAGACGATCGGCATGGTGGGACCAGCGCCGAAGAGCTGGCCGAATCCGGTGGCATCGACGACGACATCGTGGCCGATCATGTAGCCCCAATCGCCAAGGAGCGAGAGATACGAGTCCGGCGCATCGGGATCAAGCAGGGCCAGCAGTTTGCCGCCTTTCTTGAGATAGGCGCTGATCAGAGACTTTTCATTGCCGAAGAGATCGCTTTTGGGGCCGGCGATCACCAGCAGGCTGCAGTCAGCTGGCAGATTGTTCTCCTGCGCGAGCACGATCGTGCCGGTTTCATAATTCTCGTTGACCAGGGCGGTTTTGGCAGTTGCCAGACCATTTTGATCCGATTTTTCCGGATCTTTTTCGCCGTGACCGCTGGTGAAATAGATCTTCTTTTTGCCCTCGCGGGTCACCTTGATGATGGCATTGGTGAGCAGCTGCTCCTCGCTCTTCTCGATTCGCTCCTCCTTGCCATTGCCCTCTACGATCAGGGTACCATAGGCCTTGACCTGGTATTTTTTGGCGAGGCCGGGTTGCTTGTCCGGGTCACTGAACTCGAATTTCAGGCGATCGGAATAGTGAGCATACTCGGTCAGAAGCTCTTTGGCCAGCGCCTCGTCCCCGGATTTGAAAAAGCCGGTGACCTTGACCTCCTGATTGAGATTTTTCAGGAGGGTGCGGGTCTGTTCCGCCAGGCTGAACTGTTTGGCGGCGGTGGTATCCAAGCGCCAGGAGAAGCGTGAGGCGAAGATATTGGCGACGATGAGCAGGCCAAGGATGACAGCGATCATCAGGGCAGCGTTGCTGCCATATTTGGCCGAACGGCTGGTCAGGCCCTTCCTGAGTTCGTCGAACTGCAGTACCGCAGAAACCAGCAGGAGAACAGCGCCGAAGATGAGCGGGGCGTAAACCATCCAGTTCATCAGCATGGTCAGAGAGTAAAGGATCAAGCCAGCCAGAAGCAACAGCAGCCCCAGCCAGCCGCAATAGACAGCTATCTTTTTCATCAGCGGCCCCTCCATTTTGCAGATTCGATGGAGACGTAGGAGAGGAACAAGCCCATGGCAGCGAAACTGAGATAGAAAACGAGGTGCTTGGTATCCAGAACGCCCTTGGCGAAATCATCAAAATGCTCAATCAGGGAAAAATTACCCAGCACCTTGCCAACGGCCGGGCTTGCCATGCCCGAGATCCAGCCGATCGCCCAGAAGACCAGAATAAAGGCCACGGTGCTCACCGCGGCGATGATCTGGTTGTCAGTGAGGGTCGAGAAGAAGAGGCCGAACGAGATATAGCAGAGGCCGAGCAAAAAGAGCCCGAGGTAGCCGGTGAGGATCTGGCCGAGTTCGGGTTTACCGAGGGCAAAGAGGACGGCGATAAAAAGGCCAGAGAGCAAGAGCATGAGCAAATAGAGCCCGGCCGCCGCGCTGAACTTGCCCAGAATAGACTGGGTGTTGGTCACCGGCGAGGTGAGCAGCAGCTCGATCGTGCCGCTCTTCTTCTCATCCGAGAAGAGCCGCATGGTGACCAGGGGCAGGAAGAAGAGGGCGAAGAGGCTCATATTGTGCAGCAGCGGACGGACCGCCATCATGTTGACGTTGAGTTTGGGGACAGCCATGCGGTAGTATTGCGCCTGCATGTCCGCTTGCATGCACATCTGGACAAAATTGGTGACCAGCAGATAATAAAAGATCCCCGAGATAAGCAGGAAGAGGCCGACGACGACGTAGGCGACGGGGGAGCTGAAATAGGATTTCCACTCCCGGTTGAGAATGGCGAGATAGTTGCTCATTTGTGCTCCACCTCCTCTTCCGTGGTCGTCACGCGCAAAAAGACATCCTCGAGGCTGAGCCCTTCGGGCCGCAGCTCATGGAGATCCCAGCCCTTCTCGATGATCGTGCGGGCGATAACGGGACTGATATCGCCCTCGGCGCTGCTTTCGATCTGGTAGTGCCGGATCCCTTGCGGGGCGGCCAGATCGAGGGCGCGCACTTGCCGGATGCCGGCAAGGCTGCCGAGCAGCTGCTGGACTTCCGCAGTGGGGCCGCTGGCGGCCAGGGCGAAACGCTGCGAGCCGGCCAGCTTGCGGGTCAGGTTGTCGGGGGTATCTTCGGCGACGATTTTGCCCTTGTCGATGATGACCACGCGTTCGCAGGTCATGCTGACTTCGGGCAGGATATGGGTGCTGAGGATGATGGTGTGGGTGCCGGCGAGTCCCTTGATGAGCTCGCGCACCTCGATGATCTGTTTGGGATCGAGGCCGACGGTGGGCTCATCAAGGATGAGAACCTCGGGATTATGGACCAGTGCCTGTGCCAGTCCGACGCGCTGCTTGTACCCCTTGGAGAGTTGTTTGATCACACGTCCGGAGACGCTGCTGATGCCGGTTTTGTCCATAGTTTCAGCAAGGGCCCGTTTGCGGTTGCGTCCGTCGACCCCCTTGATCCTGGCGACGAAATCGAGATAATCGGCTACCCGCATATCCTGATAAAGTGGCGGATTCTCCGGCAGATAGCCGATGCGGCGGCGGACCTCCATGGAATTCTCATGGACGTCAAAACCGGCCACCACGGCGGTTCCGGAAGTCGCAGGGAGATAGGTCGTCAGAATGCGCATGGTAGTCGTCTTGCCCGCGGCGTTGGGGCCGAGGAAACCGACGATCTCTCCCTTGCCAACCTGAAACGAGACAGTGTCCACAGCCATGACCCGCCCGAAATAGCGTGTCACTTGTTTGACTTCAACCATTGGCCATAGCCTCCTTTCTCTTTGACTGAATCCGGCGGGATGAATCGCAATCCGGGCGCATTGGCAGAGGCACTCGCAACGACTCTATCGGCGGATACCGAGTTCCTGAATGAGCGAACGATAGAGAGAGATATCGTTGGATTTCAGGTAGTCGAGCAAACGGCGACGGCGGCCAACCATCTTGAGCAGACCACGCCGGGAGTGGAAATCCTTCGGATTCGTGTGAAAGTGTTTGGTGAGCTGATTGATACGCTCGGTCAGCATGGCGATCTGGGCCTCGGTGCTGCCCGTGTTACCGGCGCGCTGGCCGTACTTGAGCACGAGTTCTTCTTTTACTTCTTTGGTCAGTGGCATTTAAAGAACCTCCGGTTAGTAACTTAATGACTTGCCAAAAGTTCCACAGATTTGGCAACATCTTGCTTTATTTGATCAATCAGGGCAGTGGCGGTGGCGAATTTGGCATCCTCCCGGATGAAAGCGATGAATTCGACGTTCACTTCCTGCCCGTAGAGCTGCGCGTCGAAATCGATGATATAGGTCTCGATCACCCGTTCCTCATCCGGGAAGGTCGGCCGCTGGCCGATGTAGGTGACCGAGTCGTAGCGCCGGCCGCCCAGGCGGGTGCGCGAGGCATAGATGCCGGGGCGCGGCACGAGTTTGTACTGTGAGTAGGGTTTGAGATTGATGGTCGGGAATCCCAGACCGCTTCCCCGCCCAGCCCCATGCACCACCAGTCCGTTGATGCTGTAGGGGCGGCCGAGCATCTGCCCGGCAAGATCCAGATCGCCGGCCTGCAGGGCATGGCGGATTCTGGTGCTCGAGATGATCTCCTCCCCATTCTTCAGGGGGGGCAAAGAGTCCACCGCAAAGCCGTGTTCGGTACCGAGCTGCTGCAGCAAGGCGAGGTTGCCGCTGCGACCTTTGCCAAAGGCGTGGTCGTGGCCGATAATGATTTCGCGCATACGCAGCTTGTTGAGGAGGATATCGATGACAAACCGATCCGGCACCATACTGGCAAAGGCCGGCGAGAAATGGGCAATCACGAGCCGGTCGAGGCCGAGGCCGCTGAGGATCTCGATCTTTTCCTCGATCGTGGTCAGCACCTCCTGGGGCGGTCGCGAGGAATCCTGCAGGACGAGCTGCGGATGCGGCTCGAAAGTGATCATGGTGGCATGGGCCTGGGCCCGTTCGGCGCGCCGTTTCAATTCGGCGAGGATCGCCTGGTGGCCGCGATGGACCCCATCAAAGGTACCCAGCGAGACCACGCTGGCGTCAGCGGGTGGAAAAGTATGGATATTCCAGATAATTTGCATTACAGTATCATCTAGACCATTCAGATTGAATAACCTGCGGCAAAGCGGCCACTTCCAGGGCCTCCGCGAGGGAATAGGCGCCGATGCGCGTTCGGGTGAGATGGGATAAAAAGCCCACCGTGCCGAGTGATTGTGCCAGATCGCGCGCAAGAGCGCGGATATAGGTACCCTTGGAGCAGGCGACGGTAAAATCAATCCAGCGTTCGGTGACCGCCAGCACCTCCAGGTGGTGGATGGTCACCCGCCGGGCCTCCGGCGTCGCCTGGACCCCGGCGCGAGCCAGCTTGTAAAGGCGCTGACCAGCGACATGGATCGCCGAAAAACTGGGCGGCACCTGGTCGATCTCACCGATGAAACGGCCAGCGGCCTCCCGGACCTGCTCCATCGTCAGGGGAGCGCAGGGCTGGGCCTGGGTGATCGTACCGCTGATATCCAGGGTATCGGTGGTGATGCCGAGACGCATCCGGCCGCGGTATTCCTTGGGCGCATCGACCAGAGCGGCGATATCGCGGGTCCTGGCGCCGGTGCAGACGAGCAGAACACCTTGCGCGAAGGGATCAAGGGTTCCCGCATGACCGGTTTTTCCACCAGCGACCAGCTTTTTCACCAGGCGAACCACATCAAAAGAGGACCAGCCGAGCGGCTTGCGCAGGTTGAGAACGAGGTCCGGACAGCGGGCCACTCCGGAAGCACGCGAACCGGCTATGGCTTCTCCTCCCGGTGTATCTTTTCGATGACGTCCTGGATATGGGCGGCATACCGTGCGGAATCGTCATAGCTGAAGATAATTTCGGGCACATACCGCAGTCCGAGGCGGTGGCCCATTTCACCGCGGATCAAGCCGGTTAACTGTTCGAGGTGCGCCGCGGTCCGTTCGATACGCTCCTCTTCGCCGAGGACGCTGTAATAGATCCGCGCGTGACGCAGGTCATCGGATACCTTGACGTGGGTGATGGTGATGAAACCGAGATCGCCTTTTTTAAGCTCGAAGAGCAAAAAGCGGCTGACCTCTTCCTGCAGCAGGGCTGCAACCCGGTCTGCCCGTTTATATTTATTCATAACCTTAAATGATCTCCAACTGCTGGCCGATGATCTCGACTTCGCTCTCGCTCTCGATCAAGTGAAAGATTTCCGCCATGACCTGATCGATGAACTTGCGTTCGTTGGCAACCAGGGCCATGCCGAGGGTGGTGCGCTGCCATTTCTCGTTCTCATCCACCTCCGCCACCGAGACGTTGAACTTGTTACGAATCCGTGTCTTGAGGCTCTTGAGGAGAAAGCGTTTGCCCTTGAGCGACCCGCTCTCGGGGATGAAGAGTTCGATCTGATAAAGGCCCACCAGCATAGCCATGACGCCGTCCTACTCCAGGGTCCGCTTGGTTTCGACCACCTTGTAGGCTTCGAGGATGTCGTTCACCTTGATATCGTCATAATTGGCCAACGAGATACCGCACTCAAAACCGGTGGCCACCTCGCGCACATCATCCTTGAAGCGTTTGAGCGAGGCGAGCTGCCCGTCGTGGATCAGGCGGTCGTCGCGGTAGACCTTGACGCGGTCGCTGCGACTGATCTTGCCGGAGGTGACGTAGCAGCCGGCGATATTGCCGACCTTGGGCACCTTGAAGACCTGGCGGATCTCGACGGTGGCGGTCAGCTCTTCCGAGATGGCCGGTGCCAAAAAGCCCTCGAGGGCGGCCTTGATATCGTTGACGATGTCGTAGATGACGTCGTAGAGACGGATGTCCACGTTCTCCTTGGCAGCCAGTTCACGGGCCTTCGAGGTCGGTCGGACGTTGAAACCGATGATGATGGCGCTCGAGGCCGAAGCGAGCAGGACGTCCGATTCGGAGATAGCGCCAACGCCACGATGGATGATTTCGACGGCCACTTCATCGGTCCCCAGACTTATCAGGGTGTCGGTGATGGCCTCGATCGAGCCGTCGACGTCCGCCTTGAGCACGACATAAAGCTGGCGGACCTGGCCCTTCTGGATCTGGCGTGAGATCTCATCCAGGGTGCGCGGATGGCTGCGCCAGCGCTCATGCTCGCGCTGCAGCTGTTGGCGTTTCTGGCTGATCTCGCGGGTGTCGCGCTCGGACTGAAGCACGATCATTGAATCGCCCGCCTGCGGCATGCCGGCAAAGCCCAGCACGGCCACCGGCTTGGAGGGGCCGGCCGACTTGACCTTGCGACCGTGGTCATCGAACATCGAACGCACCTTGCCGCTGAAGGAGCCGGCGATGAAGGGATCGCCGACCTTGAGGGTGCCGGACTGGACCAACACGGTGGCGACGACGCCCTTGCCACGGTCGAGTTCAGATTCGATGATGACGCCGCGCGCCAGACGATCAGGATTGGACTTGAGATCGAGCACTTCGGCCTCGAGCAGGACGTTGTCCAGCAACAGTTCGATATTCTGGCCGGTCTTGGCGGAAATCTCGACGCACTGGTATTTGCCGCCCCACTGCTCAACCAGAATATCTTGTTTGGAGAGCTGCATGCGGATATTTTCCGGATTGGCGCCGGGCTTGTCGACCTTGTTGATTGCGACCACCATGGGGACATTGGCCGCCCTGGCATGGCTGATGGCCTCGATGGTCTGCGGCATGACGTTATCGTCGGCCGCGACGACCAGGATGACGATATCGGTGGCCTGGGCGCCGCGCGCGCGCATGGCGGTGAAGGCCTCGTGGCCGGGGGTGTCGAGGAACACCACCACGCCCTTGGACGTTTCCACGCGGTAAGCGCCGATGTGCTGGGTTATGGCCCCGGCCTCGCCGTC
>CAYTCI010000085.1:0-16091 GCA_964436305.1 uncultured Cytophagia bacterium | reverse complement strand
CCTCAGGAGGGGATTATTGAAAGTCGGGTAATTACGTTCGATTATAGAAATAGCCGTATCATCTCAGATACAATTGCATCTTCAGAGATCATTGCTTTGGCCAAACCCTCTTTTTATAATGTTTGTTGGCTATTGGCCGAAATATTCGAAGATGCAGACTATGAAGGAGATTCGTTTACATTCTCCCAGGAAACCACTGGTACAGGATATTTTCATAAGATAATATACAATTTAGCCCAAGGTCAATCTTGCTGTTATGAAGACTATCCGGGGACCTTCAATGATTGTCTCTCCTCCCACCGCTGGAGCTATCGGGATGAAGGCACAATTTACACCATGGTACCCGATAATTTCAAGGTATGGCGGGATGCGCAAAGAAGCGGCCCCAATCATAATTATGATGCCCAAAGAAGTGGGTGTGATAGTCATTGTTATGATGATAATTGGATTGATGAAACCTGGTTGGACGGCCTGGTGTATGTTACGATCAATGACAAGGTTTCCTCTATCGACATGTCTTACTGGGTGGTCGACTATAACGATTGCCCCTGAGTCATGCGATAGAAAGGTCAAATCAGGAAATTGAGAGTTCGAATATTGAACGTTTCATCACAGGAGCGCAGTATGAACAAAATAAAGATCATTGCCATGGCCGTCTTGATCGCAGGATTTGGATCGGCTTCATCAGGACAGGAATCGCCGGTTTTCGTTGAACTGTTCGGTGGGGCGGGTTTCCTTGCTCAATCAGGTGGCACCTATGATGAATTCAATGGCAATTACAGCTATCCTGCCGGTGCCGAGGGACAGTTCCGGACATACTACTCAAGTGAATACCTGGGCCATTTTTTTCTCAGGATCAATCTGGGGTGGCGTCTTTCTGAGCACTTTTCCGTAAACCTGTCCAACCAGTTTTCCTCACCCCGTTATGCTTTTAATAACGATTACTACATCGTGAATACTGAAAGGAAAATCCCTTCCGGTCCGCCTAGCGGGTATCCTGCTTTAAAATTGGCCAGCTCTTGTTATTACTATACCCCTGCCCTGGGTATCCGAGCGAATCTGTTCAACCACACCGAATCTCCTTATGTTGAGTTATTATATGGACGCACCTTCCGGCATCTGGATCTGGAACAGGACAGCAACTATTATGATCCCTCGAGGTTCTCGCCATTCTCCCATTTGCGTGATCGCTCCAGCAGAGCTTATATGCAGATCGGTATCGGCGCCAAGCATCGCTTGGGTGAGCGCTCTCTTTTACACCTGCGGATAGGTCTGGATACCATCCATGAAGCCGGCGGTGGGACCTTTTTTCTTGAAACGAGTGGACAATACCTTACTTTTGACGGCAGTATCGGAATCGGCTATAGCTTTTAATGATAACTCTGATGATAGCCCCTTGCAGTCGGTCAGTTCCAGGGGGCCGGTTCGCGGTTAACGAACCGGCCCCCTGTTGTTTCGGGTGAAGCGGGAGGATGGTGAAGCCAGGTTTTGAATGAGAATCTGGTATTACAGTAAGGATGTATTTGATCCCTTGCAACCCATCCTCCCGGAAAAGCAAGCCGAATCGGCAGAAAAATCTTGCATAATTTCAAAAATTTTCCTATATTTCTCGGCTTAAGGCAAAATAAAGGAGAAATATCTTGAAGACTTTTACCCCGAAACCCAGCGACATCACGCAAAAGTGGTACGTGATCGATGCGAACGGGCAGGTTTTGGGCCGTCTGGCCTGCAAGGTCGCCGAGATCCTGCGCGGCAAGAACAAGCCCATCTGGGCCCCGCACATGGACTGCGGCGATTTTGTGGTGATCATCAACGCCGACAAGGTCAAACTCACCGGCCGCAAGCTGGAGCAGAAGAAGTACACCCATTTCACCGGGTATCCCGGCGGGTTGCGTCAGACGCCCATCGCGCGCATGATGGAGAAAAAGCCGGAGTTTGTCGTGCGTCATGCCGTCCGCGGCATGCTGCCGAGCAACACCCTGGGGCGTCACATGCTGCGCAAGCTGAAGGTCTACGCTGCGCCCGACCACCCGCACGCCGCCCAGCAGCCTGAAACCATCACCCTGTAATCGATCCCTGCTTGCGCAGATCCAAAGGAGAGCAAATGAAAGGCACGTACTATAACGCCACCGGCCGCCGCAAGAACGCCATCGCGCGCGTCTGGCTGGCTCCCGGCGCCGGCACCATCGAGGTCAACGACAAGGGTCTCCTCGATTATTTCAAGCGCGACACGCTCAAGATGATCATCGAGCAGCCGCTTGAGGTGACCGGCAATCAGGGCAAATGGGACATCAAGGCCCACGTCGAAGGCGGCGGACTCACCGGCCAGGCCGGCGCCCTGCTGCTCGGCATCGCCCGCGCCCTGGTCAAGGCCAACGAAGACCTGCGGCCGCAGCTGCGCCGCAACGGCTTCCTGACCCGCGACCCGCGCATGGTCGAACGCAAGAAATACGGCCGTCCCGGCGCTCGCAAGCGCTTCCAGTTCTCGAAACGCTAAACCAGGCGTATCCCTCACATCCTCCATTGAACAAGGGGTGCCTGTCAAGGTTATATCTCTGGGCTGGAGGATGGCGGTCTAACCCCAAAACAAGGAACTGTTATGGCTGAAGTCACGATTCAGGATCTGCTGCTCGCCGGGAGCCATTTTGGCCACCTGACCCGCCGCTGGAATCCCAAGATGAAGAAATTCATCTTTATGGAACGCAACGGGATCCACATCATCGATCTCAAAAAGACCATCGTCTGCCTCAACCAGGCCCGCGACGCCGTCCGCAAGATCGTCGCCGAAGGCGGCTCAATCCTGCTGGTCGGCACCAAGAAGCAGGCCAAGGATATCATCAAGCTCGAAGCCGACCGCTGCGGCATGCCCTACGTCACCGAGCGCTGGCTGGGTGGCACCCTGACCAACTTCGTCACGGTCAAAAAGAGCGTCAAGCGTCTCAAAAACCTCGAGAAGAAGGCGACCGACGGCACCTACGACAAGCTGTCCAAGAAAGAGATCCTCACCATCGAGCGCGACAAGGAGAAGCTGGAAAAGGTCCTCGGCGGTATCCGCGAGATGAACCATCTCCCCTCCGCTCTCTTCATCGTCGATTCCAAAAAAGAGGCGATCGCGGTCAAGGAGGCCAAACGGCTGAACATCCAGACCTTCGCTCTCAACGACACCAATGCGGATCCGGAATTTGTCGATTATCCGATCCCCTGCAACGACGATGCCTTTAAATCGATCAGCCTGCTCACCCGCGCCTTTGCCGATGCCATCATCGAAGGCAAATCCGGCCGGATCGATGTGCAGATGGCTGCAGAGAATGAGGGCGATGATGCCGCGCTGGCCTACAAGCAGGAATACACCGAAGAGGCGGGCGAGAGTTTTTCCAGTGACGCAACAGTTAAGTGATCAGTCAGGAGTATACGAATGTCAATATCTGCTTCCATAGTCAATGAGCTGCGCAACAAGACCGGCGCCGGCATGATGGATTGCAAAAAGGCGCTGGAGCAGACCAATGGTGATATCGAGAAAGCGATCGATTATCTGCGCAAGCGCGGCGTGCAGCAGGCCGAGAAGAAAGTCGGCCGCAGCGCCAACCAGGGCATCATCCAGTCCTATATCCATCCCGGCAGCCGCCTTGGCGTGCTGGTCGAGATCAATTGCGAGACCGATTTTGTCGCGCGCACCAACGACTTTCAGGATTTTGCCAAGGATGTCGCCATGCAGATCGCCGCGGCCAATCCGCTGGTCGTCGACCGCGCCGAAGTGGACCAGGAAAAGATCGCCAAGGAACTGGAGATCTACCGGGCCCAGGCGCGCGAGCAGGGCAAACCCGAGAATATCGTCGAAAAGATGGCCCAGGGCAAGCTGGAGAAGTACTACCAGGAGGTCTGCCTGCTGGAACAATCCTTTGTCAAGGATCCGACCAAGACCATCCGCGATCTGCTCAATGAAAAGATCGCCAAGCTCGGCGAGAATATGATCCTGCGACGGTTCGTCCGGTTTCAGCTGGGCGAATAGCACGAGATGTACGAGCGAAGTTCCGGCTTCGCTCTTTTTTTATGCCACTGCCTTGAAGGAGAGCGCCGCATGGCTGAACCCGGAAAATCCGTTTACCGCCGCATTCTGCTCAAGTTGAGCGGTGAAGCCCTCATGGGCGATAGCAACCGTCTGGGCATCGATCCCCAGACGGTCGACCTCATCTGCCGCGAAGTGGCGGAGGTCGCGCGCATGGGGGTGGAGATCGGCATCATCATCGGCGGCGGCAATATTTTCCGCGGCCTCTCCGCCAGTGCCCGCGGCATGGACCGCGTCACCGGCGATTACATGGGCATGCTGGCGACGGTGATCAACGCCCTGGCCCTGCAGGATTACCTCGAACGCTACCAGACCCAGACGCGGGTGATGACGGCGATCAAGATGGAGCAGATCGCCGAGCCCTTCATCCGCCGCCGCGCCATCACCCATCTCGAGCACGGCAAGATCGTCATCTTCGGGGCGGGCACGGGCAATCCCTACTTCACCACCGATACCGCCGCCGCCCTGCGCGCCATCGAGATCGGCGCCGATGCGATCCTCAAGGGGACCAAGGTGAACGGCGTCTATGACAAGGATCCGGTCCTCCATCCTGATGCGATCCAGTATGACCAGTTGTCCTATATGGACGTGATCCGCGGCAGGCTGAAGGTGATGGATACCACGGCCGTGACGCTCTGCATGGAGAACGAATTGCCCATCCAGGTCTTCAACCTCAAGGTACCGGGCAATCTCATGCGGGTGATCTGCGGCGAAGCCATCGGAACCAAAGTGACAGGTGAATAGTCTATGATAGAAGAGATCAAGAAGGATGTCCGCCATCGCATGGATGCCGCGGTCGAAAGCGTCCGCAGCGAGCTGGCCAAGCTGCGCACCGGCAAGGCCTCACCGGCGATCCTCGACGGCCTGGTGGTCAACTATTACGGCACGCCGACACCCCTGCGCCAGGCGGCCAACGTCAGCGCGCCGGAACCGCGCCTGCTGGTGATCCAGCCGTGGGACCGCTCGCTGCTGGGCGAGATCGAAAAGACGATCCAGAAATCGGACCTCGGGCTCAATCCCGCCAATGACGGGATCGTTGTGCGCATTCCGATTCCGCAGCTCACCGAGGAGCGCCGCGTCAGCCTGGTCAAGGTGGCCAAGCGCGTCGGCGAGGAGGGGCGTGTGGCGGTGCGTAACGTCCGCCGCGACGGCCTGGAGCGGTTGAAAAAGCTCGAGAAGGATTCCAGGATCTCCGAGGATGACGAGCGCCGCGCCCAGGAGGAGATCCAGCGCCTGACCGACGAGTTGATCAAAAAGATCGACGAGATTCTCGTCCTCAAGGAGAAGGAGATCATGGAGGTCTGATCCGCACCTCCCGGTCTGTTACCCGTTCAGACCGCGACCGCAGGCCGGCCGCGGTCTTTTTTTTACTGCAAGGAGCGCCCTATGCCGATGGTCTACGACCGTTTCGCCCGTTTTTATGATCTCGAATACAGCCTCAAGGAGGACGACCTGCCCTTTTATCTCGACCTGGCCGACCGTTTTCCCGGTCCGCTCCTCGAGATCGGCGCCGGCACCGGCCGCGTCACCCTGGAGCTGGCCGCCGCCGGCAGCGAGATCTGGGGCATCGACGATTCGGCCCGCATGCTGGCGGTGGCGGAGAAGAAGATGCGGGGGAGAGAGGCCGCCGGCCGGGTCCATCTGGTGCAGGCCGACATGCGCGACTTTACCCTGCCGGTGAAATTCGCCCTCTGTATCATCCCCTTCCGCGCCTTTCTGCACAATCTGACCCAGGCCGATCAGCTGGCGACCCTCGCCGCCATCCGCCGTCATCTCAAGCCGGGCGGCATCCTCGCCTTCGATCTTTTCGTGCCCCTGGCCGAGGTGCTTCAGCAGGGGGAGTGGCATGAGGAGATCGCGGCCGAGGAACTCGCCGTGCCGGAGGAGGGGGTGTCGTTGACGGTGCAGATCACCCATGAGCCGGCCCGCCAGCTGCTGACCATCCGCAACACCTACCATCGCACCGGCCGCGATGGCCAGCCCCGCGACAGCCGCGCGGTGATGCGCTATCGTTACATCCACCGGTTCGAGATGGAAGCCCTGCTGGCGATGAGCGGTTTTGCTATCGAGGAGGTCTATGGCGGGTTCAGCGGCGAGGTGTATGATTACAATAGCGGCATCATGTGTTTTGTGGCGCGGGCGCTGCCGGCATCGGGAAGGGCGCATCGGCCCGCTGTTCCAGGGAGCAGAGGATGATGCGTGCCGCCTGGTCCGGTGGCATTCCCTCACTGTTGATCACCAGATCGAAGGCGGCACATTCGCCGGCATCGCGGTGAAAATAGCGCTTGATGAACGCGGCGCGGGATTGGTCGACCTCCTCGACGATCTTCCGCGCCGTTTTTTTATCCATTTTCCGCTTCTCCATGATCGCTTGCAGCCGCCACTCAAGCGGCGCCGTCACCAGGACGCGGACCGCGTGCCGGGGATCGGCGACAAAATGGCCGCCGCGGCCGACAACGATGGCCTGGCCGTGCGCAAAGAGCGAGGTGAGGACCTTGATCAGGTGTTTGAGGTATTTGTCGGTGGCCAACGCGGCGGGATCGAGCAGGGTCTGGACCCAGTTCTCCGTCTCGCTCAGTCTGCGCTCGTCGAGGGCGGCGACGACGCGGTCGCGCACCCTGGCGTTCTCCGCGATAAAGTCGACCAGCTGCCGGTCGTAGACGGGCCAGCCGGTGACCTGGCCCAGCGCCTCGGCAACGTGGTCGCCGCCCGCGCCGTGGGTGCGCGAGATGGTCACATTCATCCGGCGCCAGATATCCGCCTCCTCCCCGGGGACAGAATGGAGCTTGGCCGCTTCCAGTGGCGCGATCCGGCTCACCACCAGCTTTTCCCAATGGACGGGATCGACCTGTTCGTGCAGCATAACAGCCTCCCGTGTTTTGGCGTTACCCCCCCTGCTTAAAGATAGCCCCTCGGGAATAAAAAGTCAAGCGGTAAGCGGTGAAATGGGCGGCGGGATCAATCCTGGTAGATCAGCAGCTTCGAGGTGGCGTCGTTGTTGAGGACAAAGGTGATGGTGCAGCCCTCCTGGATCTTGAAGGGATTGGGTTCGATCTTGCCGAGCTCGTTGGTCATCCAGATCTCGTTGAAATAGTAGAATCCGGACTCCTTGCCGCTCTCCTCTCCCCCCTTGATGGCCATGACGTAATCCTGATCCTGAAAATCACGCACCTCCAGCAAGACATAGTATTTCCCGGGGGTGACATACTTGCCAGCCTGGTCCTTGCCGTTCCAGAAGTAAACGTAGCGGCCCATCCCGTAAAAGGTCTCCTCATGGACGAGCTTTTTGTTCTTCTTTTCCGAGAGGGGATTCTTGCAGCCGGTCATGAGCGGCTGCAGGAGCGCGCCGGTCAGCAGGAGAAGGAGCAATCCGTATTTCTTCATAAGCGTCCGATACAGCTAAGAGTCTCCCGCTTCCTGCACCCCGGCCGGACAGGCCGGCGGAGGGCAGGAAGCGGATTGTTGCGTGCTATTTGGTCCAGCGCCCGATCCAGCCGTGAACCTCCTGCCACCAGAGCCGGGCATTCTGCGGCTTGAGGACGAAATGGGTCTCGTCCGGGAAGAGCAGCAGGCGCGAGGGGACGCCCATCCGCTGCAGGGCGGTGAACATCTGCAGCCCCTGGGTGTAGGGGACACGGTAATCCTGCTCGCCATGGATCACCAGGGTCGGGGTTTTGAACTTTTTAAAATTCTCCACATAACTTGAAGCCGACCACTTGCGATAAAGTTCCGGCTTTTCGTAGGGCAGTCCGCCGAACTCCCATTCAGGGAACCAGAGCTCTTCGGTGGCTCCATACATGCTGCTCTGGTCGAAGACGCCGGCATGGGTGATCAGGGCCTTGAAACGGCCGGTGTGGGTGGCGATCCAGTCGACCATGAAGCCCCCGTAACTGCCGCCGGCGGCAGCCATGCGTTCGCCGTCGATGAAGGGATAGGTCTTGAGCAGGTAATCGACACCGGCCATCAGGTCCTGATAGGGCCCGCCGCCCCAGTTCTTGCTGACCGCGTCGGTCCAGGCCTGACCGTAACCGGTGGAGCCGCGGAAATTGACAAAGACCGCGACGTAGCCCGGGGCGGCGAAGAGGGCGGGATTCCAGCGGTAGTGAAAGTCATCCTCGAAGGCGCCCTGCGGGCCGCCGTGAATGAGGTAGATCAGCGGATATTTTTTCGCCGGGTCGAAAAAGGGCGGTTTGACCAGCATGCCATGCGCCTTTTTGCCGTCAAAGCTGGTGAACCAGAACTCCTCCGCCGGATTGAGGGTCAGTTCGTCGAGCAGCGCCTGGTTGACAGCAGTGAGCTGGCGCACCGCACCGCTGGTGAGATCCAGGCTGTAGAGGTCGTCGGGGTTGGTGACGGACTGCTGGCGTAAGTAGAGGCTCTTGCCGTCCGGTGCCACCGCGAGGCCGTTATTGACGTGCTGGTGCAGCAGCTCCTTGACGCTGGCGGTGGCGAGATCGGCCTGGAAGATGCAGTTGCGCGCCTGATGGTTGGCGGTGAGGAAGAGGGACTTGCTGTCGGGCGCCCAGAGGATCTCGCCGATCTTCTGGTCAAAGCCGCCGGTGAGGGAGCGCGTCTGCCCGGTGGTGCGGTCGAGGAGCATCAGCTCCTCCTGGTCGGCTTCGAAGCCGGGCCGGGACATGGCCTTCCAGGCGAGGTAGCGGCCATCGGGCGAATAGAGCGGGGTGTTGTCGACCGCCTTGTTGGCGCTGGTGATGCAGCGCGGCTCGCCGCCCTCGAGCGCGAGCAAAAAGATATCGTTGTTGGTCTGCGCGGCGGGCATGGGGTCGATGTTGCGGACGAAGGCGACCTCACGGCCGTCCGGTGAGATAGCGAAATCGCGGGCGCCGCCGAGATCGAGGGGCGGGGTATCGTATTCGCCGGGCGTGAGGTCACGGACATTCTGACCTGCTGCGTCGCAGAGGAAGAGGTGGGTGCGCATTCCTTCGCGGTATTGGTTGAAGGCGCGGAAAAAGAGGTGGTCGCTGGTGCGCGCCTTGATTTTGGCTTCATCGCGCTCGGCCGCACGGGCGGCGCTCGCCGCCAGGGTGGCGGCATCGGCATAGACCGTGGCGGTGAAGAGGAGGTGCTGGCCATCGGCGGACCAGAGATAATCCTCGACATCCACCGGCAGGTTGGTGACGGGGCTGGCTTCACCGCCGTCAAGGGGCAGGCGGTAGAGCTGGCTGGAGCCATCGCGGCTGGAGAGGAAGGTGAGCGCGCGGCCATCCGGCAGCCATTGCGGGGCGCCGTCGTATTTGGCGTTATAGGTGAGCCGGCGCGGGGTGCCGCCGCCAGCAGGGAGGAGCCAGAGGTCCGAGTTGCCGCTGTTCTTCTCCATCGAATAGGCGGTCTGGCTGTAGGCGATCCAGCGGCCGTCCGGTGAAAGGACCGGATCACCGATCCGCTTCATGGCCCACAGGTCATCGGCCGTCATCGCGCGTCGGTCGGCCGCCATGAGGGAGACGGTCAACAGGGCGGAGAGGAGCAGCATGGGGATGATTTTTTTCATAAAGACTCCGGAAGAGGTTGATGGATGCGTTATTCGGGCAGGAGCAGGTTGTTGCCCTCGTTGGGCCAGCGGGCCCGCACCTTGATGGTATCGGGATAGACGGCGTAGCGCTCGGCGGGCTGCCAGGGCCATGGCCGGCCGTAGGAGAAACGGCCGTTGCCGTCCTCGTCGCGGAAAAAGTCGATCCGGTATTCTCCGGGCAGGATCCGCTCGAAGCGGTAGGCGCCCTCGAGCGGCTGGGTGATCTCGATGGCGGGTTCCTTGCCGGCGCGGGCGTACAGGTGGAAGAGGCCGCTGCGGCCGGCCGCGCCGTCGCGCAGCGATCCGGTGATCTCGGAGAGGGTATCCGGCTTGAGGGTCTGAAAGCGCACCGTGACCAGGGTGTCGGCGATCCGGTTGCCCTGGCGGTCATGCAGGGAATCAAGCGCCATCCGGACCAGGTAAGGCCGCTCCGGCCGCAGCGGGGCCGCCGGGGTAAAGATCAGCGCGGCGCTGCTGTGCCAGGCAATGCGACCCGGGACCGGGATCTTGCCACTGTCGAGCAGGGCGAAAGCGAGCTCCGCCAGGGGCTGGTCCATCGCTTCGGAGAAGGTGAGGGTGACCGGGCTCTCCAGGGCGACGTTGCGCGCTTTGTCCTCGGGCAGGCTGCTGATGAAATAGGGCTTGCTCGAGTCCGCGAGGGCGGCGCCCTTGAAGGTGGCCGTACGCGCGGTGTCATTCAGGGCATAATCGGCGAGGTCCCAGCCTTGCCGGATGGTGACCTGATAGGCGGCACCCGCCTGCTGCGCTGCGGTCAGGAGATGGAGATAGGCGGAGTTGCGCTGATCGATCAGGAGATCCAGGACCGGCAGGGTATCGCTGCCGGCGGTGATGGTGAGGGAGCCGGGATCGGCGAGGCTGCGCTCGGCCATGCGTTCCGAGAAGCGCAGGTCGACGTGGCGGTTGTCCGGTGCGGAGGCTCCCGCCAGCATGGGCGGTGTGGTGTCCTGCAGCGCGGCGCGCAGGATCAGCCCGGTGAGGCGCGGCTGGGCGGGGGTCAGGGTATAGTCGCGGCTGGCGACGCCGATGAGTTCGCGTTCGGCATCGTAGCGGCCGTTGAGATCGCGGTCGCCGACGGCGAAGAGGCGGTAGGTCCCGAGTGCGAGATATGCGAGGGAAAACTCCCCGCGGGCATTGGCCTGGGTGACGTAGAGCGCGGGCGTCACGGCCGGATTGGGGGTCCCTCCGTCTTTGATTTCGTAGGCCCAGAGCTGCACCCCCTCCACGGCGATCTCGCTGAAAATCTCACCGGAGAGGGCGCCGCGGTCGAGCGAGTCGCCGGTCGAGAAGGCGAGCGACCAGGAGGCGGCCATGCTGATGTTGCGCAGGTCCTTGGTGCCGGTGCCGACGGTGATGACGTAGGTGCGATGGGGCAACAGCCCGCCGGGCAGCTGGATCTCGAGCTTTTTGCCGTGCCACCTGAAGCGCGCGGCCTGGGCCGGACGGGGGGTGATGAAGATCGACTCCTCACAGGTACGATGATCGACCGCCTCATTGAATTGCAGGGTGATCCGGCTCTTGAGCGGGACGCGGGTGGTGTCGGGATGCGGCCAGGCGGCGAGAATGCGCGGCGGCATTTTATCCACCGGTCCTCCGGGTGGCGCCCCCTGGCGGGCGCAGGCGGCCAGCAGGAGAACCAGCAGGATCAGCAAAACATCGATTGGCCGGAGCGAAAACCGTGGGTGTTCATTCATAAGGACGGGCCCTGAAAAAGAAAGGTTTGGAATAAAACTTACAAACTCGCAACTGCAATATCAAGCGGTTTTTCATGCCTCGGCGACCCCCACTCTGTCGCCGACCCGCACGCTGGCGCTGCCCCCCACTCTCGTGCCGACCTGGCACCAGAGTGGGAGGAATTCTGCTTTTTCACGACGGTGGGAAGAGACCGCGCTGAATTGCTGTTTTTAAGGAATAGGGTAATACTGCAGCAGAATGTGACAAGGGAGATGCGATGGATGCCAAAAATGCGGCTGTGACACGACGGGAATTTCTTGGCGGCCTCGCCGCCACCACTGCCCTGGCAGCGTGGATGACCCCCCTGCAGAGCGCGGCGGCACCGCTGCCGCTGATCAAACCGGCCCCCCTGCGGGAAGGCGATTGCGTCGGCCTGGTCTCCCCGGCCAGCCCGGCCTTCGAACCGAGCACCTTGCTGGAGGGCCGGCTGGCGCTCGAGAGGCTCGGCTATCGGGTCAAGACCGGTCGCCATGCCGGCCGCAAGTGGGGCTACCTGGCCGGATCGGACGCCGAACGCGCCGAGGATCTGATGGCGATGTTCCGCGATCCGGAAGTTCGGGCTATTTTTGCCTTGCGCGGCGGCTATGGCACCATCCGTATGCTGCCGCTGCTCGATTACCGGGTGATCCGGGAGCATCCCAAGATCCTGATCGGCTACAGTGATATCACCAGCCTGCATCTGGCGATCCACAAGCTGGCGGGCCTGGTCAGTTATCACGGCGCGGTCGCCACCTCCACCTTCAATGATTACTCCACCCGTTACCTCAAGGCCATCCTCGGCCGCAGTGAGGCGGCCGGCCGGATCGACACGCCGGCGGCGGCCCTGCCGATGTGCTTCTGGCCGGAAAAAAGCCCGGAGGTCGTTCGCGGCCCGCTGGTTGGCGGCAATCTCACCCTCGTCTGCGCCACGCTCGGCACCCCCTATGAGATCGAGACCGCCGGCAAGGTGCTCTTCCTCGAGGAGACGGGTGAGGAGCCTTATGACCTCGACCGGATGCTCACCCAACTGGATCAGTGCGGCAAGCTCAAGTCGGCGGCGGCGATCCTCGTCGACCGCTGCGCGCGCTGCAAGCCGGCGGAGTACAAGCCGGCCTTCGAGAGTACCCTGAGCGTCGAGGAGGTCCTGGAGGACCGCCTCGCAGGGCTGGGCGTGCCGGTGCTCTATGGCCTTTCCATCGGCCACGTCGCAGACAAGCCCGTGCTCCCTCTGGGCGTGATGGCGGCGGTCTATAAAAAAGAGGCGGCTTTTTCCCTGGAGGAGGCCGCCGTTGGCGAGAATTAATTCCGCAATTTGCCCGTCCTGCCGTATTTCCAGAGTGTACGGAATATATCATCAAGCTGTGCGTCGTATCACCTCAGGTTGGATGTGAAAATCATACCTTTTGGTGGCTGTACGGGTGCGGGCGTGGATTAAATGTGATATAAGGTATGATTTGCTATCGATTGACATCAGGGCGTGATCCGGGGCTGCGCCGCAGGCTTGGGCTGTTCCTGCTGGCCGCCGCTATGGGATTGGCCTGCCGCGGGGCCGCGGCACAGACGGCGACGCTCTCCTGGCAGACGGTCACTGAGGACACCGCGGGCCATGCGGAGATAATGCCGCTCTATTACAATATCTATTGCGACACGGTGCCGGCCTTCAAACCCGGACCGGTCAATTTTCTCGCGGCTACTCTGAACACCCGTTATGTTCACCGGGATGCCCGGCTCAACGATCCCAACCGGCATCTCTTTTATCAGGTCCGGGCGGTGGATCAGTGGGGCAACGAGTCGGCGGTCTCCGATACGGTCGGAGAGGTCTCTTACGTTCTGGTGCGCGTCCGCGCTTTCTTGCAGGCGCCCTATGATGCCAGCGGCGACAGCATGCGGACTACACTGCGCCGCAAAGGGCTGCTGCCACTGGCCTCGCCCTACACCCGGGCGCCGCGCTCGCTCGGCCAGATGCCCGCAACGGCGGTGGACTGGGTGCTGCTGCAACTGCGCGATCCGGTTACGGCGCGAATCGCCGGCGAGGAGTCGTTTCTGCTCAACCAGAGCGGTTACCTGACCGAACTGGACGGCAAGAGCCAGGCGCTGGGTTTTGCCGGCTGCACACCGGGCGACTATCAGCTGGTCCTCTATCAGCGCAATCATGCCGCGGTGATGTCGCGGAACACCTGTTACCTGGGCGAATCGGCGCCGCAGCTGCATGATTTCAGCGCCGACAGCGCCTTCTACGAGGGCCGTAATGCGGCCTGTCCGCTTGAGCCTGGAGTCTGGGGGCTCTGGAGCGGAGATGTCAATCAGGACCACCAGATCACCGATCTGGATTTCGGCAGCTGGCAGAGCGCTGCCCAGGAGGGGCGAACAGGTTACCAGCCGCAGGACTTCAATTTTGACGGTCAGGTTACCTCTGAGGATTATGTCCTCTGGTTTCGCGCGCAGAGGGCGGGCGCGACTTCGTATGTGCCCTGAACCGGCATCAGGGATTATCCGCTTGAAAGTCATGCGTTAATTATGTACATTGTCTGTGCAACTGAGAAAGGGGACGTGGAAGGGATGATGAAACTTATGCTACGTTCGATGGGCTGGTCCCTGCTTCTGCTCGTTCTATTGGCTTCCGTCGTGCTGGCCGAGAATGCCGAATTCCGGCTGGTGGTCTCGACCAACTCCGGCACGGTGGGCGGGCGGTTCTGCGCGGATCTTGAGATCAAGGGCAACAGCGTCCGCACCCTGAATTCCCTGACCGTGGATGTGCCCTACGGTTCAGCCCTGACCCCGGCCACGGTGGTGGCCGAGAACTGGTTCACCGGCAGCAGCGATTACGAGATCTCGGTCAGCAAGATCAACCTGCCGATCACCTACTACCGGGTGCTCGTCACCGGGAACAAGATCGGCAAGACCAGCGCCGGTACGCCGGCGGGCTTCGCCGTGACCAGCGACTGGCAGCGTGTGGTCACCTTGTGCTGGAACATTGCCACCCTGCAGAACAGCTATCAAGCCGATCTGCTGACCTACACCGACGCCGCGGCCTTTTTCGACAATCCCGCCAACAATCCCGTCGCGGATCTGACGGAGTGGGAGACCAGCACCCGTAATCTGGCGACGGTCAAACTGGCGGCGAAGGCCTTCCTCCAGGGCCCCTATGATGTCGTCAGCCACACGATGAGCACCAACCTCTACACCAATGCCCTCTTGCCGACGACCTCGGTCTACAGTTACGATCCCCGAATTGTCAGCGCCGTGCCGGCTGGGACCAGCGACTGGGTGCTGCTGCAATTGCGCAGCTCTCCCGGCGGGCCGCCGGTCTATTCGCGGAGCTGCTTTCTCCGCAGCGACGGCCAGGTCATCGACGCCGAGGGCGTCGAGAGCTTTGATATCATGACACTGGAAGGGGTGAAAAGCTACTATGTGGTGCTGCGCCAGCGCAACCATCTGGCGGTGATGAGTGCTACCCCGGTCGCTCTCGACGAGACGACGGTCAACCCCTGGGATTTCACCACCGCCCAGAACAAAGCCTACGGCACCAATCCGATGAAGGCGATGAGCGACGGCCGCTTTGCCCTGAAAGCCGGCGACGGCAATGGCGACGGCGGCATCGATGCGGTCGATCTCAATGCCGCCTGGCGGCCCAACAACGGCACCACCTGGAGCTACAGCAAGTATGCCGATTACAATCTCGATGGCGGCATTGACGCCATTGATGTCAACGGATTCTGGCGCCCCAACAACGGCAGCGCCACCCAGGTTCCCTAATCGCAGATGAGGATGAAGATGAAAAAGACGCTTTTCGCAACGTTGATCATGCTGCTGGCCCTGGCTGCAAGCGCTCTGGCCGCCTACAATCTGCAATTCGTCGTCGTCCAGAACGACATGGCCAACGGCGGCTATTATGATGTCAAGGTGCAGATTGCCAGCTCAGGCTCCACCTTCAACATGGGCACCTCCAGCCTGGTGTTCACCTATAATACCGCCGCCCTCACTCCCCTGCCGCTGACGGTCACGCCCCACAATTTCAGCGGGACCATGTACCAGACAATGAGTCTGACGGAACCCTTCACCGGACGCCTTTCGCTCAACATCGATCTCTTTGTGCCCAATATGGGGACGCTGGTGCCGATGACCTGGCTGGATGTCGCGACGGTGCGCTTTACCATCGTCAACAAGGACGCGAAAGCGGGCCTGCAGTGGCGGACGGAAGCCCCCAACTATTGTGTCGTCTACTCACATGATCAGGTAACGGTTGTCGCCAGCGGCACCCTGACCCCCCTGGACTCCACCCTGCCGGTACAGTTGAGCGCTTTCACCGCGATCAATGCCGCCGGCGTGGTCAAGCTGGCCTGGACGACCCAGAGCGAGGTGAATACGGTCGGCTTTTATGTCTGCCGCCGGGAGGGTGACACCGGCGATTTCCAGCGCATCAGCCCCCTGATCGAGGGCGCCGGCACCTCCGCCGCGCCGCGGCAGTATGCTTTCGTCGATGACCGGCTGGAGAAGGGCCACACCTACACTTATATGCTCGAAGACCGCGACATCAACGGCCAGATCGCCTGGCACGGACCGATCACGGTGATGATCGAAACAGCGCAGCTGCCCGAGAACTTTTACGTCGAGCAGAACTATCCCAATCCCTTCAATCCCTCGACGACCATCGAGTATGGCCTGCCCGAGGCGGCGGAGGTGCGCATCCAGATCTTCAACATGCGCGGCGAGCTGGTCCGCACCCTGGTTGACGGTTGGCAGCAGCCGGGCAACCTCACCCGC
>CAYTCI010000084.1:0-16412 GCA_964436305.1 uncultured Cytophagia bacterium | reverse complement strand
GGATCTTGATGCCCGTAGGGTTTTGTGCCCGGGCGGGGCCAGGATCGTTTCCGATGCAGTTCAAGGAGCCTTGAGCATGACCCTGCTTTCTTCATCCGCAACGGCGCTGGAATCCCTTTCAGCAAAGGTAGGAGGATTCTCCGGCTATCATTCCTGTCAAGACCGCAATCCTTCGGACCAGCACTTGCGCCACTACCTGGTAACCCGAATTGACGCCCTGCTAGCCGGCCTTGCAACCCTCCCGCTGGCGCCGGAGGAGGAGCAGCGGCTCCTGACGGAGGCCGTCCATAGCACCCGGCGCAAGCTCACGACCATCAGCGCCAGCCTGCAGGATCCCACCTACACCGGGCAGGACTTTTTCACCCGGGAGCAGATCGGGGAAAAACGTCTCGCGCGTATCTATGATCACGAACAGGAGATGCTCGAGGCACTGGATGGCATTCAGGCGGAGATCGTCAGCCTGCAGGGGAGCCGGCTGGGCAAGGAGATGATCGACGACCACTTTTTACATCTGTCCGATTTCATCGACAACATGAACCAGGCCCTCTTCGAGCGCGAAAGCCTGATCCTGGGCAATCAGTGACCCTCCCGAAGGGCAGCGGCCACCCCCAGGCTACTCCAGATCGTTCAAGCCATATTCGCTCATCTTGCGATAGAGGGTCGCCTCGCCGATGCCGAGGGCGGCTGCAGTTCGGCCGCGATGATAGCCATTGCGGCTCAGCTGTTCGCGAATGAATTCGCGCTCGAAATGGGCGACGGCGCCCCTGAGGCTCTTCTCCGCTGTCGGCTGCCAAAGGGTATGCTCGGCCGGCCGCAGCTCAGCGGGCAAATCCTCCAGCCGGATGACCTCCCCCTGCGCAAAGATCATCAGCCGCTCGATATAGTTCTCGAGCTCGCGTACCTCCCCCTTCCATTCCCGCCGGATGAGATACTCCTGCACTGCAGGATCCACCCCTTTGACATGCCGGTTCATCTGGCGGTTGTATTTGTCGATGAAATGATCGACCAGAAGGGGAATATCGCTGCGCCGCTCCGCCAGAGAGGGGAGATGGATCTCGATGATATTGAGCCGGAAATAGAGATCCTCGCGAAACCGGCCGGCTTGCACCTCCTGCCACAGTTCCCGGTTGGTGGCAGCAATGATCCGCACGTGCACCGGGACGACCGCTGTCGCCCCGACCGGCAGAATCTCCCGGTTCTCGAGCGCCCGCAGCAGCTTGGCCTGGCCGGTCAACGACATCTCGCCGATCTCGTCGAGAAAGAGTGTGCCGTTGTCCGCCGCCTTGAAAAGTCCCTCCTTGTCGGTGACTGCGCCGGTGAAACTCCCGCGCTTGTGACCGAAGAGCTCACTCTCGATCAGGGTTTCGGTGATCGCCCCGCAGTTGATCGCGACAAAGCGCCCGCGCCGCCGCGGACTGCTGTAGTGCAGGGCCTTGGCGACCAGCTCCTTGCCGGTGCCGCTGTTGCCGGTGATCAGAACATGGCTGTCGCTCTCGGCCACCTTGCGGATGGTGGCAAAGACCTTGTGGATGGCCGGACTGTTGCCGATGATATTCGAAAAATCGTACTGGGCGTTGAGCTCCTGCCGCAAGGCCTGGTTCTCCTGCACCAGCTCCTTGTGTTCGAGCAGCTTCTTGACCTTGATGGCCACATCCTCGAAATTCAGAGGTTTGAGCAGGTAATCGTAGGCCCCCTTGCGCAGGGCCTCCAGGGCGGTCTCGAGTGAGGCGTAGGCGGTGATGATGATGAATGAGGCGCGCAGATTGCGTTCGGCGCTTTTTTCCATCAGCTCGATGCCGGTCATCAGCGGCATGGCGATATCAGTGATCACCACATCGTAATCCTGCGCTTCCAGCATCACCAGCGCCTCACGGCCGTCGCCGGCCTGATCGCAGCGAAATCCGCGGTTGCCCAGCACCGAGGCCAGCAGCCCGCGGGTGATCGCGTCGTCTTCGACAATGAGAACACGCTGCGCCATATCGGCTACTCCCCCGGCCCGGCGGGGAGGGCCGGCAGGGCGATGGTGACCGTCGTCCCGGCGCCCACCTCGCTGGCAACTTCGATCGTCCCGCCATGTACGGTCAGGATAGAGCGGCAAACTGGGAGCCCCAGGCCGCGACCGGCTTCTGCCCGCCGGGTCGTCACGCCGGGGTTGAAGAGGAGGGGCAGAAGGTCCGGTGCGATTCCGGCACCGTTGTCCACGACCGAAATCTGGACCCACTCCGCCGCATGCGAGGAGGTGATCAGCAGCTGCCCCTCCGGCACCCCTTCGAGACCATCCGCCGCATTGAGACAAAGGGAGAGCAGGACCAGCAGCAGCTGGTCCGCATGGCCCCGCACCTGCGGGATCTCCGGGGTCAATTGGGTTTTCACTTCACGGTATTTCAGCCGCCGGTCATGCTTGCTGATGCGTACAGCCTCGAGGATCAGGGTGTTGAGATAGAGCGGTTGTCGTCCGGGAGGAAACGGCCGGGTGATATCGACCAGGATCCGGAGAATCTGTGAGAGCTGGTCGACCGACCGCTCGATCTGGATGAGCTTGTCGGCCAGCCCGGGATCACCGCCCATCTCCTTGAGGTACTGGGCGATGGCAGTGATCGCCATCAGGGGGGTGCCCGCATCATGGGCCAATCCGGGCGCAAGCTGGCTGAGCAGGCTCATCCTTTCGGCTTGCAGGAGATACTCGTCCGGCGCCGGCAGCACCTGCGGGTGCTGATCTTTCGCCTCAGCAGTCATGCGTGATTCTTCTCCTTGTGCTCTCGGTAGCGTTGGCCCCGCTCCGCGGAGTGGGACGCGTGCCATAAATTAGCGAAAAGAGGACGGATTCGCAATTGAAAAGAGACCGGGGCGGGGCCTCTGCGTTTTTGCCTTGCAAAAAATGCATTTTTTTAATACTTTGCACCGCCAACTTTCTTCAGGAGAACACTATGATCCCGAGATCCTTTGATCAAGAAGCCCTGCCTTCCTCCACCCTTACTGAGCTGCAGGAAATCGCCCGGCAGTGCCGTGGCGACATCCTCAAGATGACGACGCTGGCAGCCAGCGGCCATCCCGGCGGCAGCATGTCTTCGATCGATTTTTATCTGACCGTTTTTGCCATGGCCCATATCGATCCGCAGGATCCCTTTGCATCGGGTCGCGACCGCATCGTGACCAGCCATGGC
Organism: uncultured Cytophagia bacterium; assembly: GCA_964436305.1. Taxonomy (GTDB): domain Bacteria; phylum Zhuqueibacterota; class Zhuqueibacteria; order Residuimicrobiales; family Residuimicrobiaceae; genus JAKPUX01. The sequence goes on along the minus strand of CAYTCI010000084.1, from coordinate 13,248 downwards.
CATACCTCCCCCGGGGTCTTCGCTGCGCTCGGCCGCCTCGGTTTTTTCCAAATCGAGGATGCCGTCGCCCATTTCCGCCAGACCCATTCGCCCTTCGAAGGTCATGTCGAGCGCGAGGTCCCCGGCGTCGAGTGGGGCACCGGTAATCTCGGCCAGGGTCTCTCCGCCCTGCTCGGGCTCGGACTCGGCGCCCGGCTTCAGGGCCAGCAGGTCCGGCTGTACGGTTTCATGGGAGACGGCGAACAGCAGAAAGGCCAGATCGCCGAAGCCCGGCGCTTCGCCGTCAAGTACGGCTTTGCCAATACCACCGTTTTCGTCGATTATAACCGGCTGCAGATCAGCGGGGCCATCGAAAAGGTGATGCCGCAGCATATCCGCGCCGGCTGGGAGGCGGACGGCTGGCACGTCCTCGAGATCGACGGCCACGATTATCAGGCCATCTATCAGGCGATCCGCGAGGCACATCGCCTGCCGGTGCCGGTGATGATCCTGGCCCATACGGTGATGAGCAAGGGCGTCCCCTTTATGGAGAACGATCACAAATGGCACGGCCAGGCCCTGCCGCTCGATGAGTGCCGCAAGGCGCTCGCCCTGCTGGGCTTGCCCGATGATCTCGACCTCCTGGCGCAGCGGCGCAAGGAGCACGATCCGGCGGTCGCCCTGCCGCGGCGCCCCCATCTCGCCGCTGCCGCGGAGCCGGGCACCCCGCGCACCTACGGCGCCGGCGAAAAGACCGACAATCGCAGCGGCTGGGGCAGCGCCCTGGACGATCTGGTCGCCGCCAACCACAGTCGCATGCCGATCGCCGTCTTTGATTGTGACCTGGGTCCCTCGGTCAAGACCACCAATATCGCCAAAGACCATCCGGATGTTTTCTTTCAGGGGGGCATTCAGGAACACAACACCGCCGCCATCGCCGGCGCCTGCTCGGCCGAAGGCGTTCTCACCTACTTTGCCGATTTTGGCGTCTTCGGTGTCGCCGAGACCTTCAACCAGCACCGCCTCAACGACATCAACGGCGCCAATTACAAGGTGATCTGCACCCATGTCGGCCTCGACGTCGGTGAGGACGGCAAGACCCACCAGAGCATCGACTATGTCGGCGCCTTCCAGAATTTCTTCGGCTTCAAGGTGATCGTTCCGGCCGACCCGAACCAGACCGACCGCGCCACCCGTTACCTCTCCGCTACTCCGGGTAACTTTTTACTCGCCATGGGGCGCTCCAAGATGGGGATGGTGCTCGATGAAGCCGGTCAACCCTTCTACGGCGGGGGCTATACCTTCACCTACGGCAAAGCCGACCTCATCCGTCGCGGTTCCCGGGCCGCCATCATCGCCATGGGCGGGATGGTCGGCCGCGCGGTCAAGGCCTGGGAACTTCTCCAGGCCGACGGGATCGACGTTATGGTCTACTCCATGGCCTGCCCGGGCGATCCCGATGCGGAAGCCATCGCCCAGGCCGCCCGCAGCGGCCTGATAGTGACCTACGAAGACCACAACCTCCATACCGGACTCGGGAGCGCCGTGGCCAACACCCTCGCCACCGCGGGCATCGGCTGCAAACTGGTCAAGCTCGGCATCTCCCGCTATGGCAGTTCCGGCGTCCCCGATGAACTCTACAAGAGCCAGGGACTCGATCCGGAAAACGTGGCCCGCACCATCCGCACCGCGTTGAACCGCTAGTCCCGTCAGGGCCTACAAAAAACGCCTCCCCGGCCCGGTGCCGGAGAGGCGTTTTTGTTTAATCTCCTGGTGCGCAGAGTTACTCGATGCGGACCAGCGAGGGATCGTAATCCGCGGGCGCCTGATAGCCGAGCAGATTGAGCAGGGTTGCCCCGATCGTGCTGAGGCCGGGATGGTCGGCGGGGGCCATCGTGTACTCACCCGCATAGAGAGGATCGACGATCACAAAGGGGACCGGATTGAGGGTGTGCGCGGTCTTGACCGACTTGACACCATTCTTGACCGTGAACATCTCATCGGCGTTGCCGTGATCTGCCGTGATCACGGCGATCCCCTTGAGCGACTCGACCACCTCCAGCAGGCGGCCGACGCAGCGATCGACGGTCTCCACCGCGGTAATCGCCGCCTCCATCACACCCGTATGGCCGACCATGTCACCGTTGGCAAAGTTGACCCGGCCGAATCGATAACGGCCGCTGCGCAGCAGCTTCTCCGCCTCGTCCGCAATCTCGAAGGCCTTCATCTTCGGCGCCTTGTCGAACTGGATCTTGTCCGAGGGGATCTCGACGAACTTTTCGAGCTGCGCATCGATGTAACCGGAGCGATTGCCGTTCCAGAAATAGGTCACATGTCCGTATTTCTGGGTTTCCGACAGGGCGAACGAGGAGATCCCGTTGGCGCAGAGATATTCCGAGAGCACCTGGTCGATTTCGGGGGGGGAGACCAGATAGTTATGGGGAATGTGCAGGTCGCCGTCATACTCCATCATGCCGGCATAGAGGACCTCCGGGTAGCGCTGACGGTCGAATTCCGCAAAGGCTTTCTCTTCGAACGCCCGGGAAATCTCGATCGCCCGGTCGCCGCGAAAGTTGAAATCGACCACCCCGTCGCCATCCTGGATTGTGCCGACCGGCTGGCCGGCCGCATCGACGATGACGAACGCGGGAAGATACTGATCGGTGATCTGCGGATCTTCACGGTAAAGGGTCTCCACCGCCGCCGCCGCCGAGGCAAAGCCTCGGCCCTGGCCAAGGACATGGGCATTCCAGCCGCGCTGGACGACGCTCCAGTCGGCATTGTAGCGGTCCATGGTGGTCACCATGCGCCCGCCGCCGGAGGCAATGCGGAAATCGCAGCCGGCTTGCGAATTGAGGCGGCCGAGCAGCTCTTCGGTCTGGGCGATATAGGTCAGCGCGGTTTTGGCGCCGACATCGCGGCCATCCAGCAAAACGTGCAGGCGCAGCCGCTTGACGCCGCTGGTCGCGCAGTTTTCCAGCAGGGCGAAGAGCTGCTTGATATGCGAATGGACGTTGCCATCGGAGAGCAGACCGATGAAATGGAGGGTGCCGCCGCGCCGGGCGCGTTCCAGCAGGTCATGCCAGATAGGGGTTGAAAAGATCGTGCCGCTGGCGATCGCACGATCCACCAGCTTGGCGCCCTGGGCAAAGACCCGTCCGGCGCCGATGGCATTATGACCGACTTCGCTGTTACCCATATCCTCATCGCTCGGCAAGCCGACCGCCGTCCCGTGGGCTTTCAGGGAAGTGAAAAAGCGGCTGCCGAGGAGCTGATCCAGGACCGGAGTTTTTGCCATATAGACCGCATTGGATTCATCCTGTTTGCCCAGGCCGATGCCATCCATGATGATCAGCAACAGGGGGCCGGGTCGGCCGCCAAAATGGGCCAGTTTTTTCAATTCAAGCGACATGGGATCCACCTCTCGTTTCATTCTATTCAATCAGGATTGAAACAATAAAATACTAAAAAAAAACTTCAGGTAAAAGCGCTTCTTCGTGCAGGGTCGCTCCCGGCCAGGGATTGCGCCTTGGATGGGCATTCACTTTTACGGGTATCCCCATTCGTCATGCGCCGCTGGACGTTCAAGAAAAGAATTGAAATAATGATTAAAAAAGTTTATCTTGAGGCGACAATCAATCTGGCCAACAGCCGACGGGTAATCACCGCATGCTCTATCCCGAATTGCTCCCTCTCATTCAGCCCAGCGATGAAAAAATTGTCCTGCTCCTGCTGGGCGGAATCGGCGGCCTCCAGTCGGGCCCCAATCTGCTCACCGAGCTGCAACAGGCGCACCGGCCGAACCTCAACGCCCTGGCGCGCAAGGCCCAGTGCGGTCTGCTCCATCCTGTCGCGGCCGGCATCACCCCGGCGCCGCAGGCTGCTCTGAAAAGGCTGCTCGGCTGGCAGCAGGATCAGGCGCCCGCGTGGGAGAAGGAACTCGGCTTGCAGGCCTGCGCCCTCTCCTCCCATGGCGATTATCTTGAGCTCTTCTCCCGGGCAGGCATCACCGCCCTGCACACCGCGGATGACCCCGCCAGCTTGATCAGCCGCGGTTGCGCCGAACTGGCCGGCCGGGATGTGGTCATCATCCATTATGCCGCACCCGAAAAAGAGGGGCTCCTTGGCGGCTATTATGAAAAGATCCGGACCATTGAAGAGTTCGATCTTTGCCTGCCGCCCCTGCTGGCACTCGAACCCGCCGTCCTCGCCGTCTGCGGCGATCACTCCTGTCCGAGCGCCCTCGGAGCGATCAGCTGGCAGCCCGTGCCGCTGATGATTCAGAGCCGGACGACCCGATATGATATGGTCCAGACCTACGATGAAATCGCCTGCAGCGCCGGCGCAATCGGATCGCTGCCGATGACGGCACTGCTGCCCCTGCTGCTCGGCAGCGCGGGCAAATTGGCCCCCTCTGTTTGAAAGGAAACCATGACCACCCCCTCCCCTATTCCTCCCGATGCCGGCGAGTTGACCCCCGCCACACTGGCCGGACTCATCGACCACACCCTGCTCAAACCGGAGGCCGTCGCCATCCAGTTTGAACAGCTCTGCCAGGAAGCGGCAGCCTATCGCTTCGCCTCGGTTTGCGTCAATCCCTCCTGGGTCTCCTTTTGTGCGGAACGCCTCCGCGGTACCGGCATCCCGGTCTGCACCGTGGTTGGCTTTCCTCTCGGCGCCATCCGCAGCGAAAGCAAGGTGGAGGAGACCAGGCGCGCGATCGAGGAGGGGGCGAGGGAGATCGATATGGTCCTCCACGCCGGCTGGCTGAAATCGGGCTTTCAGGATCGGGTGCTCGAGGATATCGCCGGCGTCGTCCGGGCGGCTGCACCCTGCCTGGTCAAGGTCATCCTGGAAACCTGTCTCCTCACAGAGGAAGAAAAGGAGATCGCCTGCGCGCTGAGCCGCGCTGCCGGTGCCCACTTTGTCAAGACCTCGACCGGTTTTGGCAAGGCCGGCGCGACCGTCGCCGATATTGCACTGATGCGCCGCAGCGTCGGCGCAGCCCTCGGCGTCAAGGCCAGCGGCGGCATCCGTAATCTGGAAACCGCGCTGGCCATGATCAGCGCCGGCGCCAACCGCATCGGCGCCAGCGCCAGCGTCGAGATCGTCACCGCCATGAAATCCTGACCGGAGACCCTGCCATGAAGACCACCCGGCTTGTCCTCTGCCTGATCGCCCCTGCCCTCACCCTGCTGCTGGCTTGTGCCGGACTGCAACAGCTGGTGCAAACCCCGAGCGTCAGTATTGCCAACGTCGGCCTGAAAAATCTCTCCTTCGAAGCCGTGACCCTCGATTTTGATCTCAAGGTGCACAATCCCAACGCTTTCGGCGCCTCTCTCCAGGGCTTCAGCTACAAATTTGCCCTGCAGGACAAGGAGCTCTTTTCGGGCAACAACACCGCCAGCTTTTCCGTGCCGGCCCAGGGCGACGGCCATGCCCACATCCCGATCACCCTTAATTTCAGCGAGATCTATCGCCTGGTCCAGAACACCAAATCCCTCGATTCGCTGAAATACCAGGTCAGCGGCAGCCTGAATCCCGGCGGCCTGTTGGCCGGCATGAACATTCCCTTTTCCAAGACCGGCACGATGCCAAATCTGCGCATCCCCGAGATTTCCCTTGGCAGCCTCAAGGTCAACAAGCTCACCCTGAGCGGCATCGATCTCAATCTGGCCATCAGAATGAAAAATCCCAACGCCTTCGCCTTTGATATCGGCAAACTGAACTACGCCGTCCAGCTCGCCGGCCAGCCGGTTGCTTCAGGACTCGGCCAGAATCTGGCCTCGATCCCGCAAAAGGGCACGGGAGAGATCCAATTGCCGATCCGGATCGATTTCGCCGGCGCGGCCGCCTCGCTCAGGAGCGCCCTCTCCGGCGGGGCCATCGACTGCGCTCTCTCCGGTGGCGCGGACCTCAACACCCCCTTCGGCCTGCTGAATCTTCCGCTCGAGACCGCACAAAAGGTAACCATCTTCAAATAGTGCGACACCACACCCCAACCTTTGCACCGATAAAAAAAGGCCCTCAACCGAGGGCCTTTTCCATTCGTTCCAGCAGGGCCCCGGTGATCGGGATCCCCTCCTTTTGCAGCCCGAGGATGCAGGCGCCGACAGCGGGCTCGAAGCGGGGATCGATAAAATGGACGCGGGCAACCACCCGGAGCGCCTCCTCCTGCATGAAGGGCAGCAGCACCTGGCGCTGATGAAAGATGCTGCCGATCAGCGCGACGTCGACCTCGCGCTCAGCGCGGCCCATCCGTCTTGCAGCACCCGCCACCAGCTTGCCGATTTCGCGGCCGGCGCGTGCGATGATCTCGCGGGCGGCACTGTCCCCCGCTATGGCAGCATCAAAGACCGCCGGGGCGTTGCTGGCAATTTCAGTGCGATCGATCTTGTCAGAGTAGACCTGGGAAATGATCAGGTCGATGCTGGCCAGCTCATATTTCTTTTCGAAATGCGCGCGCAGCACTGTTTTCGGCCCGCGGCCGTCGAGCTCCTTCAGTGCCGCGATCAGCGCCTGCTGGCCAATATAATAGCCGCTGCCCTCATCACCCAGCTTGAACCCCCAGCCGCCACAGCGGTAGAGCGTCCCCTTTTCGTCCTTGCCGAAACAGATCGAACCGGTGCCGGAGATGACAATGATCCCCGGCCCGCCGCCGAAGGCCCCGGCCAAGGCCGCGGACGCATCGGTATCGATGGTATGCTGTTTGGCCAATCCATGCGACTGGAGCTGGAGGGAGATGGCCTCGCGATCGGCCGGTCGCCCGGCGCCGGCCAGACCGGCATACAGATGATCGACCTCCGCCGCACTGCAGCCCGCCGCGGCCGCGAGGTTTCCGACCAGAGCGGCCAGGTTCTCACCCAGGCGCTCGGCGCCGATGGCCTGAATATTGGACGATTCACCACTGGCTCGCGCCAGCACGCCGCCCTCGCCATCGATCATCACGCCCTTGGTCGCCGTACCGCCACCGTCCAGTCCGATAATCCGCAGGGTCATAGCCCGCCCTCCTTTATCGTTTAATCCGTGCAAAAAGTTTATCGCCGATCAGGGCGGCTGCTGCCGCTTTCAGCGCCTCCACCGGCAAAAAGGGGACCAGCCCCGCCATCAAGGCGGCGGAAAGGGGCAGGGAGTTGCCCGCGGTCCATTTTAAGGAAAAATACAACCAACAAGTCCCAAAGACAAGCAAAAAAAGCGTCGCAGCGCCCATCAACAGCAGGAGCATGGAGAAAGAAGGACGTCTTAGCCTGGCCCTGCCGGCGGACACCAGGGCCGCCGTCAGGGGCATCGCCGCCAGATAGCCAAAGGTGGGCTGCAGCAGGTACGCCGGGCCACCGCCCTGGCTGAAGAGCGGCAAACCAACAAGGCCGAGCAGGAGATAGAGGGCCTGCGTCGCCGCCGCCGCCCGCGGGGTGAACAGGCTGCCCGCCAGGAGCGGGAAGAGACTCTGCAGCGAGACCGGCACCGGATAGGCGGGGATCCGCACCAGAGCGCCAAAACAGGTGAGGGCGGTCATCACCGCCATCGCCGTCAGGGTGCGCGTCGAGGGTTTAGCCAAGCCACACCTCCCGGGCGCAACGGCAAAGGCCGCGCCACTGGAAGCTCGGGATCGAGGTGTTCAAGCCATTTTGCTGTTGCATTTACCCTGCCGCTTTGATATATTATCCTCAAGAGACGAATCGACGTTCAAGGTGCAGCGCATTCTCCGGAGAGTCACCGGAGAGAGGCTTTGCACCTTGTTTATTAATAGACGATGCCGGCATCCCGCCGGTTTTCGCCGCCCCATCAGGTGAGCCCACTATGCGCAGGATTCTGCCCAGGCCTGTTCGATACACCGCACCAGCCACACCGCCGGCCCCCCGCCGCGGTGCCTACCTTGGCCTCCTGCTCTTCCTCTTCGCTGCTCCGGCCTGGTCGCAAACCCTGATGACCATCACCCTGCAGCGGCAAGCGGCTTTCTCGCCCTTTTCCTTTGTCAGCGAGGAGCGCTCCCTCCGCCCGACGGTCGGGCTGACCCTCAGCGGCGGCGGCCTGCGCGGCCTCGCCCAGATCGGCGTGTTGCAGGTCCTCGAGGAGCATAATATCCCGATCGACTATATCGCCGGCACCAGTATGGGCTCGATCATCGGCGGCCTCTACGCCTCCGGGTACTCGCCTGCGGAGGTGTGGCAAACCGTGCAGGGCCTCGATCTCGCCGATCTCCTCAATGATGCGCCCAACCGTTCCAACCAGTTCCTCGCTGAAAAACAGAAGCAGAGCCGGGCTTTTCTGCAGCTGCGCATGACCGGTGGCAAATTCACTCTGCCCGAAGCGGTCACGCCGGGGCAAAAGATCACCAATACCCTCTCCGATCTCCTGCTCGATGCCCCGCTGCATCAAACCGATTTCAGCCGGCTGCGGATCCCGCTGAAGATCATCACGACCGACCTGCTGAATGGCAACAAGGTCGTTCTGCAGCACGGCAACCTGATCGAAGCGATGCGGGCCTCGATCGCAATCCCCTTGCTGCTGCTGCCGGTGCAGTATGAAAATTCACTCCTGGTCGATGGCGGGCTGCTCGATAACCTCCCGGTTGAGGAGACGCGTGCCATGGGCGCCGATATTGTCCTTGCGGTTGACTGCACCGCCAATCTGCGCCAGCGCGATGACATCAAAATGCCGTGGAAGCTGATGGATCAGGTGACGACCATCATGCAGCAGGAACACAATCGTGGGCAGCTCGAGAAGGCCGATCTGGTCCTCTCTTTCCGCCAGTTTTCCGATTCACCGACCCACCAGGCGGCGATCACGGCCCTCTATGAGCAAGCGCGCGCCCAGACGCTGGAGATGATTCCGCAACTTCGGCGTTTGATCGAGAACAAGGCCAAAGCCCTGGCCCTGGTCGACACCACCTCGTTCACGGTCAGCAAAATCGCATTCGAGAGCACCCTCCGCCTTGGCTATCCCGAACTGATCGACACCCGGATCAGCCGGCGCTACCGTCGTGCAGATATCCACGCCAACCTGGCCACGCTCTACGAAACCGGCTACTTCCGCGATGTCGCCGCGCGCATCGAGGCCGATGGTCCGGACACCACCCTGATCTACGCCCTGACGCCCTGGCCGGAACTCAGGCAGATCCGGCTGCATGGCAACCGGGTCATGCCCGACTCGCTCCTCCTCCTCCCCTTTGCCCTGCAGCTGGGCCGGCCACTCAACCGCCACCAGGCGCGGGCCGGCCTGACTGAGCTGATCCACTGCTATCGCGAGGCCGGATATTCTCTGGCGGAGGTGAAAAAGGTTGATTTTGACGAAACCAGCGGCCTGGCCGACCTCTGGATCGATGAAGGCAAGATCGCCCGGGTTCTCTTCGAAGGGGCTGAGGTCACCCAGTCCTGGGTACTGGAACGCGATTTCTCGATCAGGAGCGGCGATCTCTTTCAGCGCGCGCAGGCCCGGACAGCGGTCAACAATCTCTTCGGCACCGGCCTCTTTCAAGCGGTCACCCTTCTGCCCCAACCCGGCCCGGAGGGCTGGGAGATCATTGTGCGGCTGGCCGAGAAGCAGTACACGATCCTGCGCCTCGGCGGGCATTACGACGTGGAACGCAATGGCCGCGCCCTGATCGAGGTCGCCAACGACAATATCCTCGGCACCGCCAACGAGCTGACCTGGCACGGACAGTATGGCAGCCGCGATCAGAAGACCTCAGTGCAACTGAACATCAATCGCCTCTTCAAATCCAATCTCACCAGTCAGATCCTCGTCAAGGAGGACTACGCCAAGCGCTTTCATTATGAAAATTTTAGCGGCATCGGTGAGTATGAACGGCGCACCAGCGGCGCCTTCTTCAGTCTGGGGATGCAGCTCGCCCGCCTCGGCCAGCTCTCCGGTTTCATGCGGCTGGAGAAAACCCGTCTCCATACCCTCGCCGGCAGCGGCCCCTCCTCGGGCAGCCTGCTGGTCAACTCCATTGGTCTGACCAGCGTCGTCGATACCCGCGATCAGACCTTGTTCCCCAAACAGGGCAAATATTTTTTCTTCAGTTATGAACTCTCTTCCGGCACCTTTCTCGGCTCCGATATCTCCTACTTTATGGTGCAGAACCAGTTCACCACCTGCTGGACCTGGCACAGCCGCAGCACCTTTTCGCCCCGGCTCTTCTGGGGCACATCGGACCTGACCACTCCCTTTTCGGAACAATACAAGATCGGCGGGGAGAATACATTCTATGGTTTGCGGGAGGAGGAATGGTGCGGGCGTAATCTGATTCTGGGGAGTCTGGAGTACCGCTATCTGCTGCCGTGGAAGAATTACCTCAGTTTCTATTTTTCCACCCGCCTCGATTTCGGCGCCGTCTGGCAGAACTCGGTCGATGTCAAGGGCAGCGACTTCATCTCGGGCCGCGGCGCGGCCTTGACCGCCCGCACCCCGGCCGGGCCGATCTCTATCGCCTACGGCCAGGCCAGCAACGGCAGCAAACGCCTCTACTTTTCCGCGGGATACAACTTTTAGTCAACGCTGCGCCTGATCGCGCTGCAGATTCCACTGCACCCATGCGCTTTGCTCATCCGCATCGCTGCGGCTGAAAGCCCCGCTCTGAACCACCTGGCCGCGGCTGTTGACCCGCACTTTCTGCATGCTCCTGACGATCAGGGTCCATTCCGCCAGCGAGACTGCATGCGGCCCCGCCACCTCGCTCGGTCCGGGAACCTGCTGCGGCACGTCACCTCCGGGCGCCGTCATGCGCACCGGCGCTGCCCGTTGCAGTACCACCTCGCCGGAATAGACCCGCAGTTCTGCGCTCGAATCGGCGGCGACACTGAGGCGCAGCGTCGTCCCGGTGATGGCGGCGGCTGCCACCGGGGTGGTGATGGAAAAGGTGTGATGGGCCTCCTTCTTGCCGACGTGGGCCCAAAGGTCGCCGGATTGCAGCAGAATCTGCGACTCACGCTGCTGCTCCCGCGATTCTTCATAGAGCTTGAGGATATCGATCGTCGTGCGCGGCGCCATCCGGATCCGGTCCAGTTGCGCGATCTCCAGCTCGGCACGGGATTCGGCGAAGGTGCGCACCCGCTCGCCGGAGACCACCGGCGAATCCTTGATCACACTGTACCAGTCGTTCTCCGCCTGCTTCTGCTTTTTGGCCGATCCTTCAACGAAGGTGACAACCCCTGTACCGCTGCTCTTCTCCCCACCGATGGCAAAGTGAAATCCAGCAGCAACCAGCAGCAGCCCGGCCCCGACGAGCCAGCCGCTTCGCGTTATGCCTCCCATATTCACGCCTCCGGAAAAGTGGCTGAAGGTGGACGCCTCCGATCAGACGCGCTTCCTGGCTCCCGGATCGGGCACCGCAAAGAGCATGACGATCTCGTCGCCCTTGACGATGTTGACCAGCGCAGCGCCCTGCGTCGCCCGGCCGCCCATCTTGATCTCCTTGGCCTTGATCCGCTTCAGTTTGCCCTTCTTGGTCACGACGATGAAGAGATCCTGCACCCGCGCCTCGAGCACGCCGGCCACCTCGCCCGACTTGTCCGAGCACTTGTAGTTGACAATGCCCTTGCCGCCGCGCTTGATGACACTGTACTCCTCCAGCGGACTGCGCTTGCCAAAGCCGAAGCGGGTGACGCTCATCACCGCCGCTTCTTCCTTTTGCAGCACCACCAGGCTGACCACCTGATCATCCTGCTCCAGTTCGATCCCCTTGATGCCGCCCGCAGCGGCGCCCATGTCGCGGACATCCTCTTCGGAGAAGCGGATACTCTTGCCCTGCTGCGTCGCCAGCAGCAGCTGCGCCTTGCCGTCGGTCACGCCCGCTCCCGCCAGCTGATCATCCTCGCGCAGACCGATCACAGCCAGTCCCCCCTCGCGGATCCGCTGCAGCTCCTCAAGATGGACCTTTTTCACCAGCCCCTGGCGGGTGGCTATAAAGAGATAGCGCTCCCCCTCCTGCTTCGGCATCGGCAGGGCGGCGATGATCTCCTCCTCCTCCTTGAAATGGAGCAGGCGGGCGATCTCCCCGCCCTTGACCGCCTCCGAGGCGAGGGGAATGAAGCTGGTACGCGAGAGATAAGCGCGCCCGGAACGACTGACGAACAGCAGCAGCTGACTGTTGAGCGAGCGCAGCGCGAATCGGAGATAATCCTTCTCGCCAAGAAGCCCGGCGGCCGCCTCGGCGCTGTAATCGGCCGGGCTGAAACGGCCGATCCGGCCGCGTCGCGTCAGGGCGACGATGAACTCGTCGTCGGAGACCATCTCCTGCAGCGACTGCTCGCCATTGGCGCTGCGGCTGAGTATCTGGGTGCGACGGTTGTCACCGTAGCGCTCTTTCAGCTGCAGTAACTCCTCCCTGATCAGCTGCATGCGCAGGGATTTGCTCGCCAGCAGCGACTTGAGCCGCTGGATCAGCTTGATCAACTCCTTGTATTCGTCCTCGATCTTTTTGCGCTCGAGGCCGGTGAGGCGCTGCAGCCGCATGTCGAGGATGGCCTGGGCCTGAATTTCGGAGAGCTTGAAATTCTTCATCAGCCCCTTGCGCGCGGTATCGACATCCCTGGATTTTTTGATCAGGGCGATGACGGCATCGATATTGTCAAGGGCGATCTTGAGTCCCTCGAGGATGTGGGCGCGCTGCTCGGCCTTTTCCAGTTCGAACTTGCAGCGGCGGAGGATCACCTCATGGCGGAATTTGAGAAACTCCGCCAGCATCTGCTTGATATTAAGCACCTTGGGCTCGCCGTTGACCAGCGCCAGCAGGATGACCCCGAAGGTGGTCTGCATCTGGGTGTAGCGGAAGAGATCCTTGAGTACGGTCTCGGCGTCGGCCTCCTTGCGCAGCTCGAAGACGATACGCATGCCGTCGCGGTCCGATTCATCGCGGATATCGTAGAGCCCGTCGATCTTTTTATCGCGCACCATCTCGGCCACCCGTTCGATCAGGGAGGTCTTGTTCACCTGATAGGGGATCTCGGTGACGACGATACGGTGACGTCCGCCGCTGACGTCCTCGACATGCACGCGGGCGCGCACGGTCAACTTGCCGCGGCCGTTCTTGAAATAGGCGGCGATCTCCTCATCGCCGGAGATGATGGCCCCGGTGGGGAAATCGGGACCCTTGATGAACTTGCGCATCTCCTCGGGCTTGAGGTCCGGTTTTTCGATCAATGCAACCAGGGCGTCGACCACCTCGCGCAGATTGTGCGGCGGGATGTTGGTCGCCATGCCGACCGCGATGCCCGCCGCACCATTGACCAGCAGCGTGGGCAGCAGCGCCGGCAGCACCAGCGGCTC
>CAYTCI010000083.1:0-16951 GCA_964436305.1 uncultured Cytophagia bacterium | reverse complement strand
GCCGGATCTATCTGACCGGCCATTCGATGGGCGGCCACGGCACCTGGCACCTTGGCGCCTCCTTTCCCGACCTCTTCGCCGCGATCGGCCCGAGCGCCGGCTGGATCAGCTTCTGGTCCTACGGCGTGCGCGATACCAGCGGCAACGCCGACCCCGCAGCCCGGCTGCTGCAGCGCGCCGCGACCCCCAGCAATACCTTCGCCCTGGCCGACAATTACGCCCAGCTCGGGGTCTACATCATTCATGGATCCGCCGACGATAATGTTCGCGTCGACCAGTCGCGGCAGATGGCCGAGCGTCTCAAGGGCTTTCACCACGACTGGTATTTCCACGAACAGCCGGAGGCGGGGCACTGGTGGGATCTCTCCGATGCGCCCGGGGCGGACTGCGTCGACTGGCCGCCGCTCTTCGATTTCTTCGCGCGCCATGCCCGTCCCGGCGCCGAACGGCTGCGCCGGATCGATTTCACCACCGCCAATCCCGGCCTTTCGGCCCGTGACGGCTGGCTCACCATCGTGGCCCAGGAAAAACCCCTGGCCCTCAGCCGCGCGCGCCTCGAGTTTGACCCCGCTCTGAATCGTTTTGCGGGTACCACCAGCAACATCACCCGCCTCGCCCTGCGCCTGCCGGCAGCGGGCCGGACGCTCTGTCACCTCGAGATCGACGGCCAAACCTTCGATGCCGCCGGCGAGGGCACCCTCTGGCTTGAGAAAAACGCGGGGGCATGGCGCAGCGCCGGGGTTCCGCCAGCGGGAGAGAAGGGACCACAGCGCTACGGCCCCTTCAAGGAGGCCTTCCAGCACCGCATGATCTTCGTCTATGGCACCCGGGGGTCGGTCACCGAGAACCGCTGGGCGCTGGCCAAGGCGCGCTTCGACGCCGAGAGCTTTTGGTATCAGGCCAACGGCTCGGTCGAAGTCGTGGCCGACCTCGACTTTAATCCGGAGGCCGATCGTGACCGCAGCGTGATCCTCTACGGCAACGCCGCGACCAACGCCGCCTGGAAGGCCCTGCTGGGGACGAGTCCGATCCAGGTCCGCCGCAGCGTCATTCAGACCGGCCGGCAGCTGCTGCGCGGCGACGACCTTGCGGCCCTCTTCATCCAGCCGCGTCCCGGCAGCGACCGGGCGTATGTGGTGGCCATTTCGGGTACCGCACCGGCCGGCATGCGCCTGACCAACAATCTGCCCTATCTCTATGCGGGCACCGCCTTTCCCGACTTTGTGGTTTTCTCCGGTGCCTCGCTGCAAAAGCCCGAGGCCGGTGTGGTCGCCAGCGGCTATTTCAGCAGCCACTGGGGTCTCGAGGGCGGTGACTGGGTGATAGCGGACGGGGCCAAATAAACCAGGCAGGAGTGGCTGATGCGACGAATCTTTGTCTATGGATGGATGCTGATGCTGGTGAATGCGCTGATGGCGGCTCCGGCGGCCCTGATTCCCTGGCCGGCCCGGCTGAGCGAGAACCGGGGTGTCTGCCGCTTGACAGAGGCCAGCCCGCTGCTCTACCCGGCCGGTGATCGGGACCTCGAATCGCTCGCCAGGCTGGCCGCCGGCGAGATCGGCCGCAGCAGTGGCTGGCACCTCACCGCTGTGCCGGATGATGGTGTGAAAAAAGGGGCCGGCTCGATCCGCCTCGGCCTCGATCCGGCCCTCGCCGGCCTCGGCGGCGAGGGCTACCGCCTGACCATCGCCCCGGCCGGTGTCCGGCTCACTGCCGCCGCACCCGCGGGTCTCTATCGCGGCCTGCAGACTCTGCGCCAGCTCATCCCCTGCGCCGGCGCCGCCCGCCGCGGCCGCTCCTTCACCTTGCCCTGCCTCGAGATCAGCGACCAGCCGCGCTTCGCCTGGCGCGGCGTCCATGTCGATGTCGCCCGCCATTTTCACAGCGCCGCCTTCATGAAAGAGATTCTCGACTGGATGGCCCTCTTCAAGATGAACCGGCTGCACTGGCACCTGACCGACGATCAGGGCTGGCGCATCGAGATCAAAAAGTATCCCCGGCTGACGGAGGTGGGGGCCTGGCGCACCGAAGCGGACGGCAGCCGTTATGGCGGATTCTACACCCAGGATGAGATCCGCGAGGTGGTCGCCTACGCCGCCGAACGCCACATCGAGGTCGTCCCCGAGATCGAGATGCCGGGCCATTGCATGGCGACGCTGGCGGCCTTTCCCGAGCTTTCGTGCAGCGGCGGCCCCTTTGCAGTCCAGACCCAGTGGGGCGTCTTCAGGGAGGTCTTTTGCGCCGGCAAGGAGGAGACCTTCACCTTTCTCGAGGCGGTCCTCTCCGAGGTGATCGGCCTTTTTCCCTCCAGCTATATCCACATCGGCGGCGATGAGGTGCCGCGCGACCGTTGGCAATCCTGCCCGCTCTGTCAGCAGCGGATTCACGCCGAGGGGCTCAACAGCGAGGCCGAACTGCAGAGCTGGTTCATCGGCCGCATCGACACATTCCTCACAGCGCACGGCCGGCGGCTCATCGGCTGGGACGAGATCCTCGAGGGTGGCCTGACCGCCGGCGCTACCGTGCAATCCTGGCGCGGCTTGGAGGGGGCTCTGGCGGCGGCGCAGTCGGGGCATGATGCCATCGTCTCGCCGGGCAGCCACACCTATTTCAACGCGGATATCGGCGGACTCGACCTGCGCAAGGTTTACAGCTTCGAGCCCCTTCCTGCCGGGCTCACGGTTGAAGAGCAGCATCATGTCATCGGCGGTGAATGCTGCCTCTGGAGCGAACGCATCACCGAGGAGAATCTCGCCGGCCAGCTCTTCCCGCGCCTGCTCGCCCTGAGCGAGGTGCTCTGGTCGCCCGCCGGCGAACGCGATTATGAAGCTTTTCTCGGGCGTCTCCGCCGTCACTATCCCCTGCTTGAAGCCCTCGGCATCCACTACGGTCCCGAAGCCCGGCCGGTGGCCATCCTCGCCCGTTTCGATCCCGCCACCCGCAGCCACATCCTGACCCTGGAGAGCGGGGAGAAGGCGAGTCAAATCCGTTATACCCTCGATGGCACCGAGCCTACAACCGCCGCGCTGCTCTACCAGACGCCCTTGATGCTGAACCGGCCGGCGACGATCAGGGCCCGCGCCTTCCGCGCCGGCCAGCCCTATGGCGAGAGCGCGAGCCGGACCCTCCTCTATCACGCCGGGGTCGGCTGCCCGCTCCAGCTGGAAAACCAGCCCAGCCCGAGCTACACCGCCGGCGGCGTCGCGGCGCTGGTGGACGGCCTCTCCGGCTCGACCGCCTTCACCGATGGCCTCTGGCAGGGATTCGAGGGCCAGGACCTGATCGCCACCCTTGACCTCGGCTCGCTGCAACCGGTGCACCGTCTGCGCGCCGGATTCCTCCAGGAGACCAACTCCTGGATCTTCCTGCCCACCTTTGTGGAATGGTCGATTTCACGTGATGGCACGAATTACAGGAGCGTGGCGGCCTTCGACCATCCCACACCCGCCGGCACCTCTCGCGTCTATATTCAGGAGGACCGGGCGGAACTTGCCGGAGTCCAGGCGCGTTATATCCGTTTACGGGCTCGCAATGTCGGCTACTGTCCGGCCTGGCATCCCGGGTCCGGCGGCAAGGCCTGGATCTTCGCCGACGAGATCGTCGTCGAGTAGGGGCACTCCCGCGCTGAGGGCGGCGAGGTGCGTTTCCATTGTATTTATTGCCGATTATGCGTACATTAGGGACAATTTCACAACAACCGATTTTCTTCAATGGAGAACACGATGAGACGTTACTGGATGTTGGGGCTGCTGCTCGCGCTCGGCTTGCTCGCCTGCGGCAAAAAGGACGAGACCTGGCTGGTAAAGGTCAAAGATCAGACCCTGCGGGAGGATCTCTTCACCCGCCGCTACAAGATGAGCCGGGAGTATGCCCAGCACCCCGTCATCACCCCCGAGATCGTCAAACAGTTCATCGAGAAGAATTTACTCAATAATCTCTACTTCCAGGCCGAAGGCGCCGCCCTCAAGCTCGACCAGGACAGCACCCTTGCGGCCCAGATCGCCCAGGAAGAGCGGCGCATGCTCACCCGCAATGGCGGTCCCCTCTTCAAGGCAGTCGTTCCCGCCAGTTTTCCGGTCGACAGTCAGTCGGTGAAGGCCGCCTACGAATACGGCAAGCTGGAATTCAAGCTTTCGCACATCCTGGTCAAGTCCCCCAGCCTGGCCGACTCGATCTACCAGGCTCTGACGGCCGGCGCCGATTTTTCGACCCTGGTCAAAAAGTACAGCATGGATGTCAATACCCTTGAGACCAGGGGCCAGATCGGACCCTACCTGACCTGGTCCAATCTCGCGCCGTCGGCCGCGGCCGCGGTGCGCAATACCGCGGTCGGCTCCTGCACCCGTCCCGTCCTGACCGGCTATGGCTATCAGATCCTCCGCGTTGATGAGCGCCGCGAGCGCAAGCAGCCGCCCATCGAGCAGGCCTGGGGCCAGATCGAGGGCGATCTGCGCAATCAAAAACAGGGGCTCTTCATCGAGTCCTATGCCGATTCGCTCAACCGTAAATTCCATCTCAAGGTCGACAGCCTGATCTTCGTCCGCATCGCACCCGCGCTCCATTCGGACAAGCCGGGGGTCAAGGTCGATTACGCCCTGATCACGCCGGAGGACCAGAAGAAGACCCTGGTGAGCTACGACGGCACCAGCCAGAGCGTGCGCGAGATTCTCGACAAGTACATGCAGATGACCCGCGGCAACGCCTACCGTCTCTCGCGTTTCGAGGATATCGTCGATTTTGCCAAAAAGAGCTCGCTGCAGGATCTGATGCTGCTCGATGCCAAGGCGCGCAAGCTCGATCAGTCGCCCGAGTTCAAGGCCGATTTCCTGTATGCCAGGAACCAGTTCCTTGGACAAAAATGCCGTGAGCGCCTGGTGACCCGCGCCGTCAAGGTGCAGGATGCCGAGATCGACGCTTTCTATGAGGCCCACAAGGAGGAATACAAGAACCAGGCCCTCCCCCAGGTGCGCTCGACCATCCGCGGCCGTCTCTACAGCGAGAAGACGCTGCAGCTGCAGGACAAGGTGACGGCGGAGCTGATCAAGAAATATCCGGTGCAATGGGACGACAAGGCCGTCAAGAAAACGGCCGAGGCCCTGAACGCCGACAAGGCCAAGAACCCCACGACGCCGGGCGCACCCCGGGGTATGGGCCAGCCGCCCGCTCCCCCGCAGGGAGTACGCTGAGTCATGCACGAACGCGAAATCCAGCTCTATGAAACCCGGATAACCCAGTTCGTCGACCGCCTGCCGGCCTCCTTCTATAGCGAGGAGATCCCGCTGCACGCTGAGGCCGCTCTTGCCGAGCCGCCGGTGCCCTTTGCGCACCGCCTCGATTTGAGCTATCGGCCCATCGCCCGCGGCGAAACGTGGGGCGCCGACTGGCAGACCGCCTGGTTTCATCTCACCGCCGCCGTGCCGAAGGCCTGGCGCGGCGAAACGGTGGTCGCACGCGTCAACCTCGGCGGTGAAGGCCTGGTCTTCGCCGCCGACGGCACCCCGGTGCATGCCCTGAGCTGGCATTCGCTTTGGCTCCCCGAGTTCCGCCGCGACCGGATTCCGGTTGCCCGTCCCGCCCGCGGCGGCGAGGCCGTCGACCTCTGGATCGAGGCCTCCGCCGCCCAGATCTTTGGCTTGCGCCTCATCGCCGATCCCCTGCAGGAGGATCCCCTGCGCCACGGCCATCACGAGGCTGCGGTGCAGGATCTCGTTCTTGCGGTCTTCCGGCCGGAAATCTGGCATCTCTGGCTTGACGCCCGCCTGCTCAACAACCAGATGAAGGCGTTGCCGGAGAAAAGCGTGCGCCGCGCCCGCGTGCTGCGCGCCCTTATGCGCGCCGCCGATCTTTTTCAGGGCACAGGGGCCAGTGCTGATGCCGCCCGCCAGGTGCTCGCCGGCGAGCTTGCTAAAAAAAGCGGCGCCTCCGATCTCACCGCACATGCTGTCGGCCATGCCCATATCGACACCGGCTGGCTCTGGCCGGTCGCCGAAACCGTGCGCAAGTGCGCCCGCTCCTTCGCCGCCCAGATCGATCTCATCGAACGCTATCCCGGTTACGTTTTCGGGGCCTCCCAGGCCCAGCATTATGCCTTCATCAAGGAGCACTACCCCGCGCTCTATGAAAAGATCCGCGCGAAGGTGAAGGAGGGAAGCTGGGAGCTGCAGGGCGGGATGTGGGTCGAAGCCGACTGCAACCTGATCGGCGGCGAGTCGATGGTCCGCCAGATCCTGCACGGGGTGCGTTTTTTCCAGAAGGAGTTCGGCGTCACCGTGCGCAACCTCTGGCTGCCCGATGTCTTCGGCTACAGCGCGGCGATGCCGCAGATCCTGCGCAAGAGCGGGCTCGACTATATGGTGACGCAAAAGATCTCCTGGAACCAGTTCAACCGCTTTCCCTGGCACAGTTTTGTCTGGCGCGGCATCGACGGCAGCGAGATCATCGTCCACTTTCCCCCCGAGGATTCCTACAACAGCGAATTCTGGCCCTCCGGCATGCGCCACGCCCAGGAGAACTTCGCCGAGCGTGATCGCCTCGACGAATTCCTTGTGCTCTTCGGCATCGGCGATGGCGGCGGCGGCGCCACCGAGGAGATCATCGAAACCGGTTTGCGCCAGGCCGACCTCGAGGGCGGTCCGCGCGTCCGCTTCGGCACGGCGCAGGCAATGCTCGATCGCCTCGGGACGCAAAAGCATTTGCTCGAGCGCTGGATCGGCGAGCTCTATCTCGAGCTCCATCGCGGCACCCTCACCACCCAGGCGCATACCAAATTCATGAACCGCTGGTGCGAAAACAAACTGCGGGAAGTGGAGATGCTCTACAGCCTGCTGCCGGCTGCGGTCTGGCCCGCCGCCGAGCTCGACGGCTTGTGGAAGACGGTATTGCGCAACCAGTTCCACGACATTTTACCGGGCTCGAGCATCCGGCGCGTCTATGAGACCACCGGGCGTGAGCACGCGGAGGTCCAGGCCGCCCTGACCGCCCTGGCGGCCCGCGCCGGCGAAAGCCTCTTCCAGCCTGCGCCGGAGAGCCTGACCCTGGTCAACACCCTCTCGACTCCCTTCACCCGGCCGTCGCCCCTGCCGGCGGCGTGGGCCGGCCACGAACTGCGCGATGGATCCGGCGCCGCGGTGCCAGTCCAGCTGCGCGAAGGCCAGCCGGTCGCCCTGATCGAGGTGGCGCCGCTGAGTTCGGTGGTGCTGCAGCGTGGCGCGCCCAACACCGGACCCGCCCCGGTTCTGCCCGAGGCAGCATCCCTCGCGGGCGTCGTCCTTGAGAACGATCTCATCCGCTATGAGCTGGCCGGCGATGGCACCCTCGCCCGCATCTTCGACAAGGAGGCGGGGCGCGAGGTGATGCGCCCGGGCCAGAGCGGCAACCGCCTGAGCCTCTACGAGGACCGCCCCGCCAACTGGGACGCCTGGGACGTCGATATCTTTTACGAGAACCAGCTGCTGCAGCAGGCCGAGCTGACCGGCTGGCGCTGGCTGGGCGACGGGCCGGTCGCGCAAATGGTGCTGCTGCAGTTCCGCATCGGCGGCTCGACGATCGAACAGCGCCTCTGCCTGGCCCGCAACACCAGGCGCCTCGATTTCGTCACCCGGATCGGCTGGCACGAGCGCCATCGCATGCTGCGTGTTGCTTTCGATGCCGATGTCACCGCCGCCGAGGCCGCCTACGAGATCCAGTACGGCACGGTCAAGCGGCCGACCCACCGCAACACCAGCTGGGACCGCGCCAAATTCGAGACCGTCGGCCACCGCTTCGTTGACCTCAGCGAGCCGACACATGGGGTCGCCCTGCTCAACAACGGCAAGTACGGCCACAAGATCCTCGACCGCACCATAGACCTCAACCTGCTGCGCGCTCCGACCTCCCCCGATCCCGAGGCCGACCGCGGCGACCACGAGATCATTTTTTCCCTGCTCCCGCACCCCGGACCGCTCGAGGCCTCGACGGTCTATGCCGAGGCGGCGCAGCTCAACCAGCCGCTCGCGGCTTTTCCCGGCCGCGCCGGCACGGTCACCTTTCCCTGCCGCCTCAGTGATGACGCGGCGCTCCTCTCCGTGCTGAAAAAGGCGGAGGGGGAGGAGGCCTGGATCGTGCGTCTCTACGAGCCCCGCGGCCGCCGCTCCGCCACCCGGCTGATCCTCGCCGACCCCGGGCGCCGCGTCCGGAACGCCGATCTGCTCGAACGCCCGCTCGGCGAAGTGCCGGTGCAGGACGGGTCGGTCGCGCTCGATTTCGGTCCCTTCGAGATCAAAACCCTCATGCTCAGCTGATACCGGGAGGTTCTCTCCATGCGCAAGCCGCTCCTGCTGCCGTTCTTTATCCTGTGGGCGGCTTGTACGCCCGGGACCAAACACCTCATCCCCACCGAAGCCCTGCGGCAAAGCACCCGATCGCAGCTCGCTCTCCAGCAGCAGCTCGCACAGACGCGGCCCGCCCTCCTCGCTGTCTTCACGCAGGCGCTGCTTCCCGCCGAGCGCGAGGCGCTGGAGTGGCTCTACACCTGGATGCCACTCAGCGATCTGGCCGATTATGACGGCGGCTTTTACCTGCGCCAGGTGCGGACGACCTTGCAGGCGCGCGCCGAGATGACCTGGGGCGCACGCATCCCTCCCGAATTGTTCCTCCATTTTGTCCTTCCCCTGCGGGTCAATAACGAGAACCTGGATTCGGCCCGGACCGTGCTTTATGGCCAGCTCAAGGAGCGCGTCGCCGGCCTGACGATGCGTCAGGCCCTCCTCGAGGTCAACCACTGGTGCCACGAGCATGTCACCTACCGCGGTGCGGACATGCGCACATCGGCACCCCTGGCCACCCTGCGCAGCGCCATTGGCCGCTGCGGCGAGGAGTCGGTTTTCACCGTGGCCGCGCTGCGCGCGGTGGGCATTCCGGCGCGTCAGGTCTACGTCCCGCGCTGGGCCCACAGCGACGACAACCATGCCTGGGTCGAGGCCTGGGCCGACGGCACCTGGTATTTCCTCGGCGCCTGCGAGCCGGAGCCGGATCTCAATATGGGCTGGTTCAAGGAGCCGGCGCGGCGGGCCATGCTCGTCCATACCCGCGTCTGGGGACCCCGGGCCGGTCCGGAGGAGCTGCTGGCGGCTTCTCCGCGTCACCGCGAGATCAATGTGCTCGGGCGGTATGCGCTGACGAAAAATCTCACCGTGCGCACCCTCAGCGTGGATGGCCTCCCCCTGGCCGGCGCCGCGGTCTCCTTCCGCCTTTACAATTACGCCGAATTCTATCCCCTGGCGCAGCGGGTCAGCGACGCCGGCGGATTCTGCCGTCTGGAAACCGGCCTGGGTGATCTGCTGATCTGGGCCCATCGCGACAGCCTGGCGGGATTCGTCCAGGCGCATGCGGCGGCGCAGGATACCGTCACCGTGACGCTGCATCCCTTCCCGCGCGGCGAGGAGATTCTCGATCTCGATATCGCGCCGCCTCTGGCCCGGCCGCCGCTGCCGGATACCATTTCCACAGCGGCCCGCGCCCTGCATGCCCGCCGCCTCGCCCATGAGGACAGCCTGCGTCAGGCCTATATCGCCACCTTCATGGATTCCCTCGCCAGCGAACGGCTGGCGCAAGCAGCTGGGCTGCCGCCCGAGCAGATCTGGCCGCTCATCCGCAAGAGCCGCGGCAACCATGATCAGATCGCCCGCTTCATCCGGGAGGGCGTCGCCATCCAGCGCCCGCTGGTCCTGCCGCTCCTGCAGCAGCTGCCGGACAAGGACCTGCGCGACGCCCGGGCGGAGGTGCTGCTCGACCATCTGGCCAACACCGCAGCCGCTGCTTCCGGACGCGAGCTGGATGAACGCTGCATCCTCAATCCCCGCATCCGCAACGAGGCCCTGGTCGCGTGGCGTCAGCTCCTGCGTCAGGGGCTGAGCCGCGAATTCGGGGGTTCAAGGGTGGTGACGCCCCCGCAGCTGGCCGGCTGGGTCCGGGAGCACATCCGCGTGGATTCAACCGCCAATTACTACAATGTCCCGCTCACCCCGCGCGGTGTCTGGGAACTGCGCTGCGCCGATCCCCTCTCACGGGATATCTTTCTCGTCGCCCTCTGCCGCGCCCTGAACCTTCCCGCCCGGCTCGATCCCGCTTTCGACACGCCGCAGTATTTTGACCCGGCACAGCAGCAATGGCAGCCGCTGGCGACCGGCGCCAGAAAAGGTGCGACCGCGACGGTGACCCTGATCCTGAAGAGCAGCGATCGGGCGATCGCCCGGCCGGAATACTGGACGCATTATACCCTGGGACGGCTGGAGGAGGGGGAGTACAAAACGCTCGAACTGGAGGGATTTGCTTTCGATCACGGATCGGCCCGGCTGGACCTGCCGCCCGGGGCCTATCTGCTCATCACCGGCTTTCGCGAACCGGACGGGACGGTGCTCAGCCGCCTCAACTTTTTTGAGCTGGAGGATCGCCGGCCGCGGGAGATCGATCTGACCTGGCGCCGCACGCTGCAGGGGCAAAAGCCGATCGGAACGCTGCCTGCCGCCGCGTCGATTGAACTATCTGGCTCGGGCCAATCCGCGGTCTTGCAGCAGCTCGCCCGGCCGAAGGGGCTCATCCTCGCCTGGCTCGACCCCGGGCGTGAACCGTCGCAGCACATCCTGCGCGAGTGGCAGGAGCTGCGCCCGCTCTATGAGGCGTGGGGCGGCGCGATGGTAGCGCTGGTCGAACCGGAGCAGGCGGCCCGGCTGCACGAGTACCGCCTGCCCGGGCAGCTGCGGCTGGGATTGGATCGGGAGGAGAAGCTGCTGCACAGCCTCGAGGCGATTTGGCCTGGCCAATCGCTCGGGAATTGGCCGGTGTTGGTCTATGTCAACCCCGGCGGAGCGATCCTGCTGCTCAATCAGGGCTATCAGGTCGGCCTGGGTGACCGGCTGCTGCAGACGATCGGGCGTTCAGGGCACCAGGCTTTTTAAAGATTTATCTTGATATTTTAGTATCAAAATAGTACTATTACTATGCCGAAAAAGATACGTGAACTCATTAGAGAACTTGAAAAAGCGGGCTTTATCGACCGCGGTGGAAAAGGGCGCCACCGCAACTTTATACATCCGTCTGGTGTTTTGCTGACCCTGTCAGGAAAGCCTGGGGAGGATGCAAAACCTTATCAGGAAAAGCTGGTGAACGAAAAGCTGCGGGAAGTGAAAAAGTGAAAGTGAGCGATCACTATATCAAGATCGTCGAGTGGTCTGATGAGGACGGCTGCTACATCGGCTCGGTGCCAGGTTGGATCGGCTCATGTTGCCATGGCGAGGACGAGCTCAAGGTGTACCAGGAACTGACCCGTATTCTGGAAGAATGGATTGAAATATATCGCCAGGATTCGCGCCCGCTGCCTACCCCGACACATCGCCGCTATTCGGGCAAATTTGTCTTGCGCACCGGGCCGGAGCTGCACCAGGCGCTTGCCCTCAAGGCACTTCGTGCAGGTGAAAGCCTGAACAACTACCTTGTCAAGAAGCTCAAATCAGTCATTCGGGATCAGGACGACTGATACTTATCGCTCTTTTCCAGTGCGCACCTGCCGGCCGAACTGTGCCAGAGGCGGCCACCAGGCCAGGCTGTCCTTTTTACCGCTCCAGAGGGTGAAGAGGTGCCCGAGCATGTTCGGGTGATTCAGGGCTTGACTGGAGTGTAAAAAGGCGCCGGCGGCCTCGGGATTTTTCCAGCTCGTCGGCAGCACCCGGAAGCCCTTTTCGAGGAACATCGGCACCGAGGGATAATCCGGCCGCAGTTCGTAGTGCCAGTCGCACACGATGATATCCCTGGGGATGCTGTCGACCGCGGCAGCGGTGCCGTTCTTCGCAGCCTCCCATTCCCCCAGATCATACTTCTCGCCGTCAATGAGTCGATCCCCCCACATCATCATCTGCTTGTGCCGTTTTCCCACGATATGGCCTTGGAGATCCTTCACCGCGCCCGCAAAGACAGAGGCGGGATTCTTGCCCAGGGTGGAGGGCGAGAGGCTGTCGCCGATGAGAAAGACCTCGTCCATCCCCACATGGAGCCTATCCGCATCGAAGGCATCGATCAGTTCGTCGAGCAGATCGAAGATCATGGCGTGAACCGCGGGATTGAGGGGATCCCACTCCCGGCAATAAATCCCCTTGTTGCCCGGATAGGCCCCGGGTGTGAGGTCGAATTGCGGATAGCGGGTGAGCAGGGCGAAGGTGGTACCCGCCCACGACTGGTGGCCGAAACACTGGAATTGCGGCACCAGGGCGATGCCCTGCCGGCGGCAGGCCTTGACTATCCGTTGGGCTCCAGCCCGGGTGATCGGCTTTGCCGAGCCGCGCAGCTCGGGGTGGGACTTCCAGGCATAGCTGTAATCGACCTCGAGGATGAGCATGTTAACCCCGGCGGCGGCGAGCTGGGGCAGCTGGGATTCGAGCCGGATCAGGTTTGAATCCGAGGTAAAATTGAGCAGGTGCAGGGCGCACCAGGGGGCCGCCGGTTTGGGGGTTCCGCGCTGCCAGGGCATGCAGGAGAGGGTGGTGAGGAGCAGGAGGGCGGCGAATGGTCTGGTTTTCATGTCACATCCTCAAATAGCGTCCGGAGCGGTGCAGCAGGGCGGTGACCCAGGTCCCGGCCAGGGCGAAAAGGAGGGAACGCCAGAAACCGGTGGCAAAGCCGGCGCCCAGTTTCCAGTAGGGATTCATGCCGTCCGCCAGCGGCGGCAGGAGTTCGATCAGGAGATAGGCGATCGGGCCCAGGATGAAGGCGAAGAGGGCGTTTTGCCCGGCGGCAGCGAGGGTGCGGGTGCCGACGGCCCAGCCGCGCCAGTCGGCCAGCCCGTAGATCAGGGCGAAGATCAGTGCGGTCCAGCCCGAGGTGACCAGGCACCAGGGCACGGTCGCGGCATTCTTGTTGTAGATGAACTGGGGATGGCTGCCATTCAGCGTATGCAGCAGCACGCCGCCGGCGAGGGCCGCCAGGGCGAAGAG
The DNA here is from genome assembly GCA_964436305.1 of uncultured Cytophagia bacterium. Classification (GTDB taxonomy): domain Bacteria; phylum Zhuqueibacterota; class Zhuqueibacteria; order Residuimicrobiales; family Residuimicrobiaceae; genus JAKPUX01. The sequence goes on along the minus strand of CAYTCI010000083.1, from coordinate 3,989 downwards.
CAGGATGGTGCGCAGGCGGGCGGCATGCTCCTTGCCCGAGGTAAAGATCAGCATGCTGAGCAGGGTCCCGGAGGCGGTGATCGCCGGTTGCGAGCCGAGCACCGATCCGATGTCCGTCCAGGAGGCAAGGGGACCGAGAAAGGCGAGCAGACCAAAACGGTCGGCGATATAGAGGCCGTAGAGCAGCAGGACCGCACCGGCTAATCCGGCCCTGGTTCGCCGCAGCAGCAGGTAGAGCCCCGAGGTCACCAGATAGGACCAGCCGATCAGGCCGAGGATGCCCCACCAGTGCGGCCGCAATCCCAGACCCGCCTCGCTGCGATAGGTGAGGGCGAGGGCCGCCAGCAGGACCACACCGGCGATGCGGCGGATCTGGACGAAGCGTTTGCGCTCGGCGCCCGGGGCGATCCAGACCAGGATGGCGCTGCCGTAGAGCAGCAGCTGCCACAGCCTGGGAGGGAGGTGACCCAGCCGCGCGATGCCCTCACTGTTGACCATCAGCACCCCCATGGCCAGCAGGCCGAGGGTGCGGAGCAAGACATGGCCGAAGACCCGGGCGCGTGATTCGCCGCGCTCCAGCCGTTTGCCGAGAGCGATCGGCAGAGAAAGGCCGACGATGAAGAGAAAAGCCGGGAAGACGACATCGACGAAGGTATAGCCGTCGGCGGTTGAGGGGTGGATGTGTTTCATCCACGCCGGGGCGCCGGTCACGCCGGCCAGGTCGTTGACGAAGAGCATGACCAGGATGGTCAGCCCGCGGGCGATATCGATCGAGCGGATGCGGCCGGAGTGAAGCAGACCATTGGGCGTTTCCATGGCAGATCCTTTTTTGCCGTAGGATGAGGGGACGACAAAGCGGCTGGCAGTGTGCGGCAATATAGGGATTCTGCCTTAAAAAGTCAAATCGATTATCCTCGTCGGGATATTTTTACGTCGGCCCCCAGGCCTCTGGTTTGCAGCCCTTTGAGCAGGGCCTTGATGTTGAACCAGCCGAGGATCCACGAGACCACAGTCACGACCAGAAAGATCAGGATGTTGAGCGTCGATTGGGGGTCCAGCGGCCACCAGGGCAGGATTTTCATCAGCCACGCCCAGATCGCCGGAAAGGCGAAAAAGAGGGCGATTCTGACCAGCAAAAGGATGATCTCTTTCAGACTCATGGCGACTCCTTTCATAAGGGATGGATTTCGACGGCTGGTGAATCCTGTTGTCTCACTGTTGATTCAGTTGCGGTATCTTGACCGCTTCTGGACCAGCCAGACATTGCAGGGAAGTGCATTTCAGGTGCGTTGGCAGGTATCAAACACCTGCAGGTGCGAAAAGGGGGTCATACGAACAGGCCCCTTTTTGCTGATCGAATCAAAAATCGCGTCAATTACATCGTTGCCTTTTTGGACCCGGTTGAAGATTTCCTCGAGAAAGGGAGTGATCTGGCTGATTGGCAGCTTTCTGTCCGAGGCAAAGACGATCGGTGATCCAGCTTCAAGAAAGGCCTCGACGAATCGGGGACTGGCCTCACAATTCAGCAGCACCACCGCAGGTGGCCAGGCTCCTTCGCCCCAATAGCCGAGCTGTTCGAGGATTTGTTCCGCACTCAGTTGGACCACTCCCGTGGAAGTATGCAGGCTGATGCGGGCGCCATCCGAGTGGCCATAGATGATTACGACCGCGCCCTCCTGCTCCGAAAGGGCGTGAAAAAGCCCGTCAACTGCTGGGCTGCGTTGATGAATTCCGTCGTTGCGAAATTTCAGAGCCAATTTTGTAATGGCGGTGGAGTTGGCTGTCCAGCTTTTAAGATCCGTGACGGGTAAATGCATTTCCTTCAGGCCGGCCGTGCTGTGCGGAGAAAAATCGAAGAGTTCAATCCGGTTTGAAATTCTCCGGCTTTGAATTCTCTTCATGTTGAAGGCGAACCGTTCAGGTTTGCTCGCCATTTTTACCCAAAAGTCCCGCTTGCCAAGGTATCTGGCCAGGGTTCTGTAATCGAGCATGTTGTCGCGGGAAATCAGGGTAGAACCAGTCGAATGCTCAGATCTTGCTTCTCTCAATTTTTTAGCTAATTCCTTGAGGACCTGGCGTTGCAGTACTGAACTGTTTTCACTATCCACCAATTTGGGGGCCTCAATGGATGCTGAAAGCTCCTCCCGGAATGGATTGACCAGGGGAACAAGAGTTATTTGGACCGTTCGCTTGTCGTCCGCCATCAATTTGGACAGATCGATTTCGGAAGGTTGCGGTTCCAGTATAAAGGCTGACGAGCGGGGAAGAGGTTGGACTGCTTCCTGCTTGATGAACAGACGTTTCAGATCCTCCTGGAGCATTCCATGTGGCAGCGACGATTCACGCAGTTTTAATACCTCGCTGATTCTCTGCTGCATGAGCGCATCATCCCAATGCCCGGGCCGTCTCTCAGGGGTCACGAAAGACGATTGCTCAATCAAGTGGCGATATTCCAGTGCCGGTGCTCTCCTTATGGCTGGGAGGCGAAGTACTCCTCGTGGCACCGGGTGCAGCCCTGATAGGGTGACAAGAGCCACCACGAGCGCAGCCGCTGCCGTTACTCTGTGAATGGTATGTAAACGCATTGTTTTGCCCTTTCAATTACATCAAAAAATCGCGAAGGCTCTCTGGCTGCATATTTTCCGTCGGGGAGCCGGCTACCACTGTTCTGGATAACGATCTGGAGGATTTGTGCAGCAGCGAGGGCGCCGACAAGCCCAGAATGAAGCTGTTCAATGGACTGATTGTGCCCTGGGAAGTGTACAGAAGCACCGGAATGATCCCTCCAACACAAACCATAGCCGCTGTGATCAGCCAATATCTGGGTTTCCGCGCGTAGGTTGGAAAGTGGGTGTTGCTCCGCAATCCATACCAATGGTAAAGTTCCAGGCAAAGACCACCCATAACGCCATAGCCAAACGTTGCAAGCCAATTCATCGTACCCTCCCCTTCATGCGTACGTTCATCAATCAGGATTAGTTCGATGCCGATGAGGGTGCACAGGAGGGCTGCGGAAAGTGACGGCGAAGCAGCACACAGGAACAGGAAATTGAGGCGGGCGGCGGGCTGTCGAAGCTGGTCTCCTTACTCTTCCCGGATGCGCGGTCAGAGCAGAGATCGGTTTGATAGCTCCGTCTGTATTTCTTGCATTCGACCGATGCTGCACCATGCCTCCACCCCCATCGAGCCCCACGAGCAGGTGAATGTATTGCTGAACACCGGTTGGTATGATGAGTGAGTAAGGCCTTTGGGCCTGAGTTGGAGAGAAGAGTGGGGAAAAAGTGCAAGATGGGTGCGGTCGGGCGGAATACAACCTGAACCCGGACTACCGTTGTTCCGGATGCCGTTCGCGGATGAAGGGCCAGTCTGCGAGGACCAACCAATGTAATGTAAGCAATTCACAGGGTGGTGTCAATCAAAATCGGCTGCGGGGAAGAAGAACAGGGAAAGGTTTTTGACATTTCTCAGTGACCAGTAGAGATCCGGGCCGGCGCGAGATTTTGGGCCGCGCGGATGTGCGTATTGGCCAGGCGCTGGGTCTGCGCGAGGGTGGGTGCTGCCCTAGGGCCCACCTGGCGATGTGGGTCCGGACCGGCGCGAGAACAGGAAGGGGGCCGGCTTGGCGATCGGCGAAAGGCTAAAATTCCCTTGAAATTGGCGAGACAGATGAATATCTTATGTTTGAGTGAACTCATCCCGGAGGTCAATATGCATAATCACTTCAGAAACATCACCATGTGCCTGCTTTTGACCACCGCGGTCGCCATTTCCCAGACCGCGGCCCAGCTCATCAAACTCCCCGCCCCCGACAAGACCGGCGGCAAACCTCTGATGCAAGTCCTCAGCGAACGCCACTCCACCCGCGCTTTCAGTGAGAAAAAACTGCCCGAACAGACCCTCTCGGACCTGCTCTGGGCCGCCTTCGGTGTCAACCGTCCGGATGGCCGCCGTACCGCGCCCTCCGCCCGCAACTGGCAGGAGATCAGCCT
>CAYTCI010000082.1:0-17702 GCA_964436305.1 uncultured Cytophagia bacterium | reverse complement strand
CGGCCAGCGGCTCCGGCAGCGCAGCGCAGTTGACCACGACCATCTCCCGTCCGGCATGACGGCTTTGCTGGTGAATAGCGCGCGCAACCAGTTCCTTGCCGGTCCCGCTCTCCCCGCGGATCAGCACGGAGGCCTCGGTGGGCGCTACCTGGGCGATCCTGTCGCGCAGGGCAGCGATGGCCTCCGACTCGCCCATCAGCGGGCTGGCGCTCTCCGGTCGCGGCCGGGCGCTCCAGATCCCGGGTGCGCTTTGCGGCCGCCCCGCCAAAGTGAGGGGCGAATGACCATGCGCACCGCTGCCCAGCAGCGCGACCAGCACGCGCAGGGTGTCGATATCCGCGGGGGTATAGTCGGTGCCGGATTCTTTTTTGCCGAGGGTCAGAATGCAGAGGGTGGTTGGGGTCAGATAGAAGGGGATGCGCAGTTCACAAGCGGGCCGGCCCCCCAACGGCGGCGGCTCATAGACCACATAGTAGGCCTCCTCCGGGCCGTCTGCGCGGGTCAGCAGCTGGGCGCCCCGCCCGAGACTGGCGGCCAGGTCCCGGCTCCTCTCGAGCCGCGGCGCCGTCCAGAGGCACCCGGTGGGACCACGCTGCTCTTCGAGGAGCAGGCTGAGGCTGGGCAACTCAAAAGCCGTAAAGCAGAGGGAGGGGCAGGAGAGAAGCCGCGCAGCGCCGGTCAGCGCCGCCGCAGCGATCCCGGCCAGGTCCTCCGCGGCGCAGATCTGCTCAACCGCCTCGGCGAGGACGGCGAGCCGCGCAGCCTGTGTAGAATCCGTGCACTCCACATTCCCCTATACTGCCGGCTGTGAGAAAAGGTTTCGTTTTCAGGCCAGCCCGAGCAATATTTCCATGCCGTGCATCAATACCTCGTCCGAGACCGCGAAGGAAATGCGGAAGTGGGTGTCCCGGCGGGAAAAATCCTTGCCCGGGATGATCAGCACCCCGGCATCGCGGGCGCGCTGGAAAAAGGCCGTCGCGCTCCCCTCCGGGGCCTGTGGAAAGATGTAAAAACTCCCCGCCGGTTTGAGGACCGCATATTTCTGCATGAGCATCTCGTAGCACAGGTCGCGTTTGCGCTGATAATTGTGGCGCTGCTCGCTATAGTCGACCTCGAAGGCGCGCAGGGCGGTATACTGTGCGACCGAGTTGGTGCTGGCGTAAGCGAACTGCTGCAGCATCGCCATCTGGTCGATCACCGCCGAGGGCCCTGAGACGTAGCCCAACCGCCACCCGGTCATCGCCGCACTTTTGGAAAAGCTGTTGACGACGATCGCCTCGCCGGTCAGATGGCCCAGGCTGGTGTAGCCGCCCTCATAGATAAAGGGGGTATAGACCTCGTCGGAGATGATGTGAAAGCCATACCGGTCGGCGAGGGCGACGATCTTTTCCAGCTCCGCCCGGCTGTAGATCATGCCGGTGGGATTGTTCGGACTGTTGAGGATCAGGGCCCGCGTCCGGTCCGTGATCAGCGGCTCGATGGCCGCCGCCCGGATCTGAAAATCGGGATAGGTATCGACCGCGACAGGCTTGCCGCCCGACATATAGACGATGTTGCGGTAGGCGACAAAGTAGGGATCGGGCACGATCACCTCATCGCCCTGATCGACGAGCGCCTGCACGCTCAGGAGCAGGGCGCCGGTGGCGCCGGCAGTGATGATCAGGTCGCCAAAGCGGATGCCATCCGCGGTGAGCTGGTCGGCGACGATCTGGCGCAGCTGCGGAATGCCGCGCGTCGGCGTGTAGCGGTTGTAGCCGGCCAGGATCGCCTTGATCCCCTCTTCCTTGAGGAACATCGGCATGTCAAAATCGGGTTCACCGATCGAGAGATTGATGTATTCGGGATGCTGGCTGGCGATCTCGAAGACCTTGCGGATTCCGGAGGGTTCGAGATGGGCCACCCGCGCGGCCAGCGGGTGTTTGGATCGGATCATGCGCGCTCCTAGATGTCGAATTCGGTAAACCGGGTCTCCTCTTCCATCCACTCGAGGTACTCCTTGGCCCCGTCCACGACCGGCAGGGCGAGAATCTCGGGCACTTCGTAACTGTGATGGGTCTGGATCCACTCGACAAGGTCCTTGAAGACGCGCTTGCGGCATTTCACCAGCAGGATGACCTCGTCGGCCTGATCGATCTTGCCCCGCCAGTGAAAGAGCGAATGGACACCGGGGATAATATTGGCGCAGGCGATCAGCCGCGCCTTGAGCAGTTTGTCGGCCAGCGCCGCCGCTTCATCACGGGAGGCGCAGGTGGTCATGACCAGGAGGAAAGATTCCATGGGACCCCGCTAAAACTGTTTGATTAATGGTTTCTATGCTGTACATTATGGGGCTTGCCGCCGCACCGGAACTTTCACTCCGGGCGGGCGTATCATCAGGGCCTGTACTTCCCGGAACATCGCCGATGGGAAGCCACTGCACCTCTGATCCTTATGAAAAATGCGATTGGCCATGGTTCACCCCCTATGAATTCACGCGCACTCAGGCTGGCCGTGCTCATCTCCACCCTGTTTCATCTCGGCCTGGGCCTTTTCTTTTATTTCTGGCGTTTCAGGAGCACCTCATCCGCCATGGAGGAGACCGCGGAGGTAGCCTTTTATGAACTGCCGGTCCCGAAGATGCCCGAGCCGCTCCTGCCGCGGATGACGCCCGGCGATGGCGCCGCGCAACTCAAGCACCGCGAGCGCCGGCAAGAGCGCCCGGAGCAGCTCCCCGAAATCGTCCTGCCCGAAACAGCCGCCCCCGCCGCCGGAACGGTCGTCTGGCCCGCTGAACTTGACAGCCTGCTGGCCATGGCCGACAGCGTGGCGAGCGCACCCCGGGTCGCCAGCTACTCGGTCCCTGACTTTTTTCCGGTCCCCATCCCGCTGACCCCCTATCGCGAGGAGCGCAAACCCCGGCGGCCGGCGCCCTTCCCGATGGAACGCCTCACCTGGAATCCGGGCGCCTTCACCGACCGCGCCGACGAGGAACAGCGCCGCCGCAGCGGCGTGGGGCAGGGACCGGTCGACCTCGGCGCACTGGCTGCCAAGGGGGTGCAGGCCCTCGAAAAGGCCTTGAACAGGGACAAGATCCCGCCGCCGCCGCGCATCCGCAGGATGCCCAGCCGCGAGGAGATCGCCGCGCTCTGCGCCATCTGGAAAATGGAGGAGCCGACTGAACATGATATTTACAAGGATCTGGATCCCCAGTTGCTGCTCACCGCCGAGGATCTGCACCGGGTCCTCAGCGGTCTGGTCGATCAGGGCTTGCTCGACCAGGAGATCATCTCGCCCCGTCACGAATTTACCTTCATGACCCCGCTGGGTGGCAAGGGGGTCGAGATGAGCCGCCTCAATGCCCTCAACCGCGTCTACCGCTACTCCAGCCGCATCGATCAGGATCATATGATGCGATACCTGCAGGCCGCGAACTATTATATCAGCACCACCACCCGCCCTGACAGCGCCGCCCTGTGCGCCGAGATCCGCGGCCACATTCGCAAACTCCTCGAAACCGGGGCGCAGCCCTGACACCCCGCTGCGGCTACAACCATCCCTTCTGCTGATACCAGGCGGCGGTAGCCGCCACCCCCGCCTCGAGCCCGATCTGCGGCCGGAAGCCCAGCTCCGTGCGCGCCCGGTGGTTGCTGCACACCCAGCTGTGTTGCCGCATCTCCGCCACCTTGTCGTGGTTGAGCAGGGCCGGCTTGCCCGCCAGTTTGCCGGCCAGCGCGCTGATAAAGGCGACCGGCGGCATCACGGCAAGAGGCACATGCAGGCGCAGGGGCTTTTTATCCATGGCCCGGGCAATGGTCGCGCCAAAGGTGCGCCAGTCGCAGGGTTCATCATTGCTGAGAAAATAGACGCGCCCGTGCGCCTGCTCGCTCTCGCCCGCCAGCAGGATTCCGTCGACCAGATCGTCGACATGCACCAGGCTGATCTGCTGGCTGCCATCGCCCGGCAGCAGCAGCACGCCGTGGGCGACCGCCTTGAAATAGACGAGGATATCGCGTTCCCGCGGACCATAGACCGAGGGGGGACGCACGATCGTGGCAAAACGCTCGCGGGCATACGCGAGCACCGCCGCTTCAGCGCGCAGTTTGGCCTGGCCGTAGAGCGAGATCGGCTGCGGCGGATCTTGTTCCGTCACCGCGCCGGCAGCCCCGCTGGGCCCGGCCGCCGCCTGGCTGGAGACGAAAATGAACCGCGCATCGGCTTTGCCGGCCGCGCGACAGGCCTCCAGCAGATGGCAGGTCGCCTCGTAATTCCCCTGGAGGTAGCCCGCGGCATCGATCGCCTTGGTCACCCCGGCCAGATGGTAGATCCGGTCGATCCCCGCCACGCACCGGCCAAGATCCGCCGCATCGTTCAAATCCCCCTCGACATATTCCACCGGCAACCCTTGCAGCCAGCTCCGGTCGCTCGTGCGGCGCACCAGACAGCGCACGCTGTGCCCCATGCCGGTCAACCTGATCACCAGGGTGCTGCCGATAAATCCGTTGCTGCCCGTAACAAGTATCTTCATGGTTCATCTTCTCCACCAGAACAGCACAAGTTAGTGCATTTTCCCGCGATTTCCAAGAAAAAGCGCAGACGCGGCCCGCTGCCCCGCCGCGGCAGTTTAAACTTGACATTCTTCCCAGCAATGGCTATATTTTACGTAATTCGCAGACTTGCCTTGAATTACGGTTCACTGCTGATCGCTGCAAATCAGACCAGCTTCCTTCCTGAACCACTCTTTTTTCCTGTCCATATAGCCTGATCCGAGCGGAACCGGATCATGACTTGCGTCGTCAACTAACGGAGGCACACGAATTGGCAGACTTGTTCGACAAATGCAGATCGGCGACCGTATCCGCGCGCGCCCGTGAGGCCATGGAGCAGGGATGGTATCCCTATTTCAAAGCGATCGACTCCGGCGCCGATACCGAAGTCATGATCAGGGGCCACCGTCTGATCATGATCGGCTCCAATAACTATCTCGGGCTCACGCAGGATCCGCGGGTTAAAAAGGCCGCCATGAATGCCATCGAGCAATTTGGCTCTGGCTGCACCGGCTCGCGCTTTCTCAACGGCACCCTGGCGCTCCACGAAGAGCTCGAAAGCCGTCTGGCCGATTTCATGAAAAAAGAGGCGGTCCTGATCTTTTCGACGGGCTTTACGACCAATCAGGGCGTGATCTCCTCCCTGGTCGGGCGCCGCGACCTGGTGGTGGGCGACAACGAGAACCATGCCAGCATCGTCGACGGCACTCGCCTCTCCTTCGGCCGCTCCCTGAAGTATCGCCACAATGACATGGCCGATCTCGAGCGGGTCCTCAGCAACAACAAGAAGGACCAGGGTGCCCTGATCGTCAGCGACGGGGTTTTCAGTATGGGCGGCGACATCGTCAAGCTGCCGGAGATGGTCAAGGCGGCCAAAAAACACGGCGCCCGCATCATGCTCGATGACGCCCATTCGCTCGGAGTGCTCGGCGCCCATGGCCGCGGCACCGCGGAGCACTTTGGCCTCGAGGACGAGGTGGATCTGGTCATGGGGACCTTTAGCAAATCCTTCGCCTCCATCGGCGGATTCATCGCCGGGCCGGAGGAGGTCGTTCATTACATCAAGCACACCGCCCGCGCCCTCATCTTCCAGGCCAGCCCCCCGCCGGCCGCCGTCGCTACTGTCATCGCCGCCCTCGACATCCTGATCCAGGAGCCGGAACGCCGCGAGCGCTTGTGGAAGAATGTCAAAAAGATGCGCGAAGGCTATCACCAGCTCGGATTCAACACCGGTGTCAGCGAGACGCCGGTCATTCCGCTGCTCATTGGCGACGATGAAAAGACCTTCAATTTCTGGAAGGCCCTCTATGAGGCTGGCATCTTCTCCAATCCGGTGATCAGCCCGGCGGTGCCGCCCGGCCATTCGCTGATCCGCACCAGCTACATGGCCACCCATACCGATGAAGAGCTCGACAAGGTTCTGGAAATCTGCGGCAAGATGGGGAAAAAGCTGGGGATCATCTAAGCCCCTCGGCGGCAGCCGACGAGAGCAGAAAAGGAAAAGGCCACTGGTTCAGTGGCCTTTTTTTATGGCAGGGGCGGATTGCAGAGTGCTCCCGGGAGCGGACTTGGCCTCAATCGAGCCAGTAGAGCATCCGGCCGCAGTTTTCGCAGGTAAAGATCTGCTCATCCTCGCGCCCCTTGACCCCGATCGAGGTGGGCTGACGCAGAAAGCAGCCAAGGCAAATGTCATTCTTGACCGGGACGATCGCCCGTTTCAGTTTGCCGCGCAGTCGCTCATAGCGGAAAAGCAGGGGTTTGCTGATATTGGCTGCAAGCTCCTCGCGCGCCTTTTTAAGCTCCATATAGCCGGTGACGGAAAAACCCAGTTTTTCAACATCACCGACCTCTTCGATCATCAGGTCGATATCCTGGAGCGAGACCAGGAGTTCCAGATCCTTTTTAATCATCCATCACTCTCCCGTGATTAGCGACAGAAACTCCGCAAAGGTGGTCACTTTCATCAGCTTGTCGCGGTTGGCTTTTTCGTTGAGGATGGTCACCAGCGAGCCGAGGATGGGCAGGTAGACATTGCCCTCATCGTTGGGCGGGGCGATGACCATGAAAAACAGATGGACCGGTTTGCCGTCGATGGCATCAAAATCGATCCCCGTATCCGATTTGCCAAAGGCGATAAGGACATCCGCGGCCGCGGTGGTCCTGCCATGGGGGATGGCCACCCCCTTGCCGATGCCGGTGCTGCCCAGGGTCTCACGCTGGTGGAGCATCTCCAGGACGATATCGCGATTGCGGATATACTTCTCCTGGACAAAAATATCAAGCAACTCGGCGATCGCGGCCTCCTTGGTGCTCGATTTCAGCCCGGCCAGGAAGAGATTATCCTTGAAATATCGGGCCAGCTCGGATCTGTGCATAAGCTTCCTCCTGCGAGGTTATATATCTGAATCAAGGTGTGGCTGCAAGGCGGATGGAAAACCCGTCAGCTCTGATTGCCGGCCGGCTGGACAGAGGTGGCTTCCTCCTCGATCAGGGTACGCAGCGCCGGAACAATATAAATGGAATCAAGATTGCACGTCCCCAGTTCGCGCGCCAATATGCTTATCTTGCGATAGAGCGGATCAGCCTTTTGCAGCAGCAGGATCGCTTTATCATCGATCCGGCATAATCCCCCGCTGAAATCCCCCTTTTCATAGCGTACTTCGACGTCGAGCGTTTTGGCCAGGGTTTCCAGAGCGAAGAGGGTCTCCTCCTCGCTCATATTTAAAGCACTTCTTGTTGGCCGTTGTGCTTTAATTTTTCCACGACCCATTTGACATCCTGCGATTGGTCCTGCCGGCAGATCAGCAGCGCATCCGGCGTATTCACGACGATCAGGTCATCGACGCCAATCACCGCAACCACCCGCCCGCCGGCGTCGATGTAGCAATTCCGGCAATTGCGGACGATCGGATCGCTCACCAGGACATTGCCCTCTGCATCATGCGGCGAGATCTTGTAGACCTCCTCCCAGCTGCCGACATCACTCCAGCCGAAATTGGCTTCGAGCACGATGACGTTGCTCGCATGTTCCATGATGCCGTAATCGATCGAATCGCTGTGTATCTGTTTGTAGACCCGTCCGGTCACCTCCGCTGCCGCGGGCGTGCCGAGCGCCTGGCCGATCTCCTTGAGTCCGGCGGAGAGATCCGGCATGAGATCCTCGATGCAGTGGAGGATGTTGGCCGCGCGCCAGATAAAAATACCGCTGTTCCAGAGAAATTCGCCGCTGGCGATGAACTGCTGCGCCACCTCGAAATCGGGCTTTTCGGCAAAGGCCCGCACGCGGAAAACCTTGCCGCCGCAACCCTCGAGGGGCGCTCCGCGCTGGATATAGCCATAGCCGGTGGCGGGATAGGCCGGCTCGATGCCGATGGTCGCCAGTGCCTCCGGATTCTTGCGAATGACCGCCACCGCCTTGTGCAACAACCGGGCGAACTGCTCTGAATCCGCGATCAGATGATCCGAGGGCAGAACCATCATGATCGCCTCGGGATCCTGGCGAACCAGATGCAAGGCGGCCAGACCGATACAGGGGGCCGTGTTCTTGCCAAAGGGTTCCAGGATCAACTGGGAGGGGCGCAACCACGGCAGCTGCGCCTCGAGCAGCGGAAACTGACTCTGGGTGGAGATGACGTAAATGCGTTCCGCCGGCAGGATGACCTGAAGACGGCGGCTGACCGCCTGGATCAGGGTCTCCTCCCCCAACAGGTTGAGATATTGTTTCGGAAGGGACTTGCGACTCTTCGGCCAGAAGCGCGTGCCTACGCCGCCGGCCATGATGAGTGCATAGGTTTTTTCCAAACGTCCGTCCTAGAGATGCGGTTCGATCTTTCCCAGCAGAGCCGATTTCGAAACCGCGCCAACAATCTGCTCCACGACCACGCCCTTCTTGAACAGCAGCAAGGTGGGAATACTGCGGATGCCAAAGCGTGTCGCCACCTGATGATTCCGGTCCACGTCGATTTTGCACGTCTTGAGTTGGCCTGCCTTTTCGACCGAGACTTCCTCGATGACCGGCGCGATCATCTTGCACGGACCGCACCAGACCGCCCAAAAATCGACAAGAACAGGACTTTCCGATTCCAGAACCTCTTTGGCAAAGGTGGCGTCGGTCACCTCCAGCGCAGTTCCCATCATTCCTCCAGGAATAAGCGTATACCAATTTTCTCGCTTGCGAAAATAAGAAGTTTTGTCCAGATTTGCAATAGAAAAGTACCTGAAGAGGGGCTGGAAAGTTGTTAATAAAGGAACTAATCCCATTTATTCAAATGCAGCGCCGCCCCATCCTCCTGCTCGCTGCCCAGGAGGTAAAAACGGAGGTGGGCATGGGCCAGCCGCCAGTGGCGCCGCAGCAGACCCGTCAACAGCTCCGGATAGCGGGTGGAGAGCCGGACGACGAGATGGCGGCACTCGGCCCTCTCCGCCACGGTTTGCAGAATCTCATCCAGCAGGGCGGAGCTGCTATGCCGCGGGCCGACCAGCCCTATGATCCGCCCGACGTGGGCGGCTTCGCGCACCGAGACCGGCGCCAGCTGCACAGCGGCAAAAAAGAACGGCCGTCCCTCATCCATCAGCAGCCAGCTCTCGCCAAAGCCCGCCTTTGCGAGCCGGCGCGAGAGCGCAAGATAATCCACCTCGATCCCGTGTGCGCGTAAAAAAGCCGGCAGTTGCGCGGCGAAGAGGTCGGGGTGCTGTGAATAACCCGCCAGCTCGCGCTCCCTCGCCTCCAGCCAGCCCGAATCGATACCGCGCACCAGATCCAGCTGCATCGGACCGGGGGTGAAGCCCAGACGGCCGTAAAAGGCGATGTTGTGCAGACTCTCCGCATCGGTCTCCAGGCCGATCAGCCGGCAGCCGGCGGCACGCAGCGCCTCCTCGGCATGCCGCAGCAGCGCGCCGCCGAATCCCTGATTCTGCCGCTCGGGCAGGACCGCCAGGGGCCCGATCCAGCCCGCCGGCCCCGCAGCATGGCCGAACACCGCCCCGAGGATCTGCCCGCCTTCAACCGCCACCCAGTTGCAGGCCGGACTCTCCTGCAAATAATAACGGAGAAACTCCATCCGGCAAAGCGGCAGCTCCGGCCGACGCCAGCCGGCCAGCTGCCGCGCCGCCGAAAAGGCCCGCACCAGCAAGAGATTGACCCCGGGCAAATCATCCAGTTGCATCAAGCGCAGGTTCGTCACTACCATTCCATCCTCTCATGAACGCCCGCCCCCTTGTGTAAAAATACAGAACCGCCGCCAAAGCGGCAAGAAGATTATTGTAAAAACCTCAGGTTGCGCTTGACTGATTGCATCGGATTTGCTAACTTGAAGTGATGATCGTCACAGGCTTCGGAACCTTAGCGAAGGGAGTAGACATGCTGACCTACGAGAAACAAGCCGACCGGTTCAGCGGCGAAGAATACATCAAAGTCCCGTTCAAGGGGGAGCTCCTCACCGAACATCCCATTTTCAACAAGGGAACCGCGTTCCCCGAGGATGAGCGTCAGAGCCTGGACCTCTGCGGCCTGCTGCCCGAGGCGGTCTCCACCCTGGCGCTTCAGAAACAAAAGACCTATGAAAGCTTCTGCGCCAAACCGGACGAGCTGGAAAAATACATTTTCATGCTCTCCCTGCTGGACCGGAACGAGACGCTTTGCTACTCCCTCATCCTCGATCACCTCGAGGAGATGCTGCCGATTGTCTACACCCCGACCGTCGGCAAGGCCTGCCAGCAGTTCAGCCACCTCTTCCGCCGCCGCCGAGGCCTCTATATCACCGCCAACAACATCCATCATATCGACCAGATTCTCAGCAACGCCCCCTTCTCCAATATCTCGCTGATCGTCGTCACCGACGGCGAGCGGATTCTCGGCCTCGGCGACCTCGGCAGCAACGGCATGGGCATCCCGATCGGCAAGATCAGCCTCTACGTCGCCGCCGCCGGCCTCCACCCCGCCTACTGCCTGCCGATCCAGATCGATGTCGGCACCAACAACGAAAGCCTGCTCGCCGATCCCCTCTACATCGGCCTGCGCCAGAAACGCCTCAGCGGCGAGGCCTACGACGCCATCATCGAGCAATTCGTCAATGGCGTCCGCCGCCATTTCCCGCACGCCCTGCTGCAGTGGGAGGATTTCGGCAAGGGCAACGCCTTCCGCATGCTCGAGCGCTACAAGGAACGCATCTGCTCCTTCAATGACGACATCCAGGGCACCGGCTCGGTGGCCACCGCGGTGCTGCTCTCGGCGATGAAGATCAAGAAACAAAAGCTGAGCGACCAGCGCTTTGTGATGTTCGGCCAGGGCCAGGCGGGACTCGGCATCGCCCGGCAGATCTGCACCGGCCTGATGATGGAGGGATTAAGCCGCGAGGAGGCTGCCAACCACATCTTCGGCATCGACAAGGATGGCCTGCTGCTCAGCGGGATGGAGATGAGCGAGGAACAAAAGATGTTCGCCAAGGATCCCGCTTTCGTGGCGAACTGGAGTGTCGCCGATCGCAGCCACATCACCCTGCTCGAGACCATCAAAAATGCCAAAGCCACGGTGCTCTTCGGGGTGACCGGGCAGAGCGGCGCCTTCAACGAGGAGATCCTCAGGGCGATGGCCGCCAACGATCCCCAGGCGATGATCATGCCACTCTCCAATCCCACCATCAAGGCCGAGTGCACCCCGGAACAGGCGGTCGCCGCCGCGGGTCCCCACTGCCTCATTGCCACCGGCAGCCCCTTCAAACCCCTTGCCGTCAACGGCCGGGAGAAGGTGATCTCGCAGTGCAACAACCTCTACATCTTCCCCGGGGTTGGACTCGGCGCCCTGATCTGCGGCACCCCCAAGGTAACCAACGAGATGTTCATGGCGGCCTCGCAGGCCCTGAGCGATCTGGTCTCTGAGGAGGAGCTCAAGGGTGGACGTATGCTGCCGCGCATCGACAAGATCCGCTACGTCTCGGCCCAGGTGGCCCTGGCGGTGGCGAAGGAGGCGCGCCGCAGCGGCCTTGGCGTCCGCGCCGATGACGAACGCCTCCTGCAGATGGTAATGAATGCCATGTGGGAGCCGAAGTATCTCCCCTATCGGGTCGCAGAATAGCCCGCAAAACCAGGGCGGCCCGCCGATCGGCAGGCCGCCTGCTCTCTCTCCTCTATAACCAGCCATCCGGCAGGCCGTACCCGTTACGGGAGCGGACCTGCCGGAAATCCTTCCCTATTCCCGGCTCACCATTCGCCGCACTGCCAGGCGGTAGCCCAGATAGAGCGCCACGACGATCGGGAAGAGCCATTTCGGGCTGAGCCAAACGACCGCGATAATATGCAGACGCGCCAGCAGAAAGGCGGCCGCGAAGACGACTGTCACAAAAAGCGCCAGGCCGCTCAGGCGGTCGAACCCCGGCACCTGGGCGAAATCGACCAGCTGGCGGTAGAGATAGAGCGAGAGGGCCATCCACAGCGGCGGGAGAAAGGTAAAAAGCGGCAGGGTCATCAGATTGGCGCGGGCGAACAGGAGGAGATAGGCCAGAATGACGCAATAAAAAAGGCCGGGGACCATCGCCAGCACAATCGGCAGACTCATGAAACGGTGCGCCCAGAGCGGGCGGTTGGATTTCAGCAGCAGATAGCATGTCAGCAGGCTGACCAGGGTGATCAGGATCATCGCGATGCCGAGCATCTGCCACTCCCGGGCAAGGCTCATCAGTACCTCTTCCAGCGTCTGCGGCGTTGCGTCCATCGTTCTCTCCCTTTCGCGTTCAGGTGTCCGGTGTTGCCTCTTTTAAAGAATATTGGGATTTCGCGGCAAAAAGTCAAGGGGAGAGTTGCGGGGCACGGCCGGATGGGCGCGAGGGGGGGGGGGCGTTGCGGGGTGCGGGAGGGTCGGGATGGGCCCGAGCCGCGATGCATTTTTATACGAATTTCTTTGGTTTTCTCGCGTAAAGGCCTATATTAATGGCGTGATCTGGCCGCCCGGAGGCAGTGCAGGAAATGGGGCCGCATGGAAGCGTATCTGGCGTACAAGGGGATGGGATGGGAACCCAGGACGACAGGATTCGCGTGCTGATCGATAGGCTGGAGCGCCTTTGCTCCGGCACTGCGTCCCGGCAGGAAGCCGACACCGTGGTGCGCGCCGTGCAAGCTCTGAGCGCCGCCCATCTGCGTCTGCTCGAGCGCCGCGGCCGGCACGTGCGCCAGACCGGGCGCGAGATCGAGTACGACCTTCTCGCCGCCGACTGCATCGCTGAACTCTTCCAGCAGAACACGCCGCTCCACTTCCCCAAATTGACCGCCTATTTTGCCCCCTGCTTTGCGGCGGGACAATCCCCCGATGAGATATTCAGCGCCCTGATCCGGCTGGTCACCCGGCTGACCCAGCAGCAGGTCATCCGCTTTTACCGCCAGCGCGATCCCGAGGGCGCCCGGTTGTGGCGCACTCTTATCCAGGCCGCCAGGAAAAATCCGGACCTGGTGGTACAACGCGAGATCGGCGGCTGGTATCTCCTCTCCCAGCCGGCCTCCGCCACGGGCTATTATCAGCCGGACCTGCCAACCCTCACCCGGATACTCGCACCGCTGCTCCCGGATCATCCGAAGACCGGGCCGCTCCTGACCACCCTGATGGCGGGGCTGACAGCCCACAGCGGTCGGCCGGTCTGGGTGGCCCTCGGCGATATCGTCCATATCATCCGCAGCCATCGTCAGGCCACCGCAACCGCCCGGCAGCCCCTCCCGCCGCCCATCGAGGAGCCCGACCAGGCTGTCTATGCCCGCCTGATCGAGCAATCCCTGGCGCGTATCCGCCGGGGCCTCATCGCAAAATATATCCGCAGCGGCAAGATCACACTGATCGAGGGCCTGGCGCTGCATGATGCCCTGGTCGCCCGCTGCCGCGCCCTGCTGGAGGAGGAGACGCCCGTCAGCGACGCCGCCTTGATCCTCGCTCACTGGCCGGCGGGATGGCCGCCGCCCCGGCAGCGCATCCACTCGATTTTTGACTATCTGGTGCGGACCTTTCGCCGGATGATGCAGGAAAGAATCAAAATAAATTTCTGAAAGGCAGCCGAGCGCACCTATATCCATGCGGGCTAGTGTCCATGAAAGAGGTAGAAAGCATGCGATGTTTCAGCCAGCACCGGCTGGAGGCGATGATCCGGAAACAATCGGCAGTCGGCAGCAGCGAGCAGAGCCATCTGTTGGGCTGCGACCGCTGCCGTGAGCGCTATCTGGCGCTTGCGGCCCTCCAACTCGCCCTGCTCTCTGCCTCGGCTGAGCCCGGGGACTCCATCGTCGCGGCGGTCCATTCCGGGGGGGAGATCGTCTTGCGGCCGTTGCATGCCCCGCTGGGGGGAATTCCCGCTTCACCCCGTCTGGCTGCCCAGGGGGAGCAGCCAGACGACCTTTATCTGGTCTCCAGTTTCGCCAACGCTGAACTCGGCATGATCGGCCGGCTGCTCTATAACCGCCAATCCCGCCACCTCGCCCTCTACCTCATCACCGAATCCGGCCAGATCCCGGCAGGCCTGAAAGTGACCCTCGATGGGGGCCGTTTGAGCGGCTATACCAGCAATCAGGGCTCGATCGATTTTGGCGACCAGCCGGAGGGCCTTTACGACAAGGTGGAGGTGCACAGCCCTCGCGGCGTCTGCGACCTCACCCGCACGCCAACCGGCCCCGCTGCCCGCTCCCGGCAACACCTGATACTCCCGGATCATCCCTGTGCGGAGATCGAGCTGGCGATGGAGCACCGCCCGGAGGGCTGGTGCTACGAACTCTCCTGTCCACTGCAAGCCGGCCTCAACCGGCCGGCCGAACTCGAGATCATTGGCATCACCAGCAAACGCATCCTCGCAGCCCGGACGCACAATGGCCATGCCCTGCTGCAGACCGGGCCGGACGAAGAAATGCAAAAAATCCACATCTACTGACATGCCGGGTCAACTCTTCGATTCCATACTCGACCTGGAGAGCGGCGCGATCCAGCTCGCCGAGTTCCTCCGCAGCGATGCCCTGATCGAAAGCAAACGCAGCCGCTTTTTCGCTTTTTTTCTCGCCGCCGCCCGGTTCAGCCATCTCCCCTACATGCGCGCCTATTACCTGCAGTTTTCGCCCTGGCTGCCCTCCCTATGCCAGGAGCTGATCGGCACGAATCGGGATCCCGTAGAGCTGTGCCGCTGGCTCCCGGTGCTGTCCGCATTCAAAGAACAGGCGCCGGAGCATCAGCCGGCGATCGCCGCGGCGGAGGAGCAGCTTCGGATCGCCGCCATCCTCCAGTCCTTTTATGCCGCCGATCTGCGCCGCGCGGCCGGTCTGATCGGCATCGGCGACCTCACCGAGGCAGCACCGGCCCCTTCCCGCCTGGAAGGGGCCCGCAGGCTGGCCGCACAGGCGCCACCGCCGCTCCGCGACGCCCTGGGCGCATGGCTGCAAGCGTGGGAGGCGCAAGCTGCCGCCTTCTCCGCCCATACACTCCGGGTCCTGCTGATCGATAGCAGCGCCCTGCCGCATGATGGCGCCGCGCCCGAGGGGATGCTGCTGCCCCTGCACGCCGAGGCACGCGAGCGCCCCTCCGATGCCGACAGCGATCTGGGCGCGATCAACAACCGCGCCGGCTTCGGCCAGCAGGCCCTGCACTGGACCCTTCAGGATGGTCTCCTGGCCGCGCGCCGTCATATGGCCCCGGGCACGGCGCGGCGCTATTATACCGTGCACTTTTCACTGGCCGAGAAATCCGCCGAGGTGAACGGCACCTCTCTCGGCCTGGCTGCGGCGCTGCTGGCCTGGATCACCTGCCGTAACTGCCACTATCGCACCCGGGTGGCTAACCTGGCCGGCACGGCGGCGGTGACCGGCGGCATCGCAGCGGACGGCACGATCACCCCGGTCGATGCGCTCACCCTCGGTGCCAAGATCCGCGCCGCCTTTTTCTCCCCGGTCGAACGCCTCTTCCTGCCCGCCGCCAACCTTGGCGCGGCCTACCAGGTGCTCGACGAGCTCTCGGAGCGCTATCCCGGACGGCGCCTTCATCTGCAGCCGGTGCAAAACCTCGCCGAAGCCCTGCAGGACCGCAACCTCATCGAGATGAAATCGCCCACCGCAGCCGGCCGCGCCCTGGCCGCCGCGCGCCGTTCCCGCAACAAGCCGCAGGCTGCACTGCTCACGGCCGCCGCCGCGCTTGCGCTCCTTTTTCTCCTCGTCCCCCGGCTGCAGTGGTGGCGCGACCGTGTGCCGGCATTCGGCGTAAAAGAAGGTGAGGAATTCATCATCCAGAATCGATCCGGAGAGAAACTCTGGTCGAAAAAATACGGCTTTGCCCTGACCCCGGCCAGGTACGAAAACTACGGGAAGGATCCAATCTGCATCGATGATCTGGATGGCGACGGCCAGCGGGAGGTCATTTTTTGTCTCAATGAACTCAGCCACCCTGACCTGGGCGGAGTGTTGCTCGGCTTCGATAGCCGGGGCCGGGCGCTTTGGCCCCCTTGCAAGCTCTCCCATGTCGTCACCACAGCAGCCGACACGCAGATTGCAGACCGCTATTATCTGGGACCGATAAAAAGTGTGCAAACAGAACCGGGGCAGCCGAAAATGATCCTCTGCAGCGTCGGCTCGATCCAGGATTTCACCTGCCGCCTGGTGCTGGTCGACCTCGCCGGCCGCATCCACGGCTCCTACTGGAATTCGGGCCATATCCCGGAATATATCGCTGGCGATTTCAATGGAGATGGCCGGGCTGAGATCATCGCCGGCACCTACGGCAACGAGGATGGGCGGGCGCGGCTGGCGGTCTTTGATGCGGATTCCATGCAAGGGGCCTCGCCGCAAAGCGACCCCCGATATACCCTTGCCGGCATCCCGACGGCGCATTTTCTCAGGCATTTCCGTTTTCCCGCCTCCCCTCTCGTGGAGCCCGATGCCTATCGCGATGTGGTCGTGAAAATTGAGTTACTGGGTGACTTCTTCCGGGTGAACATTGCCAACCATGCCCTCGTAAAAACAGCGGTGGATCCCATCACCGCGTACATTCTCTATGCCTACCGGTTTTCCCTGCGCATGGAACCGCTGGCGCTGCTGGATCCGCCCGACTTTTTCCTCAGCCGTTTCCGCGATATCACCGGCCGCAGCTTCGGCCCCGCCGACCGCGCCCGGCTGGAGGTCATCGAGGAGTGGGACGGCACGGCCTGGCGCTCCCGCCGCATCGGCTCGCCAGCGCCCGCTTCCCCCGCTTCGCCACGGCCCTGATCCCCTGCCGCACCCAGCTGCCCGCGCCGCCCCCCCGGCCTCTCGCGTCAACCTGCAGCCCCGCCGGCACCCGCCTTTCCTTCCCCGCCCGCCCGGGGAAACCTTTTGCATCCCTGAAAAAAAGTTTCTATATTGTCAGACTCTTGAACCCTGACCGCAAAGGAGTACCCCGGATATGATCCCGATCCTGCACGGCCTCCTCGGCCTGCTCTTCGTCACCTTTCTCGCCTTTCTCTTCAGCACCAACAAAAAAGCCATCAACTGGCGGCTGGTCATCACCGGCCTCCTCCTGCAATTCGCCTTCGCCTTTCTCGTCATCAAGACCGACACCGGCCGCGCGATCTTTTCCTGGATCAGCTCGCTCTTCGTCACCCTTTTCAGCTTCGCCGCCGACGGTGCCCAGTTCGTCTTCGGCCCGCTCGGCAAAGGCAGCGGCGAGGGCAGCCTCGGCGTGATCTTTGCTTTCCAGGTGCTGCCGACGATTATCTTCTTCGCCTCCTTCATGGCGCTCCTCTATCACCTCGGTGTCATGCAAAAGATCGTTCAGGGCATGGCCTGGGTGATGCAGCGTTTCATGCGGACCAGCGGCGCCGAGACCCTCGATGTCGCGGCCAACACCTTCATGGGCCAGACCGAGGCGCCCCTGGTGATCCGCCCCTACCTCTCCTCGCTGACCGAATCGGAGCTCTATACCATCATGGCCAGCGGCATGGCCCACATCTCCGGTGGCGTGCTGGCGGCTTACATGCAGATGCTCGGCCTGGCCCTGGCCAAGGCGCGCGGCATTCCGGTGGACGAGAGCCAGGTTTTTTTCGCTGGCCACCTCCTGGCGGCCTCGATCATGGCCTTTCCCGCCACCCTGGTCGTGGCCAAGATGCTCATCCCCGAGACCGGCGAGCCGATGACTATGGGCACGGTGCGCCTCAAGGTCGAGAAGAGCAGCGGCAGTGCCATCGAAGCGGCCGCGGG
>CAYTCI010000081.1:0-17944 GCA_964436305.1 uncultured Cytophagia bacterium | reverse complement strand
CTCTGCGAGCGCGGCATCCGTACCTTCGAGACCTACACCCGCAATACCATGGATATCTCGGCCATCCCGGTCACCCAGAAACACAGCCATTTGCCGATCATCGCCGACCCGAGTCATGGCACCGGCCGTCGCGACAAGGTGGCGCCGATGGCGCGCGCCGCCGTCGCAGCCGGCGCCAACGGGCTCATCATCGAGGTCCATCACGACCCCGACCACGCCCTCTCCGACGGGGCCCAATCCATCTATCCCAACCAGTTCCATCGCCTGATGGAAGAACTGCGCATGATCGCGTGGGCCATCGGGAAACGCATCTAACAGGAGAAGCATCCGGTGATGGAAGAACATCCCGTTTTCAGGAAGGTGGTCCTGGTCGGCATGGGCCTGATCGGCGGCTCGCTGGCCCTGGCGCTGAAACGCAAGGGCTTTCAGGGAACACTCATCGGCGTCGACCAGCCCGAGGCCCTCGCCCTGGCCCGGCAGCGCCAGGCGATTGATCAGGGCTACGCCCCCGAACAGATCGCGGATGCCCTGGCCCAGGCCGACCTCGTCTTTCTCTGCACCCCGATCGCCGGGATCCTCTCCTATTTGCAGACCATCGGCCCCTATATCCAGCCGGGGACGCTGATCACCGACGTCGGCAGTACCAAGCGCAAGATCATCGAAACCGCTGCCATTCATCTGCCGTCGCAGTGCGATTTTATCGGCGGCCATCCCATGGCCGGCTCCGAGTTCAAGGGCATGGAGGCAGCGGACGCCTTTCTCTTCGAGAATACCACCTGGGTGCTGACGCCGGCCAAACCGATGCAGGAGGAGCGGCGCAAGGCCATCGGCGATCTGGTGGAAATGACCGGCGCCCTGGTCCTGCTGATCTCGCCGCATCTCCACGACGAGATCGCCGCCGCCGTCAGCCACCTGCCACAGATGGCGGCGATCGCCCTGATGGGCCTCGCTGCCCGGCGCCAGAGCGAAAGCAGCCATTTTCTCAAGATGGCCGCCGGCGGTTTTCGCGATATGACACGGATCGCCTCCAGCCCCTTCAGTATCTGGGAGGATATCCTCGCCACCAATGATGACATGATCATCGACTATATCGATGCCTATATCGAGGAGCTCAGAAGGTTGCGGACATCGCTCGAACACCAGGAGATGCGCACCATCTTCGACCAGTCGGCGCGCAACCGCCTCTCGATTCCGCGCGACACCCGCGGCTTCTTTCGGCCGCATTTCGATATCCTGATCGCCGTGCAGGACCGTCCGGGTATGCTGGCGGCGATCGCCAACAGCCTGTGCGAACAGGAGATCAATATCAAGGACATCGAGATTCTGAAGATCAGGGAGAACGAAGGCGGGACCATGCGCCTGGCGTTCGCCTCGGAATCCGACCGGCAAACCGCTCTGGAACTGCTCAAATCCCACGGTCTTGAATGCAGAAAGAGGGACTAGCATGGCTGATATTTTGATCAAACCGGCACGCGCCATTCAGGGCGTTCTCAATGTGCCCGGTGACAAATCGATCTCACACCGCGCCCTGATCCTCGCCGCCATGGCAGAGGGCACCAGCAAGATCTGCGGGCTCTCCGATGCGCGCGATGTCGCCAGTACCCGCACCTGCCTGCAGGCCCTGGGCATCAAGATCAGCAAGGCCAGGGGCACCCTCACCGTTGCCGGCACGGGCAAATATGGCTTCAGCCCGGCCAAAAAGCCGCTCGATGCCGGCAATTCGGGCAGCACCATCCGCATGCTCGCCGGCCTCCTCGCCGCCCAGCCCTTCACCACCACCATCACCGGCGACGACTCGCTGCGCCGCCGCCCGATGCGCCGGATCATCGAGCCGCTCGAACAGATGGGCGCCCACATCGAGAGCGACGGTTACAAGGCCCCGCTGGTGATCAAGGGGGGAGCGCTGCGCTCCATCGATTACGCCTCGACCATCGCCAGCGCGCAGGTCAAATCCTGCATCCTGCTCGCCGGGCTCTATGCCAACGGCACCACCCGCATCACCGAACCGAGCCCCTCACGCGACCATACCGAGCGCATGCTCGGCGCCTTCGGCGTCACCGCCCGTTTCAGCCAGGCGGGTGCCGGAGTGCAGGGTCCGGCAACGCTGCATGCCTGCGATCTGGAGGTGCCGGGCGATCTCTCGTCAGCGGCTTTTTTCCTGGTCGCCGCCGCCCTGCTGCCGGAATCGGAGGTGACCATCCAGCAGGTGAGCGTCAACCCGACACGCATGGGCATCTGCGATGCCCTCTCCTCTATGGGGGCGATGATCCAGATGACGCCGGGCGTACTGGTGCAGGGCGAACCCCGCGCCGACCTCACCGCGCGCAGCAGCCGGCTGCACGCGGCCGGCCTCGGCGGTTCGATGATTCCCCGCATCCTCGACGAGATTCCCATCCTGGCGGTGGCCGCCACCCAGGCCCAGGGTGTGACCGTGATCCGCGATGCCGGTGAACTGCGCCTCAAGGAGTCGGACCGCCTGACAGCCACGGCCCGCAACCTGTCGGCCATGGGGGCGAACGTCCGCGAGACCCGCGATGGCCTGGTTATCACCGGGCCGACACCCCTGCACGGGGCGGAAATTGACAGTTTTGACGATCACCGCATCGCCATGGCCTTCGCAATCGCCGGGCTGATCGCCAGCGGCGAGACCCTGATCAAAAAGAGCGATTGTGTACAAATCTCCTTCCCCGGCTTTTTCGAGCTGCTCGAGCAGCTGCGGCAGGATTGAGGCCTGCTGCCACCATGACCGACAGGAAACCGGTAGGGGCAGAGGCGGAAGCCATCGACCGGATCAGCAGCCGCACCCGGCTTTTTGCCGTCATCGGCGATCCGATCGCCCACAGCCTCTCGCCGCGCCTGCAGAATGAGTTCTTCCGCCGCTTCGGCCTGGATGGCGCCTACCTGGCCCTGCGCGTCCCCTCCGGTGCGCTGGCTGACGCCCTCGCGGGCGCACGCGCCCTCGGCATCGCCGGGCTGAACGTCACCATCCCCCACAAGGCCGCGGTGGTACCCTTTTGCGATGTGCGCGCCGACGAAGTGGAGCTGCTCGGGGTCGCCAACACTCTGGCCTTCCGCGAGGGCCGGATTGAAGCCTCGACCACCGATGGGGCCGGCTTTACCGCTTCGTTGGGCGATGAAGCCGATCGTTTCAGCCAGAGCCGGGTGGTGCTCTTCGGGGCCGGCGGCTCGGCGCGCGCCGTCGTTCGCGCCATCGCCGCGCTCGGCACGTCACGCCTGACGGTCGTCAACCGGTCGCTGGCGGGCGCGATGAGCCTGGTCGCCTTTTGCTACGAGAAACTCGGTTTCACCGACCTGCTCGCTATCACACCGGAGGACCGCCGTCTCGATCAGGCGATTAGCGAGGCGAATGTCCTCATCAATGCCACACCCGCCGGCATGCACCCCCATATCGGGGCGGCGCCGTTGAGCGATTTTTCATCGATTTCACGCCGGCACCTGGTCTGTGACCTGATCTACAATCCCGGCACGACCCGTCTGATGCACGAGGCGGCGGCACGCGGCGCCCGGGTGCTGGGAGGACTGGATATGCTCATCTTTCAGGGATTGGCTGCCCTGAATATCTGGTTTGACAGCGATTACCGGCTTGAACCCTCTGAACTCCGGGAAGTGAGAACGATGCTGATGCAAGAGTTGCGCTGATGGAACGGATCCGATTTTTGACCGCGGGGGAATCGCACGGGCAAGCCCTGGTGACGATCGTGGAGGGGATGCCGGCCGGCTTGCCGCTGGATGCCGGCGCCGTCGCCCGCGATCTCGAACGCCGCCAGCGCGGCTACGGGCGCGGCGGACGCATGAAGATCGAGCGCGACCGTATCCGCCTGCTCTCGGGTGTCCGCTACGGCCGGACCCTGGGCAGTCCGGTCGCGATGCTGCTGAGAAACCGCGACTGGCGGAACTGGACCGTTAAAATGGCGGTGGAGGCGATCAGCGAACCGGCCGCCGCGCTGCAGATGCCGCGGCCCGGCCACGCCGATTTCGCCGGCATGATCAAGTACCGGCAGGAGGATCTGCGCAACATCCTCGAGCGCTCTTCGGCGCGTGAAACGGCCGCCCGCGTCGCGGCAGGGGCGGTCGCCCGCAAGCTGCTCAATCCCTTCGGGATCGAGATCACCAGCCACGTCACCGCCATCCGCGGCATCGACTCGCACTTCAGCGCCGCCGGCTATTTCGCCGGCAAGGACCATCGCGATGCGGCCATCCGCGCCGCCTGGCGGGAGGTGATGACAGCCGTTGAGGCCTCGCCGCTGGCCTGCGCCGACCCGGCCGCCGAGACGGAGATGATCGCCGCCATCGATGCCGCCCGGGAGGAGGGCGACAGCCTTGGCGGGGTTGTCGAGATCGTCGTCCTCGGGCTCTTTCCCGGCCTCGGCAGCCATGTGCACTGGGACCGCCGCCTCGATACCCAGCTGGGCGGCGCCCTGATGAGCATCCCGGCGATCAAGGCTGTGGAGGTCGGCCTCGGCTGCGGCGTGACGCGCCTGCCGGGCTCGAAAATTCATGATGAACTCTTTTATGAAGCGGAGCGGGGCTATCATCGCGGCAGCAACAATGCGGGCGGCCTCGAGGGCGGCATGAGCAACGGCGAACCCCTGATCCTGCGGGTGCATATGAAGCCGCTGCCGACCCTGGCGCGGCCGTTGCGCTCGGTTGATGTCGCGCTGCTGCAGCCGCGCTCGGCGCACCATGAACGCGCCGATGTCTGCGCGGTGCCGGCGGCGGCGGTGGTGGCGGAGGCGATGACCGCCCTGGTCCTGGCCGATGCCCTTACCCTCAAGCTGGGGGGTGATTCCTTGCAGGAAATGCAGCAAAATTACAGGAACCTGGTGCATGTACCCATGGGATGGTAAAAACGTTTATTTTATGGGCTTTATGGGCACGGGCAAGAGCAAGGTCGGCCGTGCCTTCGCCCGCTTGCTCGGCCGGCCCTTCGCGGATACCGATGACCTGATCGTCGAACGCGCCGGCATGGAGATCCGGGCGATTTTTGCCCAAAAAGGCGAGGCCTGGTTCCGCGAGCAGGAGGATGCGGTCGTGCAGGAGATCTGCGGCCGCAGCGGCTGGGTCTTTTCGCTCGGTGGCGGTGCGGTCATGCGACCCGCCAACTGGAGCCGGATCACAGAGACCGGATTGACCATCTGTCTCGAAGCCTCGATCGAGGTGCTGGTCAGCCGCCTGTCGCGCAAACGCGAACGCCCCCTGGTTGAAGGACTCGATGCCGCCGCCCTGCGTCAGCGGATCGAGGCGCTCTATGCCGAGCGCGCGCCGGTTTACCGGCAGGCGCAATATCACTTCGAAAGCCGTGAGGAGGTGGCCGCCTGGCAGCTGGCCGAGACGATCTTCCTCTACCTGCGGGACGAGCCATGAAAAGCCTTCAGGTCCGGCTGGAACAGGCCTCGCGCCCCATCTATATCGGCGCCGGCCTGCTGGACCATCTCCCCGAACTCATGGCCCGCCACAACCTGGATGGCGAGGTGGTGGCGATCAGCGACAGCCAGGTTGCCGCGCTCTATGGCGAGCGGCTGACCGGTCTCTTCGCCGCCGCAGGCCGGCCGCTGCCACTGCTGCAGGTTCCCGCCGGCGAGGCCGCCAAGTCGTTGCTGTACTGCGAAAAACTCTATCGCGCCTTGATCGAACGCCACTCCACCCGATCCACGATCATCCTCGCCTTCGGCGGCGGCGTCGTCGGCGATCTGGCCGGATTCGTCGCCGCCACCTTTTTACGCGGCGTCCGCCTGGTGCAGGTGCCGACCACCCTGCTCGCCCAGGTCGACAGCAGTGTCGGCGGCAAGACCGGCGTCAACCATCCCCTCGGTAAAAACCTGATCGGGGCCTTTCATCAGCCGGAACTGGTCTGCATCGATCCCCTGCTGCTCGCCACCCTCGAGCGGCGTGAACGCCTGGCCGGCCTCGGCGAGGTGGTCAAATATGCCCTCATCCGCGACCGCGGCCTCTTCGCCCAACTCTCTCTCAACCTGGAAGCCCTGGCCGATCTGACCTATCCGGATCTGGCGGAGCGGGTTATCGAAACCTGCTGCGCCATCAAGGCCGACATCGTCTCCGAGGATGAACGGGAGAGAGGCAACCGGGCGCTGCTCAATTTCGGCCATACCATCGGGCACGGCCTCGAGGCCGCCGGCGGCTTTCGCCATCTCCGCCACGGCGAAGCGGTGACCCGCGGCATGGCCGCCGCCGTCTGGCTCTCGCTGCAGACCGGACGCCTCGCCAAGCAGGAGGCACGGACGGCCTGGCAGCTGCTGGCTCGCCTGACGCCGCCTTCCGCCGGCAGCGTGCCGATCCCGAAGGTTCTCTCCTTTATGGCCCACGACAAAAAGCAGACGGGCGGCAGCCAATCCTGGATCCTGCTCGAGGCGATCGGCCGCGCCTGCATCACCCGCGATCTCCCCGACGGCCTCGTGCCGGAGGCCATCCGCTTCGCCTGCAGCGATCCATGGTAACCGGAGGCACGCATACCCATGATCACCATACTGCTCCTGCATGGCCCCAACCTCAACCTCCTCGGCGAACGCGAGCCGGAACAGTATGGCCGCCGCACCCTCGCCGATCTCAATGACGAACTCGCGCGGGAGGCCGCGGCCCTCGGGGTGAGGCTGCTCACCCTGCAGTCCAACCATGAGGGGCAGCTCATCGATTTCATCCATGGCGAACGCCGGACGGCCGGCGGCATCCTCATCAATCCCGGCGCCCTGACCCACTACAGCTACGCCCTGCGCGATGCGATTGCCGGGGTTCACTTGCCCGCGGTTGAGGTCCACCTCTCGGATATCCATCATCGCGAACCCTTCCGCCGCCGCAGCGTTATCCGCCCGGTCTGCCTGGCGCAGATTTCGGGGAAGGGATTTGAGTCCTATCGCGAGGGCTTGCACTTATTGGTTGATTATATCCGTAAAAATAGCTAAACTGAAGCACCGCGATACTTTGCGGCGCGGGCTGCCCGGAGGGATTTGTATCAAAACGAATCAACCTGGCCGGTTTGCATCACTTTATTGCGCCAAAAGAGCTCTCTGGAATTTATTATGCGCATTTACTGTTATAACTGCATATAAATTAAGTACAAAAACGACCAATTAATCCGCAGCAGCCGTTGTCCATGGCATGATTCATGCAATCCTCATTGGACAATCCTTTTGCATATAATGGAGGGCACCTTGATGAGCCTTCGGCTACAGAATCCGCAATGCCGGTTGTTTTTATTGCTTTTGCTCCTCGGGATCCCCGCACTCCTGGTTGGCGCCGATCTTTTGCGGCCGTACGATCCGGTGGTCATCCAGGGCAAGACGATGAGCGCCTTCCTTGGCGCCGATACCGGGGATGTCTTCGTCTATGCCTACAAGGAGGGGAGCTGGAGGCAGATCCCCTTCCAGATCGATCAGGTGGACGTCGACAGCATCGGCCTTTCCAGCTATTTTGCGCCGCACAATGCGGTGATCGATACCACCGATGAGCTCTGCTTCATGGCCACCGATATGGGCGACAGTGTCGCCGACAACCGCTGGATCGCCGACCTCAACTCGACCCTTTTTCAGCGCTACCAGGTGGCGGCCTGGGATACCAGCAGCATCCCCGCCCGCAAGGCTTATGCCTATGTCTATCGCTCGGCAACCCTGAGCCGAACGGCTAGCCCCTATATGCACTATCAGAGCGGAACCGTGGGACGCTCGGACACCGTCAGCGCGGCCTCGTATATCTATGGCCAGAACGGCGACGCCATCCCCGATTACCTCAGCCTCAAGGCGGCAGGGACGGCCGGCCCCGACATCCTCGATCGCTGGAAGATCCGCTTCAAGGGCCAGATCGGTTTTATCGGCCAGATTCCCCCCTACATCGAAAGCGAACAGAGTGCCTTGCGCGACACCAGCCTGCTGGTGCGCAAGGGGCCGGTGCGCGTTTTGCACCGCCGGGTTTATGGCCTCCTCTGGCAGGGCATCGATATCGGTGTCACCCTCGAACTCGAATCCGCCTTTTATCCCTGGTCCTACAAGATCGATCTGGCGCAAAAGGATATGCCCGGTTACCTCGGCATGACCGAGATGCGCCAGGTAGTCGACTATCTGCCCTCGCTCTCCGGCTCACGCTTCCACTGGTCCAAGGGCACGGATATCCCCGTCGATGGCAGCCCGGACGCCATCCCGGACAAAACCTTTGATGTGCCCGGCGTCAACTGGTATATGGTTCAGGGTGATTTTGGCTCGGCGGCTACCGTCTTCGACATGGACGCCATTCCCGGCACCCAGCTTTCGCTCTATTATATGGATGACTCCTCCAAAAGCCACGGCGCCGTCCGCGATGGCATCGGCGACACCGGCGATTCGATGGCCTACGCCGAAAGCGGCGTGCAGCTGGCTGCAATATCCCAGTCGATCGACATTGAGAACCAGAATCTGGCGGCCACTTTCTATTATCAGCCGGCCTATCATACCGCCGCCTGGGGCGATACCCTCGCCGGCTACAGCCGTCACCCCCTCAAGGTGGTGGTGATGCCGCGCACCAATACCGTGATCCCGGTCGAGATGACCGCTCTCAAGGCCAACCTGATCAAGGGCGCCGTGCAGCTGGAGTGGACGACCGTCACCGAGTCGAACAACTATGGCTTTGACGTCGAACGCAAGACAGTTGCCGATGGCCAGTGGAAGAAGATCGGCTTTATCAAGGGACAGGGCACCAGCCAGACCGCGCACGCCTATCAGTTCAGCGATGCCCGGCCCGGGACCGGCGCCAACTATTATCGCCTCCGCCAGATCGACCTCGACGGCCGTGCGACACTCTCCTCGGAGGTGATGGTGGAGATCCAGCTTCCCGAAGCCCTCGAGCTCGGCCAGAATTATCCCAATCCCTTTAATCCCGGCACCGATATGCTTTTCAAGGTGCCGGCAGGCGCGGCGCAGCCGGTGAGCCTGATCATCTACAATCTGCTCGGTCAGCGGATCGTCACGCTGGTGGACAAACCGCTCGAAGCCGGCAGCCATTATCTCCACTGGGATGGCCGGGATGAACGCGGCCAGAACGTAGTCTCCGGCGCCTATCTCTATCGCCTGCAGATGGGCGAGCAGATCCTGACCCGCAAGATGATCAAGATGCAATAATCCATTTCCAGGCCATAAAAAACGCCGTCTCCTCCTCGAGAAGACGGCGTTTTGTTTTTATGGCAGCAGGGGTTCATTCACCCGGCAACAGGGGGAGGGGCTCCGCTTTCTGCCGGGTGATCTGACGCTTGAACTCCGCGCTGTAAATGTCGAGCAGGGTGATCAGCAGTGAGGCGACCACCGGTCCGATGATGAACCCGAGGGCGCCGAACAGGCCGATGCCGCCCAGGGTGGAGAAGAAGACCATCAGATCGTGCATCCCGGCATCCCGGCCGACCAGGCGCGGACGCAGCAGATTGTCGATGTTCGAGATGACGATCACGCTGATGAGGATGATGGCGATGCCGCTGGCCGTATTCCCCATCACGATGTCATAGATCGCCGCGGGAATGAGCACCATGTAGGCGCCGACCATGGGCAGCAGGGAGAGGATGACCATCACCATGCCCCACATCACCGCGGCCTTGAAACCAAAGATCCACAGGGTGACGCCGCCCAGCAACCCCTGGATCGCCCCGAGGATGACGCTCCCCTTGATAGTCGCCCGCGAGATCGCGTCGAAACGGGTGACGATCTGATGTTTGTAGCCCTCCTCCAGTGGCAGAAAGGCCATGATCTGGCGGACCAGATCATCCCCGTCGCGGAAGAAATAGAACATGGTGAAAAAGATCATCAGCAGGTTGGTGAGAAAGGAAAAGGTGCTGCGCGAGGTCGCATTGATCGCCTTGCCCGCGTAGGTGGAGATGGTGGTGATCCCCTCCTTGATGGTCGCCTGCCAGTCGATCTGATCGAGCTTGAGCTTGACCGCCAGGGGATGATGGGTCAGGGCATCGGGGGTAAAATCGCCGCTGGTGAAGAGCTCCTCGAGGGCCGGTCCGACCGAGTCGTAGAGCGTGATCGCCTGGTTGATGATGACATTGAACAGCACATAGAGGGGGATGAGCAGCACCAGCAGCAGGATCAGGCACGCCAGGATGGCCGCAATCCCCTTGCGGCCGCGGGTCCAGCCCACCAGCCGCAGATACATCGAGCGGAAGAGGGTGGCGAAGACGGCGGCAACGATGATCGGTACCATAAAGCCCTTGATCATCAGGAAAAAGAGGACCAGCACCGCCAGCAGCGAGAGGATGAGGAAGTATTGGTTGAAATCCATCCTCGCAGCAAGGGGCGACGTCGCCCTGGAAGCGGCAGCAGGCCCGTTTTTGCTGGCGCCGGCGCTCTTGCCGGCTTGCCCGGCTGCCTGCGGATCAAGATGGTCATTCTGCATGGTGTTTCTCCCGGATAGGTGGAATGCTTTCGGATTTGCCGCCCTTATTTAGCAAAAAATCAGCTGCCAATCAAGCACTATTTGCACAGGGTCCCCCGCACGGGTTCACGCCGACCCGATCCAGCCGCACGCCCCTCCATTTTGCCAATATTTTCTTTGCTTCTAATCCGCAGATTTGTAAATTGTCCCAGTCCCGATGCTCGCTCTTGACTCTGACCGGAGGTGCAATGAAGATCCACGAATACCAGGCCAAGGAACTCCTCGCGCGGTACGGCGTGCCGGTGCAGAAGGGGGCGGTGGCCTTCAAGGCGCGGGAGGTGCGCAAGCTGGTCGAAAAGATGGCGCTGCCGCAGGTCGTGCTCAAGGCCCAGGTGCATGCCGGCGGGCGCGGCAAGGGAGGCGGGATCAAGATCGCCAAAAGCGCTGATGAAGCCGAGGCCCTTGCCGGCAAGATGTTCGGCATGAAGCTGGTGACGCCGCAAACCGGCGCTGAGGGCAAGATCGTCCGCCGCATCCTGGTTACGGAGGCCGCCGGCATTGCCCGCGAACTCTATGCCGGCATCGTCCTCGACCGCGCGCACCGCGAGCTGGTCTTCATGGTCAGCCAGGCAGGCGGCGTCGAGATCGAAAAGGTCGCCGAGGAGCATCCGGAACAGATCATCCGCGAATACATCGACCGCAGTACCGGGCTGCAGCCCTTCCAGGCGCGCCGCCTGGCCTTCGCCCTCGATTTGACCGGACCGCTCTTCCGGCCCGCGGTCCAGCTCTTCCTCGACCTCTATCAGGCCTACATGGCCTGCGATGCCACCCTGCTCGAGATCAATCCCCTCATCGTCACCCACGATCAGCAGCTGCTGGCGCTCGATGTCAAGTTCAACATCGACGACAACGCCCTTTTCCGCCATCCCGATATCGCGGCGATGCGCGACCCGGACGAGGAGGACCCGCTGGAGGTCGAGGCCTCCTGCTCGAATCTCAATTATATCAAACTCGATGGCAATGTCGGCTGCATGGTCAATGGCGCCGGCCTGGCGATGGCGACCATGGATATCATCAAGCTGGCGGGCGCTGAGCCGGCCAATTTCCTCGATGTCGGCGGCGGCGCCACCGCCGAGACCGTCGAGAACGGCTTTCGCATCATCCTCTCCGACCGGCATGTCCAGGCCATCCTGATCAACATCTTCGGCGGGATCGTCCGCTGTGACCGGGTCGCACGCGGGGTGATCGAGGCGGCGAAAAAGACCGGCGTCCGGATCCCGGTCATTGTCCGCCTCGCCGGCACCAATGCCGCAGAGGCCGCTGTGCTGCTCGAACAGTCGGGCATGAACTTTGGCGTGGCGCAGGATCTGGCCGAAGCCGCCAAACTGGTTGTCACCGCCCTGCATACATCCTGAACGAAAAGAGGAACCCCATGAGTGTACTGGTAGATAAGAAAACGCGCGTGGTCGTCCAGGGTATCACCGGCGGTGAGGGATCCTTTCATGCCCGGCAGATGATCGAATATGGCACGCAGGTGGTCGCCGGCGTCACTCCCGGCAAGGGGGGGCAGCGGTTCGACGACAAGGTGCCGGTCTTCGACACGGTGGCCGCGGCGGTGCGCGAGACCAAAGCCGATGCCTCGGTGATTTTTGTGCCTGCCTCCTATGCCGCCGATGCGATCATGGAGGCTGCCGATGCCGGGGTTAAACTGGCGGTCTGCATCACCGAGGGCATTCCGGTGGCCGACATGTTGCGCGTGACCGAATTTCTTGCCAAAAAAACAATCCGCTTGATCGGCCCCAACTGTCCGGGCATCATCACCCCGGGCGGCTGCAAGCTCGGCATCATGCCCGGCTTCATCCACAAGCCCGGCAAGGTGGGCGTCATCTCCCGCAGCGGCACCCTCACCTATGAGGCGGTCGGCCAGCTCACCGGCCTCGGCCTCGGCCAGAGCACCTGTATCGGCATCGGCGGTGACCCGATCATCGGCACCACCTTTGTCGACGCCCTGCAGCTCTTCGAGGACGATAAAAAGACCGAAGCGGTGGTGATGATCGGCGAGATCGGCGGTACCGCCGAGGAGGAGGCGGCGCGCTACATCGATGCGGTCATGACCAAGCCGGTGGTTTGCTTCATCTCGGGGCAGACCGCCCCGCCAGGGCGCCGCATGGGCCACGCCGGGGCGATCATCGCCGGCGGCAAGGGCACCGCGGCTGAAAAGATGGCCGCCCTTGAGGCGGCGGGCGCTGCCGTGTGTCAAAGCCCGGCCGATATCGGCCGTATGGTCAAAAAAATTCTCGACGCACGCAAGCACATGGCGGATTGAACCGAAAAAAAACGGGAACCTCGGCGGGGGTTGAGCCGTTCTATAATTGACAGTTCAACCTTTCCATCTTCACCCTCCTTGCATCAAGGGCCTGTATCCCGAATGGGATCGGGCCCTTGCTGTTTACAGGAGATAGTAGATGGCGAAGAAGTGCAGAATGCTGCCGGCGATGACGAAGAGGTGCCAGATGGAATGAGCGTAGGGCTGCTTTTTCCAGATATAAAAGAGGATGCCGATGGTATAGGCGATCCCGCCCCAGAGCAGGAAGCGCAGGCTCACGGGCGGAACCCGGGTGATGATTTGCCGGTAGGCGATCAAAAAGGACCAACCCATCACGGCGTACATCACTGTGGAGAGGATGCGGAAGCGGGTCAGATAGATCGAGCGGATGACCACCCCGAGCAGGGCCATGGCCCAGATGACCCCGAAAAAGGTCCAGCCCCAGGGGCCACGCAGGACGGTGAGCATGATCGGAGTGTAGGTGCCGGCGATCAGCAGAAAGATAGCCGCATGATCCATACGCGCAAAGACGCGTTTGGTGGTGCGATGGCTGATGGAGTGATAGAGCGTGGAGAAGAGGTAGAGCAGGATCAGGGTGGCGCCGAAAACGGCAAAGCTGACCACATGCCAGGCGGTGCCTTTTTGCGCCGCCCGGACCACCAGCAAAACCAGGGCGGCAATGGCGAGGAGCGCACCCAAACCGTGGGTGATGCTGTTGACGATCTCCTCTCCGGGAGGATAATCAGGTTTAGGCAGAATTTTGTCGCGGATTTTTTCTTTCAAGTCTTGCACCTGGATCTCGTAGTTGTATTATTAAATGTCAGAATTTCCAGCCCAGGGTGAACGCCAGTAGCGCCACCTTCTTGTTGGCGGCTGGCAGAGTTCCGGAGAGCTTGCCCTCTTGCCAGGTGCCGGAGATTCCGGCCTCGCCGAGGCTATAATAATCAGCCTCCAGTATGAGCCGGCTGCCGGCAATCCCCGCGCCAACGACGTACCCGGGCGAGAAAGCGAGGTCGTACTCTTCCGAGTAGGTCTCGTAGGGGCTCTCTTTCACTTCCAGGCGGGTGTACTGGATCAGGCTCCCGGTGAATCCGGCTTTAAGGAACAGGGAAGCCTTTTTATCCTCTTTCAGGGTATAAAGGATCCCGCCGGAAAGCGGCAGCAGCAGGGCGGAGGGCAGGGTAATCCGGGCCTTCCGGTGGCCGGTCTGCCAGGCATCCCGGGCATCACCGCTGCAAGGATGGGCAAGGAGGTCAGCGCTCGCAAACCATCCCAGGGCGCTTCCCCGGAGGAAATGGTACCAGGCGGCGCCGGCTGCTGCGCCGGTCCCGGCCAGACCGTCGTGGCGGTCGAGGGGATCATCCTTTCCGAAATCGCCGGACGGCAGAGCCGCGCCGGCATGGATAACCAGGGCGCCTTGCGCAAAGGTGACGGCTGCGGATACGATCAGAAGTAACAGAATCAGGGGGACCATTCTGCGGATTTTCATGGCAGGATTCACCGGAGTTGAGGTGCGCTGCATTAGAGACGTTGATAGGGGTTGGAAACGATCCGGATTTCGCCTGGCTGCCTAGAGGTCGGATACCGCCACGCGTTTCCACCAGGTCAGCATGTTGGTCCCTGAAATCGAGGCGTTCCCGCTCTTGTCCTGGACGGCAACCCAGTAGTAGCGCGGCACGGTCGTGGACCCGGGCTGTACCTCAATGATGCAGGTGTGGCTGCCATGAAGGTTGCGGCCGCAGGCATAGAGGGACAATCGGGAAAAATCGTTCCTCTCCAGCATATCGTGCATCTTGTCGCCTGCAAGCCACTGGGGTTCGGGGATGACGTAGAACTCGTACGGCAGCTCGCCGCCGGTGGCTTTCACGACGATTTTGGCCAGACCGCCCTGGACCGCTGGCTTGATGGGCGAGGGTGTTGTAAAGCTGAGGTAGGGCCCCTTCACTTCCGAGCCAAGCGGATCGACAGAGCAGGAGAAGAGGCCCGGCAAGAGCAGCAGCATGGCTCCGGCGGCGAGGATAACCTTGAGACAGCACGCATTTGTTTTCATCGGCGGGTAGACTCCCTCCAGGGGTGAGCAGCGGATTGGGACGGCTCGCGGCCAGCGTGCTGCTGCCACGAAGTCTTCTGCCCTTATATATATTACATATTTTGCTGAATAGCAAGAAATATCTGACTTTAGGCGATATTTGGCGCGCGCAGCCGGGATCCGGCCTTGAACATCAGTCGGGTATCTCAGGTTCCACCAGCAGGGCCAGCTGCGCCAGAGACTCTTGCCAACCCAGGTAGCACAGCTCGAGCGGGATCATCGCAGGGATCCCCTCCTGGACGATGTCGAGTTCGGTTCCGCAGGACACTTCACGCAAACGAACCGTGGTCTGCATTTCGCCGGGCAGATTCGGGTCGTCGAACCGGTCGGTATAGCGGATCTTTTCGTTTGGTACGAGTTCGTGAAAGGTGCCGCCGAAGGAATGGCTGTTGCCGGAGGAGAAATTGGTGAAAGACATGCTGTAGTGGCCGCCCTCCCGGGCATCGAGCGAGTGGACACGGCCGGTGAAACCATTGGGGGGGAGCCACCTGGCCATGGCATCCGGGTCGAGGAACGCCCGATAGACGTGCTCCGGTTTGGCGCGCAGAACGCGGTGCAAATGGACGCTGTTTTCAGGCATGATCTTTCCTTTCATTTTGAGGGATTTGTTATCCTTGCATGGTCGGGCATCAGGAGGATTACCGCTCCTGCTATCCCCGCCACGAGCAAGCCCAAATCCTCGCGTATGCCAAGTTTTACTGCAGCCATGGACCCGATCAGGGACCAGAGCAAAGGAGCCAGGAAGAGATACCATTTGACGCGTGTCCGGGTCCACAACAACAAGCCAAAAGTAAAGATAGTGGTCGGACACGGGGCGCCAAAGGTTGGTGATGCGGGATAGCGATGCCCCAGCAGCAAGCCGATTAGCGGATAAAGAACCAGCCCGTAGACCATAATGAGGCCGCCCAGGAGGGTTCTCCAGTCCCGTTCCACCCCAAACTTAAGAGTCCGTTGGAGGACGCCGGCATAAAGAAAAGTGCACGCTGCCGCGATGCAGAGTCCCCCGAAAAACCAGGCCGCCGGATTGATGGTGGAAAAGAACACCAGGTGATAGATGATGCCCGTCCACAACCAGAGCAGTACCAGAATCAGGGCGATCAAACGGGATGGTGGATGGCTGCGGAAGCAGAGCCCCAACGCAAGCAGCGCGAGCAGATTGAGAAATACCTGCGCCGGCCAGATGGCCGTGTTGTAGGCAACAAAGATCCCCAGGAACTGTTCAACGGTGAAGGGCAGGTGCATAGGGGCCTCTGATGGGATGAATGAAAAAAGTCTGTGATAGTGTTCCCAAAACCTAGTGTCTGTTCCATACCGTCAAGTCATCCAAAGCGGTGGTGGAGCAGCCGGGATCAAACAAAGTCATCGCAATTTCACAAAAAAAGTGTAGTCGCAATGAATAATACGGTCAGGATATTATCTTGCCAGTACATTAGCCCCTGCGTGTAATGAAAATATTTGATATCCCCATTGTTTTTATCTGAAAATATCCTAAATTGACTAGTAATTTTCGAATGAGTCTTTTCCTGTTTTTGCGACTATTCTGATACACATGACCTGGGATTTAGATTAGCAGAATGGAGGCAAAAACCAGCCTGTTGAATACAGCAAGTTTGATGTTCTATAAAATGATCCATTAAAGAGAGCAACTCTCCGGTATTCGGTTCTATTTTTGCGCCCTGCCGTAGATTCTGACCGGGTGCCGTTTTTTCCAATGAGGATTCTGCTCATTCACAAGATTTGGCCTGAAGGAGGGGAACATCTTGAAAATAAGGAATACGCTGATCCTGCAATGGATCATTGCTTTATTCTTGATATCCTGTGGAAAGGATAATCCGACAAAGTCTGATTTATCAAATGGGGAAATTGATCTAAAAGAGCCCATAGGGTCCATGCTTGAAATTGACACGAGTATTTTAAATTTTTCTCAAGCTACGGATACATTATACTTTAATGTCATCAACAACGGTACGCGACAATGTGATTGGTCGATTGATTCGAAACCATCCTACCTGAGCTGTAATCCGCTTCATGGTACTCTGATGCCTAAAAGTTCTGTTAAAGTTCTTGTACTCTGCAATCGGGATTCCTTAAGGGGCTCAGTACAAAGGGATCGAATTATTGTCAAGTCGGTTGATTACACGTATCTTCTGACGACTCTAGTAAGTGTGCCATTACAACCACCGCAACACGCTTTTACAATAATGTCTTATAACATATGTGAAGGGGCAGGGACATCGGCAGATGCAGCAAATGTCAGGAGCAGTAATGGCAAGAAGGCCAATTCACTTGCTGATGTCATCGAGCTGATCAAGTACTACAATCCAGATATTGTCGGAATTCAAGAAGCGGTGAGATGGAACGCTAATAATGATTCAGTAGCAAAATATATTTCTAGTGAATTGAATATGGATTATCTTCTCGCTCCCGGCTATAAAGGGGGGTGGTGTGTCCTGCTGCTGACAAAGTTTGAGATAATCGATTATAAACTGTACCGTACAGAATTTTACACAGGAGCAATCAAGGCCTGCCTGAGAGCTGATGCAGGTGATACCTTGACTGTTTATAACTTTCATCTTAGTGTGCCGGCGTGGCAGGCAGATATTTTATCATTTCGGGCCTTGAGAGATGAATTTTTCAGTACACGTCAAGGCATTGCAACGGGTGATTTTAATGCAGCGCCAATTGAAATTCCCTTCACATCGAACTGGACATTAATCGCTGGCGGCTTGCCGGATCAAATTTGGAGCACAAATGACATTGGCTTGTCTGAATCTGGTAACTACTATCGAGTACCTATAGCGGCTGATGTAGATAGGTTTAATTTATACCAACTATCGGATCATATGCCAATTATTATAAAAACAGGTCTTTATTAATTGAGAAAAGAAAGACTTGGAAATAATACGATTTGTGCAAAAGGTGATAGGAGAAATTTCCAGGTATAATTGATAAAATGCGGTAATTTGATCACAAGTTAGCAAAAACAAGGCCAGCGAATCTTGTAATTTGCTGGCCTATCTTTATTATTATCAATTGTGCCGGGGGCGGGAATCGAACCCGCATGTACTTGCGTACGCTGGATTTTGAGTCCAGTGATCTTTCTTGTACCTGTCCTCGACAGTCATAGGTAATCAAAAAGTGCATAATAGATATAAATATAT
>CAYTCI010000080.1:0-18619 GCA_964436305.1 uncultured Cytophagia bacterium | reverse complement strand
GGGCTGATGGTGGATTCGGGATTCACGATCGGCGAATTTGTAAAACAACTCACACCCGCGCATGTGATCAGCAACGTGCGGGCGTGGCGCAAGGGGGCTGACAAAGCCTTATCGCTGTAATAATCATATAGCAGGGAGGAAGCCATGATGAAACAATGGGTGAAAACAACCATGGCGCTGGCAGTGCTGGTGCTGGCGTTGATGACGAGCTGCGAGCAGGTCTCGGATCCGCTGACCCTCTCGCAGTTCCAGACCGCGAGCAATGCCACCCTGTACAACGCGGCCACCGGGGTGCAGAACTCGGTGTTCTACATGTACGACAATGTCCTGCTCACGATCCAGGATCTCTATCCCAATGAGCAGACGGATGTGCAGATCGTCCGCAAGAGTGACGGCAACATCATCAAGCGCATGCTGGTCTTTACCGATGATAACGGCGTTATCAAGGACCTGCCAGTCTGGTATTTCAACGGCTACAAGAAACCGGGTGAACTCGCCGGCAGCCATAAATTCATTGCGCACATCGAGCAGCCCGGCATTGGCCGTGAATGGAAAATCTTTTCCATCCCCTTCGAAGCGCGCGAGACCCTGCCCTCCGCGCCGCAACTGCGCATTGTCGATGCCGCCGGCAATTTTGTCGGCGCCTCGGTTGTGGTTGGCCAGCCTGTCTACGTCGAGGGCTCCAAGTGCGGCGTGAAAAAGGCGATCCAGGTGCGGCTGATCTTTGACAAGGTATCCTACAGCGCGGGCGACCCGCTCACCGATGTCAGCGATAACGGTGTCGAATCGGACAATACCGAGAAGAACGGCTCCTTCGAGCCGACCAGGGTGTGCAACTCGGCCATTCTCGGCGCCTATGATGTCGTCGTGGATACCGCGCCCTTCGGCGTCTACAACGACGGCGATGTCGTCACCGATCTCCTCTTCCCCGGGCTTCTCGTCCAGAACCCGGCGGGGGCGGCCGATATCATCCAGGATATCGCTTGCGATGCCTCCGGCACCTATCAGAACCAGTTCGATTCTCTGGCCACGGTCTATGCCCGGGTCAATGCCATCGTCAAGCCGAAACTGCCGAGCGAGTTCGTCAACGTCTTCATCGCCCCGCACAAGGCGCTGTGGCAGACGGGCGACGCCCTCTACAGCATGCGCACCGTCGGCACCTTCGAGATGCCAGTGCAGTGCCTCTGGAACGGCTATGCCGGCTATCTGCCGCTGATCCGCATTCACGGCGGCTCGCTCTCATCCGATCCGATGCCGATCAAGATGTGGCCGGGCGAATATGACGTGATCATCGATGTCGACCGCAACTATGTCTACAATCCCGGCACCGACATCCTCGACGGCGGCAGCGCCGGCCCCGGGTTCACGGTACCCGGCAAGGTCCCGGGCATCCGCTTCGGCGCCAGCGCCGATAATGATTTTCTCGGCCGCACTGCCGGCGATCCGGCCATCTGGGGCTACTTCCGTGACCAGGTCGTGACGCCGGTCTGGGGTGTGGTCGTGGATTCCCTCGGCGGCCTGGTCCCTGATATTCCGATCCAGTTCAGCATCATCGACGGACCCGGCAGCATGAGCGTCCCCACGGCCACCACCGGGCTCAACGGCGCGGCCTTCTCGGTCTTTACGGGCGCCACCGTCGGCTCCGCCACGGTCGTCAAACTGGAAGCCACCGTGAATGGCAAGGACTATACCAAGAATGTCCTGATCTTCCGCAAGATTCCCTGGCAGCATAACCAGGGCATCATCGTCCATAATCAGGGCGTGGTGAGTGGCAATTAAGCCGGTTCGGCCGCCTGCTTCCGCCACTGCCGGGACGGGGGCAGGCCGTGATCTCTGCCGACTTGTAGTGTCTGCGCTCCTGCGGCGCAGCAGTCACGGCGCGGCTGGTCTGCTGACAGCTTTCCTCCTGATACTGACGCCCGGACTCTGTCCGGGCGTTCTTTTTGCCCAGGCCTCTTCGGCGCTGGGCTACAGCGGCCTGATGCTGGTGCCGAGCGCCGGGATCGCCCGGGATGGCGAGGTCAGCGCCGGCATCAGCCGCGTGCCGATGCTCTATACCAACTGGTATCCCAACCGCCGCACCGTCTTCTGGGGGCGGATCGGCTTTCTCCCCTTTCTCGAGGCCGGCGGGATGTTCGTGCGACCGGATCACTACAGCGGAGGATTCGGCGACCGCTCGGTCTATCTCAAGCTGCAGCTGCTGCAGCAAAAGGGGCGTCGCCCCGCTGTAACCATCGGCACTCAGGACTTTTTCGCCATCAAGGCCCTCAACTGGGAAACCGCCACTGCCCAGCACTTCGGCGCCCTCTATGTGGTCGCTTCACGCCAGGATACCGTGCGCGGCGTGCCGCTGCAGTTCCATCTCGGCTACGGGCCGGACTGGCTGATCGCCCAGACCAAAATGCTCGTCGGGCTTTTCGGGGGCGTGACCTGGTCGCCGCACCCCCGGGTCACTCTTCTGGCGGAGTATGACGCCGAGTGCTTCAACGCCGGCGTCCGTTTTCGTCCGTTCCCGCTCCTGCAGCTCCAGGTGGCCTGGTGGAAGCTGCAAGAGATCACGGCTACCCTGGCCATGCACGTCGATCTGATGTGAGGTGACGTGCTCCACCCTCATTTAGCCGCCTGCAGGACCCTCCGTTTGCGGCCACCAGTCAGCACTCGTCCCCACCCGGCGCATGCCCCGGGATTCCGCGGCCATCCGTCAGCACTCGTCCCCGCCGGCGGAATTTTCTCGGCATCCTCAATGTTGCCCGATATAAACGCATCCCATAGAGGCCGGTACCCATGACTCCACGCCGCCTGCGGCCCCTGCGCAAGCTCTCCTCCCGGCAGCTGCGCGAAGAATTTCTCCCCAATATCCTGAGATCGATCCGCCTGGTCTGGCAGGGCTCGCCGCTGCTGTTTCTGGTCGGCACCCTGCTGTTGGTGCTGCAAAGCGTGCTGCCCCTGGGCATCCTCTATGCCAGCAAGCTCATCCTTGACGCGGTGGCTGCTGCCCTGAAAGCAGGCACGGCCGCCTCCATGCCGCCCGGGCTGCTTGTTCTCGCCACCCTGGTGGCGGGACTGGTCTTTCTCCAGACCGTCGCCGGCAGCGTCCACACCTGGCTGCAGGAGCATCAGAGCGCCCTGGTGCAGGAGCATATCATGGAGCGCCTCCATCAAAAGTCGGCCGAGATCGATTACGCCTATTACGAGAATCCCGACTTTTTTGACACCCTCCATCGCGCCCAGCACCAGTCCATCTATCGTCCCGCGCAGCTGGTCGGCCGCCTCCAGGCCATTATGCAGCAGGGGCTGACCCTGGCCGGCCTGGTGGGCCTGCTCTTCTTTTTTCATTGGTCGATCCCCCTGCTCCTGCTGCTCACCCTGCTGCCGGCCCTTTTCTTCCGCCTCCATTTCGCCGATGTCCTTTTCGAATGGCGCAAGAAGAACGCAGCGCTCGAGCGCAAGAGCTTTCAATATCACTGGCTGCTGACCGACAAGGCGTCGGCCAAGGAGCTGCGGTTGAACGCGGCCGGCCGCCTCTTCCGCCGCCGTTATCTCGCGCTGCAGCGCCGCCTGCGGGTCGAGCAGTTCCGCATTAACGGCCGCCAGACGCGCGGCACCCTCACTGCCCAGCTCCTGGCCACGGTGGTGGCCTATGGCTTTTATCTGGTGCTCATCGGCCAGACCCTGGCGGGCCTCATCACCCTCGGCAGCCTGGTGATGTACTTTCAGGCCTTTCAGCAGGCCCTCAACGCCCTGCGTTCGCTCTTCACCGGCCTGGGCGATATTTATGAGGACTCGCGCTTCGTCACCCAGCTCTTCGCCTTTTTTGCCCTGGAACCGGCGGTGCCGCGCGCGACCGCGCCGCTTCCGGTGCCGGCGCCGGTGCGCAGCGGTCTGTCGATCGAGGGTGTCTCGTTCCGCTATCCCAGGAGCGAGCGCTGGGCCCTGCAGGATGTCTCGTTCCGTATCGCGCCGGGCGAGCACTTCGCCCTGGCCGGGGCCAACGGCTCGGGCAAGAGCACCCTCATGAAGCTCATCTGCCGCCTCTACGATCCCAGCGCGGGGCGGATCTGCCTAGATGGCATCGACATCCGCGAGTTTACCCTGACAGAGTGGTGGCGCAACCTGGCGGTGATGTTCCAGGATTATGAGCAGTATGATTTCACAGCCCGGGAGAACATCTGGCTCGGGGATTTAAAGCTGCCGCGCCGCGATGGGCGTATCGAGACAGCGGCGGAGCAGGCCGGTGCCGCGGCGGTGATCGCGGGTCTGCCGCACGGCTACGACTCCATGCTGGGCAAGTGGTTCGACGAGGGGGAGGAGTTGAGCAAAGGGGAGTGGCAGCGGCTGGCGGTGGCGCGGGCCTTTCTGCGCGACGCCCCGATCATGATCTTTGATGAGCCGACCAGCGCGCTCGACGCCCGCAACGAGT
This sequence comes from uncultured Cytophagia bacterium, assembly GCA_964436305.1. GTDB lineage: Bacteria > Zhuqueibacterota > Zhuqueibacteria > Residuimicrobiales > Residuimicrobiaceae > JAKPUX01. Next base: position 14,199 of record CAYTCI010000080.1, on the reverse strand, counting down.
ACGAGATGCTCAACGCCTGGCTGGAGCGGGCCAAGGGGCGCATTGCCCTGCTCATCAGCCACCGCGTCTCGACGCTGCAGAGCGCTGACCGGATCATTATGTTCAAGGAGGGACGCATCGCCGAGTCCGGCACGCATGCGCAATTGTGGGGCGCCGGCGGCGCCTATGCGGAGCTGTTCAACCAGCCGGTGCCGGGGCAGTCCTGACGCCAGGCTTTTTTGCTCCCGCCGGCCATTTCTGCATTTGATCCGGATCTTCAGGAGGAATATCACGTGGCGACCTTCAGAAAGATGTTGAGCGATCGGGAAAAAGAGGGTGAAACCGCCTGGTATGCGGCCTTGCAGAACATGCAGGCGGAAGCGCAAAAATCCTGGCTCGGTCAGACCGGGCAGGTCTGGGGATCCTATAATGGCGTTCCCCATCTCACCAATGTGGAACGCAATCTGGACCATCTCGCCGATGATGAACTCAAATCCTCCTTCAGCAGCACGGAAATTTTTATCCTTCTGGCGGCGGTGCTGCTGCATGACATCGGCAAGCTCATGGTCAAAGATCCCAAAAAAGAGGCGCATTATATCCACTCCTGCAGTAAAATTCTGAAGGACTGGTATCATCTCAAGATTCCGGATTTCGAGTGCGCGCGCTGGATCGCCGTTCTCGCCTGTGCGCATGGCTGGCCGGAGCCGCTGCCGCCGCCCGCTTGTCCGGCCCTGGCCGGGGAGCTTTGCGCCCTGTGCTTCAGCGGCAGGGGCGGCGCCAGATCCAGCGAGCTGGATGCCGATCCGGTGGCCCTGGACGGGCCGGTGCGGCTGCGCTGGCTCGCTGCGCTGCTGCGCATGGCCGATGAAGTCGATAATGAGATCGAGCGCGCCGTGCCGGACTGGCTGCGGGACAGCCTGCCGGGGGAGGACCCGGAACTCTCCTGGCGCCGGAATATCCACGCGGTGCTCTTCGATCGGGCCGGGCAGTGCATCAAATTATCCACCCTCTCCCTCGACGCAAAGCAGTGGGGAAAGAAGCAGCTGGCCTTTCTCGGCCAGGCGGTCGGCAAAATTGATATAGTGTTGCAGGCCTGGTGCGAGCCACTCGAGGAGATGGGGATTTTCCTCAAACGCGCCTTTATCGATGTCGCCCTGCCGGCGCCGTCGCTCTACACGGCTGCCGATCTGGATCGCATCGGCGATGATCCCGCCTTTGTTCCCTCCAGCATCGAGCCGGCCCTGGAGAACGATCCGTTGCTGCTGGACAAACTGTATGTCTCGATGGTCCGGCTCGACAACGGCGTGATCGACAAGGTCTGGTTTTCCTGGGAGGCCCTGGCCGAGGAGGCTGGCATCGTCGATGTCGCTCTCGCGCGGATGGGCGTGCGCCGCATCAATGCCATCAGCCAGGGCGGACGAAGCTACAGGGGCCGGAGCGATCCCTTCCCCCGGAAATGCATCATTACCAGCGAGGCCTGGCGTTTCGACCGCGCGAACACCAGCCCCATTCCGGTCACCAGCCCCCCCTCCCGCGCCGCCGGCATGGAGGTGCAGCAAGTCATCCCGACCGGGATCGCCTATCTGGATGAGTTTCTCTCCCCGGATTACAGTCAGAAAGGATTTTTCGCCCCGACGACCAACTCCGGGCGGCCGCTTTTCCCCATCATCGCCATCGAAGGCGGCTCGGGCCTCGGTAAAAGCACACTGAGCATGCAGATCGCCTGCAATATCATGCAGGATACCTTCAACGGCACCGCCTGGTGCTGCCTCTTTTACTCCCTCGAGCAAGAGCCCGAGTGGATCATCGAGCATCTCAAGAGTCATCATTACTTCAATGAAACCAGAGCCCAAACCATTGCGCAAAATGTGCTCGACCTGGAAGACTCCGCGCACGCCTATTTCGCTTTGAAATCCATCGCCAACAAGCTGCTCCTGCCCAAACTGACTCCAAGAGCGGAAGGTTATCGCAACCTGCCGCCGGAATCGCTCTTTCAGCGCCGTTATTCCGAACTGGAAAAATCGATCAGCTGGCTGACGAACAAGGGGATCGTGCCCTTCTTTTTTATCGACAGCCTCTCCGCCTTCGCCCCGACGCCTCTGACCCGCAACCAGATCCACCGGCTGTTCACACTCTTCCGCTCCGCCAACATTCCCTTGCTGGTCACGCTCGAACGATTGCAGCATTGGGCGATCAAGGAGGAAGAGATCCCGTTCAACGTCGCGCGTTATCTGGCGGATATCGTCATCAAGCTCGATGAAGCGCACCGCAATGATTATTATTACCAGACCATCGAGGTGACCAAGACGCGCTACAACCGCAGGATTCTCGGCCAACATCTCCTCAAGCTCAAATCGGCGGAACAGAGCGCGACCAAGTCGTTTGATCCCAGGCTCGGGATCGTGATCTATCCCTCGATTCATAACCATCTGGTGCACAGCAGAAGCACTCGCAATGAGAAGCACCTGCTCGAGCTGGATATCCGGGATCGACTGCTGCCGCTGGGGATCGGACCAAAGGATGCAGAAAAGAGAAGGGAAGAGGGCGCAACGGATCAGGGGGGCGAAATCAGTCCGCCCTTGCCGGAAGGGGTGCCGGCTGGAATGAAGGGAACGCCCGGCCAGTGGATCGATTCCGACACCTCCATCGTGATCACCGGTCCGTATGGCGGGCACAAATTTGCCGTCGCCATGAATCTGCTGCTGCGGACCGAGCATCCGGTGGAGGGTGACCGCAAACTGATCGTCTCCTTTGCGGAGGAGCGGGAGATCAACCTGCGCAAGCTTGCCTTGCTCCACAATTTTACCGAGTGGCGTAACGAACTGGCGACCACCAGTCAGCCCAAGCAGCCGGGCGCCAAGGTGTGGGAGCAGCAGTATGGCAAATACATCAGCCTGCTCAATTTCCGCATGGGGCAGATCATGCCGGAGGAGTTCCTGCAGTTGCTCGACAATTTTCTGGAGCGAAACCGGGACATCAGGAGCATTCTCTTCACCGATACGGTGCAGATGCGCACCCGATTCCCCTCGCTGGAATCCGAGCCGCTGTTCTGGCCGGTGGTGGTGGATATTGTCAAGAACAAGGGGCTCTATTCGATCTTTATCGATGTGCAGACCAGTGAGGAGGCGACACACGCCCTGCTCTCAGCCGCGGATATCCGCATGTACATCGAAAAAGAGCCCAAATCACTGATCCATACCATCCGTCTGGATAATGTCCGCGGCAAGGATTATGACCGCCGGCCGCGTACCATCGATATCGCGCGCTCCAAGCAGGACAGCGGTTTTTATGCGCTGATCATTTCACAGCGGCGCCAGGCCCGCGCCCGAAAGCAGGAGGTGATGCCGCCGGGGCCTGTCGCTTAGCCAAATAGCACGCAGCAGCGTTTCCGGGGCCCCGGCATGCAACCAAAAAGCAGGAAACTATACCGCGGGGCCCGGCCCTTCTGCTAGTTTGCACGAGGCGGTGCTGTTGGAGTCAACCCGTATGGCATAAAGTGCGATGGGTAATTTTATTATTTTGGTAACAGGCAAATACTGTAGGAAATTGCAGGTCCTGCCTCCAGGTACGAAGCCGGGGTTGAGGTGGAGCGTCAAGGTCTGCGGATCGAGAGATATCAGTTAACTATGGCAATGGTGCATTATATTTTGTGGATATGGTGTCAACCTTTATTCCATCTTGAGTGCCTTCAATCGCGCCCGCCAATCAGCAACTTCCCATCCCATTTCTCCCTCCTTTAGTACTCCCAAATAACGCGCCTGTTCATGAGCTATCTCACAGCAGTATTGCACCGGCTGATCGAGAATGCCGTGCTCGATCCATGATTTTGCCGGACATTGTTCGCACAAGCCGCGCAGTGCGCATTTAGCGCAGCGTTTGAGAAACTCGGGATTGCTGGAGCGCAGCTCACGCAAGTGCGGGAAAAACTCTCGTAGGGCATATTCAATGGTATTCAATCGACTGTCAATTGCTGTGGCTGGATGCCGCAAAGCCAGACAATACTGTATCTGGCCATAAGCATCAATGCAGATGCGATTTCCGGCATTGCAGGAAAAAATCTTGTCGATGGGCCGGCCGGCGATATGCTTAAAAATCCGGTAGAGATCGCGTCTATACAGTTCTGAATTTGTGGAAAGAACTGCGAGGCCTTCTTCAGGCGAGAGGCGTAGTTTTTCAATCTGCCTGTTTTTTATTTCAGAATCACGGCGGTGGCGCAGTTCAAGAAATAAAACGAACGAGGGCGGATCCTTCATCCCAGGGAGTTTTTCCGCCCATGTCATAAAGTCTGTGAACTCAGATTTTGTCTGCGGCAGCATGGTTCCTTTGACGATGAAGGGTATTTTATTTTGGGTGAGCAAGGTGATTCCGCGGTAAAACTCGGCAAAGGATCCCCTTTGCCGGCTGACAGCTTCATAAGAACCAGCCGACATGCCATATACGGTTATCTCAATGGCCTCGCGAGGCGGAACACGTTTGAACAGGTTTGCCAGTTCCGGCGTGATGAGGCGGCCGTTGGTAAATAGCATAACCCGCAGGCCAAGCCGCCGCGCGAAGAGATAGAGTTCGATAAAATCATCACGCAGTAGCGGCTCCCCGCCGGTGAAGCGCACGGTCAAGGCGCCTTGGCCCACACCCTGTTTGAGCAGCTCTTTTACCGCTGCGGTTGAGAGTTCTTTGCTTCTGATGGTCGGGTCTTGTTCGGGTTGGCTGATACAGCAATGAATGCAGTCATTATTGCAGCGTTCGGTAAGCTCGATGTCAAAAGCGGAGAGGCTTGGGGGGGCGGTTTTCCAGAAAATCGTCGGCTGCTCTGCGACATACTCTCCCGTTCTGGAAATGTCGTCGCGGAGATTATTCATGAAGGGATTCTGGCCGCTCTTGCCGGACTACTGTTTTCCTGGATTCTGCCATTGCCTCCCAAGCCTGTTCAAATTCAACCGGCCATTGGCGGTCGACTGGTTTTAATGGCCCGGTCAGTGTTTCCAGGGCTTGAAGTATCCGTTTATCCCTGGTGAAGGATAACCGATAGACGGGGACTTCCGCAGCCAGAGCGGTTACATTAGAAAGCATTTTATCGATCCAGCCCGCGGTTTGTATGGGCCTGGATACTCGCCTTAATAATTCAAGGAAAATTTGTTTTGGGTCCGCTATAGCTTCAATCTTGCAAAGACGTGCTTTCTTCAGGAGAAAGATAGCTCTCAAGGGTGCCTGCTGATTGGCTGTTAGTGGAATTTCACCATGACTCCAGGTGCCATGCAGCATATAGCCGGATGACCATTTGCGTACGATCACCCGGTCATCGCAGAGCACATCACCATACTCATGTAATAATTTGAGGATCGTCGATTTTCCCGCTCCGGATGGCCCGACGAACAGATATCCCTGTCCGTGGAGGATCATCCCCGAACTGTGCATGACTATTCCCTGGCGATCAGCAAGTGCATGGGCGAACATGATATAATCCGAAGGCAGGGCGGTCAGTGAGCTGAATCTAGTACGGCGGATCATATCATCGTTGCTATGATAGATGTGGGCCGTGGAATGATCGCTGTTAAAAAGGGCCACCGTCCGGATTTCAGGATTCTTTTTCCTTCTGCCGATACCTAGATAAATCCAGGAAGAGGATTTGTGATAGATCATCCAGGGGGATTTGTCGTAAACAAGATGGCCCCCAGCCCATAATGAAGGGTCGGGAAGTTCATAGTGATGGCTGATATGCAGTGCATCCTCGCCAACGGAATTGATATAAAAATCATTAAATTTGTTTTCAAAGGAGTCGTCCCTGAAAGGCAGATCAGAATCCACCTGAATGGTCATGCCTGCGAGCGAAAAAAAGCGGCGGTTATATTTATACCAAGCGATTTCGTGTTTTTGCCGCTCCCGGGCAATTTCGCACAAATAAGGGACCGGCGCTGACGTACGGCCGGTTTCAAGCCAGGCATATGCACCGCACCAATGGCAGTTACTTTTCAATGTGCATATGCCGCAGTTTTGCTGATACTCATCTGTGGCTGCAATCTGCCTGGCATAGGCGGGGAGGGCTTCATCCCAGATTTGGGCAAACGAATATTCGCGAAGGCTGAACCTCGCAGCGGGATCTTTTATGGCGGGGCAGAAGCTCATCCGCCCATAGGGATCGATATGATATTGCCGGGATTGCATGACACAGTCATCGAAAATGTAATGTGCGCCTGGGGATTTTGCACTCTGATTCATACTGGTCGATAGACAAACGGGTGCTGGTCCGCAGGATGGGATGGCAGGATCGATAATATTTACTGCAGAGACTGGCAGGCGTTGCCTTTTGATTTCCGCATTCCTGCCAACAGCGCGATTCGCTGCAAGATATAACCAGGCGGCGCCAATGCGATAGGAGGGACTGAGACTTTTGGCGAGCTCGATCATCCCGGCAAACTGATGGTAATTATCCCGCATCGGGATAATCTGCACGGTGAATCCCGCCCCCGCTTCTTTGAGATACCGCATGCCCCGCATCGTCAATTCAAATGAACCAGGATGGCGTGTGATGGCGTCTTGCACCTGGGCATCGGCTCCATATAACGCAATTAATTTGTTACCATGGCGGGCCAACAATTTGGCGATGGCTGGAGTGATAAGTGAACCGTTGGTGTTGAGGCTGTATGAAAAGGGTTTTTGTGTCAGGCGATCGAAAATATCGGCAAAATCAGGCCGCAGCATCGGCTCGCCTCCTGAGATCGCCCAAAAGCTGCAGCCCCAATTCCGTGCATCTTTCGCGATATTTTCTATCTCGTTGAGAGAGAGTTCGCCTTGTTGATTCGCTTTGTTATCTGGAATGCGCACCCAGCAGTGACGGCACTTGAAGTTGCAGCGATAGGTCAGATCGAGCCAACCTTGCCTGGGCAATCTTGGCTTTGCTTTGTTCAAGCCGTATTCCAGATGGGGTGATAATGATAACATGCTTTTTGGTACGCCCTACGAAGCATTATTAGCATTGCTTTGGCAGGATCCACAACTTGCTTCTATCTTATTGCAGTTGGTATGGGTCGCCGTCGAAAGCGCCCCATTGGGCTGTGCATGACTTTTACAGCCAGCCAGGACGGATTCCTCCGGTTTGCCGCGGCCGATGATGACCAGAGCAGGCTTTACCCACTGCTTTTTCGCATTTAAAGCATTTTGGGAGGTAGTCATCTTTTTCTCCGGTTTTTAGTTGGATAAAATTATCCATGTGAAATCGTTGGGTGCAAAACCCATCGTTTGCACTCGAGTCTTTTGCGGCAAATAGTTTTGTGCCTGGGAAAGGCATAACAAAAATCAGTTTTTGGATCTGGCCCTACTGGTATGCAACTAAATTTGCGGGAGGCGGCTTTAACTGCATTAGCTGTGCTGCCGTCTTGACTTGGATGCGTGATACACAAGGGATGCGAGACGAGGCATAAAATCCATCGTTGGAATGGACTTATTGGTTAATATACACGAGTCTTGAAATTTAGTCAAGTACTTTTTTATCTTTGAATTAGTAATAGCCGGTTTTTGCTAGTTATTATCAGCCCGGTTAACCCATTTTTCATCGCCCCATCATTCTTGCACTACCGCTCTGTGCCTTGATATTGCAATAATATATCTGTATTCGCATCCTCACGGAGAGTCGCCATTTCTTTCAAGGCAAGCTTTCCGGGTGTGCATCTCTGCAGGGTGAACCCCATGAGACGATGCTGCCTTTTACTGCTAAATTCTCTCGAATATTCGTTCAGTATTTTTTTCACATGGATTTTTTGTATTGATTTCCCATGAATGCCGAAAATGAAAAATGCGGGTGAAACAGAAGTGCCGAAGCAGCGCTCGAGATCATTCCAGATCGTATCGTTCTCATTTGATCCCGTTTGTGCCTGGCGAACAGGTCTGGATGCTGCAAATGAAAGATGATGCCGCTGCAACCAATCCCCCATAACGTCAGGCTACAAGGCATTTTTAATTGAGGTATATATCGAAATAACTGCTCCCAGAAGATGTGCAACTGATATTCCCCGCCCATCCGCCTAATTCGGCAATCGAATCACAAACTCGGTAAACTCGCCCGGCACCGACTCGAACCAGATCTGGCCATTATGGCCCTGCACGACAATGTCGTGGCTGATCGATAATCCCAGCCCCGTGCCCTGCCCCGCTGGCTTGGTGGTGAAAAAAGGCGTAAAGATCTTGTCGCGGACCTGCTCCGGTATGCCATTGCCATTGTCGCGGATGCGGATCTCGACCGCACTGCCGAGATTCAGGGTGCGCACCCGCAGCGAGGGCGCAAATTCGCTTCCGGCGGCCCGCTTCTTTTTATGCGCTTCGTAACAGCCGTTGAGAATGATGTTGAGAAAAACCCGGCTGATATCCTGCGGCACAATTTCCAGCTCGCCAACGGTGGCGTCCATTTCCTTTTCGAACTTGATATTGAACGAGCTGTCCTGGGCGCGCATGCCGTGATAGGCCAGGTTGATATCCTCCTCCAGCATGGCATTGATATTGGTCGATTGGCGCTCGCCCGCCTTGCCGCGCGAATGCTGAAGCATGCTGCGCACGATATTGTCCGCGCGCTTGCCATGTTCCTTGATCCTTGCGGCGTTCTGCTGCAGCGTCGCGAGCAGCTCGTCAATCTCGGCATCCGTCTCCTGACTCGGAGACTCTTTGGCCCTGGCCAGCAGCTGGCGCAGCTCATCGACCATCTCCACGCCCAGCTCGGAGAAATTGTTGACAAAGTTGAGCGGATTTTTGATCTCATGCGCGATCCCGGCGGTCAGGGCTCCGAGGGCCGCCAGCTTGGATTGGGTCACCAGCTTCTCCTGCGTGGTCTTTAAATCATCCAGTGTCTCGATGAGCCGGCGGTAGGATTCGGCGTTCTCCAGGGCGATGGCGCTGTAGGTGGCCAGGTTGCGCAGGATGTTGAGATCATATTCGCTGTAGGCGTTTTTGCTAAAGCTCTGGGCGGTGATCACACCGATCACCTTTTCCTTGTGCATTAACGGCAGGTAGAGAATCGATTCGGGCATCTTGCCGCCCATGGGGGACTGGAGGATCTGAATGTATTTTTTATAGTCCTGGTCGCAGTCGTTGATGATGACGTCGTGCTGGTTCTTGAAGCACCAGACGGCCAGCCGGTTCTCGTCGGCGAGATCATAGCTTAACGGCGGCAGGGTCTTGCCGTTTTCGATGGTGGCGGGAAATTCGAGGCTGTTTTTCTCGACCTGGCAGAGACCGATGCCAAAGATCGGGGCGTCGATGAGCTTGTTGACATTCTCGTAGACGGTCTGGATAATGGAGGCGATGGAAAGATTATCGATGATATCCTGGCCGATGCTGCTGAGCTGTTCGACGTTCTCGATCTGCTCCTGGATTTTGGCCGTACGCTTCAGGACGGTTTTCTCCAGGGAGCGCCTGAGCCGGTGCAGCCGCCGGGTGCGCAGGAGGACAATGCCGGTGACTGCCCCACCGGCGAGCAGGAGATAACAGAACCAGGCCCACCAGCTCCGGTACCACGGGGCCAAAACCGAAAAGGCGTAAGAGGCTTGGGTACTCTCCTCGCCATAGATATTTCTGGCCCTGACATGGAAGGCATACGGGCCGCGCGGCAGGTTGGTATAGTTGCGCTTGCTCTCCTTGCTCCATGCCGACCAGCCCGGGTCGAATCCCTCCAGCATGGTCTGAAATTCATTCGCCACAGGTTTGACATAGGAAGTGGCGGTATATTCGAATGTGATGGCGTTCAGCCGATGGGGGATGACAGGATCGCCGGGAGCATTCCGCAGCGGCCCGAAGCCGCCATTGTAGAGCGTCGAGTCGTTGGCGAATTTCACCCGGCGAATGAGCGCCGGAAAGGGTGGATGCGCGATCAGGCTTTTGTTGGAGGTGAACCGGACCGCGCCATTGGTCGTGCCAAACCATACATCTGCGCCGCTGTCAGGATAGATCGCATAATGGAGCTCATCGGCGAATCGGGAGGTCGTGCTTTTCTCGAGCTGATAGCTGCCGTCAGCCCTTTTGCGAAAAAAGGCCGTTTCTTTGCCGGCATTCGCCCAGATATTGCTGTCGGCGTCCGCTACGACCACGCATTCCCCCGGATTGATGCCGAGGTTGACTGATTTGAAAAAGGGGTCGGGATGAAATTTGCGCTCCTGTTCATCAAACCGGTAGATGCCTTTGCCCGTACCGAAGATGAGGCGGCCCGCCACCTGAAAAACCGAGGTAATGCCGATCGGCAGGCCCTGAGCCGGTCCAAATCTTTCGATGACGGGGTTGGCGATACCGCTGCCGGCAAAGTGCAGGCGGATGAGTCCGGAATTATAAGTGCTGAGCCAAAAAGTGCCGGGGACGGGTTCGACGATCTGGCGGATATACTCATGCACCTCCTGAATAATGCTCTCCAGCCGCAATCGGCCGGGATTATGGGCATCATACCTCAAAGTGGCCAGTCCGTTGATGGCGCCGGCGATGATCCGGCTGCTGTCGCGGCGGGATTTGTGCAGGCAGATGAAGGCGGGCGTCGTCGCGCTGTATGGCAAGGCGAGCGTTCCCTTTGTACCCTGGATCAGGTAGACGCCGGTCACATTGCCGGCATAGAGGTGGCTGTTCATCGCCAGGGAATTGGATGCCCCGGAGTTTCTCATGCCCTCGACATATTTGAATTGCGAATCATGCAGATCCAGATAATAGATCCCGTCTGTGGCCGAGGCATAGAGGATGCCCTGGTGTCTGTGCAGATCAAAGGGCACGCCCGCGGAGGCAAAGGGGAATTGTCTCAGTCCGGATTCATATTCGAGAATGCCGACGCCGCCGGCCATGCCCAGCCAGATGTTTTTCTGCTGATCGACAAAAACAGATGCGACCGTGTTGGAGAGCAGCCCGGTCTCCCGGGTCAGGTGGAGCTTGAGCTTTCCCGTGCCGTCGACGATCAGGAATCCTTCGGAGAGGGTGCCCAGGGCAAGCGAGCCATCCGGCAGCACCTTGGCGTCGTAGAGCGTGCCTTGCTGCAATAGTCCGTCCGCCTCCGTGTGCAGGGGCTGAAAGGCATGGCCGTCATAGAGAAACAGTCCGCGGTTCAGGGTGCCCAGCCACGCCGTGCCGGGACGGCCGGGAAAGGGCAGCATGACATGCGAACGGTCGTTGACGAACTGCTCACTACCGGGAATCAGAACCAGGGAATCACCGACCAGCTTTTTTATTCCGCAGCCGCGCTGCAGGACGTAGAGGGTCTGATCCAGATAGTACGAATGGATAAAATAGTGCTTGGGATCCTCAGGACGCCAGATCTGGACAGACCGGCTGGTTTTATCGGCGCCATTTGGAGCCGGGCGCTGGAAACGAAATAGCCGCTCCCTGGCCTGGAAGTAGATTCCTTCCGGCGCTGCATGGATGGACCAGATATAATTGAAGCCGCGGTCTCCGGGTGGGATGTGCTCGAGGAGCGAAATATAGTGCATGGTGCCACTGGCATCGGCATCGAGATAGCCGAGCTCGGTGGCGGAGCCGACATAGATGCGCCCGCTGGAGTCTTTGGCGAATGAGCGCACGAAAGAGCCGTTGGGGATCTTGATCATGCGCCAGGTCGAGCCGTCAAACTCCTGGACGCCATAGCCATTGCCGACATAAATGATGCCGCGGTTGTCCTGGGCGAAGGCATAATTCTGGGTGTGGCCGCCGGTCTGGACGGCAGGGTAGAGGCTGATAAAGGGTGTGCCGGTTTCGGCAGGCAGGGCGGGTGTGCAGAGGAGGGCCAGTGTGCAGAGGAGGGCCAGAAGAAAGATCAGGACTTGCCGGACATTGTCCATGCGGTTCCCCTTCCAAGATAGGCTCACTTCCGCCGGGGAGGCCATCCACCTTCTCACGCCTGCGCCCTTGCAAATGAATAATAACCAACCCGGGCTCAAAAGGCAAGGGATTTTTCAGCGAATCTTTCTATACTGCGGCCCATCCCCGTGGCCCCGCGCGCTCTCGCGCCAAGCCGGCCGCCAACCGGCTCACACGGCGGCGCAGTGGACGCTGAGCCCCTCCCTCTCGCGCCGACCCCAACTCCCAGCCCCCCCTCTGGTGCCGACCCGGCCCCGCGCAGGCGCCCAATCACATGGAAAGAGATGGTCCGCTGATCAAAATTTTGGTCTATTTGATCAGAGTCAATTTCCTGGTTTCCACGTTGCGGCCATCGACCTGCAACCGGTAGAAATAAATCCCGCTTGGTATGTGCGTTGCATCCCATCTCCGGGTATAGGATCCGGCGGGCAGCACCTCTGAACAGAGGAGGGCCACTGCTTCACCGGTACGGTTGAAGATTGAGAGCGAAACCTCGGCCTGTACCGGGAGGGTAAATCGGATCGAGGTTGCGGGATTGAATGGATTGGGATAATTCTGATCCAGTGTAAAGGTTTGTGGTTCGGCTGGATGGCTGCCGGTCAAGCCGGTAATTTCCTGATTGCCATAATAAAAGAGGGAAGGCAGGAAAAATTCCAGCAGCAGCTGGCTTTGCTCCGCATTGTACATCTGAAATCTCGTTTGATCGACCAGGGAACTTTGGCTGGAAATTTCATAATATCCGTCACCGCTGCCGCTGCCGTCGGCATAGAGGGATGAGCCATGGGCCCCGTATCCGGGAGTGAGTCCCCCCTGGCTGAATGGGCGGGCATAAATCCGCACGCCGCCCGGCTGGCTGGCAAAATAGTTAAATTTCATCTCCACGTTTTGTCCTAAGGTGAGGTAAGCCGGCGGGGCTGGTTCAAATTGAATTTCGGTTATCCTGTTCATGGAATAAGGATAATTAACCGGGATGAAATACTCCACCAGAAGTTGGCTCTGATCGCTGTTATACATCCGGAAACGGATCTGATCGACAATGGCATTACTTGAAGAGATGGTAAAATCACCGGCTCCACTGCCGTTTCCCGCAGGGTAGAGTAGAGAACCTGATGCGCCATAGTTGGGTGTCAGACTGCCTCCCGAAAAGGGACGTGCAAAAATCCGCACGCCGCCCGGCTCGGTTGTGGTGTAATCAAAGCTGATAGTGACGTTCTCGTTGAACCGCATGCAGCGGGGGGAGGCGGGTGAGACGACGATATTCCTGATGGCATGGGCGGCATACCGGAAATCGACCGGAATGAAACAGGTCAGCAGGAGTTGGCTCTGATCGGCGTTATACATTTCAAAGCGGAGATGATCGATGAGGGCATCTCCGGCGTAGATGGTGAAATAGCCGGAGCCGCTGCCGCTTCCCACCGGGTAGAGAGGCGAGCCGTGCGCGCCATACCCGGGCGTTGTTGCACCGCCGGTCATCGGGCGTACAAAGATAAACACGCCCCCGGGCTCGCTGGTGGTGTACTCAAAGGCGACATCCACGTTCTGCCCGAAGGGCAGCATGGAGGGCGAATCGGGGGTGATATGGACATTCTCGATGGCATTGGAGGAAAAGTGGTAGGTCACCGGAATGAAGAATTCAAGCAGGACCCTGCTTTGGTCCGCGCTCTTGAGTTGGAACCGCAGCTGATCGATGGTGACCTCCCCGACCAGGATGGTAAAAGAGCCACTGCCGCTTCCCTTGCCTGCCGGATAGTACGGAGAAGCGTGCGCGGAATAGTTGGGCGCCAGTGTACCTGCGGCGAAGGGCCGGACAAAAATCAGGGTGCCGGCCGTTTCGGTCACCGAATAGTCGAAGGTGATCGTGACTTGATGGTTGAAAAGAAGACAGGCAGGTGAAGCAGGCGTCATGCGGATGTTGGAGACATAATCGCAGACTCCAGCGCCGGTAAAAGCCAGCAGCAGGATGGCGATCCATGCAATGATCCGCGTTTGCGTATTCATGGGGTGGTCCTCCTTGGTTGGAAGGTCAAGCGGTTCATCCAGGGATGATGTCTGTGGGTGATCTCGGGATTGCCGCGGAATTGCGGGCAGGGGAGGCAAGGAGGGCGGCTGGTTTGGGAGGGCTGGGTGTCCCTACTTGCAGTATACTCAACCCTGCGAAGAAAGTCAATGGATTTTCGTTAAAAATTGCAGGACGCCAGCCGGCTCGTTTGCTTGTCGACCCGGCCAACAACCGGATCACACGGCGGCACGGAGGACGCAGAGCCCCGCCCCCCCGGCCAACAACCGGATCACACAGAGGCCCAGAGGGCGCCGAGCCCCTCCCCCTCGTGCCCACCCGCCCCCGGCGCCGACCCGGCCGGGGCGCTAGTGCCCACCCACCCCTCGTGCCCACCCGCCCCCGGCGCCCCCACC
>CAYTCI010000079.1:0-19073 GCA_964436305.1 uncultured Cytophagia bacterium | reverse complement strand
CGTCGAGCTCGATCCTGAGGACCAGACAGTCGGCTACGGCGGCCTGCCCAACGAGGCGGGGGTGGTCGAGCTCGACGCCTGCGTCATGGCCGGCCCCTTCCACCAGTGCGGCGCCGTGGCGGGACTGCAGAATATCAAGACCCCCAGCTCGGTGGCCCGCCTGGTGATGGAGCGCACCGACCACATCCTCCTGGTCGGCGAGGGGGCCAAACAGTTCGCCCTGCGCCTCGGTTTCCACGAGGAGAACCTGCTGACCGAGGCCTCCCGCCTGGCCTGGCTCAAGTGGAAAGCCTCACTTTCGCCGTCCGATGACTGGCTGGAGCCCGGCGAGAAAAAGATCTACCGGCCGACCGGAACGATCAATGTGCTCGGCCTCGATGACCGCGGCGATCTCTTCGGCATCACCACCACCAGTGGACTGGCATTCAAGATCCCCGGCCGGGTCGGGGATTCGCCGATCGTCGGCGCCGGACTCTACCTCGACAACGAGGTCGGTGCGGCTGGCGCCACCGGGCGCGGCGAGGAGGTGATCCGCACCTGTGGCAGTTTTTATGCAGTCTCCCAGATGGCCCGGGGCCTCTCGCCCCAGGCGGCCTGCGAGGCGGGCTGCCGGCGCATCATCGAGGTCAACGGCGGCAAGGTCGATTTCAACGTCAAGTTCGTCGCCGTCAACAAACGGGGCGAGGTCGGCTGCGCCCAGCTCAAGGGCGGCGAAGGCACTTTTTTCTCCTGCATCTCCGCGCAGGGTTTCCAGGCGCTGCAGGGCGCCATACAATTGGCCAAATAGCCAGTGGAGCAGAAACACGTGAACGAATACCCCCACAAGCGGCTGACCGAAACGGTCAAATGCGCCGGGTGAGCCTCTAAACTCGCGCCAGTTGAACTGGCCGCGGCTTTGGAAAAGCTGCCTAAACTCAACGATCCCCGGGTTCTCGTCGGCTACAACACCGCCGACGACGCGGGTGTAATCCGCCTCAGCGATGAGCTGGCCCTGGTCCAGACCGTCGATTTCTTCACCCCGATCGTCGACGATCCCTATACCTTCGGCCAGATCGCCGCGGCCAACGCCCTCAGCGACGTCTATGCCATGGGCGGGAAGCCCTTCAGCGCCCTTAATATCGTCGGCTTTCCCAAGGATCTTTTCCCGATCGAGGTGCTGGCGGCCATCCTGCAGGGGGGGCAGGATAAGGCGGCCGAGGCCGATACCCCGATCCTCGGCGGCCACACGGTCAGCGATCCGGAGCTCAAATACGGGCTGGCGGTGACCGGACTGATCCATCCCGGGCGGATTCTCACCAACGCCGGGGCGCGCCCTGGCGGCGTACTGGTGCTGACCAAGCCGATCGGCACCGGAACGATCACCACCGCGCTCAAGGCCGGCAAGGGGACGCCGGAGATGGAGGCGGAGGTGTGCCGCTCGATGGCAGCCCTCAACCGGGCAGCAGCGGAGGTCTGCCAGCGCATCGGCGTGGATGCCGTGACCGACATCACCGGCTTTGGCCTGCTCGGCCATGCCCTGGAGATGGCCGAGGCCAGTGCGGTTGGGCTGGTGCTGCGCAACGATACGGTGCCGCTGTTCGCAGCGGCGGTCGCCACCACCGCCGCGGGGTTCGTGCCCGGCGGGACCCGCGCCAACCTGCTCCACGTCCAGCCGCAGGTCGATTTCCGCGAGCGGATCTCGCCCGAGCAGCGGCTGCTGCTCTGCGACCCGCAAACCTCGGGAGGACTGTTGATCGCCGTCGCCGAGGAGAAGGCCTTCGAGCTGGTACGCGCCGGGCGTGAGGAGGGGCTGCGGATGGCGGTGATCGGCGAGGTGACCGGCGATCATCCCGGCCGCATCGAGGTCGTGTAACACAATCCCTCTTTTTCATCTCTTCCATCCTGCAATCCCCCCTCCCTTTCCGCCAGCATTTTTTGTTGTATTTCTGGGCAAAAATATGTATAATTCCTTTTATCATTTCTATTAACAACCGGAAAAGAGCCTATGTGGCAGGATCTTGCGGTGGTCAGTGTGTGGGGCGGCATCGTCGCGCTGGATACCACCGCCGCCCTGCAGATACTCCTCTCCCGCCCCCTGGTGGCCTGTTCGGTCGCCGGATTCCTCCTGGGAGGGTTCCCTGCCGGCTTCCTGGTCGGTCTGATCTTTGAGCTGCTCTACCTGGATGAATTGCCGGTGGGCGGAGCCTTCTTCAATGAGGGCAACGTGGGGGCGACCATTGCGGCTGGACTGGCGGTGCTGCTCGAGCGGAGCACCGGCCGGCCGGAGCTGGCGCTTTTCCTGGCGGCCCTCACCGGTCTGGCGATGAGCAAGGCCGGCGGGCGGATCGTCGAGCTGATGCGTCAGGTCAATACGCGGATCTACGCCCGGCTGATGGCGCTCAGGCAGATCACCCCCGCGGCGGTTACCCGGCATCATCTTTTTGCGATTTTGTGCATGTTCTTCGCCGGCGGGCTGCTGACCTTCGCCGCAGTGGCCGGCTTTGGCTATCTCTTTAACCATATCGCGCCCCTGGTGCCGGTCCGCGTCGACCGGCATCTGCAAAGCATCCTCTATGCCTTTCTCGGCACCGGCTGCGCGGTGCTGCTGCACCATTTTTTCACCCGCCGCAACTGGTGGCATCTTGCGGCCGGCGCAGGCCTGGGGGTAATGCTCTGGGTGCTGCTGGCTGCGCAGGGGGGAGGCGGCCAATGAAGTCGCGGATGCGCACCTTCGATCTCTGGAACATGTTCTGGCGCTGCTTCATTGTCCAGGGATCCTGGAATCATATGTCGATGCTGGGATTGGGATTCGGCTTTTCCGCAATCCCCTTCATCAAGCGCATCTACAAGACGCGCAAGCAGCGCGAGGAGTGTCTCCGGCGCCATCTTGATTTTTTTAACAGTCATCCCTACTTCGCCAGCTGGTGTCTGGGTGCGGTGGCCAAACTGGAGGAGGAGGCGCACCGCAAAAAGTGGGAGGACTCCCGGCCGATCGAAATCTTCAAGGAGCGGCTGGTCGGACCGCTCGGGGCGATCGGTGACCGGCTCTTCTGGTGCGGCCTCAAGCCGGCGGTGGCGGGACTGGGTGTCTTGCTGGCCCTGACCGCAGGCTGGATCGCCATTCCGGTCTTTCTGGTGGTTTACAATATCCCCCATCTGGTGGTGCGGATCTACGGTCTGCGGGAAGGCTACCGCAAGGGATTCGATATCGTCTCCGAGCTTTCGGTGCGCCGCTACCAGAAGTGGTTCGACGGGGTGAACCTGGCCGGCTCGGTGGCGGCGGGGGCGTGTCTGATCGCCGCCGTGCGCTGGAGTGCGCAGGGCGGCCGTTGGGCGGCGGCCTCCGCCTATCCGGCGGGGCTGCTGCCGGTGACCATTTTCATCGCGGCGCTGCTGTTGACCCTGGCGGCGCTGCATTACCACAAATCGAGGCATTTGACCCTTTTGGGCGCCGCGCTATTGGGCCTGCTGATCTCACTGGCATGGGGTGCTTGAGACCTGAAGCGGTATTAACAGAGACAGAGCACGAAACCGATGATAGAAAAGCGCTTTACGATCAAGAACAAACTGGGCATTCACGCCCGCCCTGCGGGACAGCTGGTCAAGGTGGCCTCCCATTTCAAATCGGCCATCTATATTGCGCGCAACAAGACGGAAATCAATGCCAAGAGTATCATGGGGGTGCTGATGCTCGAGGCGGGCCATGGCAGTGAGATCGTGATCCGGATCGACGGTGAGGATGAATACTCCGCCCTGGAAGCGATCGAGGAACTGATCGATAAACGGCAGTTCGATGAAGAGTAGGCTCTATTGACGGGTTTTGAGTATGAATGCTGAACAGGCAGCATCCGGGGAGACTCGTATCAAGGGCGTGGCGGTATCGCAGGGTATCGCCATCGGCCATGCCTTTGTCTTTGGCAGCGGCCTCCAGGATGTCCGGCCGCGAGAAATCGCGGAAGCGGAGATCGAGAATGAAGTCGAGAAACTGAACAACGCGATCGTCCGGGCCAAAGCCGAACTGACCGAGCTCGGCGAACAGACCCAACTGATGCTGGGCGAACGCAGCGCGGAGATCTTTGAGGTCCACAAGCTGATGCTGGACGATCCCGAGATCATCGGCGAATCCCTGCGCCGCATCCGCAACGAGCGCCTGAATGCCGACTGGATCTTTTTGCAGGTCCTCGAGAAATACGAGCAGACCTTTGCCCATTTCCAGGACGAGTACATGCGGGCGCGGATCAGCGATGTGCAGGATGTCAAGCGGCGGGTGATCCGCCACCTCCAGGGTTCAGCCAAAGGGCCGGGTGACGGGCTGCCGGGGCCGGCGGTAGTCTTTTCCGCCGATCTCCTGCCCTCCGAGACCATCCATTTGCGCCGGGATTTCGTGCTCGGCTTTGCCACCGAACTGGGCAGCCGCACCTCACATGCCGCTATCCTTGCGCGCTCTCTCAAGGTGCCCTCCGTGGTCGGCCTCGGGCCGGTGTGTAATCAGCTGACCACCGGCGATCCGGTTATCCTCGACGGCTATTCGGGGCAGCTCATCATTCGTCCCAATCCGGAGACCCGGGAAAAGTACGAAAAGTCGCTGGCCCTCTACCAGGCGCTGTCGAAAAAGCTGGAACGGAGCTGCGCTCTGCCCGCCCGTACCCGGGACGGCAAGGATATCGAGCTGGCGGCCAATATCGAGTTTTTCGAGGAGGTCCAGCCGGCGCTCGAGGACGGGGCGATGGGGGTCGGGCTCTACCGCACCGAGTACCTCTTTATGATGCGTGACGAGCTGCCGAGTGAAGAGGACCAGTACAACGAGTATGTCCGGATCCTCGAGGCCCTGCACCGGCAGCCGATCATCTTCCGCACCTTCGATCTCGGCGGTGACAAGGCGCAAAAGCATTTTCATGTCCATCATGAGGCCAATCCCTTTCTCGGCTTCCGCGGCGTCCGCCTCTACCGGGCGAGCGAGGAGGTCTTCCGCCGGCAGCTGCGGGCGATCCTGCGCGCCAGCGTGCAGGGCAAAGTGCGCATCCTCATCCCGATGATCAGTTGTGTTTCGGAGATGCGCTATTGCCGCCGGGTGTTCGAATCGGTCAAGGAGGGGCTGCGCGCCGCCGCCATCCCCTTCGATGAGGAGATCCCCTTTGGCGCGATGATCGAGGTCCCCTCGGCGGCGGTCTCGGCCGATCTGATCGCGCGCGAATGCGATTTCCTCAGCATCGGCACCAACGATCTGGTCCAGTACACCCTGGCGGTCGACCGCAGCAACCGCTATGTCGATGAGATGTACCGCGCCTTCAGCCCCTCGGTGTTGCGGCTGATCCGCGATACCATTCGTCACGGCCATGAAGAGGGGGTCTGGGTTGGCATGTGCGGGGAAATGGCGAGCGATCCCCTGGCAACGATGGCCCTGCTCGGCATGGGACTGGATGAATTCAGCGTCAGTCCGGTCTCGCTGCTGGTGGTCAAGGAGATCATCCGCCGGGTCCATTTTGACGAGTGCGAAAACCTGGCGGAGCGGATGTTGAGCTATGACACGGCGGACGAGGTGGAGCAGTACCTGCACAGCGTCTTCCGGCGCAAGTTCCGCGACCTGATCGTCGCCGATCCCAACCACACCCTGGCCCGGCACTAACGCGGCTGACGGCCTTGGTCCTCCGCACAATGGGCGCTATGACGGTATGTAAGCGTACATCCTGTGCAGATTTGCAGTTGTTTCAATATAACCCTACACCTAAAGGAGATAGTGTTCATGTCGGAAGTTCTCTTCACATCAGAGTCAGTAACCGAGGGCCATCCGGACAAGGTGGCCGATCAGATATCCGATGCAGTTCTGGATGCGGTATTCAAGGATGACCCCAAGGGGCGCGTCGCCTGCGAGACCTACGTGACCACCGGTCTCTGCCTGGTGGGCGGCGAGATCACCACGGACACCTATGTCGACATTCCCGCGATCGCGCGCGAGACCATTCGCGAGATCGGCTATACCAATGCCGAATTCGGTTTTGATTACAAGACCTGTGCGGTGATCACCACCATCGACCAGCAGTCGGCCGACATTGCGATAGGTGTCAATCGTGAAGGCGCCGGCGATCAGGGCATGATGTTCGGGTTTGCCATCGACGAGACCCCGGAGCTGATGCCCCTGCCGATCGTCCTCGCCCACAGACTCACCCGCCGCCTGGCGGAAGTGCGCAAGCAGGGCGTCCTGCCCTATCTGCGGCCGGATGGCAAGAGCCAGGTCACGGTCAATTACGTCGACGGCAAACCGGCCTATGTCGAGACGGTGGTCATCTCCAGCCAGCACGATCCCGATGTCAGCCAGCAGCAGATCCGCCAGGACGTCATCGAGAAAGTGATCGAGCCGATCCTGCCCAAGGAGATGATCCCGGGGCATGGCGTTATTTACCACGTCAATCCCACCGGCCGATTCGTCATCGGCGGGCCGCAGGGCGACACCGGCCTCACCGGCCGGAAGATCATCGTCGACACCTATGGCGGCTATGCCCGTCACGGCGGTGGCGCCTTTTCGGGCAAAGATCCGACCAAGGTCGACCGTTCGGCCTCCTATGCGGCGCGCTACATCGCCAAGAATGTCGTGGCGGCCGGTCTGGCGAAAAAGTGTGAAATCCAGCTCGCCTACGCCATCGGCGTGGCCGAGCCGGTATCGGTGATGGTGGACGCCTTCGGCACCGGCCGCATGCCGGACGAAGAGATCGTCAAGCTGATCCGCAAGAATTTCAACCTGACGCCGCGCGGCATCATCGAGATGCTCGATCTGCGGCGCCCGATCTACAAGGCGACCGCTTCTTACGGCCATTTCGGCCGCGACGACCAGGATTTCCCCTGGGAGCGCACCGACAAGGCCGAGGTTCTGGCGCGCGGTTGAAGCCGCGCCGGCGGGCCTGACCATTCCGAATCAGCAGCCCATCGGTGCATCAGCGGCCGATGGGCTTTTCATCTCATAGACCAGCATACTGGAGGCAGTGTGAAATACGATATCAAGGATAGTGCTCTCGCCGGGGGCGGGAAGAAGCGCATCGAGTGGGCGGATCATGACATGCCGGTGCTGCGGCAGGTGCGGGAGCGGTTTGAACAGGAAAAACCGCTGGCGGGCAAGAAACTTTCGGCCTGTCTGCACGTCACCGCCGAAACCGCCAACCTGATGCGCACCCTCAAGGCCGGCGGCGCCGATCTGGTGCTCTGCGCCTCGAATCCCCTCTCGACCCAGGACGACGTCGCCGCCGCGCTGGTGGAGGAGTACGGGATTGCCGTCTATGCCATCAAGGGCGAGGACGAGAAGGTCTACTATGAGCACATCCGTGCGGCGATCGAGCACCACCCGGTCATCACCATGGATGACGGCGCCGATCTGGTCTCGAACATCCATTTCGATTATCCCGAGGTGGTCCAGTCGGTGATCGGCTCGATGGAGGAGACCACCACCGGCGTGATCCGGCTGCGCGCCATGGCCAAGGACGGCGCCCTGAAATTCCCGGTGATCGCGGTCAACGACGCCACGACCAAGAACCTCTTCGACAACCGCTACGGCACCGGCCAGTCGACCGTCGACGGCATCATCCGCGCCACCGATATCCTGCTGGCGGGCAAGAACGTCGTGGTC
The DNA here is from genome assembly GCA_964436305.1 of uncultured Cytophagia bacterium. Taxonomy (GTDB): domain Bacteria; phylum Zhuqueibacterota; class Zhuqueibacteria; order Residuimicrobiales; family Residuimicrobiaceae; genus JAKPUX01. The sequence goes on along the minus strand of CAYTCI010000079.1, from coordinate 11,479 downwards.
TCGGGCTTTGGCTGGTGCGGCAAGGGTTTTGCGATGCGCTGCAAGGGCATGGGCGCCAACGTCATCATCACCGAGGTCGATCCGATCCGGGCGCTCGAGGCGGCGATGGACGGGTATCGGGTGATGCCGATGGCCGAGGCGGCCCGCATTGGCGATCTCTTCTGCACCCTGACCGGCGACATCCACGTCCTGCGCGCCGAGCATTTCGCGGTGATGAAGGATGGCGCGATCATGGCCAACTCCGGCCACTTTAATGTGGAAATCGACATCCCGGCTCTCAAGGAGATGGCGGTCGCGAGCCGTCCCGGGGTGCGCAACTTTGTCGATGAGTACACCCTGCCCTCGGGCAACCGGGTGCGGCTGCTTGCCGACGGCCGGCTGATCAACCTGGCGGCCGCCGAAGGCCATCCCGCCTCGGTGATGGACATGAGCTTTGCGACCCAGGCCCTGGCCACCGAATGGGTGGTCAAGAATGCCGGCAGCCTCAAGGTTCAGGTCTATGAGGTCCCGAGTGAGATCGAGGACTGGGTGGCCCGCCTCAAGCTGAAGAGCATGAACATTGAAATGGATGAGCTCACGGACGAACAACGACACTATCTGGCATCCTGGGAAATGGGCACATGAGTTCAAACACAGCAAGCAGGCCGGGGTGGAGACGCCCCGGCCTTGTTCTTTTCCTCACCCTCCTGATGGTCATGAGCGGCTGCAGGAAAGAAAAGCCGGAGCAGGAGATCAAACAGGTCGAGAAGCAGAACGCTCCGGAGACCGAGGTCCAGCTGGCGCGGCAGGCTGGCGATCTGCTCAGCCTGCAGGAGCAGATCCGCGAGGCGCCGGCTGACGTTACGCTGCGCGAGCGGCTCCTGGCCGTGTCGCTGGACACCGGCAAGGGGACGCTGCGCGCCGTCGGGTTCGGCCGGATTCCCGAGAATCCGCAGAACCGGCCGGCGGTCCAGCAAAACGCCGAGCGCGCCGCCTTTCTCGATGGCTGCCGCTGGCTCGCCTACCTGCGGGCCTGGAACCAGGATGTTCACCAGCCCGATTTCGGCCGCATCCAGGGCGAACTGACCACGGCGCGGACGATCTATCAGCATAACGCGGTGGACCAGGTGGTGGTGATGGTGGAGACGGATGTGAAATGAAGCGATGCAGCGGCTGGCGGGTGGTGATGGGATTATGGTTGAGTGCGGCTGCCGCTTTCGGCCAGGGGCGCAGTGTGGGCCTGCATGGGGCCTATGCCACCCTCGCCACCGGCGCCGAGGCGCCCTTTCACAATCCGGCGAACCTGGCCTTCAGCACCGGCAGCCGGACTAGTCTGGCCCTGCTCGGTGTGAGCCTTTGGGCCGACGATAACGCCTTTGGCCTCGAGAGCTACCGCCGCTACAACGGCGCCTATCTCGATGAGGCGGCCAAAGAGGAGCTGCTCGCCGCCGTCGCCGGCCGGGGGGTGAGCGGCCGGCTCGGCCTGACGGCCAGACCCTTCAGCATCGCCGTCGGCCCGGCGGCCCTGTCGCTGCAAAGCCGAGCCCTCGGCCGCTTCCACCTCGCCGAAGAACTTTTCAGCCTGCTGCTGCGCGGCAACGAACTGGAGCGCCGCTACGATTTCATCCCCGCCGCCGGGCGGGCCCTGCTGCTCAGCGACCTCGCCCTCTCGTACGGCTATTCTCCCCCCTATACCCTGCGCGGCACCCAGAGTCTCTCCTTCGGCCTCACGGCCCATTACTATCTGGGTTCCTGGTACGGTGAAGTGGAGTCCCTGCGCGCACGGGCGCGGACCGGCGCGACGAGCGCTGCGGCCGACGGCCAGGCGCGCCTGCGCACCGCCCGCGGCGGCCAGGGCTGGGGCCTCGATCTCGGCATGACCGCCGTGATCACCCCCCGGCTGCGCCTCGCGCTCTACGCGGAGAACCTCGTCACGGATCTGCGCTGGAACCGGCAGTGTGAACGGCTGCTGGCCGGTTTTACCCTGGACGACACCAACATCGACCGCATCCTCGAGGAGGATCTCGATCTGGAGGATGTGGTGACCCACAGCGACACGACCCTGGCCATTCCGGCCTTTTCGACGCGCCTGCCGCGGCGCTGGCATCTCTCGGCCAGCTATCTGCGCCCGCGCTGGCTGGTCAGCGCCGAATGGCGCGGCGGCGAAAAGGCGGCAACCCTGCTGGGCGGATCCGAGCTGGCCCTCGGCGGCGAGTACGCCCCCTGGCGCTTTTTGCGTCTGCGCGCCGGCGTTGGCCATGCCGCGGAGAGCGGCTGGAGCAGCGCCTTCGGCTTCGGCGTGCTGTGCGGCGGTCTGCGTTGGGACCTGGCCTGGCAGGGGGTGGGCAGTCTCAATCCCGGCGCCGTGCGCGGCGGCGGCTTCGCCACCAGCCTCGCCATCGGCCTCTAGCCCCGACGGAAAACAAAAAAGCCGCTTCGATCGAAGCGGCTTTTTTTATACGGTCTCTTGCGGACTCAGCGGGCGAGGTAGGCGAAACGCTCGACGAACTGCTTCGGCGTCATGCGTGCCGCCGCCGCGAGCTTGGCCAGGAACTCCTTGTCCTCGAGGTCGCGTTTTTCGAGGCGGACCATATAGCTGCGGGCGACGCGGTAGGAATCGCTGAGGATATCGACATACCGCACGGCGGTCTTTTTGGTCTCCTTGTCGATGATCTCGTCAAAGGGGATCGGGTGGAGTTTGCCATTGTCGACCGAGATCATCGCGTTGCCTTGGTAGCTGCTGCCGTCGTTGAGGAGATAGCGCACGGCCTGGAAGCCCAGGTCGCGGGTGTACTCCTGGTCGAAGGGGATGGGGTCGGCGCAGCGCAGGACGTAGCCGATGTTGATCTCGACCATCGACATCTTGTCGCCGCGGGCGGCGAAGCGGCTCTCGACCTTGAGCTTGATGATCTTGCCGAGTTCGATCTCGGAGTGGAGGATATTACCGAAGGAGTCGTACTCGACGATGACGCCGGGGATCTGCTTCAGCTCTTCGGGGCTGAGGCGTTCGGCCACGCCCTCGGCGATGACGACGACGCCGTGCCGGCTGCCCATGGCGCGGCGTTTGATGACCGCGGTCTCGACGATGTCGCAGATCTGATCGAGGGGAATGAGGCCTTCATGGCCGAACTCTTCGGCGATGATGGCAATGGTGGCGCCGGCCGATTTGGCGATGCCGAGGGCGAGATGGCCGGCGTGGCGGCCCATGGCGACGGTGATGTACCAGCGGTCCATGGTGCGGGCGTCTTCCATCAGGTTCTTGACCAGGGTGGCGCCGAGGTCGCGGGCGGTCTGGTAGCCGAAGGTCGGCAGGTTGTTGGGCAAGGGCAGATCGTTGTCGATGGTCTTGGGGACGTGGGCGAACTTGATCTGACCGCCGGCGGCACGGGCGATCTCCATGGCGCCGTAGGCGGTGTCATCGCCGCCGATGGTGACCATGTAACCGATGTCGAGTTTTTTAAGCAGCTTGACCGAGTTCTCGACGCCGTTGGGGCTCTTGGCGGGATTGGTGCGGGAGGTGCGGAGAATCGAGCCGCCGTCATAATGAATGCGCGAGACGTCGCTGATGCGCAGTTCCTTGACGTGTTCCATGAACTCGGCCTCGTCGCCCTTGACGAGCCACTTGTAGCCGTCCATGATGCCATAGACATTGAGATTGTGGCGCCGGGCCTCGATGGTGACCGCAGCGATGACGCCGTTGAGGCCGGGCGCGGGGCCGCCGCCGACGAGGATGCCGATATTGCCCTGAAATTCCGTTTTTGTTGCAGACATGGTCGTACTCCTGTTAGTGAGGTGGTGGGTCAAAGGATACGGGGTTCAGTGCGCCGCTGCTGCGGTTTGCCCTTGCCGGGCGGCCGGATCGAGGCCATCGCCCTCGGCGTAGGAACCCAAGATTTTGACAAAACTGGTCATCTCCTCGAGATGGCGCAGGGCGTTGCGGCAGGATTGTTCTTCCAGTGTGCCGCGGAAGTCGAGATAAAAGATATATTCGAACGGCCGGCCGCGCCAGGGGCGCGATTCGATCTTGAGGAGATCGATGTCCCGGAGCGCAAACGCACTGAGGCTCTTGTACAAGGCTCCCGGCAGGTTTTTCATGGCGAAGACGATCGAGGTCTTGTTGGCGCCGGGCTGTGGCTGCGGATCGCGGCTGATGATGAGGAAGCGGGTGATATTCTCCGCGATATCCTGGATGTTCTCGCACAGGATCTGCATACCGGCGACCCGGGCGGCACGGCGGCTGGCGATGGCGGCGCAGTCGCGCATCTGGTCCTCGAGGATCATGCGCACGCTGCCGGCGGTATCGAAGGCGGGCAGGGCACGCACCCCCGCGAGCGAGGCGATGAAATGACGGCATTGCTCGAGGGCCTGGGGATGCGAGTAGATCGTCCGGATCTCCTGCAAGCGGACGCCGGGATGGGCGATCAGCTGGTGGTCGACGGGATAAAAGACCTCGCCGGTGATGGCGACCTGATGCTGGAGGAGCAGGTCGTAATTGACGTGGATGCTGCCTGTGGAGGAGTTTTCGACCGGGAGGATCCCGAAGCGGGTGGTGCCGGAGATCACTGCGGCGAAAACCCCCTCAAAATCGGGGCAGGGGAGACAGGAGGCGTCGTCGCCAAAGAACTTGAGGGCGGCCAGTTCGCTGTAGGCATCGTGTTCGCCCTGAAAGGCGATGGAGAGGGTATCTGCGCGAGCATTCGCTGCCATGGCTGGCCATCCGGTTAAAATTAAAACTAAAAGATATTAAAAAAGAGCCAAATAATCAAGATAATTGTCGCGAGCCGGGCCGGTGGTGCTGCAAGGGCTTCAGGGGTGCGGCGTGGTGGTTGGCGGCTGAAGGGCGGCCTGGAGGTGGAGGGCGGCGGTGAGCAGGGGGGCGGCGAGGAAAAAGCCGCCGATGCCGGCGAGGGCGTAGCCGCCCATGGCGCAGAGGAGCAGGGCGCCCCGGGGCACGGGCGGCCGCACCGCGTCCAGGCGGAGAGCGAGCAGGAGATGGCTGGTGAGCCAGGCGACGGCGAAGACGATGGCCGCGCCCGCGGACTGGAAGAGCAGCTGGCGCACCCCCGCAGCGAAAAAGAGGCTCAAGCCCGCCGCGAGCAGCGGGCCCCAGAAGGGGGTCGGACTGCCGAGGCCCATCAGCAGCGCCGCCGCGGCGGGATGCGAGTAGCCGAGCAGCCAGGTGCCAGCGCCCCAGATCGCCGCCAGCAGCAGGGCGCGCAGGGTTTCACTGCGGATCCACGGCCCGAAGCGCCGCGGCAGCTCGCGCAGCTGCCAGGTGCGCCGGCTGAGGGCAAGGTTGTCCGTCCGCTGCAGCAGCCGGTGTACCAGCCTTGGCCACAGAGCGATCAGGAGCAGAGCGAAGAGCAGTCCGAGCAGCACGGTGGCCGGCGCCGGCCAGAGGAGCCGGCCGGCCCGCTGGATGAACTCCAGCAGTTCGCCACGGCCGGCGGTGAGCTGCCGTTCGAGCAGTCCGGCATCGCCGCGCTGGCTGGCGTCCGAGGCCGCCGGCGGGGAGAGCTCGATGGAGCCGGTTATCCCGAGATCGAGCGCCAGATAACAGACGATGACGATCAGGAGCGGCACCCCGCCGCGCAGGCGGCGCAATCGGCGCGGGCGGGGCAGGGCCGGCAGGAGGCCGGCAAGAAAGAGGGTCAGCAGGAGCAGACGCAGGAGGGCGGGGGAGAGGAGCGGAACAAGCCAGAGCACAAGCAGCAGGGCGACGGCCAGGGCCGCGGTGGTCCCGTACTGACGCAGCTTGGTGGAGGTGAGATGGATCGAAAAGGACATGGCTGCTCCGGGTGGACGGCTCCGCTTCAGACGATGATATTGGCGCGGGTGAGATGGTCGGTCAGGCTGGCGTAATTCCTCTGGGCCTTGCGCCACTCCTCCAGGCTCTCGCCGAGCACTCCCTGCAGCAGGGCGCAGGCAAGGGCCGGCTCGGCCGCCAGCAGGTGTTCGAAGCCGGTTTGCGGCAGCACCGCCACCCGGCTGCTCTCGAGGGCGCGGCAGTTCTCGCCATAAAAGGCCTCGCCCAGCAGGGCCGCGGCGCCGCAGGCCTCTCCGCGCAGGACGATCTTGAGGCGTTCGGGATGGCCGGCCTTCTCCTCGACCTCCAGGGCGAGGGAGCCGCTGAGGAGAAAGAAGAGGATCAGGGCGGGCTCGCCTTGCGCATAGAGCCGGTCGCCGGGGCCATAGGTGCGGGCGTGCAGCCAGGGCTGCAGACGCTTGAGTCCGGCCGGCAGCAGACGGTCAAAGGCATGGAGGGGGCGCAATTCCTCGAGGGTGCAGGGCTGACCGGCGCCGGCGGGCGCGGATGGGCGGTGGGCTTTCATAAGGATAAATATACCATTCGCGGCGGTAGAAATCAAGGTCTTTGCAGCCGCTCCCGAGCCTGGCTGCACCCCTTGCGCATCCGCCGGCCTTGCCGGCGCCGCTCCCGCCCCCGCCCCTTGCGCTCACCCGCCAACCGGCCGCAGGTTTTCTGTTGCATTTGTCTGCATAGAGTATTATTTTCTAACAAGTATAGAGATCTGCAGAAGGGACGGGATGAGACGAGCGTGCACAGCCCTCGCCGTTCTGCTGCCGCTCCTGCTGGCCCCGGTTTTGACCGCCGAGACCCCCAGGGAGGCGGCGCGGCGCAAGTCGGAGTTGCAGAACATCCGGGATGAGATCAAGCGGCAGGAATCGGCCCTCAAGCAGCGCAAGCGTGACGAGAAGGCCGCCACCGACTATCTGGCCAGGCTGGACCGCGAGATCGATGTCTCGCACGCCTATCTCAGCGAGCTCAACCAGGATGTCGACCGGCTGGCACAGCAGGTAGAGCTGCGCGGTCAGCGGGTCCGTTCAATGGCTGCACAAAAGGATACCCTGGCCTCGCGGGTGCGAAAACGGCTGGTCTCCTTTTACAAGCACGGCCGGGCGCAGGAGATCGATCTGCTGCTCAGCATCCGTTCGCTGCAGCAGGCCCAGGTCTGGCTGCGCTACCAGAAGATGATCGCCGAAGCCGACCGGCGTAACCTGCAGTCGCTGGCCCTGCGGCAGCAGCAGCTGGAGAAGGAAGAGAGCTATCTGCGCCAGGAGCGGCTGGACAAAGCCCGGGCACTGACCGAGCGGACGGCCGAGGAGCAGGCCTTGCGGAGCAGCCGCGAGAAGCGGTCGGCCTATCTCCTTTCGGTGCGCAAGGACAAAAAGGTGCTGGAGCAGCGGCTGCGTGACAGCCGGGCCTCGGAAAAGCAGATTCTGGCCCTGATCACCAGGGCCGAGCAGGCGCGTTTGAGCGCTGTAACCCGCAAGCCGCAACAGCCTGCGGCGGTGGTGGCGCCCCCGGTTATCTACAGCGGCCGTTTTGCCGGCATGAAGGGCCGGCTGACCTGGCCGGTGCGCGGCGCTGTGGTCAGCCGTTTCGGCCGGCAGCGCCATCCCGAGCTCAATACCATCACCGAGAATCTCGGCATCGATATCAAGGCCCGGGAGGGCGGTACGGTGGTGGCGGTGGGCGACGGCCAGGTGCAGACGATCACCTGGCAGCGCGGCAGCGGCAATATTGTCATCATCAGTCACGGCGATGGTTTTTATACGGTCTATACGCATCTGGAAGAGATCCGCGTCAGCCAGGATGATCCGGTTCGGCAGGGCCAGGCGATCGGCACCGTCGGCGAATCGGGTTCGTTCAACGGTCCGGTCCTTCATTTTCAAATCTGGAAAAATACGCACAATCTGAACCCTGAGGAATGGCTGGGGTAAGATGCGGCTGCGTTCCCCTCTCCAGGCCTGAAAGAGAATCATGAGTTTCACACAGATCATCGGCCAGAACCGGCCGAAGGAGATCCTGGCGCGGGCGCTGCAAACCGGCCGGATCCCGCACGCCTATCTTTTTACCGGCCCTGCCGGCGTCGGCAAAGAGGCACTCGCCATCGAGATGGCCAAGGCGCTTCTCTGCAGCGGCACCGGCGACAAGCCCTGTGACCAGTGCAGCGCCTGCCGGCGCGCCAGCCGGTTCGAGCATCCCGATCTGCTCTACCTCTTCCCCATGCCCAAGACGGCGAGTGTCGAGGAGGAGCGCCGGGTGCTGGACAGCCTCGTCCGTGATCCCTACCAGCGCGAGCTGCCGTGGGCGGCGCCGACCATCGGCATCGAGCGCATCCGCGAGCTGCGGCGCGTCAGCGGCCTCAAGCCGCTCGAGGGGCGTCGGGTGGTGATCATCGCCGAGGCCGACCGGATGACGCCGGAGGCGAGCAATGCCCTCCTGAAAATCCTCGAGGAGCCCCCGGCCGAGATGCAGATGATCCTGACCTCCTCGCGCGATGCCGGGCTGCTGCCGACGATCCTCTCGCGCTGTCAACGGATCGACCTGACCCTGCTGACCAACGCGGAGGTCGCATCGGCGTTGATCGCGCGCAAGGGGACGACCGAAGAGCAGGCGCAGCTGGTGGCGCGCATCGCCCAGGGCAACTTTCGCCACGCCCTGGAGCTGCTCGAGGAGAACCTGCAGGAGCGCCGCAATCTCGTCATCGAGGCGCTGCGCATTTGCCTCAAGGACGACGGGACGCGCATCGAATGGGCGGAGCAGGTGCTCGATGAACTCGACAAACGCGAACAGCGTGATTTTTACAGTCTGATGCTGGTCTGGTTCCGCGACGCCCTGGTGCTCACTGCCAATCCCGAGGCGGCCGCGCAGAATCAGCTGGTCAATATCGACCAGCTCGAGGTGATGACCAATTTTGTCAAGGCGTTCAGCGAGATCCGCTTCGACGCGATCTTTGCTGAACTGGAAAAGTCGATTGAAATGCTCGACCGCAACGTGCATCCCACCCTGATTCTGGTGGTGCTGCTGACGCGGCTGAATGCAAGTTTACTTCTCAAAGGCCGAACGGTATGATGGTTGAAATTGTCTTCAAGGGGGAACGCAAGGATATCTATGCCAATCCGCAGGAATTTCCCTTCCGGCCGGGTGACTTTGCGATCGTCGAAGCGGAGAAGGGCGAGGATCTCGGAGTGGTGAATCAGCTCGGCTCGGTGCTGGAGCGCAAACGGGGGGATGCGGTGCTGCGCAACATCCTGCGCAAGCCGACCCCGCGCGATCTTGATGTCTACCACCAGAACCGCAGCCGGGAATTCGACGCCTATCAGATCTGCCGCAAGCGGATTGCCGAAACCGGCCTCGAGATGAAGCTGGTGGATGTGGAGTACCAGTTTGACGGCAACAAGGTGACCTTTTATTTCACCGCGGAGAAGCGGGTCGATTTTCGCGAGCTGGTAAAATATCTCGCCAACGTCTTCAAGGTGCGCATCGAGCTGCGCCAGATCGGCGTGCGCGACGAGGCCAAGCGGGTCGGCGGGTACGGCACCTGCGGCCGCAAGCTGTGCTGCACGACCTTTCTCAAGGAGTTCGAGCCGATCACCACCCAGTGCGCCAAGGAGCAGAATCTGCCCCTGAATCCGCAAAAGCTCTCCGGGCTCTGCGGCCGGCTGCTCTGCTGCCTGATGTACGAACGCGATTTCTATCGCCGCCAGATGTCGAAACTGCCGCGGGTCGACTCCCGGTTCCAGACCCCCCTCGGCGAGGGCCGCGTCGTCCACGTCGATGTCTTTAACGAGCGCATCACCCTCTCCTTTTCGCCGGAAAAACAGGAGACCTTTGATCCGGCGGAGATGGAAAATTTCACCCTGATCTCCGCCCCGGAAGCGGAATAGCACGGAAAAGAGAAAATTGCGATGAATACGCCGACACCCGAATCCTTCAAACGCCTGCTGGTCACCAGCGCCCTGCCCTATGCCAACGGGCCGATCCATCTCGGCCATCTCGCCGGGGCCTATCTGCCCGCGGATGTCTATGTGCGCTACCAGCGCCTCAAGAAACGCGATGTAGTCTATATCTGCGGCACCGACGAGCACGGGGTGCCCATCGCCATCGCCGCTGAAAAGGCGGGCGTGACGCCGCAGGAGATCGTCGATCGCTACTGGGCCGATCATTTCGACACCTTTACCCGCTTCGGCATGAGCTTCGATCACTTTTCGCGCACCTCCGCACCGATGCAGCACAAGACCGCGGGGGAGTTCTTCCAGGTCATCTATGACAAGGGCTATCTGGTCGAGCATGCGATCGAACAGTTCTATTGCGAGAGCTGCAACCGCTTCCTCGCCGACCGTTTTGTCGAGGGCGAGTGCCCGCGCTGCCATCATGCCGGTGCGCGCGGCGATCAATGCGAGGCCTGCGGCAGCTCACTCGAGCAGACGGAGCTGATCCATCCCTACTGCAAGGTGTGCGGCAGCACCCCGGTGCTGCGCCAGACCAAGCATCTCTTCCTCAAGCTCAACGAATTCCAGCCGCTGCTCGAAGAGTGGCTGGCGGGGAAAAAAGAGTGGAAGGAGAATGTCCTCAACTACGTGCGCGGCTGGTTCAACGAAGGGCTGGGCGAGCGTGCGGTGACCCGCGACCTGAGCTGGGGCATCAAGGTGCCGGTGGCCGGCTATGAGGAGAAGGTGATCTACGTCTGGTTCGAGGCGCCGATCGGCTACATCTCGGCCACCAAGGAGTGGGCGGAGAAAACCGGCCGGCCCGAGGCCTGGAAGGAGTACTGGCTGCAGCCCGACACCAAACTGGTCCATTTCATTGGCAAGGATAATATTGTCTTTCATGCGGTGATCTGGCCGGCGATGCTGATGGGGCATGGCGGCTACGTCCTGCCGGCGGATATCCCGGCCAACGAATTTCTCAATCTGCAGGGCGAGAAGCTCAGCACCAGCCGTAATTACGCGGTCTGGCTCGGCGAGTATCTCGACAAGTTCCCGGCCGACCCCCTGCGCTATTATCTGGCGGTCAATGCCCCCGAGACCAAGGACGCCGATTTCATCTGGGAGGATTTCCAGACGCGCAACAACAGCGAGCTGGCGGACATCCTCGGCAATTTCATCAACCGCACCCTGACCTTTGCGCGCAAGCAGTTCGGCGGTGCCGTTCCGGAGCCGGGCCCGCTCGACGGGCTCGATGAACAGATGGTCCGCACCCTGGCGGAGGCGCCCGAAAAGATCGGCGCGCTGCTGGAGGGGTACGAGCTGCGCAAGGCGGCCGCGGCCCTGATCGATGTCGCCCGGTTCGCCAACAAGTATTTCAACGACCAGGAACCCTGGCGCACGGCGCGGGATAACCGCGAAAAATGCGCCACGACCATCCATCTCGCGATCCAGGCCTGCCAGACCCTCGCGGTACTGATGGCGCCGATCCTCCCCTTCTCGGCGGAGAAGGTCTGGGCCATGCTCGGCCAGGCGGGGAGCGTTCATGATCAGGCCTGGGACGGCTGCGGCAGCCGGCCGCTGGCGGCGGGCCATCCCCTCGGTCAGGAGCAGATCCTCTTCACCAAGATCGAGGAGAGCCAGATCCGTCCGGAGGTGGAACGGCTGCGCGCGATCTCGGCGGCCCTCAAGGCTGCAGCAGGCGGGGAGGTCCCGGCAGAGGCCACGGCCCCGGCCGCGGCCCCGGTGACGAGTGCGGAACCTGCTC
>CAYTCI010000078.1:16143-19190 GCA_964436305.1 uncultured Cytophagia bacterium | reverse complement strand
CCGCTTCCGGGCACGCCATCCCGGCCTTCGCCAAGAAGTATGGCTTTAACTGCAACATGTGCCACACAGCCTTCGCCAAATTGAACGACTTTGGTCAGCGCTTTCGCGACAGCGGCTACCAGATTCCCGGCCAGACCGGCGGCGAGCAAAGCATCTTCGAGACGCCGCCGCCCCTGGCCGTGCGTGCGATGACCGGGTTATCGCTCTACGACGGCCCGGATGGCACAACCAGCGGTTTCAATGTTTTCGGCTTTGATCTGCTCGCCGCGGGCGTTTTGCATAAAAATGTCTCTTTCCTGCTTATCTATACCCCCCGGATCGATGAACCGGCAGGAAGCTGGACCGGAACCAGTTTGGGTGAAAATCCCAGCCAGCCGGGCGGTCTCGAGGCCGTGAACCTGGTCTTCAGCAACATTATCCAGGATGCCCTCAACCTCCGGGTCGGCAAATTCGAGCCGGCCTGTCATCCTCTCAGTTCCAAACGCAAATACCAGCTCATCTCGCCCTACGAGGTGTATACCTTTTCTGCGCCTTTCAGCAGCACCAGTTTCGATGACAACCAGATGGGCGTGGAGGCGACCGGCCATTTCCGTAGCGGCTTCAAATACGCCGTGGGCCTGCTCAATGGAACGGGCGCCAATCCGGACAACAACACCCGCAAGGACCTCTACGGCGCACTTTCCAAAACCTTCGGCAAGGGGGACGGCCAGAGCGCGGGGCAGCGGATCGGCCTCTTCGGCTACTATGGCTGGCAGCCCGCCCATCTTCCCGGAACCCTGCTCTCTCCCACCGGAGAGACCGCCGGCACGGACAACGCGGCCTTTACCCGCTTCGGTGCGGATGCCAGCCTGAACTGGCAAACCCTGAACCTGCAGGCTCTCTTCATGGCCGGCCGGGATGATCAAAAGCTCAACAGGCTCGATGCCAGTCAGGCCTACAGCTATACCGGCGGTCTGGTGCAACTGGATTGGGCTACGCTCGCCAACAACCGGCTGGTGGCTTCCGCGCTCTACAACTGGGTGACTCCACCGGATTACGATCTGGGCAAGAAGGTCAATGCCGTCGCCCTCCTGGCGCGCTATTACCTCGGCAACTGGTCGGCGGTCAACATCGCCCTGCATGCCGAATTCCAGCATAAACAAACGGGCGAATCCAGAAAGGTGACTGAAAACCAGGGCGCCTTGATGCTCGATTTTGCATTCTGATTTCAAACTGGCGATCACGATGAGGATGGCGGAGAGCAGATGTCGTGCGGCTGTACAAGTGCAGAGTGCACCGTTCAACGGGCGGTGTACCGGCCGTAACGCTCATCCACACCGCCGTTGAAGGTTCGCTGGCAGGGTCTGGATGGGGATGCCCAATATTGGGCATCCCCTTTTTATTTTAGCGGTTCTTCCACTGGTATTTGTGCGGCCATTTGTCACGGCTGGTCGGGGTGGCGGTATGGCAGATATTGCAGGCGGTTTTCTGATCCGGATTCGTCCCGCCGTGCTCGCCGCCGAAATTGTTGATCTCGCCGGATTCTCCCTTCGATCCGGAGTGGCAAACGCCGCAGCTGCCGATCGTCTTGGCCTTGCTCTGGTACTGAATGGCCTGGTAGTTATCCGATGCCTGGGTGGAGGGCACCATGGCGTGCGGGCTGGAATGGCAGCTGGCGCAGTAGACATTGCCATGTCCCATCGCATTGCGATAAAGCATGGCGCCGGTATCCACTTCGGGAATGCCGGAATGGCAGGTAATGCATTTGGGCTCGTTGACCCAGGGCACGCGCGAGCCGGTAGCGATGGTATTGGCGACGTTGTTGAGATCGCCATGACAGTGGGTGCAATTGCCGTCCGCTGCCGTGTGGGCCTTGCTGCGGTTGCACGAGGTCTTCTCGCCGGGATGGCAGTCATAACAGGTGGCGCCCCGCGTGGCGTGCGACTTGTGTATATTTCTGGACAAATAATTGCCGGAGGCCGAGGTCATGCCGAGCGCGGGACTGGCATGACAGCTGGCACAGAGTACCGGGTTGCTGGTTTGCAGGCTGGTGCCATGCATGCGGTCGTGCTTTTGCAGGATATCGGCAAAGGCGCTGGTGCCATGGCACTTGGCGCAGTTGATGTCATCGGAGGTGGGGGCCGTCGTCCGCGTCTGGGCGACAACCGTGCCACTGGTATTCTTGATGGTTATTTCCGCGATCTGGTAGGGACTCCAGGTGCCGGAGTCGTCCACCGGTGTCAGCGGGATGCCATTTACCTCAAAATGGTCGTTGCGGTTGACCATCTCGCCCGACAGTCCGTTGTGCAAGCCAGGATCGGCGAGATTCAAGCCCTTGTCATGCTCCAGCTCAGTGCCGAAGAGTTTTTTGGCATGGTCCCAGAACTGGCCATAACTCCGCTTGCTGTAGGATTGGGTGTTATTGACAATCCGGTACTGTGCGGTCAATCCCGCGGTGACGATGCGGGGCGGATTGCCACGCTGGATGACCTGCGCCCAGACGGTATTGTAGGGTGGCAAAATGACCGCCTGATCATAGGTGGGGTTGAGGCAATGCATCCCCAGATCATTCCACGCAAAGACAACATACTGGGCGTCGGCCGGGATGGCCTTGTTGGCATCAGTGGGTGATCCTCCGCAGCTCAGGCAGCAAAGAAGCATCAAGACCAGCAGCGCCGCGGCATACCATGGTTTGCGCATGACTTCCTCCTCGATGGAAAAGACCCTGGACCTGGTGAATCGGGATTCCCCACTTTGCAACATAAGCAGATGGGTGCACATTATCAAGCGCAAACTGATCTTTGTCGATCGGGAGGTGCATTCCTCGGCGTAAAGTCCAGGGTGTGGCGGTCGCAGCGGGCAAGCCGGGTCGGCACGAGCCCCCCCCGCTGGTGCCGACCCGACTCTGCTGCCAGGTCGGCGCGAGAACCCCAACTCTGGTGCCGACCCGACTCCGCTGCCAGGGCGGCGCGAGAGCCCCAACTCTGGTGCCGACCCGACTCCGCTGCCAGGTCGGCGCGAGAGCCCCAACTCTGGTGCCGACCCGACTCCGCTGCCAGGGCGGCGCG
>CAYTCI010000078.1:0-16043 GCA_964436305.1 uncultured Cytophagia bacterium | reverse complement strand
GACCCGACTCCGCTGCCAGGGCGGCGCGAGAGCCCCAACTCTGGTGCCGACCCGAATCCGCTGCCAGGGCAGCGCGAGAGCCCCAACTCTGGTGCCGACCCGACTCCGCTGCCAAATCTTTCTCTGCTGTCTGGCGTTGGTGCTGGCCTGGATAGCTGAGTATAAAGCCGGATCCACCTGGGTCTCTATCCAGCAGGAGATGAGTCGCCTCCGTCCGGGACAATTTCGCATCGATCACAAAACCGTCCCGCAATTGACAGAACTGATGTTCCAACAGAATAATATCCCCAAACAACTGGGAATCAAAGAACCGGCGGCTATTGTAGATAGAGAGCAAGACTGAATTGTAGTAACATGACCGCATCTGGAAAAGGCTGTCTATGGTATTGTATAATAATGCTTAATCCCTTTCTTTGTTGCCCTGAAACTGTCGAACTCGGGGCTGATAATCGTAATACTTTATCTGCTTTTTGCGAATTTTACAAATCACGCCATGAATGACGATTGACAAATCATCGACGAGCGGGTTTGGATAGAAGCTGACCATACTATCATGGTTTCTTAAAAAGCTCCTGATGACGCTTGGAGCCGAAAAACGGAATGAGCGACATAAAAAAGTTTTTTGCTGGAATTTTCAGATAGCGGCTGCGGAAATAAGTAACAACAGGTATATAGATGCACACGGATAAAAACATATATGCCCTGGAATTGAAGAGCTGGGTTTGCAGCAGATGGTCTATGCCTAGTACAATCAAGCCGATCACGAATGGACCGATCACCAAGCACACCACAAACTGATTTCGTGTCATATGCATCCTCATCTATAAGCCAGGTCTGGTGGCAAAGCCAGCCAAATGACCCACAGTCACTGTGCTGGTATGAATTCGTTAAATCCACCCGAACCAGGAAGCAACTTGCTCTCCCAGACAATTCCCGACGATCATTGCAGCGCATTCAGGGCCAAATGCTACACAAAAAACAAATGTCAGGGCTCCCTGTAGTGTACCTCCTCCCATATACTCTATCCAGGAACTAACGCAAGCCGAGAAAGCATCCCGCTCCATTTCGGATGAACGTGGTGACATCTTGGCCAGTTTATGAGGTGCTAACTCTTCAAGTACAGAGTTATTGACCACCTTGAACCCAAAGATTTCTTTTTCTCTTACTTGATACGTAAAGAACAATTCTCCTGCTACTGTTTCAAGATCTACTCGAAACCGATTTTTACCAATTTGGTATATTTCATTAACAACGAAGTAAGGGGCAATCATATCATTTTTCTGGAACCCAAAAATCGAAGTATTCCGACTTTCAGTATTTCCAAATTTTTCAACAACGAGAATTCTAATATCGGATCCGGGAATTGAAATCCTCGATTCCTTGCTAAAGTCGAACTTTTTGCTATCCACTACTCTTTTGCCATTTTTCCGATTCTGATCCAAAAATTTTTCTAATACTAACCTGGTATCGTGTGTTGATATACACTTTTCTTCCAGTTTAGGTTGTGAAGTTGAGGAATTTTCGCCCTTGGCAGGAGATAATGCATTTGTTGGCAGGTTTTTACAAGAGCCAATCAAAACAGTGGCTGTAAAAACGATTAAAAGGATGCGAACACATGATGTAAATGATCTCATGGCAGACCCCCATTTTTCAGGTTTTAATATCTAAACCATTGAATATGCCCCCCTAATCAATTAAACAAAAATAATTATCGCTGTCAAGGGACAAAATCGCCACAAAGGCTTTTCAACAAGCTGTTATTATAAAAGCGACTCGACAGCCAGAATTCGGATTTTAGATACCAGGACGAAACGGAAAGAGATCCGAGCTATAAGGATTCACAGGGGATGCACGGATGATTGACAGGCCCACTATAAGGATTCATGCAGCAATTAAGGCTGATATTGTTGGAACTCATCAGCGTCATGCAAGCATCTGCACTTGAATTGGGGGCGAGGCCGGATCAAAACCCAAGGGGTGAATGTGATGTTATCTCAGCGTCGTCTCGGGGCGCTCACCTTTTCCCGCTTGCTCTGCCACTGCCCCTCCTGAAAATAGGCCACCCACCCCGAGGGCTCGCCGGCCTCGGTCACTCCCACCAGATACTGCGCCCCTTCCTTGCGCTTCCAGCGGATCTCGAAATCGTGGCCGTCCGGGTCACTCGGCGGAGCGTCGGCGAGATAGTGGAATTTGGCATCGAGTTCCCCACGGTGGCGCACCAGGTCGGCCACCCGTGGTGATGCGGTCTCGCGCGATTTGGGAAAGGTGTGGGCGGCGAGAAAGAGCCCGGCCGCGCCGTCGCGGAGGAGGAAATAGGCATCCGACCGCTTGCACTTGAGCTCGGGCATGGGCACGGGATCGGACTTGGGCGGGGCCGCCTGTCCGCCGCGCAGGAGCTTGCGGGTATTCTTGCACTCGGGATAGCGGCTGCAGCCGAAGTATTTGCCGAAGCGGCCGGTCTTGAGCTGCATCTCCGCGCCGCACTTGTCGCAGACCAGGCTCGGGCCGTCATACCCTTTCAGTTTGAAAATCCCCTCCTCAATCACCCAGCCGCTGCAGTCGGGGCTGTTGCCGCAGATGTGGAGTTTACGCCGGGCGTCCATGAGGTAGCTGTCCATGGCCGCACCGCAGAGATCGCAGCGCCGGCGGGCGAGCAACTCCTCCGCATCGCCCTCCTCCTCCCCCTCCAGCGATTCCGGCGCCGGCTTGACCGCCGCCGCCTCTTCGCCGGGGATGAGATTAACCGTGCTCTTGCAGCGCTCCTTTGGCGGCAGCTCATAGCCCGAGCAGCTGAGAAAGACCCCGGTGCCGGCGGTGCGGATCACCATCGGCCGGCCACAGGCGGCGCAGGGGATGTCGGTCGGCACCGGCTCGTTGCGGCGCATGGTCTCCCCGGCTGCACTGAGCTGCTCTTTGAAGCCGGCATAAAAGGCGTCGAGGGTCTGCTTCCACTCCGCCTCACCAAGGGCGATGGCGTCGAGCTTGACCTCCATCGCGGCGGTGAAACCGTAATCCATCAGGTCATCGAAGCTCTCGATCAGCCGGCCGGTGACGATCTCGCCGATTTTGAGGGCGTGGAAACGCCGAGCGATAAGCTTGACGTAGCCGCGATCCTGGATGGTGGTGATGATCGAAGCGTACGTGGAGGGGCGGCCGATACCGCGCTTTTCGAGTTCGCGCACCAGGCTCGCCTCGCTGTAGCGGGCGGGTGGTTTGGTGAAGTGCTGGGTGGGATCGAGCCGGACCAGTTTGAGGAGGTCGCCGACGCGAAGGTCGGGCATCTCGGTCTCGTCCTCGCGTCGTGCCGGGGGCAGCACCCGCATCCAGCCGTCGAAGCGCATCACCCGGCCGCGGGCGCGCAGTTCATAGGCGCCGGCCATAATGGTGATGCTGGTGGTGTCGAACTCGGCCGGTTTCATTTGCGAGGCGACGAACTGACGCCAGATCAGATCGTACAGGCGCTCGGCATCGCGCTCGAGTCCGGGGATGCCACCGGGATGGATCTTGACGTTGGTCGGGCGGATCGCCTCGTGGGCCTCCTGCGCCCCGGCCTTGCTGGCGTAAAAATTGGGCTTTTCCGGGAGATAGTTGGCCCCAAACTCCGTCTGGATCAGCTGGCGGGCGGCATGGAGCGCCTCCGGGGCGATATGGAACGAGTCGGTGCGCATATAGGTGATATGGCCGGCTTCGTAGAGGCGCTGCGCCAGGAGCATGGTCTTTTTGACCCCGAAGCCGAGGCGGACGCTGGCCGCCTGCTGCATCGTCGTGGTGATGAAGGGGGGATAGGGCCGCGAGACCGTCGGGGCATCCTTGCGCTCGGTGATCGTATAGGCCGCTGGTTCCAGCTCGGCCATGGCGGTGTCGGTCTCAATCTTGTTGACCGGTTTGAAGCTCTTGCCGTGGTGCTTGACCACCTGGGCGCGCACCGGATTTTTGCCGAGGAGATCGGCCCAAAGCTCCCAGTACTCCTCAGGAACAAAGGCGCGGATCTCGCGCTCGCGCTCGACGATCAGGCGCACGGCCACCGACTGCACCCGTCCGGCCGATAGGCCGCGGGCGACCTTTTGCCAGAGCAGTGGTGAGACCATGTAGCCGACGACGCGGTCGAGAAAACGCCGCGCCTGCTGGGCATTGACGCGGTCCATGTTGATCTCGCCCGGCTGGCTGAAGGCCTTTTGCAGGGCGCTTTTGGTGATCTCGCTGAAGGTAACCCGGCGGTAGCGCGCCGGATCGCCGCCGATCGCTTCGCGCAGGTGCCAGGCGATCGCCTCCCCCTCACGGTCAAGGTCGGTCGCCAGAAAGATCGCCTCGGCCGCGGCCGCCGCCTGCTTGAGCTCCCGCAGAACCTTGGTCTTGCCCGGCAACAGAACGTAATGGGCCTTCCAGCCGTTTTCCGGATCGATGCCCATAATGCGCACCAGGTTGCGCTGCTTGCGCGCCTCGGCAGAGAGTTTGGCGCCTCCATCCTCTTTGGGTGCCGCGCCCGCCTGGGCCGCGCTCGGCGGCAAGTCGCGAATATGGCCGACAGAGGATTTGACGATATAGTCGCCGCCGATATATTTGTTGATGGTTTTCGCCTTGGCCGGCGATTCGACGATCACGAGGGTTTTGGGCATGGGGGATCTGTTCCTTGCATTAAGAATAAAAAGGTGCGACCATTTGCTCCAGCACCCGGCTGGTGCGCGCGCCGCTCTCGCCGGTGGAGAGAGGCTCGGCCTCGCCGCGGAGCACGGCGACGATGTTGGCGATGAGATCCTGCTGGACGTGCTGCGGCTTGGGATGGGGGTACTCGGTCCGGCCGCGCCGGTTCTCCAGGACGACCGGATCAAAGTTAAAGGTGGAGAGCCGGATGCAGCCCTCGCTGCCGATGATCTCGATCTCATCCTGTGTCAGGCCGGCCGGCGCCGCATAGCACCAGCTGCCGCTGCCGGCAATGCCGTCCGGATGCCGCCAGCTCGCCAGGACCGTATCCTCGGCGGCGTAGGCACCGCCCAGATTCAAGGCAGCGGCCCGGATCACGCCGATCGGACCGAAGAGGAAATCGAGATAATCGAGGGTGTGGGCGGCGAGATCAAAAAAGAGACCGCCGCCGCTGATCTCCGGCCGCAGCCGCCAGGGCACCTCGCCGGTGACGGCATCCAGCGGACGGAGGAAACGCACCTGCGCCAGCCGCACCCGGCCGATCTCCCCCCTTTCGATCAGCTCCCGCACCTGGAGAAAGCCCGGCAGGGCGCGGCGGTAATAGGCGACGAAGAGGGGCATGCCGCTCTCCTGCTGCGTCTGCAGCATCTGCTGGCATTCCGCGTGCGTCCGCGCCATTGGTTTCTCGACATAGACCGCCTTGCCGGCGCCCAGGGCACGAATGGCATACTCCGCATGACTGGAGGGCGGGGTGGCGACATAGACCGCGTTGACCCCGGGGTCATTGATCAGCTGATCCGCATCGGCGTACCAGCGCTCCACCTGGTGGCGGCGGGCATAGTCGGCCGCCCGGGCGGCATCGCGGCGCATCACCGCCACCAGATGCGAGTGGGGGACCCGCTGCAGCGCCGGCCCGCTCTTGACTTCGGTTACGTTGCCGCAACCAATGATGCCCCAGCGGATCTCCTCCGCGAAAACAGTGTTGCGCATGGCTCAGAAGTACCCCACAGAAAAGAATCCCACCCAGTGCTGCAGGGAAAAGGGGGCGGTCAGCCCCATCCCCGTCTGCGTCAGCGGCAGCACCCCGCCGCTGTAGGTATCACCATAACGCAGCAGGCGGCCCTGCAGCGGCGTCCGTCCCGTCTGCCTGGCGAGATTCTCCACCACCTTGAGTCCGAAGGGGATCGAATAGCGGCCGCACCAGAGGACGTTTTTCGACTGGCGGTAATCAGCGCCGGTGATCTCGCCGACCAGGCCGCTGATCTGGCCGGGCGTCAGGGCGCCGGTGAGCCAGGCCTGGACCAGGCGCTGGTCCTCGGCGATGGCGCGCGTATGGGCACTCGAGTCGACGCCGAAGGGGGTGTTCTTGAAGTCAGGGCCATAATGATTGGCATCCGAGGAGATCAGCACGACGAAATCCCGGCCCCACTCCAGTTTTTCCTGCTGCAGCCAGGCGGCGACCGCACTGGCCAGCGCCGCCGCAATCGAGTCCATACGCGCCTCCGGCATGGCGGTGACCATAATCGGGGTGATGCGGATTGCGGGGTTCTCGTGCTGCAGCCAGGGCACGAGGGCCTCGATCGAGTGTTCGAGCCGGTGCGCCTGGTCGCTGACGAGCACCATGCCGGTCGGCAGGCTCGTCTTGAGCCGCTCGCGCAGCGGCGAGATCGCCACCTCGCTGCCGCTCAGGCCGCGCCAGGCGCGGTGCCCATCCAGGATCACCACCCCCTGGGGATCGCCGATCTCCTGCCGCACCGTGCCGTGGGTCAGGCCGATGATCAGGGCCTCGCGGCAGCGCAGCCGGCTGAAAAGGGGATAATAGATCCGGCCGGCATAGAGATAGTCGTCGTGCGGCGAGATAGCGGCATAGAGCGGCCCGGCTGGCATTTCTGCAGGTGCACTGGAGAGACCGCCCGCCTGTGGATTTGCTCCAGATTCCGCGGCGAGACAAGTCTCGAGCCGTGCCATCTGGGCGGCGTTCCAGCAAAAGCCGATCTCATCGCGAACCGGGCGAACCGCCGGCGGCTCCTGGGCGGCCGCATCAAGAAATGCGCTCATGATCATCCCCATCAACAGGACCCGCTGCATCTTCCCTCCAAAATTTATCAAGCGGAGGAGTCGTTCCGGCGCGGTACCGGAACACTTCCGTTTCAGATGAACCACTTTTTCTGATTATGCACCACATCGCCAAAGGTGCGCATGAAGGCGAGATCCTCCTCCCCCAGAGGCCCCTGACGCACGGCAGCGATGTTCTCACGCAGCTCGCGCTCGCTGCGCGGCGCGGTCAGTACGGTGTGGACATGCGGGTTGGAGAGGACAAAGCGGTAGCACTCGCCGGCGGTCGGCACCCGCGCATCCCTCGGCAGGGATTTGGGACGGCGCACGAGGTAACTCCAGCGGGTGGCGGTATAGCTGATCACGCCGGGATTGTGCGCGGCGAGGTGTGGAAAGATCTCCTGCTCGGCGCCACGGTGAGCGGCGTTATAACGCAACATCAGGGCGTCCATCTCACCGCTCTCCGCCAGGTCACCGAGAAAGAGGCGGTTATGGCAGGAGAGGCCAATGGCGCGCACCTTGCCCTCCTCCTTCAATTTCAGCAGCTCGTCGCGAACCTTTTGCGGGAACTCGCCCGGCTTCATCACGCCGAGGAAGAGAAAGATGTCGATATAATCGGTCCGGAACTGGCGCAGACGTTTTTCGAAGGTCTTGCGCACATCCTGCGCCCACCAGATGTAATTGTAAGCGCCGGTGGCGAGGACCAGCTGCTCACGCCGGGCGGGCAGGATAGCGCGCAGTCCGGCGACCATCTGGGTGTCGATGCCGAAGGCGAAATAGAGGTTGATGCCCTCCTCGGCGGCAGTCTGAATCGCGTGCTTGCCCGGCCGGTAGGAGGCTGAGAGGCCCAGTGGTGAGACCTGGAGGCCCGTGCGGCCGAAGGGACGAAGGGGTGAGAATGCAGGCATAGCAGTTTTCTTCTCCAGGGAGAGGTTGTATTATTATCTGATCAGCACCATCTTGCCGGAAGAAACTCCCGCCTCGTGCACGAGACGATAGGAATAGAGCCCGGCCGGCAGCGCACCGGCATCAAACCGGATCTGGTAGCTACCGGCGTCCTCCACCTCATCCACCGGGACCGCTATAACACGTCCGCGCACGTCGTGGATGGTCAACGTGACATGCCCCCTGCGCAGCAGATGGTAGTGAATAACCGTCTCTGCGTTGAAGGGGTTGGGATAGTTTTGCAGCAGCTCCGCGCGCACCGGCCCTTCTGTGGAGATGTGAACCTCGAGCGGGTCCACGCCGAAGGTGGTCATGACCCCGGCATGGTCGGAGGGATAATTGCCGCGGAAAGGCTCTTTCATGACCACGGCGGAAGCCAGGGGCTTGATCCTGCTGCTTTTGTAAAAGACGTAATCGATCCGGGCATTAGGCGCGTCGCACGGGACCGTATAACCCGGCAACGAGCCGTTCATCTTCTTCCAGCTGTCGACCAGGGCAGCGGAGAGAGCGGTGATGGACTCCGATTCGGGGACATTGTTCAAATCACCGGTCAGAACAACCGCTGCAGCCGGAAAAGCCGAATCGCACTGTGCAACAAAGGCGAGCAACTTCTGCACCTGGCTGAGGGTTGCGCCGGTCGATTCCCCGTCGAGATGGGTATCGAAGAAATTGATCCTTCCGAGCGGGGTGAGAATATGATTCCAGACCACTTTGCGGGGAAAGGTCCCTTTGGGCAAATCCGCAAATCCCTGCTGTTCCACAGGATGTTTGGTGATGATGCCGATCATTTCCCTAAACTGGCCATCCCATGCCATGTGCGTCCCTGAGTAATAACTCGTGTAAGGGATGCCGAAAAAGGCAGTGAGGGAGTCTGCAATAATACGCGCCTGGTTATCACTGCCTCCACTGTAGGGTGATTCGCAGATCTCCTGCAAGCCAATGATATCCGGATCGAGCTGCTTGAGGTTCTGAATGATTATCTTGAGACGGGTCTCCGGATAAGAGCCCGGTTTCATCCCCATGATGTTATAAGAGACGATCTTGAGTTCCTGTTGCCCGAAAACCATAGAGGATGCGGTCAACAGCATCAGGATGCGCTTTAGCATGGCTTTCCTCCCCTGTCGCACTTTCCATCGGTTTACAACCTTGCGGAATTTCTCACGGCGATTAGATGAAAATACCCAATAGAAAGACAATAAACAAGCAATTCCTGCAGCACTTCTGGCCGGAAAGCGGTACCATTTCCTGGATGGCCCTCTCCCCAGCGATAAAAAACTTGCTCGCCTCCTCATAAAAAGCTATATTTCACCGGATTCAGATCAGTAACCCGGCACGGTGCAGTAAACCGGCCTGGATGGATCCTGTCACACCCCTTAGCCATTGGAGACCAAGATGAAAAAGCTGTTCCTTTGCCTTACCCTTCTCTTTTTCCTTTTTACCGCCCTTCCGGCTCAGCATCTCGATCAGGCGGCTCTCGACGAATTGGCGCGCTCCTGTCCGCCGGGACCCCAGTTGAAGGCGGCGCAAAATACCCTGGCCCAGGTGGATGGCAACAAGATCGCACAGAACTGGGAGAAAAGCAGCGGCGTGGATCCCTACTTCTCCCTGCGTCTCAAGGGTCAAAAGATCACCGATCAGAAGGGCACCGGCCGCTGCTGGATGTTCTCAGCCCTCAATATCATCCGTCCGGTGATCGCGGGAAAACTGGGCTGCGACGATATCGAGCTCTCGCAGAATTACCTCTATTTTTATGAAAAGCTGGAAAAAGCCAACCTCTATCTCAACGCCATCATCGCCTCCCGGGAGAAGCCGGCCAGCGACCGTTACGTCGAGAATCTGCTCAAGACCACGGTACAGGACGGACAGAACTGGATGGGCTTCACCGGCCTGGTCAAAAAATACGGCGTCGTCCCAAAGAGCGTCATGCCGGAGACCTACAGCTCCTCCAACTCGGGACATGTCAACCGCGTCCTTAGCATCCGTCTGAAGCAGGCAGCGCTGCGGATCCGTCGCGAGAAAGCCGCCGACAAGATCGCGGCTCTGCGACTCCAGGCGCTTAAGGATGTTTACAAGATCCTGGCGATCAATTTCGGCTTCCCGCCGCAATCCTTCACCTGGCGGTACGAAAACAGCGATAAAAAACTGGTGCAGCTCGGCGAAACCACGCCGCAGAAGTTCTACCAGGAGTATGTCGGGGAGAAGCTGGATAGCTATCGGGCGGTCTATTCGATCCCGACATTGGCGTTTCATAAAAAGTATGCCATCGATCTCGACCGCATCCTCAGCAGCGGTGAGGACCTCGCTTTCGTCAACCTGCCCGTGGAGACCATCAAGGAGGCGGCCAAAAGCGCCCTGCTGGACAGCAACGCTGTCTGGTTCGGCTGCGATGTCGGCCAGCAGTCCAGTTCGGAGATCGGCCTGTTGACCGCCCGGCTCTACGATTACGAGTCCCTTTACGGCATCGATTTTTCGATGTCGCGCCAGGAGCTCTTCGAGAGCTACAGCAGCGTGCCCAACCACAACATGGTCTTCACCGGCATCGACATCGTCGACGGCCGGATCAGCAAATGGCTGGTGGAGAATAGCTGGGGAGAATCCCGCGGCAAGCAAGGCTATCTCTACATGACCGACGACTGGTTCGATCTCTATGTGCAGGAGATCGTGGTTGACAAAAAGTATCTCCCGGCGGAAGTACTGAGCCTCTTCGATACCAAGGCGACGCTGCTGCCGCCCTGGGATCCGATGGTAAGAATGATCGAATAAAAGGTTGAATTCCGCACCAGAGGATCGAATTGGAGTGAACGCGTGAGACGAGAGGGAGTGCTGAGCGAGGCCCAACTGCGGGCCGAGCTGAACCGGTGCGAGTACTGTGAAGAGAAACCCTGCCGCGAGGCCTGCCCGGCCCACTGCTCGCCAGCGGATTTCATCATGGCAGCGCGCCGCGGTGAGCCGGCCGATTACCGGCGCGCGGCGGCGATGATCCTTGGGGCCAATCCCCTCGGCGGGGTCTGCGGCCTGGTCTGCCCGGAGAGCTTTTGCATGGCAGCCTGTGTCCACGCCGGTTTTTCAACCCCCATCGACATCCCCGCCGTGCAGGCCACCCTCATCGCCAGAGCCCGCCGGGACGGTTTACCGCCGTTCCCCGCTGGGCCGGCCAACGGCCGCAGGGTGGCGGTCATCGGCGCCGGACCCGCCGGCCTCACCGCAGCCGCGGTGCTGGCGCAATCGGGCTATCAGGTCGACCTCTACGATCAAGGGAAAAAGCCCGGCGGCATGGCCCGGCTGATCCCGGACTTTCGCCTCAACAAAAAGGTCCTGCAGGCGGACATCGATTTCCTGCTTGCGCTCGGTGCGATCTCGCTGCATCATCGGCGTATCAGTGACCCGGCCGTGCTCCTCGGTAAGTGCGCCGCTGTGGTGGTCTGCTCCGGCCTCGAGCGGCCGATCCCGCTCGAGGTCACCGGCGGTGCGGCCGCTCTCAGCTGGCAGGCCTTTCTCGAGCACCGCTCCCGCCTGGAGGGGTTGCGGGTGGCCGTGATCGGCGGAGGTGCCGTGGCTGTCGACTGCGCCGCCACCGCCCGCCGTCGCGGCGCCAGCCATGTCGAGCTCATTTATCGCCGCAAGGCCGAGAACATGCCGCTCACCTCCTATGAACGCGGATTGATCCTGCGCGAGGGGATCGAGCTCACTACCTGTGCGCGGGTCAAGGAGGTAGTGCCGGTCGACGCGGAGAGCGCCAGAATAGTGGATGGCCGTGCGACAGGATGGGGAGAATCCCGGATCGCCGGGCTGCTCATCGAAACGCTGATGCTCCCGCCGGGCGTCTCCCCTGAGCCGCGCCACTTCATCCCCGATCCGCAAGAGCCGCCCCATTTCCGCCGCTTTGACCTGGTCATCGCCGCCATCGGCAGCCGCAGCGCCACGCCGCCGCAGGAGATCCCCGGCCTCTTTTACGCGGGCGATCTCGTCCTCGGCTCCTCGACTGTGGTCGAGTCGGTCGCTTCGGGCAAGAATGCCGCCCTCGCTGCCGATGCCTTCATCCGCTGCCAAAAGCCACCGGTGATCCGCAAGCCAGCCAAAAGCCATGTCGTCCTGGCCGGCAGGAATCTACGGCCGGTGGCGCTTGACTGCGACTTTTTCG
This sequence comes from uncultured Cytophagia bacterium, assembly GCA_964436305.1. Taxonomy (GTDB): domain Bacteria; phylum Zhuqueibacterota; class Zhuqueibacteria; order Residuimicrobiales; family Residuimicrobiaceae; genus JAKPUX01. Next base: position 4,261 of record CAYTCI010000078.1, on the reverse strand, counting down.
GCCGTCGCATTCTCTCCCCTTTTCTGCTCTCGGCCGCGCCGCATACGGACGGCTATCTCCAGGTGCGTGCCGCTTATGAAAAGGGCTGGGCCGGCGCGGTGATGAAAACCGCCTTCGACAACTTGCCCATCCATATCCCCGGCGGCTATATGTTCGTGCTCGGGCCATCGACCTATGGCAACTGCGACAACGTCTCCGGCCATCCCCTCGACCGGGTCTGCCGCGAGGTCGAAGCCCTGGTCCGCGACTTCCCCGACCGCCTGACCCTGGCCTCAACCGGCGGCCCGGTGACAGGCGATGACGCCGCGGATCGGGCGGTCTGGCAGTCCAATACCCGCAAGCTCGAAGCGGCCGGGGCGATGGGCATCGAATACAGCCTCTCCTGCCCCCAGGGCGGCGATGGCACCCGCGGCGAGATGGTCTCGCAAGACGCCGAGCTGACCCTCAAGGTCATGGAGTGGGTTCTCGAAGCGGGCGACGCGGAGATCCCCAAGCTCTTCAAACTCACCGCCGCGGTCACCGCCATCCGCCCGATCGCCGCCCAAATCGCCGAGCTTTTCCGGCGCCATCCCGGCAAAAAAGCGGGGATCACCCTGGCCAACAGCTTTCCCGCGATGGCCTTTCGCCCGGCCCCGGGCCGGCGCTGGGAGGAGGGCGTCGTCGTCGGTCTCTCCGGCGAGGGGGTCCTGCCGGTCAGCAACTATACCCTCGCCCGCGTCGCCGGACTGGGACTGGCAGTCTCGGGCAACGGCGGCCCGATGGACTATAAAGCGGCGGCCGATTTCCTGGCCCTCGGCGCCCGCACCGTGCAGTTTTGCACCATCGTCATGAAATACGGCTGTGGCATCGTCGACGAGCTGCACAGCGGCCTCAGCTTTCTCCTGCAGGAACGCGGCTTCGACTCAGTGGCAGAACTGATCGGCTCGGCTCTGCCCGATCCGGTCACCCCTTTCGAGGCCCTGAGCGGGCGCAAGCTGATCCCAGAGGTCGATGCCAGCCTCTGCGAGCACTGCGGCAACTGCACCCGCTGCCCCTATCAGGCGATCGCGCTCGACCCCGGGCGGGTGCCGCTTTTTGATGCTGCGCGCTGCGTCGGCTGCTCACTCTGCGCGCAAAAGTGCTTCAGCGGGGCGATCGCCATGCGCGAACGCAGCGCGGCGGAAGCGGCCGCGTTCCAGGAAGGATAAAGCGTGATGGACTCCCCCCTGCTCATCGACCACGCTACGATCATTGCCCCGGGCACACCGGACCGGGTGCTGCACGATCATTCCCTGCTCATCGAGGCGGGGGTGATTCAGGCCATCGCCCCCGCCGGCACCCTGCACGCCCCCCGTGTCATCGACGCAGCCGGGAAAATCCTTATGCCCGGCCTGATCAACGCCCACACCCACTGCTACAGCACCTTCGCGCGCGGGCTGACCCATGCCAGACCGGCGGTCTCCTTTTCCGAGGTGCTTGAGAATCTCTGGTGGCGGCTCGACAAGGCCCTGACCCTCGAGGATTGCTACTGGAGCGCCCTGCCGGTTCTGCTCGAGGCGATCCGCAGCGGAACCACCACCCTGATCGATCATCACGCCAGTCCCCGCGCCATCCGCGGCTCGCTGGCAGCCATCGCCCGGGCTTTCAGCACGACCGGCGTGCGCGGCTGCCTCTGCTATGAGGTCTCCGACCGGGATGGCGCGGTTGCCGCGCAAGAGGGTCTGGAGGAGAACGCCGCCTTTATTCGATCCTGCCAGGAGCGCGGCGATCCGCGCCTCACGGCGCTGTTCGGACTGCATGCCTCCTTCACCCTCTCCGACGAGACACTCGCGACCGCAGCCGCCCTTGGCCATAAGCTCGACTGCGGTTTTCACATCCATACCGCCGAAGCAGCCGTGGATCAGGAGGAAACCTGGCGCCTTCACGGCTGTCGCATTGTTGAACGGCTGCAGCGCCACGGCCTCCTCGGGCCCGGCTCGATCGCCGCCCACGGCGTCCACCTCGACGAGAGGGAGATCGAGCTGCTGGCGGCCACCGGCACCGCTCTCGTCCACAATCCCCAATCCAATCTCAACAATGCGGTCGGCATCGCCGATCTGACGGCTCTGCACGAGAAGGGGGTGCTGACAGGGCTGGGCACCGACGCCATGACCATGAGCATGGGCGCCGAGGTGCGCACCGCTCTCTGGTGCCAGCACCTGCTGCATAGGGATGCCTCGGTGGGCTTTGCCGAGGTCACCTCCGCCCTGCTCCGTCACAATCCACAGATTGCCGGCAATCTCTTCGGCCTCCCGCTCGGCGAGCTGGTGAAGGGCGCCCCGGCCGACCTCATCCTCATGGACTACGATCCACCCACGCCGCTGACGGAGGAGAACTGGCTGGGTCATTTTGTCTACGGTCTCGCGGAGGCGCCGGTGGACACCACCATCGTGGCGGGCCAGGTGCTCATGGAAAACAAGCAACTGCGGCTGGATATCGACGAAAAAGAGGTCCAGGCCAGGGCGAGAGAACAGGCGGAAGCCCTGTGGAGGAGGATGTAGAGCGTCTCCGTTCCCAGGCCGGGCGGAAGCAAACCTTTTACATCGTCTTTATGGCCTGTGCCGTAAGAATGTTTTTTTTTGAGAGAGGCCTCCCCGACAAAGGATTACTTTAGATAATCTTGCATTTCACTTGCATTCAATGGATTTATTTTGTAACATCAAAAAAATAGAATTCCTGGGGAGGAGTCGCATGGTAGTGAAAGCGCAATCGAGTTCACAAGCTGAGCTGGATGGCGCTTTTTCTATTTCAGGGCATCGAGGGGGCTGTGTACGCCGTATCCGCCGCGATTGAGGACATGGGTGTAGATCAGGGGCATGCAAGAGCTTGACATGCTCCAGATGGCGTTGCAGTTCTTTGATAATCGCGTCGGGAAGCATGGTCATTCTGTCCTTATCGCCTTTGCCAGAACGGATGCAAATTTGCCGGGCGGCAAAATCGATATCTTTCACACGCAGCCGCAGGCATTCCATGAGGCGGAGGCCTGCGCCGTATAGAATGCTGGCCATAATTTTTTCCCGCCCGGAAAGATTCAGCAAAACGCGGCGGACCTCATCTTGAGTCAAGACCACGGGAAGGCGTTGCGGCCGTTTTGCCCACTGGACATGCTGGAAAGTGCCAAGCTCTTTGTGAAGAACGTGTTTACAGAGAAAAACAATGGCGTTTAGGGCTTGATTCTGCGTGGTTGCGGAGACATTTTGCTTGGTGGCCAGATAAGTGAGAAAGGCGGCAATTTCCGGTTCTCCCATATCCTGGGGGTGGCATTTATGATGAAAAAGGATATACTGGAGAATCCAGCGAACATAGCTTTTTTCAGTCTTGTAGCTATAATGTTTGGTGCGGATGACATCGCGCACTTGATCGAGGAGTTTTTTCTCCGCCATTGCAACCCCCTTTTAGGCTGATGCGCAATTGGTGTTATTTTGTTCACCTATTATATAAGATGAAGGACCATTCAAAACAAGAGAAAAATCAATTTTTCGATACTATCCGGTCTATTTGACCGGATAGTAACTTTGCTAGTGCTGTCATAATATCTTATAATATTTTGATTTAATAATTATCATGATATTTTTCTATCCAGTCAACTTGGCCGTCTATTAAATCGATAAATCATTTATAATTACTTGTTAAAATAATATGCTATTTACTGACTGGATAGATTTGCTATCCGGTGTATGGCAGCAGGTTAATCATAATGTTGGGCGCCCATAATAAAAAGAGGATAGGGAGATGAACAATGTCGATAAAAAGAACTGAGCCAAAAGGAGAGGAATGGATAGGAGTCGGTATAGCAATTGGAGTCGGTGCAGGAGCGGGATTAGGAGTCGCAATTGGAAATATTGCTATCGGTGTTGGTATTGGAGCTGCTATTGGGATCATAATAGGAGCTATATCATGGCAACGAAAGAAAAAAGAGAAATAATCACCATCTACTCTTCATAGTAATTGAAGTAATATTAATTTATCACCCCCTTCGGTCTTTATGTGGTGGTTGTCCGCATATTTAAGTTGTTAATGTCATATTTTCATGGGCGCCCAACCATGCGCTGAAGCCGATTTGGCCTTCGGCTCTTGGTCTTCGATTGGATGTACTTCGGTGTTCCGAAGTATACTAGAACCTAGCTGTGCACAGCCGGCCAAATGGCTGAGCGCTGGACGTTAACCAGTGACTGAATCTATTCACATCCGTAAGGAGATTTTCTGCATTGGATATTCCACGGATCTTCAACATCACCGAAAG
>CAYTCI010000077.1:0-19234 GCA_964436305.1 uncultured Cytophagia bacterium | reverse complement strand
AGCCGGGCGACCGGGTGCGCCTGGGTTTTATCGGGGCGAAAGGCCACACGGCCTGGGTTGAACTCAAACCGGCCAAGGTGCGCCTCTACCTGCGCCGCACCGATTTTTCCGACTATTCCCGCTATGAAGCCGACCTCCCGCTCACCCGTCTGGTGCTGGATCAGGAACAATCACTGTTTTTCTGCCTGCGGAACACGACGCGGGGGCAGAAAAAAAGTACCCTGCGCCTGACCGCGCCGGCGACGATTCTGATCCGGGCCGCCGAGGCCTTTCCGCTCCTGGTCGTCCGCCGGGAGGGCGCCCTGCTCAACCAGAGTCTCGGCAGCGTCCGTCTCGGCCCGCCGGTCATCGCCGAACTGCCGCAGGGGGTGGTGCTGCGCAGCAGCGGCCGCATCGGCGACTCCTGGCGGATCCGCCTGGACGATCGGGATGAGGGCTATATCGCCGCCGAAGAGGTGGATCCCCTGCCCGAACCCGCTTTGGCTCCCTCCTATTTCCTCACCACCCTGAGCGCTGCACCCGGGGCCGGCGCCGATGTCATTACCATCCCCTGGCTGCAGCCGGTCCCCTTCGTCCTGCTCCCCGATCCCGCCGGCCGCGCCCTGCGCATCCGCCTCTACGGCGTCCGCAGCGCCAGCACCTGGATCACCCACCGCGAAAATCTTCGCGTGGCCGATCATCTCGACTGGGAGCAACGCGCACCCGAGACCTACGAGATCACCGTGCGCCTGCAGAATACGCCGCTCTGGGGCTACACCCTGCGGCCTACCGGCGCCGCCCTGGAGTTGCGGCTCAAATATCCCCCGGCCGGCAGCCTCAAGATCGCTATCGAGGCCGGTCACGGCGGCAGCAACCTCGGTGCGGTCGGGCTCTCCGGCATGGAGGAGAAAGAGGTCAATCTGGATGTGGCCCGGCGGCTGGAGCAGCTGTGCCGGAACGCCGGAATGGGGGTGCTGCAGGTTCGCGAAGCGGATCTCGACATGAGCCTGGCGGACAAGAAGAACAGGATCGAAGCCTCGGATGCCGACCTGCTGGTCTGCATCCATGCCAACTCGGGCGGAACCACCAACGGCTATCTCGCCGCCAACGGCACCAGCACCTATTATAACAATCCCTTTTGGGGCGAGTTCGCCCGCCTGGTCTACCGGCGACTGCTCGAGCTGCCGCTGCAGGAGTTCGGCTGTGTCGGCTCGTTCAATTACCGGATCATCCGCATGAACGCCCGGCCGGCCATCCTGGTCGAGCTGGCGTTCATGTCGCATGCCGGGGATGAGGAGAAGCTGTTTATGGCGGAATTCAGGCAGCAGCTTGCCGAACGCATCCTGGCGGGTATCCGGGATTACGCGGCCGCGATGAGCCGCTGAGTCAGGGCTGGAGGGCGGCCAGATCCGCGGCGATCTGGCGGGTGATGTAAATCTGGCCGGCCCGGTTGGGGTGAGTGGCGTCGGCGAAAAGCTCGTGACGGTGGCGCCAGGAAGGGTCCAATTCAATGAGCCGGATGCCCGGATCGCCGGCTGCATAGCGGCGAAAAATCGGCAGGGTGGCCGAAGCCTCTCCGCTTCCCTCCTCATCAAGCAGATCGATGAAGGGCAGGTAAAGCAGAACCAGGGTCATCCCCTCACTCCGCGCCAGCTGGACGAGCCGGTTAAAACGTTCGAGGTTTTCCGGCAGGACCCGGCGCTGTTCGTCCAGCCGCAACACCGCCAGTTTCTCCCGGAGATCCGCCAGGCTGACCTCTTGCTCCTCGGCCAACTCCTTCCTTCCCAACAATCCCATTCGGGCGATGCTTTGCACCGTGGTATCACTGAAGCGCAGCAACCGCAACCAGGCGCGGGCGGTGTACTCCTGCCAGCTGCCGGATTCGCGCCGCAGATATCCGGCGACACAAGCTGCATCCATAAAGGGGTAGAAAAGCCGGTAGGCATTCTTGCCCAGGCTCTTGCCGAAGGTATAATCATCGACAATATAGAGCAGGATTTTTCCCGATCCGGGATACCGTTCCAGGTATTGCCGGATCATGATGCAGTGGTCCTCCAGGCAGGTACCTTGCACCGCATATTTGGCCACCGCGCAACCCGTCCGCTCCTCAAGCATCGCCTCATCGATCCCCGACACCATCCGTGAATGGCCGACACAGAGAATTGGGGCTTTCTCGGCGAGTCCATAATAGCGGTCGAGGCCATAGCGCAGCAGGAGTGAGCCACCGTAATCGGCCAGGAAGAAGAGCGAGCCAAACAGGATCAGGCGCCAGAGTACTCTCAGCATGGTCCTCTCGTGTTAAAACCGCATATAAATGAAAGCGCCGCCGCTCTCCATGCTGAAGAGGATTGTGGCGAAGAGCAGGGCATAGTAGCAGAGCCAGCGCAGGGGGGCCGGCAGCCGGAAGAAGCGTCCTGGCAAGCCCGGCGCAGCGCTGATCCCTTCGATCACGAGGATGGCGGCTGTGGCGCCCAGGGCCAACAGCAGGCCGGAGCGCTCATACAGACCCGTCAGGGCAGTGAGGCCGCGGCTGGGCGCAAAGAGGTGGCAAACGATATAGCTGGCGTCGGCCAGGCTGCGGGCGCGGAAAAAGATCCAGGCAAAGCTGACCAGGTTGAAGGTGAAGAGGATGCGCCATGCCCGCATCCAGGGGTGGCGCATAAAGGACAGCCGCCGGGCCAGCGCTTTCTGCAGCGGCCGCCAGTAGAGAGCCGCCGCCAGATAGAGGCCGTGCAGCAGGCCCCAGATCAGAAAACACCAGCTGAGGCCGTGCCAGAGCCCGGAGAGCAGAAAGGTGACGATCAGGGCCACCGCGCTGCCGACGTTGCGCCAGCCGCGCAGGGCCATCTGGATCGGCTTGAACAGGTAATCAAGCAGACAGCGCGAGAAAGAAATGTGCCACCGCCGCCAGAATTCCATGACCGAAGCAGCCGCGTAGGGAATCCGGAAATTATCGGTCAGGTTGATGCCGAACAGCCGCGCCGAACCCAGAGCCATGTCGGTATAACCGGAAAAATCACAATAGAGCTGCAGGGCATAACCCCAGGTGGCCAGCAGCAGCGCCCAGCCGCTGTAGCCGTGTGGATCACCATAGACCAGATTGACATACCCCTCAAGCCGGTTGGCGGCAACACCCTTTTTGAACAATCCCCAGGCGAAGAGCAGCAGGCCCGCGCGCAGCTGGTCGTAATCGAACCGGTAACGCGCCTTGATCTGGGGTAAAAGCTCCCCCGCCCTCTCGATCGGGCCCTGCAGCAGTTTCGGAAAGAAGGCCATGTAAAGGAAAAAGTATCCCGCATGGCGCTCCGCCGGGATCTTGTCGAGATAGAGGTCGATCAGGTAGGAGATCGCCTGGAAGGCATAATAGGAAACGCCGACCGCCGCCAGGACCGGAGGAGCGGTCGCGGGCGGCGGTACGGCGTCGGGGTGCAGGGCGTGCAGCAGCCAGGCAGCGATCAGCGGCAGATGGCGAAAGAGCAGCATGGGCGCCAGTAAAAAAGCCAGGGCGACAACAAGCAGGCGTTTTTTACGGCCTTCGCTCCGGCTCGAGGCGATAAGCAGACCGGCGAGGTAACTCCAGAGGGTCACAAAGAGCAGAACAACGAGCAGATAAGGGATGCGCAGGGCGGCATAAAAAGCCAGACTCGCCAGAAGCAGGACCACCCACTGCCGTTTCTCTCCCGCCAGGACAAAAAGAAGCCAGACGGCGGGCAAAAAAAGGAAATATATCAGGGAGTTGAAGTACAAGAGTTTTCCGGATCCGCTACCGTGTTGCCAGTTTGGCGTTGATGCCATTGAACAGATCGCCGACGTTCCGGAAGCCCAGCAGTTCCTTTTGCGAGAACCGGATCCCGAAGCCGGTTTCGATGGCGACGATCAGATTGACATGCGACAGGGAATCCCAGCCTTCGACCTCATTGGCGGTGGTGGCGGGATGGACCACGATGGTGTCATCGTCGAAAACCTGCCGAAAAACAGAAGTGAGTTCCTCCATCGTGATCATTCCGCTAAACCTCCAGGGTTGAAAGATCGCCGGCATCCTCCCCCCGATACCTGGCCTTGAGCACGCGGCGCATGATCTTGCCGCTTTTATTCTTGGGAATAACATCGGTAAAGAGGATCTCCTGCGGCGTGGCGACCGAAGAGACCCGATTGGAAATGTAGAGACGGATCTTCAGTTCGATTTCGCGCGAGGGCACAAAACCCTTGCGCAGACTGACATAGAGCACCACCTTTTCGTAGAGCAGATCGTCCGGCGCACCGATGGCGCCGGACTCGCCCACCTCGGGCAGCTCCAGGGCGGCACTCTCGACCTCGAAGGGGCTGACCAGATGGCCGGCGGTGTTGATGACGTCATCGCTGCGGCCCCTGAACCAGAAATAACCCTCCTCGTCCCGGCAGGCCGTATCCCCCGAGTAATACCAGGCTCCCCGGAATTTCTGCTGATAGACGGCATCGTGGTTGAGGTAGGTGACGAACATCGAAGGCCAGCCGCGTTTGAGGCAGAGATTTCCCTGTTCACCAGCCGGCAAGGCGGTGCCCTCCTCATCGAGAATTGCCGGTTCAATACCACTGACCGGCAATCCCATGGAGCCCGGCTTGATGGCCATGCCAGGGCGGTTGGAGATCATGATCGAACCGGTCTCGGTCTGAAACCAGGTGTCATAGATCTCCCGGCCGAGGGTCCGGCGGCTCCAGTGGATCACCTCCGGATTGAGGGGCTCGCCAACGCTGAAGATATGGCGCAGACGGGAGAGATCCCACCCCTCGAAGAGGGCCGGCTCTTCGCGCATCAGCATGCGCAGGGCGGTGGGGGCGGTATACCAGACGGTCACACCCTCTTTTTCCAGCAGCGAGAGCCAGACGGTGGGATCATAGCCGCCGCCGAACTGCAGCTGGGAGACTCCGAGGCTCCACGGGCCAATGAGCCCATAGGAGGTCCCGGTCACCCAACCCTGGTCGGCCGTGCACCAGAAAAGGTCATGCTCATGGAGCCCCAGGATCGTCCGGGCAGTCAGCGCCTGAGTCAAGACGCTGCGGTGCTGGTGCAGGACCCCTTTGGGCTTGCCCGTCGAGCCGGAGGTATAATGCAGCAAGGAGGGGGCGTCAGGCGGCGTGCGCTCGACGGAAAAGTCGCCCGAGGCCTCCGCCAGCAGGCGTGGCAGGCTGAGTATATCCGCAGCGAGGTCGCGCTCGCTGTCGACCAGCAGGATGAGCCGTAGCATGGGGAGTTGGCCGCGAATCCGCTCGATCTTTTTCAGAAAGCTGCTCTTGGTGATCAGCAGTTTCGCGCCGGAGTCGCCCAGCCGGTCCACCAGCGCCTCCTCACCAAAGTTGGCGAAGAGTGGGCCGGCGATCGCTCGCACCTTGAGGAGGCCGAGCAGGGCGATGAAGAGCTCGGGCATCCTGGGCAAAAAAGTAAAGGCGACCTCACCGGGTTGCAAGCCAAGCCGGATGAGGAGGTTAGCCATTTGGTTGCTTTGCCGCTCGAGGTCGGCAAAGGTATAATCGGTGCGCTCCAGGGAGGCCGAGAGCCAGCGCAGGGCCACCCTGGAGCCGAAACCGGCTTCACACTGCTGCCGGGTGCAGATATGGCCGATGTTGTACTGATCGTCCATAATCAGATCAGGCATGCACACGCTCTCCGATTTTCTGCCGCGATTTGGCCGATGGCAGGGGCCGGTGGACAGAGCGCCGCGGGGGAATGGCAAAGGCCCGCAGGATCTTCTTGACGGTATCGATGATGCGCTGGATATCCTGTTCATCCAGCTTGGTATAGACGGGCATCGAAATTTCGCGCTCAAAGAACCAGTCGGTATGCGGATAGTCGCCTGGCACGCAGCCGAGGGTCTTTTGGAAATAGGAATGATGGTGGATTGGCACGTAATGGACCGAGGTGCCGATGTTGGCCTCCTTGAGCAGATTGATGAACTGGTTGCGATCGATCTTGAGCCGTTCCGGTCTGATCAGGAGGGGATAGAGATGCCGGGTCGAGAGCCCCTCCGGATAGGTGGTCGGGACGATCAGCTCGTCGCATTCAGCAAAGGCGGCATCGTACAAGGCGCAGAGTTCGTTGCGCTGGCGGTTGAAGGCATCGATCTTTTTCAGTTGATGCAGGCCGAAGGCCGCCTGGATATCGGTGAAATTATACTTGAAGCCGATGACGGAGATTTCATAGTACCAGTTGCCCGAATCGCTGTAGCGTCGCCAGGCATCCTTGTCCATGCCGAAGGAGAGCATTTTGCGGATACGGTTGGCGACAGCGGCGTCCCGAGTGGTGACCAGCCCGCCCTCGCCGGTGGTCATGTTTTTGGTGGCATAAAAGCTAAAAGCCGCCGAGTCCTCGAAGGTGCCGAGTTTGCGCTCCTTATACCTTCCGCCCATGCCGTGGGCGGCATCGACCAGGAGGAGCAGGCCGTGCCGGTTCGCCAATCGCGCAAGCCGGTCATAGTCAAAGGGATTGCCGCCGTAATAGACCGGGACAATGGCGCGGGTTCTGGGCGTGATCTTGTCCTCGATGGCCTTGAGGTCGATATTATAGGTGGAACGATCAATATCGACCAGCACCGGTTTCGCCCCCGTCTGCATGATGGTATGGACGGTCGCGCAGAAGGTGAGCGGCGTGGTGATAACCTCCTCGCCGGGGCCGATATCGTGCGCGGCCAGCTGCAGGTGCAATCCGGCGGTGCAGGAGCTCACGGGGATACAGTGCAAGCCCTCGGTCTCGAAATAGTCGACCAGGGCATTCTCGAACTTTTTGGCCTTGGGACCAGTGGAGAGCCAGCCGCTGTCGATGGTATGCATCACCTCCGCCCGCTCCTTCTCATCCACATCCGGCAGGGCAAAGGGGAGGAACCGGGTGCGGTTGATCGTCTGCCAGATCTTGACATTGTGATATTTGTCTTCGTAGATATCGATATGATTGCTTTTGACATACTCCGCAATCTCGATCATGCTCTCCGGCACGGTGCGGGTGATATCAAAGCCGAGCACATCCCTGATCTTGTCGAACGAGACATAGTAGTTGCGCTGATCGTCGACGGTGGTGGACTGACGTACGAGGGAGCCCGGGATGGTCGAGCTGATCAGCTGGCCGATCTGGCTGAGCTGATAGTTGGCGTTATTGCTGCCGACATTGAAGATCTGGTGTTTGACCTTCTCGCGGGGCGCCTCGAGCGCCAGTACACAGGCGTGAGCGGCATCCGCGGCATGGAGGAAGGGCCGCCACTGGTTGCCGCCGCTGATCTCGACCGGTTCGCCCTTGGCCGCCCGGCCCGAGAGCAGATTGACCGCCAGGTCGAAACGCATGCGCGGGCCGAGTCCAAAGATCGTCGAGAAGCGCAGAACCACGGTACATAGCTCCGGATCCTGGAGGAACAATCGTTCCGACAGAATCCGGGTCTCCGCGTAGAGGGAGACCGGTTCGAGCGCCGATTGTTCAGTCAGGCTGGTCTGACCGTTGTTGCGGCCATAGACGCTGCAGGAGGAGCTGAAGACCAGACGCTCGACACCGGCCTCCCTGCACTTGCGCAGCAGCAGTTGATTGGCATGATAGTTGACCTTCATGGTCAGATCGCGGTTGATATTGCAGGCGGGATCCCCGACGATCGCCGCCAGGGCGATCACGGCGTCGGCGTCGCGGACCGCCTCCTCCACCACCTGTTCGTCGCAAATATCACCCTGGGTGAAACTGAAATCACCCTGTTTGTTGATGGCCTTGAGTCCGGCATCGCCGTAGATCAGCTTGTCAAGAACCTGAACGGCATAGCCCTTAGCGAGCAATTCATTGACCACAAAAATCCCGATATAGCCCGCCCCACCGGTAACCAGAATCCGTTTTTTCATGTGATGATTCCTCCTGCCAATATACAGCTGCTGCATGCAGCCCTGCGCGCCCCCATGAGCGCCGGGTTATTTTGTATCAAATCAAACCGGATAAAGATCCTTCGTGCCAGGAGAGCGGCGGCAGCCCGAATTCATGCCGCATAGAGTTTGAGCATCTCCCGGCCGATGACCTCCCAATCGTAAACCTGTTCCATCAGGTGGCGTGCGGCCCGGCCCATCTGCTGCGCGCGTTCCGGCGCATCGACCAGCTCCAGCACGCGTTCGGCGAAGCGTGCGGGATCGTCAGCGATCGCAATCTCCCTGCCGTCACAGCATTCGATCCCCTCCGCGGCGACCGGCGTCGCCACCACCGCCTTGGCCTGCGCCATCGCGTTCAGCACCTTGACCTTGGTGCCGCTACCGCTGCGGATGGGTGCGATGAAGAGACCCGCGGCAGCCGCCTGCTGCCGGATATCCTGGACAAAGCCGCTGACCCGGATGCGCGGATCGCGCGCCGCCTGACGCTGCAGCTCAGCGGTCGGGGATTCGCCGATGAATTCAACCGTCACCGCCGGATTGCGTTGCACGATCCGCGGCCAGATCGCCGCGAGAAAATGGTCGACGGCATCGGCGTTGTAGGGTGATCCCATTCCGCCCACCCAGATGAGATGACGGGGATCCACAGCCGCCGCCATCGGCCTGAAAAAACGGGTATCGACACCGTTCGGCACGATACTAAAGTTGCCCGCCCCGCACAGCTGCCGGAGGTGCTCCTGATCCATCCGCGATACCACCAGACAGCGATCGACAGCGGGACAAATCATCCCTTCGAAGCGGCGCAGCTTGCGATACTGATAATAGAGAAAGGGGCGCAGCAGCGGATTCTTCTCCACCTGATACCAGCGATACAACCGCAGCGATTCGACGTTGTGATTGGTCAAAAAAACCGGCACCTGCGGAATTATAAAGCGATACAACCCGAGCGCCAGCATGTCGATATGCACCAGATCGATCGCCTTGCGGCGCAGCAGCCCGGTGAGCCAGCGCTGCGCGGCGGGGATATAGTAGCGTTCCGCCACCAGGGGATGCCGGCTCAGCCCATTCCGCGCTGCTGAGGCCAGGAAGGCGGGGTTGTACCCCGTCCTGGGGATGCTGAAGAGATCGACGCTCTCGCAATGGGCGCGCAACTGCGGGATGTAGTGATAATCCACTTGGTTCTGGGCAAATCCGCCAAAAAAGAGGCGATGCTCGCGCGCAAGAATCCGCATCACATTCCATGACCGCAGATGATGACCGCCATGCGGCGGATAGATATTTTCGGATGAGAGAAAGAGTATGTTCATCCAAACCTCGATATGGTGCAGCAGCGCCGCTATTCCTGGTGCGGGGCGGCGATCCGGTGAAACCGGTGATACCAGCGATTGACGGTGGATTCGCCCGCCACCTGGTTGAGCAGATGATGGGCGGTGCGCCGCAGCCGGGGGAGGGCCAACACCACCGGATCCGCCGCCGCCAGTCGGGCAAAACGGCCGGGTGAGGTGGAGCGCAGAACCGGCACCCGTTCGAGCAGCAGGGCGTTCGAGCGCCGGTGGAGATATCCCAGGCGGGAAGAAAATCCGCCGAGATAACCCGCCTCCCGGGCCAGCTCGGGATAATCCCGATTGCAGCTACCGTTGGGCAGTGAAAGCAAATCCACCGGGCGGCCCAGCTTCTCTGCCAGCAGGCGACGCGATTCACTGAGTTCCTGCCAGCTCTCGGCCCGGCCGAGTTCGCCGAGCATGACGTGATGCAGCAGGTGGGAGTGTATCTCCATGCCGGCCTCAGCCAGCTGGCGGAGCTCCCCCCAATCCATCATCTCCGGTTGGCCGATCGCGCTGACGGTCACAAAAAAGGCCGCATGCAGGCCAAGCGTTTGCAGCACCGGCAGGGCATGCCGTGCGTTGCCGGCAAAACCGTCATCGAACGTGAGCACGACCGCCTTTTCAGGCAGTTGGCCGATCAACCCCTCCCGCAGAGCAAGGACGACCTGGCGTGCCGGCAGGGTGACAAAACCCTCGGCCTGCAGATACTCCATCTGGCGGCGAAACGCCTCCACAGAGAGAATATAATCGGCATGGGTATGGCGGCGCACGGCGTTAAAGTGCTCCTCCGTAACCACCTCGTGGTACATCAAAACCGGGATGCGCCCTTTCATGCCGCCCGCCGCCGGCCCGGAATCAGCCGCTCGTACTCCACCAGGTAGCGCCGGCACATGGCTTCGCGGCTATAATCGGCGGCGACGCGGTCGCGGCCCAGCTGCGCCAGCTTGCGCCGCAGATCGGCATCGCCGGCCAGCCGCAGCAGGGCCGCGGCCAGCGGACCATCCACCCCCGGCGGAACCAGCAGCCCCGCCCGCCCCTGGTCGAGAATTTCGGGCATCGCTCCGACGGTGGTCGTCACGACCGCCACCCCGGCGGCCATCGCCTCGAGCAGGGCCATCGGCACACCCTCCGACAGGGAGGGCAGCACAAAAAGATCCATCCCTGCCAGCAGCTGCGGGACATCCTCACGATGGCCGAGAAAGTGAACGGAATCGTCGAGGTGCAGCTCGCCGCACAAGCGCTCCAAGAGATCGCGCTCAGGGCCCTCTCCGATCAGGGCCAGGGCAAGCGGGCCATGGTATTCCGCCTTGACGCCGGCCCAGGCACGCAGCAGGACGGCATGACCCTTTTCCGGCCCCAGCCGGGCGACACAGCCGACCAGCAGCCCCTGTGGCTCAACCCCGAGCCGCCGGCGCAGTTCCTCACCCCCGGCGGTCCGCGCCGAATCCGGCAGGCTGATGCCGTTGGCGATCACCGGAATTTCACGCCGGTGCAGGGGACCAAGGCGGCAGGTCCGGGCTACGGCCGCCGAAATGGCGACCACCTGCTCCAGGCGCAGCAGTACCACCTTGTCGATCAGGGCATAGAGGGCCGCACGCCACGAACGGCGGGTGTCCAGCCAGGGATGGCAGGTACTGAGCACCGGACGGCGCGTGATCCGGCCCGCCAGCCAGGCAATGACGTCGGCCTTGTATCCATGCGCATGCACCAGATCGACCTCCTCTTCGCGAATAAAGCGCGCCACCTCACGGATCGTCCCCCGGTCAAAGGGAGTGCTGCTCGGGAAGATCCGGCAGGCCACCCCTGCCCTTTCCGCCTGATGCCGGAAGGCGGGGTCCGCGCTCTCCGGCGGTTCGATGATCCCGACCGTCACCCTGCTGCCGGCGGCTTGCAGGCCCGCGGCCAGCTCGACGACCACCTTTTCCACGCCATAAAAACCCGCATGGCTGCGAAGCTGGAGAATATGCCGGGGCTGCATAGTCGCCTACTCCGTGATGGCTGAATGAGCCGCTGTTGCCGCGGCAGGCAGGGGCTGCAGGGCAGGGACCCGCCCGGTGCGATCGCCCCAGCGGCCCGCGAACCGGATCAGCCCGACGAGAAATCCCAGGCCGAAGCTGACGTGAATGACCACGAAGATCAAGGGCAGCAGCGGGGCATAGCGCAGCCCCTCCCGGCTGCAAAGCCGCAGTGTGAAAAGCAGCGAAACGGTCAGATAGGCCGCCAGGATCAGCCCTGCCAGCCAGCGCGCCGGCGGCCAGAACATCGCCACCAGGCCGGAGAGCAGCAGGCTGAGAACAAAGGCCGGAGGGACGAACTGGCGCAGCCGCATCTGCGCGAAATGCTTCTGCAGGACGCGGATCTTCCACAAGCCATACTGGTAGAACTGGCGCCATAAGGGCCGGATCTTGAGGCGCGAAAAGTACCAGGAGTGGATGCGGGGGGTCAGAAAGATCTTGCCGCCGCTCTTGCGCAGCCGGTAATTGAACTCATCATCCTGGTTGCGCACCAGTTCCTCATCAAACAGCCCGATCCGGTCAAAGACCTCCCGCCGGTAGGCGCCGAAGGCGAGGCTGTCCACATACCCTTCCTCGTCCCCCTGCTTGCGGGTACGGAAATAGGAATTGCCGACCCCGAAGGAAGAGGACATCGCCAGAGCGATCGCCTCACCGAGAAAGGTATGATTCATCGAGGTGATGATCCCGCCGGCGCAGTCGGCCTCCGGTCGCTCCAGCAGGGTGGCAATGCAGCCGGAGATATAGCCGGGCTCCAGGACGACATGGCCGTCGACACGGACGATGATCTCGCCGCGGCTGTGCGCCAGGCCGATATTCAGGGCAGTCGGGACGATCTGCTGCGGATTGTCGAGCAGCTGCAAATGGGGCAGCTCCCGGCTCATCTCGCTGACGATCGCGCGCGTCGCGTCGGTGGACATGCCATCGACCACCAGGATTTCGATCCGCGCGGCCGGGTAGTCCTGCTGGCGGATCGAATCCAGCGACCGGGCGATATACTCCTCCTCGTTGCGGATCGGCATGATGATGGTGACGAAGGGATCCATCCTCTACTCCTGAGTTCACGCCAGTTGTCTGATTTCATCGCGAAACGCCATGCCGGCCTCCGCGTTCTCGATTGCGGGCTGCTGCTCCAGGGCCGCCCGGGCAAGAATGGTCCAGCGAATGGTCATCGCCAGATAGATCCAGAAGAAGGAAGCGGCGGTATAGAAATGCCAATAGCTGCCATTGACGTTGCCGGCCAGCATGCCGATGACACTGGCACAGAATCCCAGGCCAAAGGCCCTGGCAAAGGGATCGGTGGAGAGCTTGTAGAGCCTCCAGCCAAGCGCCATGCCGTAGAAATAGATCCAGAGGAGCAAGGCCAGCCCGACAGCGCCCAGCTCGACCGTCGTCTGGATAAAGGCATTATGAAAGCTGCCCCAGGTGCGGTTGCCGAACTTGTAGCCTGCGCGCACCTCGATGAAGGGGGTGATCGAAAAACCCCAGCCGAGGATGGGGCTTTCGGAGATCATGGCTTTGGCCTGTTCCCACATGCCCAGACGTTCCTGGGCGGTCGTATCGAAGCCGGTCTCGGTCCGGGTCATCTGGATGCGTTCGATGACCGGCTGCGGCAGCAGGGCCTGGTAAAAGATGATCAGCAGCCCGAGGAGGAGGAGGAGTTTGCGCTCCCGGATCACCCCGAGAAAGAAGACGCTCGCCACCGCTCCGAGATAGCCGCCGCGTGAGAAGAGGAACATCAGGCAGTAGTAGCTTAATGCGGCGGTGAAGAAAAAGAGCAGCCGGCGGGTTTTGTTACTGTCCTCGAGGAAGAGAGCGACGAAGACGATGGCATTCTGGGCGAGAAAAACCGCCAGCGAATTGCCGCCGAGGGCGATACCGCCGCCAACGAACTTGTCCTTGAGCTCATCGCTGTAATGTTCCACGGTATTCTGGCTGAGGACGGTATAGAAATTACGATCCAGCATCAGCATCGCCAGCATCGTGACGAAGAGCAGGTACATCAGCTGGCGGGGACTTTTCATGTTGTTCATGATGATCACACAAAAAAGCGCCGGCATCCAGTAGTTTTTCCAGGCCACGAGGAGGAGATTGCCCGGGCTCAGGGGCATGCCGAAGCCCAGATAGAGCGAGCCGCGAAAGAGTTCCATAAAGGTCCAGATCAGCAGCAAAATGATCGGCAGGTAGAGCGCACTCTGGGTCAGCATGGGTTCGTCGGGGTCGCGTTTGCTGATGAGCCACTTGATGAGCATCGCCGCCAGCATCAGATCGTTGAGATCCTCGCCAAAGGGAAAATCATTGAGATAATCGAGGATATTCTGGAGAGGAAAGAAAAACGCCAGAAAATAGATCCCGATTTCGATGCGCCAGGTGATTGTCAGGATGATCGTCAGAATGGCGACCCCATAGAGCACCGGCGTTAAAAGGCTTGTCAGACCCAAGCCGAATTCAAGCATGACTTCCTCCAAAAATCCGGGCCGCCCGTCCGGGGCGGATGAAGCGAACGAGGCTCTTCCGGCCGCTAGGCGGACTGTCTGAAAGAGCGCAAAAATAGCATGTCAAAGAAGCCGGAGAGTTCACAGGCGAAAACCGCCCGGGTGAAGTGTCCCCGGTATCCCGAGTAGGCCAGATCAATGCCCAGCCGTTTGAGCCGGTGCCAGTCCGTCTGCTGGTTAATGCCCGATTGCATCGACATTGCGGCCTCAAAATCATTTTCCTTGAGCAGATCGATCACCAGCTCGTTATAGCTGGAGGGATCGCCGTTGGGATAGGCGAAGTAACGGACCGGCTCGCCGAGCCGCTCGGCGATGATCTGCTGGGAGTGCTGTATTTCTTCCCGCATCGCGGCGGGGGTCAGCCCGGTCATGATGGGATGGCTGAAGGTGTGACAGCCGAATTCAATCTCATGGGCGCGCATGGTGTTGATCTGATCCCAGGTGAGCATGAGCGGCTTGCGACTGGAGCCCAGTTCCACCTCCAGATGGTTGATGATCGCCTCCTGCCGCTCGCGCGTGCTCTTTTTAAGCAATTCGACCAGGTACCCGCAAAATCGCCCTTTGGCATGCAGGGTGGCGAGGGAATGGCGGCCGAGTCCGAACGCACTCAAGTCGATGCTCTTGCGGGCGGTGGCATGCACACTGCTGGTGATGCGTTCGAACCAGAGATAGATCTTTTGCTCGATCGGGCCGACGGTCAGGAAGATAATCGCGGGGATCCCCAACTCCTGCAACACGGGGAAGGCCGCTTCATAGTTATCGGAATAACCGTCATCGAAGGAGACCACCACCTGGTTGACCTGCTCCTCCGCCTGGTTTTCGCTGGAGAGGGCCTCGCTCATCGAGATCGGCCGGAAGTTCCGGGCCAGATAGCGCATGTGGGTCTGGAAGTCGCGCGGTGTCACCGCCAGACGCAGGGGGTCGAACAGCAGATCGGCGACGCGGTGATAGGCCAGGATGATCAATCCACGGCGCGGCCGTACCATGCGGTACAGCGCGACCATCCCGCTATAAAAGCAGATCACGCTGATCAGTATTTTCAGCCAATGATGAAAGGCCATTTTGATCTCCTGCGTATGCCTGTCTCTCGCAATGGGCCGATCCGCCTGCACCATGCCTCCCCTGCGCCCTGGGCGTCAGTTGCCGTTTTTAGCGATGGACGAATAGAGGTTTTCCATCGCTTGAATCATCATGACGATATCGTAGCGCTCAACTGCCCGTTTGCGTGCGGCTGCCCCCATCCGCTCACGCAATTCCTTGTCACCGGCCAGCAGCGTCATGGCCCTGGCCAGGGCCTCCGGGTCCGCCGGCGGCACCAGCAACCCGGTCTCTCCTTCCACCACCGCTTCGCCATTGCCACCGACTGCGGTGGCGATGACCGGCAGACCCACCGCCATGGCCTCGATGATGGCATTGGAAAAACCCTCGCTGAGCGAAGGGAGCACGAAGCAATCCAGCGCAGCAGCCAGGCAGCGGGCATCCTTGCGCGGCCCGAGGAAATGGATCCGCTCCTCCAGCTGCTCGCGCTTGACCCGGTCCAGCAGGGATTCCAGATAGCTGGTCAGATTCTGTTTGCGCTTTTCAACCCCGCCGATGATCACCAGATGGATATCCTGCCCCTGGCGGATCATGCTGATGGCCGCTTCGATCAGATATTCGAAGCCCTTGATCGGCTGGATATTAGCAATGCAGCCGAGGAGGAGGGCATCCTGCGGCAGGCCGAGCGATTCGCGCAAGGTGGCTTTTTCTGCTGCTGTCAGCGGCGCCGCGATTTCAACGCCGTTATAGATGGTTTTGAAACGCGAAAGCGGGATCTTTTCCCGGCTGGCGAGATAATCACGCATGGTTTTGGAGTTGGTCAACACCAGATCAGGCAGGCGGTTGGTGCAGCGCCGCAGGATCCGATGGTGCCAGGTCAGCTCGTTGAAGCCCATGTCGCGACGGCTGGAGATGACCTCCGCATCATGCCAAAACCACTTGAAGACCGATCCGAGAATGTCGGAGCCAAAATGAATGGTTTGAATAATTTGTATCTGTTTGTTCCTTACCAGCCTGCGCATGGTCCATGCGCTCTGGATCGCCTTGAAACTGAAAATCGAATGGAGATTCAACGGGATTACATCGATCGCCATCTCCCGAAGCTCACTGATGATCGCACTGTCGTTCGGCTGCAGCGGACAAACCAGGGGATAGTACCTGGAGTGATCCAGATGGGTCACCAGCCGAAACAGATTGACTTCGCTTCCTCCCCGGTCAGCCAGCACATCGATCAGATAAAGAATACCTACTCTGGATTCACTCATGTACCATTCCTTTCCGAGCGCAGCGGCCTATTCGGCCGGCGGCAATGAGGGCTTGAATCTCGAATGCCCGAGGAAACCGATAACCCTCCCGCGCACCTGCCGGTGCAATAGAAGGACCGCCGAAAAGTAGATCACCACCGCCCCTGCCACCTTGAGTAACACCATCGCTACGTTGTGAGATCCTGGCATCAACCGGATCGCACCGCACATCAGCAGGGCGGAAAGGAGCGCAATGCCCAGATTCTTCAGATTGAGTCGGACCGGCAGATATCGCGCGGAGAGCCAGGTGAGATAGGCCGCCAGTACCCCGCAACTGACGAAAGCGGCATAACAGGAACCCATGATACCAAAGAGATGAATGCCGGCGATGTTCAGCACAACATCGACCACAACACAGACCAGCACGGTGACACTGATGATCTTGGTTTTCTTCTCCGCGTACAAGCCCGCAGCGTAGATCGGGATCATGGCCCAAAGCAGCGTGCCGGGCACGATCCAGGCGAGCATGCGTCCGGCGTCGACATATTTATCCGAAGCCAGGACCACGATCAGGTCATCACCGAGCATCACCGCCCCAAAGAGGATGGGAACGACGATCAAAGCGCTGATATCGGCCACGGCAGAGACGAACTGGCTGGTCGCCTCCCGACCTTTCTCGTGCCAGATTTCGAGATAGATCGGCGTCAGGGCATACATGAGCGGAAATAGGATCAGATCCTTGGCATAGTGGCCCATATTCGAGGCGACCGAGAAAACTCCCACCGCTTCCGATCCCAGCATGATCTGGATGATATACCGGTCGGCCGATTTAAGCAGCAGGTAGCCCAGCTCAAAACCGATCAGGGGAAAGCCGTAACTCAAACAGTCCTTGAGCAGCGGCGTGGAGAAATGGTTCACCCTGATCCGGTGCGCCAGGAGAAAAAGGAGGACCAGGAAGAGGGTGTAGAGGGCTTCAGCGCTCAGGATCGCCGTATAATAGGTCCTCAGCGTCTTGCCCACCAGGAAGAGGCTGGAGAGGCTGACCAGGAGGATGAAGAATTTTCCGGTCACCATGGCCAGGTTGTAATATTTGGTCCGTTGTTCGGCACGGAGAAAATTGAGGATGCGCGCACTGAACGTCCCGGTGACGATCAGACCGGCGAGGATCCACTTGAAGCCGGGAAGATCACGCCCGAAGATCAGGTGGAGCAGGGGCGTGCCCAACACAGCGACGAAAGCGAAAGTCACTGCCGCAAAAGCCAGGGTGGAGATAAAAAGCGTCGAATAAAAGGTGGACTGCAGCCGGGCTTCGCCGCTGCCGTTGTACTCCCGATAGTAACGGACGATCGCTTCGGCGAGTCCCGCTCGCGAGAAGGCGAGGAAGATCCACAGGGTCACAGAGAGCACGCTCATGACGCCGTAATCGGCCTGAGTGAGCGCACGGGTGAGGATCGGGAAGGAGACAAAACTGGCAGTGAAGACCAGCATCTCTCCGAGTGCATAATGCGAAGTATGCCGCAGAAACCGGTTGATGTAGGAATCCATGCTGCTTCCAAAGTAGTCCAAGTACGCAGGGCGCTGAAACGGCGGCGGGGAAAAATCCTGCCGGCGGCCGCATCATGCCGGGGTTGTCAGGTCGAGGCCGTTGATTCGTTCCCGCCTGTTGAAGGATGTCCATTCCCCCAAAAGTGCTCCACCAGATGGCGGCGCAGCCGCTCCCGGTTGGTGGTGTAATGCCGCGAGTTCCACCAGGTGGCGCCCGCTTCAATCTCGATATCCGGCGGGCGCTGCTGCTGCCAGGTCTCGATGGCCTTTTCCCTGAACTTGTCGGTGCTGCCCATCACGCGCGCCGGAACCCCCATGGCGACGCTGTTGGGCGGGATCTCGCTCATCACCACCGAACCGGCGCCGATGACCGAATTGACGCCGATGTGGGTGTTGGGCATCAGGATGGCATTCTCGCCGATGACGCAATTGTCCTCGATGATGATCGTACCGTAGAGCTGCATATCCGGGATCTGGTCACGGAAGAGCCAGGCAGCGCCGTTGTGGGTGATGAACTTGACGCCGCTGGCAATGGTGACGTGATTGCCGATTTTCACCAGATAAGGCTCTTGCCCGAGATCGGTGGGTATGATAGCACACCCCTCACCGACCATAGCCCCATACTGCCGGAAGAGTTCGGCAATGGTGAAGCGGTCATAGCGCGAGAGGACCCTGGCGACGCACAACCGGTGCCATTGGCTGGCGATCATCTGCCACAAACCCGAAATCATCTAGATGCCCTCCTTCTCCAGGATTTGGCGCAGGGTCTGGCTCATCACGGCATAGCCAGGCTCGACCGGATGTACGCCATCACGGGTTAGCTCGGGGCGCAGCGCGCCCTGGGCGTCGCTCATGGCGGCTGCAAAATCGACCACGGTGTACTTTTTACCGGCAGCCCACTCCCGCAGCCAGTCGTTGAAGGCATGGATCTGGCGGTTGATGGCGCCCTGGCTCGCCGCATCGGCCGCTGCCGTGACCGGAATGACCGTAGCCACCAGTGGACGGATGCCGTTGGCCTCGGCCAGCGCCGAGATCATTTTCATGTTATCCCGGGTGATCACCGCGGGAATACTGTGTGAAAAATTCATCTCGCAAAACTTGATCACCACTGCCCGCGGATGAAGATCGATGACGTCATGCTGAAAACGCAGCAGCAGCTGACTGGCATACTGGCCGTCGATCCCCTTGTTGACGATCCGCCGGCCCGCCAGCAGCCCCGCGGGATCCCAGTGGGCGGTGATCGAAGCCCCCAGGAGAACCAGATCGATACCCTCGGCGGCGTCTGCTTGGCCCGGATCGCGTGCCTGGAATTCGGAAGCCCATTCGTGAGATTGCGCCCAGGCCAGGATCATCTTCTTCCGGTAATCGTAGGCCTTGTACAGGATGAAGAGGCCGAGTACATTGGCGAGCAGGGAGAAGAGGAGAAAATAGGTGCAGTACTTGTGCATGGTCAGGAGACTCCTGTCGGATAGAGATTCACCATCGCGCGGTTCAAACCAGGTTGAGATTCATGCGGGGCACTTCAAGGCCCGCCTTTTTCAGATCGATAAAGTGAGCGATCTGCTGCACGGTATCGAGGTTCTCGGGAATGATTTCGGCATCATCGATCGTGATGCTGAAGGTCTTCTCGAGGTAAGCGACCAGCTCAATCACACCGGTCGAGTCGATCAGGCCGCCCCCTGTCAGGGAGTCCTCGTCCTTGAGGTGATCGCCGTCGCCAAAGAGCAGATTGTCCG
>CAYTCI010000076.1:0-19320 GCA_964436305.1 uncultured Cytophagia bacterium | reverse complement strand
CAGCGCCTGCACCTGTTCGTTGTGTTCCGCCACGGCATCCGGGCCGGGATCGGAGGTGTAGAGGTGCATGCTCTCCTCATCGGAGACATCATGTTCGACCGGCTTGCGCACCAGATGGCGCCGGCGTTCATCCCGGTGAAGATTGACGGCGATGCGAAAGAGCCAGGCCCGAAAGGGCGCGCGAAACTGGTAGTTTTTCAGAGCCTGCAGCGCGCGTAAAAAGGTCTCCTGGGTCAAATCCTCGGCCATCGTCCGGTTGCCGCAGAGATAGAGCAGAAAGCTGAAGAGCTCCTGGGTATGAATCGATACCAGCCGGGCAACCGCACTCCGGTCCCCCTTTTGTGCCGCTCTGATCAACTCATAGTGCTCATCAAAGTAATCCATGGGCTTCCCGGGTATTGGATTCATGGATAATAACGGAACACGGCGTAAAAAGTTCTCGATACGGCCAAAAATCGCCGTAAAAGCGCACTCACCGAAATAGAACACTCATCGGCCTTGTTTTCATTCATGTCTGACCACATCCCGAGATCTTTCATGCCCTGAGCGCCGTTT
This sequence comes from uncultured Cytophagia bacterium, assembly GCA_964436305.1. Taxonomy (GTDB): domain Bacteria; phylum Zhuqueibacterota; class Zhuqueibacteria; order Residuimicrobiales; family Residuimicrobiaceae; genus JAKPUX01. Next base: position 18,765 of record CAYTCI010000076.1, on the reverse strand, counting down.
ATACTTTGCGCTTGACAATCAAGAGTGACTTTATTAAGTTATATAAAATACAACAAGTCGCACCATTGCAGCCTGTTCTCCGGGCGGAGATCCGCCATCGCAGCGGCTGCCAGGATCGTTCAAACCCTGACTTTTGTGATCCGTGTCACCGGACCTGTTCGCGCTGTGCTGTAAACTATGCTATGCTGATAACCCCTAGCGTTGAGGAGGCTGTAATGAGAATCGACCGTTTTGTGATCCTGATCGCCTTGCTGCTGGTGACGGCGGCCCTGCCTTGCCTCGCCCAGAGCGTGACGCAACAGGTCGGGACTGTTGGGAGCATCGACTGGAGCAACCAGATTCTGCGTTCCACCGGCGTGGGTTCGCCTAATCCGAACATGCCCGAAACCGCCCAGCGCGCCGGTGCCCTGGAAGCGGCCAAACGGGTTGCGCTGCGCAATCTGCTCGAAACTGTCAAGGGGATGAACCTGGACTCCGAGACGACGGTGCGCAATTTCATGACCGAGAACGACGTCATCGTCACCAAAGTCTCGGGTGTACTGCGCAATTTTACCGTGGTTGAAACCAAGTACATGTCCACCGGCGATATCGAGGTCACCATCGAGATGCCCATGTCCGGCGCCCTCTCCGACGCCCTGCTGCCGCAGGGAGGCGGGGTTACCCTCGGCCCGGTCACTGCCGTCGGCCTCTGCCCGACCTGCGGCCAGCCCTGGCCCGCCGGCCGCCCTCTGCCTGCCGGTGTCGTCCTGCAACAGTCCTCCGGTTTTACCCCGTCAGCGACCCAGAGCGGCGGCGCCTATACCGGTCTGATCATTGATGCCAAGGGACTGGGTCTGCGCCCGGCCATGGCCCCCAAGGTGCTGGATGAATCGGGCCAGGAGATCTACGGCTCCAAATATGTCAGCCGGGACTGGGCGGTCCAGATCGGTATGGTCGGCTATGACAAGGATCTTAACCAGGCGAGAAACAACGATCGGGTCACCGCCAATCCCCTGGTCGTCAAGGCGATCAAGATTGCGGGCGAGAACAAGGCCGACGTGGTCATCGCCAACGCTTCGGCGGCCGCGATCCGCAATGCAGCCGCCTCGCAGAATTTTCTCGATAAATGCAAGGTCATGTTCATCGTGGACTGACCTGGCCGTACCGGTCCAAGCGAAATGGAGAATAGCATGAAATCAAGAGTAACAATTCTGGCGGTTGCTGTTCCACTGCTGCTGTTTCTGGCGCTCGGCTGCGGTCCCAAAGCCATCAAGGAGGCCTCCGTTCAGGATACTCCGGAGAAGCACTTCGACCGCGGCCTCTACGAATTCGACCGCGGCAATCTCACCTCCGCGCAATCGGAGTTTGAACGCGCCCTCGCCCTCAATCCCAATTTCGCCGAAGCCTTCGCCGGCCAGGCATTGATTTCGGCCACTCAGGGGGATTACAAAAAGGCCTACGATCTCGCCGACAAGTCCATCTCCAAGAACAACAAAGCGATCGAGCCCTATATCATCAAGGGCCGTATCGTCAGCATGGAGCGCAAGGGAGAGGATTGGGTCGAGAAGGCTGCCAAGCAGTTCGACAAGGCCCTCGAAATCAATCCCTCCTCCGCCAAGGCCCTCTTTTTCAAGGCCGAAGCTTTCAAGGATGGCTACCAGTTCGGCGAGGCCGCGAACATCTACAGCAAGGTCATCGCCCTCAAGGGTGATTATGCCGGCCAGGCGGACCTCGCCTGGGAACAGGTGCAAAAGATCCAGCGCGCTGCACCAGGCACCAAGGTCGGCGCCAGGATCGCCCTGATCGATGAGATCGACCGCGCCGATGTCGCCGTGCTTTTTATGGACGAGTTAAAACTGATGGATCTCATCAGCAAAAAACGCGCTCCGGTCTATGACACCGGCTTCAAGGCGCCCGAAGATCCGACCGCCATGAAGACAGCCACCACCTCCTCGCTGGCCGGCGCCAGCGATATCGACGGCCACTGGGCCAAGAGCTGGATCGCCGAGATCGTCAATGCCAAGGGCATGGAGCTCTTCCCGGATCATACCTTCCGGCCGGACGACAAGATCACCCGCGTCGATTATGCCATGCTGCTGCAAAACGTCCTGATCATGGCCACGGGCGATGAGAGCCTGGCAACCAAGTATATCGGCCAGCCCTCGCGCTTCCCCGATGTCAACGCCAGCAACTACGCCTATAATGCCACCTGCCTCATGGTCGACCGTGGCATCATGAAAGCGGACAAGATGACCGGCGCTTTCGATGTCAAGGCCCATGTCTCCGGCGCCGATGCCCTGTTGATCATCCGGGAGTTCCAGAATGCCTTGCGCATGACCTTTTGATCGGCGATTGACAGCTCTTGCTGGTATTTCAGGGTGAGCGGAAAAACCAACGCATTACCGCTCACCCTTGGTGTATGGTTTGCATCCCAACCAGCTCATGTTGGCCTACCTTCCTTCAAGGAGCGTGCCTTGAGAAGCATAACACTATTGGTCGTGTTCGCGCTGGTCCTTTGCGGTGGTGCCGCCCTGGCGCAGGCGCCGGCAGGTGGCACCCAGGTGGAATCCACCGGACTGGGGGCCATCACCTACAATGATATCCCCGCGGCGCGGGATCGCGCCATGGATGATGCCAAGCGCAAGGCGGTGGAGTTTGTCCTCGGCACCCTCATCACCTCCCAGACCCGGGTTGAAAATTACCAGGTCATGGAGGATCAGATCCTCTCCTGGACGCGCGGCTATGTGCGCAGCTACAAGATCCTCAGCGAAGGCAAGACCGCTGACGACATGTATGAAATCAAAATGCTGGCGAGCGTCGACCAGGCCAATATCTCGCGGGACGTGGAGGCGGTGCAGAACCTGATGCAAAGCATGGGCAATCCCCGCGTCATGTTCCTCTTTGACGAGCAAAACATCGGCGAATCCGTTGACCGTTACCACTTTTTTCAGGTTGACATGACCGCGACCGAGACCGCCCTGATGAACAAATTCCTCGAGAAGAACTTTCAGGTCGTGGATCCCGGCACCGTCCGTCAGAACAAGGAGCGCGATGCGGTTGTGGCCGCGATCAACGGTGATACCAGGGCCGCCGCCAGCATCGCCGCAGCACTCGATGCGGAGGTGGTCATCACCGGCAAAGCGGTGGCCAGGGTGGCGACCGGCATGAATCTCGGCGGCATGAAATCCTGCCAGGCCACCATTACCGCCCGGGTCATCGATGCCGATGTCGGCACCGTAATCGCCACCAGCAGCAAATCGGCGGCCTATCCCCATATCGACGAGATGGTGGGAGGGACCAAGGCGATTGAAAAAGCGGCCAATCCGCTCGGCGATGAGCTGATTGCCCGCATCCTTGAAAAGTGGCAGAGCCGGGTCTACAGTGCCAACACCGTCAAGCTGCTGGTGACCGGTCTGAATACCTACAACGAGGCGGCCAATTTCCGCGGCGCCCTCAGCTACGCCGCCCGCGGCATCAAGGCCGTCAATCAACGCAACCTCGTCGGCTCGACTGCGGAATATGACGTCCAGATCCAGGGCAACGCCGATCAGCTTGCCCGTGAACTGGACGGACGCGTGCTGGCTAACTATTCGCTGGCCGTGCAAAGCGTCACCGCCAACAAGATCATGGTCAGGCTGGTCCATTCGGAGCCTTCGGCTGCTCCGGAACAAACCCCATCCGGCAGTCCCCAGCCCCAGTAAACCGGCCGGATGTGAGGTAATCGGGAAATTCCAAGAGAGGAGTGGCGCATGCGCAGGATGAAAGCGGTCTTTGTGGGGGTAACAGCATTGGTGATGCTTCTGTCGCTGGCCGGCAGTGTGCCGGCGCAGACGGCGCAGATCAAGAAACGTATTGCGGTTTTTTCCTTTGAGGACAAGACCAATCACCAATACCACTGGTGGAGCGGCCAGCCGGTCGGCGAGGGGATGGCCGATATGCTGATCACCGATTTGGTCAAGAGCGGCCGCTACCAGGTGCTCGAACGCACCGAGATCCAGAAGGTGATGAGTGAACAGGCCCTCGGCCAGTCCGGCGCGGTCACGCAGGAGAGCGCTGCCAAGGTCGGCCAGTTGCTCGGGGTCGAGCTCGCGGTCATCGGTGCGGTCACCGAGTTTGGCTGGTCGGAAGGCAATATGGGCGGCAGCCTGGCCAAGACGGGCCTCGGCCTGGGTGTCAAAACCACCGCTGCCACTGTGGCGGTCGATGTCCGCCTCGTCAACACCTCAACCGGCGAGATCCTCGCAGCGGATAACGTCCGCAAATCGGAGTCGAAAAAAGGCCTCTCCGTCAACACCAACGCCTTTGATTTCGACAACCGCGACAAGTTCGATGAGTCGATCGTCGGCAAGGCGACCCGCCAGGCCATCGATGCGATCGTGCAAAAGATCGATGACAACATGGTCAACCTCAAGTGGCAGGCCAAGGTGATCAAGGCCGATGCCCAGGTCTTTATCAACGCCGGCTCCGCCTCCGGCATCGAAAACGGCCAGCAGTTGCTCGTGTTCCGCGCCGGCGAAGAACTGGTCGATCCCGACACCGGCATCTCACTGGGTTCGGAAGAGAGCCAGATTGGGGTGATCGAGGTCGTCAATAATACGGTCGGTAATGGCAAGGCCTCGGTCTGCAAGATCATCAGCGGCAGCGGTTTCCAGCGCAACGATATTGTACGCATGAAATAGGTGAACCACCGTGGATAGCGGCGGGCGGGCTCGAACCCCTCCCGCTGCCACCGCGGCAGCGACTCCTTCGAAGGGGAGAAACCCATGGTTGGCTCCTGCAAGCACCCATTCTACGGCTGGATAACCGCCCTGCTGCTGCTCCTGCCGGTATGGCCGGTTCTGGCCGAAAAGGTCGGCACCATCACCTTTTTGCTCGGTGCGGCGGATGATATCTGGGTCCAGTCGGCAGCGACTTCGGCCTGGAACCCCGCCAAACTGAAGGGCAACGTCATGGACGGCGACCTCATCCAGACCCGGATCGAATCACGCTGCGAAATCACCATGACGGACGGGACGATCATCCGCATCGGCGAAAACAGCAGCTTTCACTTTGTTGACGTCAATCTGAAGACCCGGGTGCGCACCCTGCGAGCGGAGATGCCAGAGGGCAGCGCCTGGATCAATGCGGCCAACGCCAAGGCCGGGCAAAAGGATTTCCGGCTCAAGGCCCCGACCGCGGTCTGCGCCATCCGTGGTACCATCTACGGCGTCGAGGCTGACAGTGTGACCACCTGCAAGGTCTATGACGGCAAGGTAGAGGTGGGACCGGTCTCGGCCTGGTCGGTTTCGATGCCCCGGCAGAAACAGAGCGGCCCGCCGCAGCAGGTCGCCGGTCCGACCCAGATTCCCGGCCCCTACGAGGTCAGTCTGGCCGACTGGCAGCAAATCGTCCGCGGCATGCAGATCGTGGTCCGCAAGGATGGCAAATACGCCAAATCACCCATCGATGAGACACGCGATGCCGACAACGACTGGGTGAACTGGAACAAACAGCTGGATGCAAAGGCCAAACCGTAAGCGCATGAATTCGAATCAGCCCAAATACGATATCTTCGAGATCCTTTTCATCGTCTTCGTGGTGATGCTGCTGGCCATGTTTTTCTGGACCATGCGCGTGGCCCTGATTCCACCCCTGCTGGCGCTCATCCTCGCTGCGATCCTCGCACCGCTCTACACCAACCCGATCGCCCGCAGGCTGCTGATTTTGGTGGTCGTCGTCTTCGCCCTCTGGTTCATCCGGGATACCCTGGATATCCTGACCCCCTTCATCATTGCGTTCGGTCTGGCCTATCTCTTCGATCCCCTCGTGACCCGGCTGGAGCGGCGGAATGTCCCGCGCCTCCTCAGCGTCAGCATCATCGTTTTTCTCAGCGTCGGTGCTTTTATCTTCCTGCTGATCCTCTCGATCCCGCGAATCATCAACGAAATCGGCAACCTCGTCTCCTTTTTGATGGGATTGCCGCCGAGGATCAGCGTCTGGATCAATGAGGACGGCGCCGCCATCTTCGGGCGTACCCAGGAGGATATCGCCAAGATCCAGGAGATCCTCAACCGTGAGGTGTCAGGACGTCTGGCGCATATGTCCGATTCGCTCATTCAGAAGGGAATCCAGTTCACGCAAGGCCTGCCGGCGCTCATGCCAAAAATTCTCTATCTGGTGCTGACGCCCTTTCTCTTCTTCTATATTCTCAAGGATTTTCACAAGGTGCGGCGCTGGATCCTCGAGCTGCTGCCGATCGAGACCAGCTGGGTGGTCCGTGAGTATGTCGAGAAAGTGGACTCGATCATTGCCGGTTTTTTCCGCGGCCAGTTCATCGTTTGCCTGATCGTCGGGGTACTGACCACCACGATCCTGCTGCTGCTGCGCGTTGAGTACGCCCTGTTGATCGGCATCATGGCGGGGGCACTCAATATTGTGCCCTATGTCGGTCTCGCGATCACCCTCTTTGTCGGCATTCTCACCGCCATCGCCAGCCCGGGCCCGATGGTGACCTGCCTGAAGATCATCCTCGCCGTGGAGAGTGTGCGCATTCTCGAGAATTCGGTGCTCTCGCCGCGCATCGTCGGCAACCGCGTCGGCCTGCACCCGGTGTGGGTCATCTTTTCCATCCTGATCTTTGCCCACTTCCTCGGCTTCGTCGGTTTGATCCTCGCTGTTCCGCTGGCTGCATCGCTCAAGATCTTCATCTCCGTAGGGATCCATTCCTACCGGCGCAAGATCTGGCGCCGGAAACGCAATGAAAATTAGCGCGGTCCACAAGAACACCCCGGCGGCCCGCCTGGGCCTGCAGCCCGGGGACGAACTGATCCGCATCGATGACCACGAAATCAGGGATCCCATCGATTTCCAGTTCTATTCGGCGGAGGAGGAGTATACCCTGCTGCTCCGCCGCGGGGAACAGGAGTGGCGCGTCGCGATCGGACCGGCGGAGAGCGGCTGGCTTAGGCTCGAATTCGCCGACATGGAATACCGCTGCTGCGGCAACCAGTGCGTTTTCTGTTTCGTCGACCAGAATCCGCGCGGCTTGCGGAAGGCCCTCTATTTCAAGGATGAGGATTTCCGGTTGTCATTTCTCTATGGCAACTATGTCACCCTGACCAATCTCTCCCGCAACCAGCTGGCGCGCATCATTGAGCAGAGACTCTCCCCGTTGTACATCTCGGTGCACAGCACCGAGGCGGAGGTGCGCCGCAGCCTGCTCGGTCTGCGCGGGGATGACCACCTGATGGACAAGATCGCGCGGCTCGCGCAGGCGGAGATCGAGCTGCACGCCCAGATCGTCCTCTGTCCGGGCTGGAATGATGGCGACCACCTGGAGCGCACCATCACGGATCTGGCTGGCTTTTTTCCGGCGGTGCGTTCCGTAGCCATCGTGCCGCTCGGCCTCACCGGCCATCGCGCCGGACTGACGCCGCTGCGACCGGTCACCGCGGCCGATGCAGGGGTGGTGCTGGAGCAGGAAAAAGGGTGGGAGGGACGCTTTCGCACTGCCTTCGAGAGCGCCTTTGTCTATCTGGCGGACGAATTTTACCTGCTCGCCGGCCGGCCGCTGCCGCGGGCTGCGCGCTATGACGATTTTCCCCAGATCGAGAACGGCGTCGGCATGACCCGGCATTTTGTCGATCGCTTCCGCCGCCAAAAAGGACGCTTCCCCAAGGTGGTCAAGCCGGTGCGGGTGGTGGTCGCCAGTGGTCAGCTGGCGGCGCCGATCCTCGATCGCGAGGTGCTGCCGGTGCTCCGCAGCATCGCGGGGCTGGAGGTGGAGCTGGTGCCGGTGATCAACCGTTTTTTCGGCGGCGGCGTGACCGTCTCCGGACTGCTGACCGGCGGCGATATCCTCGAGCAGCTCCGCGACCGGATGCCCGCCGACCTGGTCCTCATACCACCCAACTGCCGCAATGCTGATGGCCTCTTCCTCGATGAGCGGGATGCCGGGCAGCTCTCCAATGAGCTCGGTGCACCGCTCTTCGCACCGGCTGAGAATTTCGGCGAGATGTTCACCTATCTGAAGAAATTATGAAAAAAAGACCTGTTGTCGCCCTTGTCGGCCGCCCCAATGTCGGCAAATCCACCCTCTTCAATCGCATCATCCGCCGGCGCGAAGCCATCGTCGATGACCAGCCGGGGGTTACCCGGGACCGCAAGTATCAGCCCGCGGAGTGGGCCGGCGTCGCATTCGACCTGATCGACACCGGCGGCTATGTCGCCGGCAGCAAGGATATCTTTGAGCAGGCGATCCGCGAGCAGGTGCATTATGCCGTCGAAGAGGCCGATGTCATCCTCTTTGTCACCGATGTGACCACCGGGATCACGGCGATGGATGAGGAGATCGCGCGCCTGCTGCAGCGGGAACAAGCCCGTGTGATCGTCGCCGTCAACAAGGTCGATAACGAGATGCGCGAGGCCGACCGGGGCGAGTTCTACCGCCTCGGCCTGGGTGATCCCATCCCGGTCTCGGCCATGGCCGGCCGCAATATGGGCGACTTTCTCGACGCCCTCATCGCTCTGCTGCCGCGCAAGGAGACACCGCGCGAGGAGGAGCAGGATTCGGCCATCCGCATCGCCATCCTCGGCCGGCCCAACGTCGGCAAATCCTCCTATGTCAACGCCATCCTCGGGATCGACAAGCAGATCGTCACCCCGATCCCCGGCACCACCCGCGATGCCGTCGACACCCGCTTCCGCTACAAGGAGCGCACCCTGATCCTGATCGATACGGCCGGCCTGCGCAAGCGCGCCCGCGTCCACGAGAACATCGAATACTTCAGCACCGTGCGCAGCTATCAGGCCCTTGAACGCTGCGATATCGCCCTGGTCCTCGTCGACGCCACCCAGGCCATCGCCGATCAGGATCAAAAGATCCTCCAGGCGGCGCACGAGGCCGGCAAGGGAATCGTGCTGGGCATCAACAAGTGGGATGCCATCGAGAAGGAGAGCCAGACGGCGCGTGAGTTCGAAGCGGATATCCGCGATGCGATCAAGGATCTGGCCTATATCCCGATGATGTTCATCTCCGCCCTCGAAAAACAGCGCATCTTCAAGCTGCTGGACCTGGCCCTGGCGGTCCATGACGAGTGCCAAAAGATGATCCCGACCCCCGAACTCAACCGCTTTCTCCAGGCGACCGTCGAGAAAAACCATCCCGCCGCCTACGGCACCAAATGGGTCAAGCTGAATTACATCACCCAGACGAAAGCCAATCCTCCGGTCTTCGTCATCTTCACCAATGAACCGCGCGGCATCAAACAGAATTACCGCAACTATCTCGAAAACCAGCTGCGCGCCCAGTTCGGTTTCATGGGCGTACCGATTCGGCTGGCCTTCCGGCTGAAAAACTGACCGCTCGCATGAGACGAATTCTCACCTTTCTCATCCTGATTTCGCTCGCTGGCGGAGCCGCCCGGGCCGCCGAGCAGCTGCAGGCACGGCTGCAGCAGGAGCTGCAGGCCGGCCGCATCACCCGGGCCCAGAGCCTCGCCTGGCTGCTCCTCGCGGCCGAGGACCCGCAGCGCCTGCCCCCGCTCTACCAGAGCTGCGGTCTGGAGGATCTCACCTGCCCGACCCTGATCGCCGCCGAGGCGCGGGCCTTGCTGCCAAGTCTGCCCGCCGCGGAACAGGCGCTCTTGATCCCCTTGCTCAGCCGCCCCGCAAAGGACCGCTTGCCCCTCTCCTTAACCACCCCGGAAGGCCACTTCCGGATCCACTATACCCTCAGCGGCAGCGATTCCGCAGCCCCTGACTTTGTGCAAGAGGCAGGCCGGGCCTTTGAATATGTCTACAGCCTGCTCACGGCCGGCATGGGCTTCGATGCCCCGCCCGACGATGAGGCGATCGATGGCCCCGAGCTGGATGTCTACATGATGCGCTTCTCCGCTTATGGCGAAACCCGGTTTGAAAATCCGGTGGCCGGTTCGGAAGGGCTGCGCTACTCCAGCTATATCGTCATCGACAGCAAATTCAGGGGCGGGAGCTACGCCACCCAGGGAGTCGACGCCCTGCACGTCACCGCCGCTCACGAGTTCTTCCATATGCTTCAGGGCGGCTACCGGTATTTCCCCTCCACCACCATGGATTCCCGCTTTCTCTTTGAGGCCTCCTCGACCTGGTTTGAGGAGGTGGCCTACCCGGAGGTCAACGATTATCTGCAGTATGTGCGCACCTACTTTCTCGCGCCCAACCGGCCGTTTTATCTCTATTCATCGGCCACCTATGGACTGGGGATCTATTTCCAGATGCTGCAGCAGCAGTACGATACCCGGATCATCCGATCGGTCTGGAACGGTCTGCGGGAGCGCGAGCCCCTGGAGGCCCTCGATGATGCCCTGCAGGCCGCCGGCTGCGACCTCGGGCGCTCGCTGGCCAGCCTGAGCATCTGGAACGCCTTCACCGCCAGCCATGCTGATACCAGCCGGTATTTCAGGGACGGCCCCCTCTTTCCGGCGATCTCGCCCCTGCAGTCGCTCGTGCTGAGCGATCCCCTCACCATCTCCGGCGCCGCCGCCGAGCTGCAAACCCAGTATTACACCCTCACGATCCCTGGTGGCGGCCGCTATACCATCCGTCCCTCCATGGCCAATCCCTCACAATGGATTTATACCCTGGTCTTGCATGAGCCGGGCGCGGATTCGCGCAGCTACACCATCGCCGGCAATACCCCATTGACCTTTGGGCCGGTCGCCATGAATACCGAACTGCGGCTGGCGGTGGTCAATATCCAGTGGCCCGCCAGCTTGCGGGGGGAGACGGATGCTGACTTTGCGTTTGAATTTACACCACCATCTGATGGTGCTGAGATGGCGGCCGGTATTGTCCGGACTCTGCCCTCACCCTTCAGACCGGACCGGGACGAAAGGCTGCAAATCCAGATCTATACCCCCACACCGGCCGCGGAGGCTACACTTTACATTTTCAATGAACAGGGCGAGACGATCCACGCCCAAACCATGCTCAGTCTGCCACGTGGAGTCAACTGTCACTTTTGGGACGGCCGGGACGCCGCCGGTCGGCCCGCTGCAGCCGGAATCTACCTCTGCGCCGTCGCAGGAATTGGCCCTTTCAGGCCACACAAGTTTGCCCTGCTGCGCTGATCCGGCTGGACAAATTCCCGACAATTCGCTTGACAATGCAGTATTTTATTAATAACTTTTAATGCCTAAACAATGCCAAATAAGCAGTTAAGGGCCATACCGGACATCGCCTTGTAGCATAATGATACAGGCGTGCACGGAAAACCGCCAGCCCTTCCCGGATGGGATCCAGCCGGTCGCCGGACTGAACGAATCGAATTATGAAGAAAAATGGCGTAAGAATAACAATTATTTAACACTGTTTTTCCCGATCAGCCCCCAGCTGTCGCGTGTTTATTTCATCAATGTGCCATCATCTGGTACAATTATTGCAAGTTTATTGGGGCGTGGTGGGCAACCTGGCTTTCGCATCGGAGACCTAACTAGACTCGGAACTTGATGACCCTGAACACCTTCCTCGCGGTGAGCAGAGGGGAGAACGTATGAAACGCTGTTTCTCTATTGCCGTTGTACTGGCTTTGCTGATTTCCGTTGCCCTGGCACCGGCCCAGGAGCGAGCTGCTGCCCAGCCCAAAAATAGCAAGATCGGCCTCGGCTTCAATGTCGGTCTGCAAAAGCCCTATTGCGATGTCCTGCATACCGGAGCGGGTCTGGCCGGCGAATTCATGATGCGCTACCTCCTCAGCAATTATCTGGATTTTTCACTCGCCTTCGGCTATGGCACCCTCAACGACGGTTTCAGCTACAATACCTTCGTCACCGATGTCATCTCCGGCGATATCAAGGCCAATATCCATCTCAGCCGCCCCGGCTCGACCAATCCCTATCTCATTATCGGCGCCGGCTTTACCAATTCCTCCTATACCCGCAACAAACCCTGGGCCATTGGCTCGCCAGAGTTCAGCGATCAACGCACCACCGACGGCGCCTTCATCTATGGCGGCGGCGTCGAATTTATGCTCACCCCGCAGGTCGCCCTCAATACCTTTATGGACTACCGCTTCAGCAGCGGCGACGCCCTCGACGGCGCCGAACTCGGTAAATACAAGGATGGCTACCTCAACGCCCGCGTCGGCCTGACCTATTACCTCAGCCCGCGCGCCGGCAAGGCTAAACCGGAACGCGACGACCTCCTCGCCATCCAGCAGGGCAGGTCCAGCTCGGGCACAGAACAATCAGGCGGCGAAGGCAGCATGAACATGTTCGAAGCCAAACTCGACAAAATGGAATCCGGCGACGCAGAGCTGAGCATGGAACAGTATGTGCGGCTCAAATCCAGAGTGGATGAACTCAACCAGCTGATCACCATCAAGGAGACGGAACTCGACGAACTGCGCTCCACCCTCGATTTCAAGAACCAGCGCATCACCGATCTCGAATCCACCCTGCAGAGCGCAACCCCCACTGCGGATACCCTCAGCGGCGGCTTTTCCTATAATTATGAAGAAGCCCTGCGGGCCTTTTACGCACGGGACTATAAAAAGGCCGCCAGCCTTTTCAGCGGCCTCCTGACGAGCTACCCGAGCCATACCCTTGCCAGCAACTGCCAGTACTGGATCGGGGAATGCTTCTTCGCACTCAAGGATTATCAGCAGGCCTCCGCTGCCTTCCAGGCGATCTATAACTATGAGAACACCACCAAGAAGGATGACGCAACCCTGATGCTGGGGCGCTGCTACTATGCTCTGAACGACAGAGCCAACGCCCGGGAGTGCTTCCAGGCCGTGATCGACAAATATCCCGGCAGTGAGTATATCGAAAAAGCCCGGCAATGGCTGGGACGACTCTGATCGTAAAAAAAAAGGCTGCACTTGCAGCCTTTTTTTTTGCCCGATTCCTTGCAGCTCACCCCTGCTTTTTGCTGTACTCCTCCACAAATGCCTTGATCTCATCGATATGGGCCAGTATCAGTCGCGCCTTGGATAATCCGAACGAGAAGGGATAGCGCTCGTCCGGATTGAGGGTGAGGATGGGATTGCCTTTGAATTCTCCCACCACCGGTTTATTGAGTTGTTCTTCCTGTTCCATGATGCAGGCTCCTTTCAAATGATCGATTATTTCTGTTTCATGTCATAGACGCCGTCCCAATTCTCCGGGGCCGGCGTTTCAAGAAAATCCAGACAGCGCACCGTATACAGCCGGCATGGTCCGTCTTCGGGGAATTGACGCAAAATCCGGCGGAAAGAGATCAATGCCTCACTCCAGCGGCGTGAACGGTAAGCCGCCAGGGCCTCGCGGTAGAGATCGAGCAGATAATCCTGCTCCAGCTGCGGCAAGGCATCCATGCTGCGCAGCTCAAAGATGCGCAGGGGCTGGGTGCGCCCGACCAGGCGCACCAGATCGAGTTCGCGAGCCAGTGCGGTCTCGGCAACCAGGTTGTAGGTGCTTTCGGAGATGATGATCCCGGTGTCGTACTCCTTGTTCGCCCCCTCCAGGCGGGACGCCAGGTTGACCTGGTCACCGATGACGGTATAATCGAAGAGCTGACGCGATCCGAGATTGCCGACGATCATCTTGCCGGTATTGATGCCGACCCCGATACGGAAACGCCCGAAAGCCTCGTCGGTCCAGCCCTTCTGCAGCTCACGCAGGCGCTGCTGCATCTCCACCGCCGTCCGGCAGGCCCGCTCGGCATGCTCCTTGAAGGCATAGGGCGCGCCATAGACGGCCATGATCGCATCGCCGACGAATTTGTCCAGCGTACCGTTGTACTTGAAGATGATCTCCACCATCTCGCTGAGATATTCCGAGAGCCGCGCCGCCACCGCCTCCGGTTCATGGGCCTCACTGTAGCGCGTAAAGTTGCGGATATCCGAAAAGAGCACGCTCAGTTCCTTGCGTTCTCCGCCGAAACTCGGACGTTCACCGGAGCTGAGCATCTTCTCGACCACCGTGGGCGCCACATATTGCTGAAAGGTCTGGCGGATATACTTCTTCTCCCGCTGCTCAACCGCCACCTGATAGGACATCTGCCCGACCACCGCCAGCGCCAGCGAGATCAGCGGCGCCGTGATGGGCAGGATCAGATGCAGCCGGGTAAAACTGAGCAGGACCGCGATGGCGAAAAGCAGGGCGATGCCGAGCACAATCGCCAGTCCGCGCACCCCTTGTACCCAGCGCGCAACCAGCCCGGTGCTGAAGGCGAGCAGGAGGGCCAGCAGCAGGGTGACCCACTCGGGCAGTGCACGGATAAAATCGCCACGCAGCAGGGTGCTCAAGGCGTTGGCGTGCAGCTCGACCCCGGGCATTTTTTGCTTCACGCCCTCCCACTCGAAATAGGGGGTGAGCTTGTTATCCTGCAGTTCCTCGGCGGACGCCCCGACCAGAACGATCTTGTCGCGGAAAGTCCCCCATTCGAGATAACGGTCAAAAATGTCGGTGTCCTCGTCCCCCTCCAGGGCAAAAGCAGTGTCATCCAGGACGCTCGCCAGGGAATAGGTGCGGAAGGTACGCGCAGGGCCGCGGAAATTAATCCACATGGTATTGCGCCGGCTGAAAGGAATCGGGATCCCGCCGGCCCGGAGAGGTGCCGGCTCCCCCGCCAGAACCTGGCCGCCCGTTTCGCCCGTCAGCACCCGGGCGGCCTGTACCGCCAGGGTGTACCAGGTTTCCCCCCCCGCTTGTTGAAACAGAATATAACTGCGGATGAAACCGTCTGTATCCTCGACCACATTCACCAGTCCGACCGAGGCGCCGCTTTGCAAGAGGGGAGCGACCGGTTTGAGGATGTGCTGATTGTCGATCAGCCGACTGCCAATATCGAGGACCACCTTGCCGGCGAGCACCACCTTGCCGCTGCGCTTGATGGCGGCCGCCAGCGCCAGGTCTTCGCCCGGCCGCTCCGCACTGACCTCGGTGAATTCGATATCGAAGACGATCAGGCGGGCCCCGGCCGCCGTCAGATGATCGAGCATGGTGACGTAATAACTGCGGGGATAGGGCAGTTTGGCAGGCAGACTGGCGAGACTCTGGTCATCGATGGCCACCACGACGATCGAGGTATCCGGCGGGGTCACCTTGCCGCGCAGATTGAACAGGGTGTTAATCGCCTTGGACTGGAGGTTTTCAACCATCGTCAACGTACTCACGATGTAGCCCAGGACGATCGCGAGCAGCGTGACCAGCACCGCCACACGCCAGTGTTCTTTGGCCCGCTGCCGGTTCATGCGCCGCAGCTCCCGGCGCCTCGCGCTCTAAAAATAACGGTCATAGCGTATCCGGAAAAAGCGCTCCGTCTGGGCATCACCGGCGCCGGCCGGCGGATCCTGGAACCAGAACTGGCCCTCGCCCTGCAAGGTACTCCCGGCGGCGAGATTCCAGCGCAGACCGACACGCAGCTGGCTGCGGCTCGAGGCCGTTTCGGCTCCCGCCGCGATCTCCTGGCGGAAGGAGACCCGCCGCCACTCGGTAAAAGTGGCAAGCCGATCCTGCAACCAGCGGTACTCACCACTGCAAGTCAGGGTGACGTACTGCAGCCCCCGGAAGGCCGCCCCTTCGCTGCGATTGTGGCTGTAACTGAGCAGACTGGAGAAGGGCACGGAAAACCGGCTTGCAAGCGACACCAGCGCCACCCGGTTGCTGAGACCGGCGGAGGCGAGCAGCGCCGCCCGCTCTTTCTCATAATCATCGATGGTACGGCTGCTGATATAGCTGAGGCCCAGCTGATGGGAGGCCTGCAGCAGCTGGAAGGGCTGGTTGACCTGCAGGATGAGATCGCGGTACCAGACCTTTTCGCGCTCATCGCGTATGATCAGGGTATCCAGCACCGGGCTGATCGCGAGCCGGTCGCTCGAGGTTTCTGTCACGTGGTTGTCGCGCAGCTGATCGCGCAGATTGATGCTGAGCTGCGGATAGGGGCCGCCGGGGAAACAGGCGAGGCCGCCGTTGAGGGTGCGCAGATCGGTGCGGGGATTGCCATTCTGCTCGCTAAAGTTGTCCGCGCTCGTTTCCAGGCCGAGATCAAGATAGAGTTTGTTCTGCAGCAGCCGGAACCGGTCCGCCAGGTAAAAGCCGCGCAGGTCCTTGCGCAGCCAGGGATTGGCGAGGGAGGTATAGGCACCGCCGATCGAGCGGTAGCCGAGATGGACAGCATGTCCCCACTGGCTGATCTGCAGATCGAGAAACCAGGCGAGGGAGCTGGCCGAGACGGGATCGAGCGGCACCGTGCTGTCATTGATGATGAGCCAATCCGCCAGATCCGCCGGATCCAGCGGCAGCTCCGCATCGGTATTGAGCGCTTTTTGCAGCTCATCCGCCGTGGCCGGGCCGGTCGAGATATCCTGGGTGAGAAAGCTCATGGCGGCGGCACCGGTCAGCAGCACCCGGCTGTCGAAGAGGGCGAGTTTGACATCCGGCCCGATGACGAGATTATCCTGGGGATGGTTTCCCGCCTTGATGGAGGTGGTGTCGTCACGGATCTTCGCCAGGGTCATCCCCAGCTGAAAAACCCTGCCGTCGCCCAGACTGGGGCGGACCCCGAGGATGGATTGGCGGTAAACCCCATAAATGCTCGGCGTCAGCAGGCCGGTCGCATTGCGGACAAAGCGCGTTTTCACGGCCCTCTGCGTCTGACCGTAGACGAGGTCGAGATTGATCAGGCCGAGATGGAGATAGCCGGTGGCGCCGCGGACCCGCCGGCCCGCCAGGATCAGTTCATGCAGGCGCGGGTAGGAATCACCCAGACTCACTCCGATCAGACGACTGCCGATGGTGAATCCAAAACGGTCGCGCGGCTGATAATGGCGGCTCTCCAGAGAGGTGAGATAGAGCATGCCGCGATAGGTAAAGCTGCTGAGCTTGCCGGTGAAATCGGTGCCCGCCATGGCGATGCCGTCGCTGCGGCCGGCGAACGCCTCCTGGATCCCCTCCAGCCAGGCATGGCCCTGGAAGGAAGGATGCGGCCTGGAGGCCTCAGCCTCGCTACCGCCGGCGACTGTAAAACGGATCTGCAATGGCGGCAAGGTTCGGTCGCCGCTGGTTTGCACCTTGACGATGGCCGTGTGCGGACCGGGTGCGAGCCCTGCGGGTGTGCAGGTTATGAGCAGCTCGCTGATCTCCGCCGAGGCCGTGATGTCACGACCGTCGAGTATGAGACGGACGGTGGCCGGATTCAGCCGGCTGTTCACCGCATAATAGGAGACGGCGAGGGTCACCTCACCCGGAGCGTAGCGGCCCCCCTGATCGGGGGAGAGCAGGATCAGGGTATCCGCTACGCCTGCAGTAACCGCTGGAGGCTCCGCGCGCGCCGGCTGCGGCGGAGGCGTGATTCGTTCCGCGGGCCTGGCGCCTGCCGTCGGCGCCCCGGCGGGCTTGCTGACCGCGAGGGTGTGCGGATTGTTGTAAGGATTGACCGCGGGCCAGGTCAGGATGTGCTGGTTGTCGAGCAGGACCGAAATGAAATAGCTGAGGGAGCCGCCGCGCACGAAACGTCCAGGAAGGACGCCCTGCCAGCCGGGCGGTTGACTGGCCAGATCGATGGAACGGTAAGCTGCCTCGCCTTCTGCCCGGAAATAAGCTTTGGCCATCACGACCCGGCCGATGTAGCCGGTCAAACTGAATTGCAGCGGCACATCCTCGCCGGCGCGGACTGCAGTGGGGGGCACGTGGTGAATGACCGGCTGGGCGAAGAGAGAAAAGACTCCCAGAAGAAGCTGCAGGAGCGCAGCCCGGCCGCTGCGTACCGAAAGGCGCACTGCTCTTTGCATCATGCGGATGCCGCTCCGTTCATTTGTATTTTATTTTCAGGTGTTTGACATCGCCTGCGTCGTTGCGGTACTCCAGATCCAGTTCCTGGATCCGGTCGACGGCTGCCCAGTCGTCAAAATCGGAGGTCGGCTCCACCTGCGGAGAGCGCCCCTTGAGTGCCCGGCCTGTCTCCCCTGGCTTGACCAGCACCGAACCCATCTCGTTGAAAAATTCGACCAAACCCTCCAAACCGATGATGATGGTCTCGCCGCTGGCATCCATCAGGGTGTAGAATTCGGTCCCCTTGACCGCGGCAACCCCCGAGGGCGTTTCGACCTGATAGCCGCCACGGCCGGGAACCACCTTGCTCCACATCTGCCCCATCTCCATGATGATGCGCTTGTGCAGCCCCTTTTCACCCGGGGTGGTGACGATCTTGACCTCCGATGAGGCATGGATCTTCATCATCGTCTTGTCGTCGAGGAAGACGATCGCCACCAGGGTCTCCGCCCCGGTCCGGATCCGATCCTGATCGTGCAGCCGGGCGCCTTGTTTGAGCGGCACCCAATCGGCAGCGCCGCTTTTTACACGGGCTTCGCCGGTGACCTTGAGGACAAAGGCGATCTCGGGTTCTGCCTGCGCCCGCACGGGGAGGGAGAGAAATCCGCAAAACAACGCCGGGATGAGCAGCGCTAGTCCGCTGTTCCGCATGATGCACTCCTTTATCGGGCTATTCCACCCGGGTTTCGATGATCTTGTATTCGCCGGTGGCGAGTTTTACCAGAATGGCCTGCACTTCTTCCCGGGTGATCCAGCGGCCGTTCAGCCAAAAGCGCCCGGTCAGGCTGTAGCCGTCCAGCTCGCCGCCGCGTGCCAGGTAGGCGGAGAGGGCCTCACCGGAGGCCGGGCGCAGGGTCGCCAGCACTCCGGCCAGATCGATCTCTGCGGTACCGCTCGCTCCCCCCGGCTGCACGGTAAAGGCCCAGATTTCGCTTGGCAGGCCAATCTCCTCGCCGGGAGCGGCGGCCAGACCGGTGATCTGCCAGTAATAGGTCTTGCCCGGTTCCAGGGGCCA
>CAYTCI010000075.1:0-19345 GCA_964436305.1 uncultured Cytophagia bacterium | reverse complement strand
GCCAGGTGGAGAAGATGGAAGCGGCCGTCGTCGCCGCTGATGGCCCCCAGCCGGGTGCCGTCGACGGTGATCTGCGCACCCGCCAGCGGCAGGCCGCTCTGCTGGTCGTAGACCTGGCCGGACAGCGCCCAGGGCTGTGCCAGCGCCGGGGTGGCGGCGAGGAGCAAGAGGAAGAGAGATTTCATGATGTTGTGCCTCATATCGGTGAATGCGCAGCTGCAGACCGGGCGGCTGGAGGCAACAAAAAAAGCCGCCATCCTGCAAAGGGTGGCGGCTCAAGCATGCGAAAAACATGTCGTTTGCCTACGCTGGTATTACCCAGATCAGGTCATGGTCCACAGGGACGCAGGGTATGATCTCAGACTCGCAAAAAGGTGGCGAGACACCCCTAACGGTGAAAACTGCAAAGAACGGGAGATCTGTGATTACAGCAATGAGAACAGCCGGGTCGTGGGATTTATTTCATCGCTGAAGGTGCTGACGCAGCGCGCGCCGGATGTTGCAGGCCGCCCTCTCCCGCAGGATGCTCCGGCGAAAAGGGATGAAATAATCCCCCCATTGGTCCCTGTTATTGATCCTGAAAGGAGAATCCATGGAAAAAGAACATAAATTGAGCATCAAGGTGGCGGTGGTCGGCGCCGGGCAGGTTGGCGCGACCTTCGCCTATGCCCTGCTGATCCGTGGCCTCGCCTCCGAGATCGTCCTCATCGATGCCAACCGCGCGCTCGCCGAGGGTCAGGCCGAGGACATGAGCCACGGCCTCCCCTATGTACGTCCCGCGCATATTTACGCCGGCGACTATGCGGACTGCCGCGACGCCGATATCATCGTCATCACCGCTGGCGCCGCGCAAAAGCCCGGCGAAACCCGTCTCGAACTGACCCGCCGCAACGTCGACATCTACCGGCAAATCATCCCAGAGATCACGCGGCACACCACCTCCGCCATTCTCATCATCGTCTCCAATCCGGTCGACGTCCTCACCTATGCCGCGGTCAAACTCTCCGGCCTGCCGCCGCAGCGGGTGATCGGCTCCGGCACCAGCCTCGACAGCGCCCGCTTCCGCTATCTGCTCAGCCAGCACTGCGGCGTCGATCCGCGCAACGTCCACGCCATGATCATCGGCGAGCATGGCGACAGTGAGGTGCCGGTCTGGAGCCTGGCCAACATCTCCGGCCTGCGCATGGACGATTATTGCGCCCAATGCGGCAAGGGTTGTGCCCAGCTGCGCAAGGACGAGATCTTTGAACAGGTGCGCACCGCCGCTTACCATCTCATCGAAAAAAAGGGCGCCACCTACCACGCCATCGGTCTGGCCACCCTCTACGTCATCGAGAGCATCGCACGCGACCAGAATTCGGTCCTCACCGTCTCGAGCCTGCTCCAGGGGTACAAGGGGATCTCGGATGTGGCCATCAGCGTCCCCTCGGTCCTCAATCGCGGCGGCATCCAGTCGCATATCGATCTGCCTCTGAACGAAAAGGAGCTGGCGGGACTGCGCCAATCGGCCGAGGTCATCCGGCAGGCCATCCGCGCTGCGGGTCTTTAGCCGCTGAGGCGGAACTATTTCACCATAAAAAGAGTAGAAAACACAAATTTGCTACCGGGAAATTCCTGCAAAATCAATCGGATGCAAGTAATGTTAGGCAGCAATTACATCTTGTAGAGCAGAAAAACGCCAGCCGCCGAGGCGGGGCATGCGGCCCCTGTTGCTGCGGTCATGGAGGAGTGGCCTTTTTTCTGTGGCACCGCTACCCACATCGTCCCCGCCGCATGAATCCAATCCGGAGGTCTTCGCATGAAACACTCACACAGCTTTTTCACGCTCCTCATGCTCATCGCGCTGCTGGTCGTCTCCGTTCTGCAGGCGCAGGTCACCTACGAGACCGTCACCACCACCAGCGGCATCATGGGCATGGGCGCCGCAACCTCGACGGTCAAGACCTTCCTCCAGGGCGATGCCCGCCGCCAGGAGACCCAGATGCAGTTCACGGGCTCGATCATGAAGCACATGAGCCCCAAGGGGAGTGAATTCGAGATCACCCGCCTCGACAAGGAGTTGATCTGGAAGTTCAACGACAAGGACAAAAAATACACCGAAATGACCTTCGCCGAATATAAAAAGATGATGGAAGAGGGCATGAAGGGATTTCCGCAGGAACAGAAGCGCGAGAAAGAGGAGGGCAAGCCCGAATACGAGTGGCAAACGCCGGTTGTCAAGGCCCAGAACCTCAACGAAAAACAGACCATCAATAATTTCGCCTGCAACCATTATCTGGTGACCGTCACCACGATCGGCAAGCAGCTCTCCACCGGCAAGCTGGATACCCTGGTGCTCTCGGCCGATATGTTCAACAGCATCAACATCGGCAAGGCGATGAAGCAGATCTCCGACTTTGATCTGCGGCTGGCTCAGGCGCTCGGCCTCGATGAAATGAAAAAGATGGCCGGCCCGCTGCTGGCCCAGTACGGCGATCAGATGAAAAAGCTGGCCGAGGAGATGAAAAAGGTCGAGGGCTATCCCATCCGCACCGAGATGGACTTCACCATGACCCGCCACACCATGCCGGAGAAGCCGCAGAGTGAGCAGGAGGTCGCCGGGGAGGAGAAGGAAGAGCAGCCGTCGAGCGATGTCCGGGATGTCAAGGGTGCGCTGGGCGGCATGTTCGGCAAGAAGATGAAGGATATGGCCAAAGCCCGGGCGGACAAGTCGAAAGAGGATAAGGCCGCGGGTGAGGGGAAGAATAAAGGCTTTTTCCATACCACGACCGAGCTGAAAAGCATCACGGTCGGCGACATCGCGGCCGATCAGTTCGAGGTGCCCGCCGGCTACCAGCTGCAGAAGAACAAGAACAAATAGGTTTTGCCGCCTGACTCTCGTTCCCACCCGATCGGGTGGGAACGAGACTGAGGGGCCTCACTCCAGCCTGCACAGCCAACTCTCGTGCCCACCCTGCGAGCCGCCCCGCAAGCAGGCGGCGACCCTATGGTGGGTCCATGCCGGCCGGGGTGCACGACGGCGCGAGGGAAAGCGTACCCCGATCTTGCCTGCTTCCTGCCGGGTCGGCGTCAGATTTCCGGAGATATCCTGCCAGAATCCTGCTTGACATTGTCAAACTGATTGATTAATTTGGTAAAAATCAGGCAGCCAACTGGACAGGGCCATGTCGATTGCTCTCCAAACACAGCGGCGGAGAGGCTTTTTTCTCCTGATGCCGTTGGTACTGGCGTTCGCCTGCCAGGCCCCGCACGACAACCCTCTCGACCCTGAAAATCCCGAATACAGTTTTGCCCGCCTCAGCGGCACCGTCCGCACCGCGAGCTATCCCCATACTGCGATCCCCGACGCCGTGCTCCTGTGGCAGTCTGCTCCCGAGTACACCCGCAGCAGCGGGGAGGGCGCCTTTCTCTTCGACCGGCTGGAACCTCGCTCCGGCCGGCTCGTCTGCACGCATGCGGCGTGTTTCCCCGACTCGATCGATATCGCCCTCCAACCTGGCCAAAGCCGGGCGGTCGAATTCCTGCTCAACAGCCGTCCGGTTCTCGAATATTTCACCCTCTACAGCATAGTCCTCAACCGTTATCCGGCGCTTCGCAGCTATCAGATCGGCATCGCCTGCCGGCTCGACGATCGGGACGCGGATATCGATTCGGTCTGGATCGAAAACGAGGCCCTGGCACTGCACCTGGCGCTGCCCTACAACACCAGCGCCCGCGAGTATCAAAAGATCTGCACCCCGGCCGAACTCCATCTCGCGTCGATCCAGGAGCTCCCCGGTACGGACTTGAGCCTCCGCGTCGCCGACCGCAGCGGCCATGCACTCCAGCTCGGCAGCGCCAGCGTGCGGCGGATCATCACCGACGAGGTCGACTTTGTCGAGCCGGTCAACTACCAGGCCGTCGTCGCGCAGCCCGGCTTCACCTGGCTGGGCCTCTCCCCCGGCTTTGCCTTCACCTATACCATGGAAATCTACACCGCGGACCTCCTCCCGCTCAAAGTCTGGGAGAAGAGCAACATCCCCGCGGAAACCACGCACCTCTGGATCGATCGTCGGCTGGCGCCCGGCGATTATTTCTGGGTGATCTGGTGCGTCGATACTTTTGGCAACTGTGCGCGCTCCAAACCGGCATCGTTCACCGTGCGCTCCACCCGTTAAGCGAAGCGTTAGGAGAAAGACAACAGGATGATATCCTCCTCCAGAGATCAGTTCGAGCTCTTTTATCAGATCAGCGCCCTGCTCTCCCGTGCTGAGTATGAAGAGCCCCTGATCGCCGGGGCTCTAGATCTGGTCATCGAGGCCGTTCAGGCCGAGCGCGGGCTTTTCGCCCGCTATGAGGCTGTGAGTGACCGCTTTGCCATCGTCGCGGCCCGCACGGTCAAGGGAGAGGATATCGCCGACCTGAGCGAATTCTCCAGCAACCTCCTGCGCCGGGTGCTGGAGCGCCGTGAGCCCTGCCTCTACCATGACGTGCAGCAGGACCCGGGCATCTCGCAGTACACGAGTGTACAAATCCAGCAGATCACCTCGGCGATCGGGGTGCCGATCTTTAACGGCGAGGAGATTTGGGGCGTCATCCTCGCCGACAGCCGCGAACAACGCGCCCTCTTCACCCCCGACAACCTGCACGCCCTCGGATTTTTCGCCAACATGGTCTCCCTCGCCCTACGCCGCATCATTCAGCTGCAACAGCTGCAGGAGGAAAACCGTTCCCTGCGCAGCCAGGTGCACGCCATCCCCGACCTGATCGGCAAGAGCCGGCCGATGCAGCAGCTCGCTGCTCTGGTGCAGCGTGTGGCCCAGTCCGATGCCACCGTCCTCCTCAACGGCGAGAGCGGCACCGGCAAGGAGCTGGCCGCCCGGGCGATCCACCAGCTCAGCAGTCGCGCCGGCCGGCCCTATCTGGCCCAGTTCTGCGGCTCGATCCCCGAGACCCTGCTCGAGAGCGAGCTCTTTGGCTACAAAAAGGGGGCCTTCACCGGGGCGGTGAGCGACAAAAAGGGCCTCTTTGAAGCGGCCCACAGCGGGACCTTTTTTCTCGATGAGATCGCCGACATCTCGCTACCGCTGCAGGCCAAACTGCTGCGCGTGCTGCAAAACCAGGAGATCATCCGCCTCGGCGATACCCGTCCGCAGAAAATCGATGTGCGCATCATCGCCGCGACCAACCGCGACCTCCGGCAGCTCGCTGCCGCCGGCCAGTTCCGCCAGGACCTCTATTACCGGCTCAACGTCTTCCCCATCACCCTGCCACCATTGCGCGAGCGCCGCGAGGACATCCCCCTGCTCGTCCGCCATTTCATCGCAAAATATAGTGCGGAGCCCGTCGCCATCCGCCGCGAAGCGATGCAAAAACTGCTGGGCAGCCCCTGGCCGGGCAATGTCCGCCAGCTCGAGAACGTGATTCAACGCGCCCTGATTCTGCACACCGGTTCCGCGATCATCCCGGAAGATATCATCCTTGACGAAGAGGGGGATGCCGTCGATGCCGGCACCACCCTCGAGGCCCATGTGCGCGCGCTCCTGAGCCGGCGGCTGCAGGAGTACGATGGCAACCGCACCGCGACAGCAAAAAGCCTGGGGGTCTCGGTGCGCTGGGTGCAGATGAAGCTGAAAGAGATGGCAGCGGGAGAACAACCATGACGGCTGCGAGCTGGCTTGCACGGTGGGCTGGATGAAATACTGGCTGAAACACAGGAGCCAAAATGTCTGAAACTGGGGGAAATATCCTCTTCGGCAAGTTCGCCGCCGAGGAGTGTCTGAAAAAGGACGAGAGCGGCAGCGTCTGGCGGGCGCGGCACATCCATCTCGACCAGCCGGTCATCCTCAAGATCCTGCAGCTGGGCAGCCTTGCCGATCCGGCGTTGGCGGAGCGTTTCCGCCGCGAGGCCCGGCTGCTGGCGCGCCTCAGCCACCCCAACATCATTCGGGTGCTCGATTTCAGCGTCGAGCCCGGCTGCTTTTACATCTCGTTCGAGTATGCCCTGGGTGTTTCCCTGCGCGCCCGGCTCCAGCAGCAGTTGTCGCTGGCCGAAAAATGCGGGATCCTCCGCCAGGTGGCGGCGGCGCTGGCGGCGGCGCACGCCCAGCAGATCATTCACCGCGACGTCAAGCCGGAGAATATCCTCATCGACGAGCGCGGACGGGTCAAGCTGGCCGATTTCGGCCTCGCCCTGCTGCAGGAAGGTGCGGCAGTGACGCGCAAATCGGCGGTCGTCGGCACCCCCGGCTATATGTCGCCAGAGCAGATCCGCGGCGAAACCCTGACCCCGGCCAGCGATCTCTTCGCCCTCGGGATCGTAGCCCACGAACTCTTCTTCGGCCGCCACCCCTTTATCGCCGCTGAGGTGGGAGAGACCCTCAACAACATCCTCGCCGGCGAAGAGGCCACCCTGCCGGCGGAACCGAATCTGCCGCCGTCTTTGCGCGAACTCGTTACCGGACTGCTGCGCAAGGATCGGCGCGAACGGGTTGCCTCGGCAGACGAGGTAGTGCGGCGTCTGGAGTGGCACTTCCCGGCGGCGGCGCCGGAGCAGGGAGCGGAAGCCGCCGAACCGGCAGGAGGCCAATCAACAGCCAGGCCGGCGGGATCTCCACTACGGCCGCAGAGACGCCTGCGCCTGGCTGGCATGGGATTCCTGACCCTGGTGATGGCGGTTGCCCTGCTGCTGCTGAAATATCCCGCGCCGATGGAGCAACACCTCCCCGCTTTGCGCATGGCCAGGTCGGACAGCAGCGCCACCCTGCAACCGCCATTGACCGCGACACGCCTGCAGCACGCCGCCGCGGCAGAAAGCGCCCGAATCCGGATGGCTGTGGATCAAAGCATTATTAACCAGTCAGCCAGGGCGGGAGAGAGACCTTCAGCCGGGCTTCCAGCGGGACAAGGAGCGGGCGCCGGGGCCCCGATGCCATCCGCCGCAAAAAAGGACTCCGTCTCTCTAATCAGCGGGGTCCCTTTCGGAATGGCGGCGGAGGCTGCGGCGCCGGGAAAACTCTTCGTGACCTGTGAGCCCTGGGCGGAGGTTTTCATCGACTCGGTCCGCGTCGATGCGACCCCGCTGCAGGATACCCTGCGCCTGTCGCCCGGGATGCATGAGCTGGTGCTAAAGCACCCCGATTATCCGGCCAGCCGGCAAATTTTGCGCATCGCGCCGCGGCAGACCCTGCGGATCGCCGTCGATCTTGACACCCTCTTCGGCTTTCTCGACCTGCGCATCTGGCCGTGGGCGGAGGTCTGGCTCGACGGAGTCGCGCGCGGCCAGACCCCCTTCGCCCGCCCGCTGGTGCTCGAAGAGGGTGGCCACCGCCTAAGCCTGCACCATCCACAATACGGTGAACTGCAGGATTATATAAAGGTTACGAAAAGCGAAACCACGCGCTACACCCTGAACATGAGCCAGCTGGCGGGGCGACCGCGATGAGGCGAACCCGGCGGGTCCATCGGCCGGCCGCTCCGGTCCCCAGGCTGGAGTCGGGCAAATCCCATGGCATGTTGATTGCATTGATAACCGGATGATGATGAAAAGAGTCTGGCTGAAAATAGGGACGCCACTGACCCTCCTGCTGATCCTCTGCAGCAGCACTGCCGCCCAGCAGTGGGAGATCGCCGGCACCATGCCCATCCCGGTCGCAGCCGGCAAAGCCCTCTATCTGGATGGCCGCATCTACCTCCTCGGCGGCCAGACCGATGCCGCCGGCAGCCTGAGCGACCGGGTGCAGATCTACGATCCCGCCGGCGGCGCCTGGCTGACGGAGGCGCAGCTGCCCGAGGGCCGCACCGGCTTCGCCGCCGCGCTCCACGGCGGGGAGATCCTCCTGTCCGGCGGCATGACCGCCACCATGGACCAGGCGCGGCGTCTGCAGAGCTGGGACCTCGCAACCTGGCGCACCTTGCGTGGGCACGCCTGGTTCGACCGTGTCGACGGCCAGGCCGTGGTGCTGGGAGAGCGGCTCATCCTGCTCGGCGGCTATCCGGTTCCCTTCAGCAGCCTCTCGTCATCGGCACCCTTCATTGCTGAGTATGATCTCGCCAGCAACACCTTTGTCTACGCGGACTCGACCGCCTTCCCTGGCGAAGCGCCCTATCAGCAGATGACGGCGCTCTGGCGGCAGCAGATCTATCTCTTCGGCGGCGTCCAGTTCGGCATCTCCACCCGCAGCTGGTGCTACGATCCCGCCGATCATTCGCTGGTGCGCGCCCTGCCCAACCTGCTGCAGCCCCGCGCCGGGGGCGAGGCGGTTACTGCCTCGACGGGAGAGATCTATCTCATCGGCGGCTACAACGAGAGCCGCAGCGCCCTCAGCTCGGTGGAGATCATCCAGCCTGGCGGCGAGTTCGCCACCACCCAGGCCGGACCGGAGATGCACTTTTCCCGCCGCGCTCCGCTGGCGGTGGAGGCCGATGGCGCCCTCTACGTTTTTGGCGGTTTTGATGAACGGGGCTATGTGACAGCCGCATTTGAGAAATTGCAACTCCGCCCCAATACCGGGGTCACCGAAAAAAATACCCCTGTCAGCGATTTCCATCTGCTCGGCGGCTATCCCAATCCCTTCAACAGCAGGACGGTAATCGTTTTTTCACTCGAGCGGCCTGCCCAGGTCAGGGTCGAGATCTGTTCGCTCACCGGAGCCCGGCTGGCACTCCTGTTCGCGCAATCTCTGGCCGGTGGAATCCATCGCATCGTCTGGGACGGCACGGATGGCCAGGGGACTCCCCTGCCGAGCGGACTCTATTTTTGCCGGATCACCACCGCCGGCGGAACCGCACTGCTAAAACTGACACTCATCCGATGAAGAAGATCCGCTACATCACTGCGCTGCTCGTGCTCGCGCTACTTTCGGCCGCCCATAGTCAGGCAACCCTGGAGATGATGCGCCTCAAGCTGCGGCAGTTCGATTACCCCCGGGTGGTCGCCCTGGCCGACACCCTGCTGCTCCGGGCGCAACTGATCCCCGACGAACGGAAGGAAATCCTCGAGACCAAGGGCATCGCCCTCTACTCGCTGCAGGAGCTGGATGGTGCACAGGCGGCCTTCGCTGCCCTGCTTGCAGCGGCGCCCGACCATATTCTCGACCCCGCCCGGACTTCGCCCAAGATCATCCAGTTCTTCAACGAGATCAAGGCGAGCCTGGCCCGCCAAGAGGAAGCAGCCGCAGCAGTCCGGGTCGACACCCTGCGTCTCTATGATCCCGGCGGGCAGCGGCTGCCGGGCGCCCTGGCGCGCTCGCTGCTCTGGCCGGGGTGGGGCCATCTCCATCTACAGCGTGAGAAAACCGGCATCGCCCTCGCCGCCGCCAATCTGGTCCTGCTCGGATCGACACTCTATGTCACGGCGGAGTGCCGCAACCGCCAGCGCACCTATCTCGCCGCCACCGAGACAGCCGACATCCGCGCGCGCTATCTATCCTATAATACCGCTTTCAAGACCCGAAACGCCCTGGCGGCCTCCTATGCCCTCTTTTGGCTCTTCAGCCAGGCCGACCTCCTCATTCTCCACCCCCCGGCATCCGGGCCGTCTGCCACACGCCTCGAATGGACAGGCACCGGCGTTCGCTACTCCTGTTCGCTCCCTTTCTGATCCCCTGAACGGCGGACAGCCCTGCACGGCCGCCTGCGCTCCGTATCGCCATACCCCGCAAAATTTGCGCTGCGGCGCACTATTTTCGCACCCCGGGCCAACCAACCCGCCCAACTCCCCGGAACCTGCGCGAAAAGGGCCAAAAATGGCCCATCTTTCCCCAAAATACGCCCTGAAATGGCACCCTTTTTGTCCTGCAGAGGGTGACGACCGGCCTGTGCCAGTCCTGCAGACCTGTCCCTTTACAGCGGAGGTGCTATGAAGAAAATTGCTTCTCTCCTATTCCTGCTGGTCATCGCTGCTCTGGGCGCAGCGCCCGACAAATCCAGCTATGACCTCCATGAGGCCTGCCTGGCAAAATCGGGCAGTGCCACCGGCACCCGGCCCTTTCAGAGTCAGCTCCTGGCGACCGCGGCCAGCGAGATCTCTTTGCTCACCGGCGGCTATTATACCATCGGCACCCGCGAAGGGCTGACCTCCTCCGCCCTCGACGATGACTGCGCCATCACCTTCGGCCATCCCTACGCCCTCACCTCCGGTCCCCTCCTCGCCATCGACGGTCGCTGGGACCAGGCCGAGGCCTTCTTTCCGGCCAATGCCCTGCAGCCGCAAAAACACGGCGATACCTTGCTCGTCCAGGGGGTGACCCGCGACAGCTGCCGTTTTCTTTTCACCCTCCTCCCACAGCATAACGGCGAGCAGATCACCCTCACCGCCCGGGTCACCAATCTCGCAAGGGTGACGAAAAGCCTCGGCCTTGGCCTGGTCCTCGATCCCGCCCTCGGACGCAACGGTGACGGCGTGCTCCTGGCCGGGAGCAGCCCGCTGACCCGGGAGCACCTGACCACCCGCTCTGCCCTGCCAGGGACCCAGGGGCTGTGGGAGCGCGGCCGTTCCGCCAAAGGCCTCGGCATCGAAATCGCCTTTGCCGAACCGCCCGACGAGCAGGTCGCCGCCAACTGGCCCTATCTGCTCGATCATCCCGAACCCGGTTTTCCCGCAACCGAGGGCGACGATCTCTTCGACCTCGCCCTGCGCTGGAGCTGGCAGGAGAAGCCCGTCGCTCCCGGCGCTTCCAGAACTATCAGCCTGCAGATCGCTCTGGCGCCGCCCGATTTCTCCAGCCGCTGCTTCGTGCGCTGGGACCTCCCCTCCGCCCTCTCAGCCGATGGCGATCTCCTCTTTCCCCGGCAGTTCCCCTGCACCCTGGAGATCGCCAACATGAGCCTTTCGCAGCCGGCGGCGCTCCAGTTCGCCCTGGAGCTGCCCGCCGAGTTGACCTCGCCCACCGCCCTGGCACCACTAACCCTCCAGCCCGGGGAGCGCGGCTATCCGCAGTTCGTGCTTAACTGCGCCGAGATCTATGAAGACAAAACCGTGCCAGTCACCCTGCGCTGCCACGATGCTCTGGGTATCGCCGATGAAGTAACTCGTTCGATTCACATCCCGCGGGTTCATTTCGGCGAGACCGGACTAGCCGTCGCGATCGATTCCGTGATCACGCAAAATTATCCTCGGGTGAGCCTGATCTTCTCCGCTGAGGTCGAAGCCAGCAAAAACAAGCTGCTCCATCTCAGCACGGGCAATGTTTTCTTGTCCGAGAACAATGTCCGCTTGTACGATTTTTCGCTTGAAAAATACACCGGCGGGAAAACCTTGCTGACCGACATCGTCTTCGTCCTCGACTGCAGCGGCAGCATGGGCGACGATATCGAAGCGGTCCGCAACAACCTCGGCGAGTTCGCTGACAGCCTCAGCAGCCGCGGCTACGATTATCAGATCGGGGTGGTCACCTTCAGCACGACCGTCGACAAGGTCTGGGACTTTACCCGTGATATCGAGCTCGTTAAATCCAACCTCGCATCGATCTGGCTCTGGGGTGGAATTGAAGACTCACCGGCCGCGCTCTATCGTGCCAGCCAGTTTCCCTTCCGCGACGGCAGCCAGCGCACCATCATCTGGCTGACCGATGAGGAGTATCCCGAACACAGTTTCACCAAAGCCCAGATCGTCGACACCCTTCTGGCCAAAGGCATCACGGTGCATGGCATTGGTTTGACCAGCCTGCAATCGGCCTGGTTCAATCCGATCGTGTTGCCCACAGGAGGAAATTTCTTTGACATTTATGGCAACTTTCGCGATATCCTGCTCAGTATCAGCCGGCTGAAGACCCAGGACCGCTACGCCTTGAGCTATACCTCCACCCTGCTGCAAACGGAGAGCCGCAGCGCCAAAATTGAGGTCCACCATGCCGGTCTCGGCGGTAGTGAAACCGTCACCTTCACGCCGGCCGGCGCAGCCGGACAGCACCGCCGCCTCAGCTGCTGGCCCAATCCCTTCAATCCGGTCACCCGTATCCAGGCCGGCAACCTCACGGGCACAAGCGGCGAGATCACCATCTACAACCTGCTCGGCCAGCGAGTGCGGCAGTTCCGCATTACCGGCTTGGAAGAGCGCCAGCAGTTCGACTGGGATGCCCGCGACAATTACGGCCAGCTGGTCAGTAGCGGTGTCTATTTCGTCGAACTTCTGCTCAATGATAAAAAGAACCTCCACCGCGAACTCAGCCGCCTCTTCTATCTCAAATAGGCCTGAAAGGATTTTCCAATGAAAAAATGGATAAAAATAAGCTTGCTGCTCGCCGGTCTGAGCGCGCCGGCCCTGGCGGACGGGCTGCTGATGCCGGTCGATGATACCTATCCCAAGGACTTTCTCCGCAACCGCATGACCCGCGTCACCGCCCAGATCCACGGCGCCGTCGCCGAGACCTTCGTCTACCAGGAGTTCGTCAACGAGTGGTACAAGGCGACCGACGCGGTCTACTCCTTTCCCCTGCCTGCCGATGCCCGTGCCACCGAGTTCCTTTACTGGCGCAACGATAGCACCTTCAAGGCGGTGCTCAAGGTCAGGGAGCAGGTCGTCAATCCCGGCACCGGCGAGGGAGGCGTCGCCGCCCTGGTTAACCAGTACATCGGCCGCAACGGGATCAAGATCGAACTGAAAGGCATCCAGCCCGGCAAGATCCAGAAGGTCGAGCTGCGTTACATCAGCCTCTGCGACTATTATAAGGGCGAGTTCACCTATACCTACCCCCTGGATGCAGGCGATTTCGTGACCTGGCCCCTCGAACAGCTCGAGTGCAGCTTCCACGTCTGGAGCAATGCCCCGGTCAGCGGCTGGGAGCTGGCCGGGCGCAGCGGCGCGGTCAACAACTCAACCACGGCCAATGAGCTGCATGTCGCCTGGGCGCAGGCCAAGGGCTATGCCAGCCGGGATGTCACCTTCCGCTATCGCATCAGCCACACGGAGATGGGCCGCGACTTTTACTCCGCCCTCGACGACAGCGGACGCGGCCATTTCGCCCTCTTCGTCCGCCCGCCAGCGGCCATCGATTCCGCACTGATCTGGCCGCGGCGGGTGATCTTTCTCATCGGCAACACCGGCAGCCTGAGCGGCACTCTCCTCTCGCAGGCCCTCGCCGCCATCGAGCAAGGCCTCGCCCTGCTCAAGCCCGTGGATGAATTCAATGTGATGCTCTATAACTATGGTGTGTTAAGCTGGAAAGGCCAACCGGTTGCGGCCAATGCAGCGAACCTCGCGGCAGCCCGCCAATATCTGCAAACCATCGGCACCTCCTGGGGCGCACAGGCGGAGGCGGGGCTCAAGGCCGCGCTGGACCAGATCAAGGATGAGACCCGCAGCAACTGCATCCTGTTTTTTGGCGACGGCCACGCCCTGCTCGATCCCCGAAGCATCGAGCGTTACAACAGCCATCAGACCGCGATCTTTCCGGTCGGTCTCGGGGATGCGCCGGACCGTTCCCGTCTGGAGATGCTCGCCGGTCTGAACTATGGCTTTGTCACCTATTTTGACGAGAATAGCGACATCATCAGCGGCACAAACCGCCTCTTCGGCCTCATCAGCCAGCCGCTGATGCAAAAAGTGAGCATGGAGTACGGCCGCGCCGATCTTTATTCGGTGCTGCCGGCCAAATTGCCGGCCGCCTACGCGGGCTCCCACTTTTTCACCTGCGGCCGCTATCGCACCCCCGGTCCCTCCGGACTGGCGCTCGGGGGCGTCACCCTCGCGGGTTCGGCCGCCTATGATTTCCGGCTTGACTTTGCTGATACCCGCGCCGAACGCTTCACCCTCAGCCTCTGGGCGAGGGAGATGATTGATGCCCTCGAACGCCGGGTCGATCTCTACGGCGAGACCTCGGCCCTCAGGGACAGCCTGATCGCCCTGAGCCTGGGTTACGGCATCCGCTGCCGCTATACCGCCTATATCGCCGATTATGTCACCGAGTATCCCAACACCGGGGTCGCGATGAAGGATGTTGTGAGCGTGCCACGCTCCTGTCTGCTCGGTAACTATCCCAATCCCTTCAACGCCACCACCACCATCACCTTTTTCATCAGCGAGTCCGACCATACCGCCAGGGAAAAGTTCATCCGCATCTACAACGCCCTCGGCCAGCTACTGGCGGTGATCGACATCAGCAGCTACGGCCCGGGTTTGCACACCATCCGCTTTGACGGCCTCGACGGACGCGGACAAGCTCTCGCGAGCGGCCTCTACTTTGTCCGGCTGCAGGCCGGCGCGACCGTGCACACGATCAGAATAACGGTTCTGAAATAACGGAGGAGAAGATCATGAGACGCATGGTACAGATCATTCTTTGCGCTGCCGCCGGCCTGCTGCTGATACAGGATGCCGCGCGCGCCGTCGGCGCCCTCTACACCCGTCCGCTCAACAGCTCGCAAACCTATAACAAGGCCTGGATCAAAACGGTGGACGCGACCGTGCAGATCGACGGCCAGGTCGCCACCACCCACGTCGACCAGCTCTTCCGCAACGAGATGAGCTCCACCGTGGAGGCGGTGTGGATCTTCCCCCTGCCCTCCGGCGCCGTGGTCACCGAGCTCTATTACTGGTTCAACGGCGTGCGCTACAAGGGCTCGATCCACGAAGCCCAGGCGGCGCGCCAGGACTATGAGTCGCAAATCCGCCAGCAGATCGATCCGGCCCTGCTGGAGTACCTCGGCGATAACCTCTTCAAACTCAGCATCGCCCCGATCAACCCCTTATCCGACGTGCGCTCGGAGATCACCTATGTGCAGCTGCTGAATTACGAGTTCGGCAACGTCGATTACACCTTTCTGCTCAACGCTGTCGAACTTTCGCCCAAACCCCTCAACCGGGTCAGCATCAGCGGCACGGTCGAATCGCCAACCGACTTTAAATACCTGCGCTCCTCGAGTCACGGCAGCAGCACGGCCTTCCAGTTGCTGCAGGTCAATCCACGCAAGTACACCTTCCTCTTCGGCGACGAAAACTTTATGCCCGACCGCGACCTGCAGATCGAGTTCGAGACCGTCCGCAGCCAGGTCGAGGTGAATCTCTTTCGCTATACCCCCACCCCCGAGGATTCGCTCGGCACCGATTCGTTCTATGCGGTCTGGATCACGCCTCCCGACAGCATCGATACCGCCGCGCAGATCCCCAAGAACATCGTCTTCACCGCCGATGTCTCCTCGAGCATGGAGGGCATCCGCATCCAGCAGCTCAAGGCCGCGCTGAACACCTTTCTGAATAACCTGGCGCCGATGGACTACTTTAACATTGTCACCTTCGGCACCACGGTGGTCAAGTTCAGGCCGGACCTCATGCCGGCCTCGCCGGCGAACCTCGATGCCGCCCGCGCCTTCATCAGTGAAATCGGCGCAGTCGGACTGACCAACATCGACGAGGCCATCAAGGTCTCGCTGCAGCAGTCGTTCGGCGCCGCCTCCGCCAATTTCCTCATCTTCCTCACCGACGGCTATCCCACCTGGGGCGAGACCGATGTGCCGGACATCCTCACCAACGTCAAGAGCCGCAACACCCGCGGGATCAACCTCTTCCCCTTCGGGGTCGGCGAAGAGGTCAGCAAGCCCCTCCTGCTGCAGATGGCCGTGGAGAACGGCGGCTATGCCACCTTCATCGCCCAGGCTACGGATATCACCTCGACCATCAACAACCATTTCAAACGCATCTCCAAGCCGGTCCTCGGCGACCTGGCCATCACCATCGATGGACTGACCAGCTCCGACAAATATCCCCGCCCGCTGCCGGATCTCTTCTGGGGCAGCCAGGTGCTGCAGCTGGGACTCTACAGCAACGCGGGTCAATTCCCGGTCACCCTCACCGGCACCTTGCGCGGCAAGAGTGTGCAGATGCAGGATGTGGCGGCCTTCGTCTCAACCCCCGGCGGTTATGCCTTCGTGCCGCGGCTGTGGGCGCAGGCCAAGATCCGCTACCTCCTCGATCAGATCGGCATCTACGGCGAAAAGGCCGAGCTCAAGAATCAGATCATCGAGCTCTCGCTTCGCTTCCAGATCCTGACGCCCTACACCTCGTTCTACTCCGATCCCAACCAGCCCAACACGGCGGTGGAGGAGCGTCTGGTGGAGCAGCCGGCGGCCTTCACCCTGCACCAGAACTATCCCAATCCCTTTAATCCCGAGACGACCATTCGCTATGATCTGCTTTCATACGGATCGGTGACGCTGCGGGTATACGATCTGCAGGGGCGGCTGGTGCGCGTGTTGTACAGCTGTATGCGCGGCGCCGGGAGCTATTCGGTGAGCTGGAATGGCACGGACCTGAACGGGGCGCCAGTCGCGGCGGGGATTTACATCTTCAGGCTCGATTACATCGACAAGGCGGGACAGCATTTCAGCCAGAGCAGGAGGATGGTGCTGGTCAAATAAAACCGGGAATCCGCAAAAAGCGGCCGGAGGAGGAGAAACCGATTCATCACCTCCTTCGGCCGCCCGGCAAGCCACGGGAGAAAAATCTTCTGCAAAAAGCAGCCGGAGCCGGTAGTTTACTGAATCCAGGCCTTCTCAGGACGGTGCCGGGCTGGATGCCATTCCGGGCAAAGCGAGGAGATGCATGCGATCACGGCAGGGCACTGTTCAACCCGAGGGGGTTGATGAGGAAAGGATTCTGTTGTGAACCTCCCGAGAGGACTACGCTGGCTGGCACTGATAACCCTCCTGCTGGCGCTTCTGGATGCGGGCCTGGCGCAATCCGTCTGGATCAACGAACTCCTGGCAGCCAACACCACCGGCATTACCGATGAGGATGGCGAGGCCAGCGACTGGATCGAGCTCTACAACTCCACCGACCTGGCCATCAATCTCCAGGGACTCTCCCTGACCGACGATTATTCCTCGCCGCGGAAATGGATCTTTCCTGCCGTCGAAATCCCCGCGCACGGTTTTCTCCTGGTATGGGCTTCCGGCAAGGACCGCACATCCCCTTACCATTTGCATACCAATTTCAAGCTGGGTAAAAGCGGTGAGGAGATCGGCCTCTACGCCCAGGACAGCACTGCCTTCGACAAGATCGTCTTCGGTCCGCAGGTCGCCAATGTCTCTTTCGGGCGCTATCCGGACGGTGGCGCCTGGACGCCCTTGTTGACGCCGACGCCCGGCAAAGCCAACCGTCCCGCCATCCCCACGCCGGTCTTCAGTATGGAACAGGGCTATTACCCGGCCGCCATCCAGCTCGAGCTCTCCTCCCCCGCCCCGGGAGCGGTCATCCGGTACACCCTGGATGGCTCCAATCCCGAAGCCGCCAGTCCGGCCTATGTTTCGCCCCTGACGATCAGCGCCACTACTGTGGTCCGGGCCGCGACCTTCACCTCCTCCACCAATCGGAGCGTCATCGTCACCAAAAGCTACTTCCTCAACGAGCACTTTTCACTCCCGGTGCTCTCGCTGGTGATCGATCCGGACAGCCTGAAGGACAAGCTACGCGGCATCTATGCCAACTATGACAGCTCCGGCGCCAACTGGGAGCGCCCCGCCCATCTGACTTTCTTTGACCAGTTTCAGACGCGCGGTTTCGATGAGGAGGCCGGCGTACGCATCCATGGCAGCGCCTCGCGCGAATATCCCAAGAAATCCTTTCGTGTCTATTTCAGAACGGACTATGGCGTCGAACAGATTGACTATCCCCTCTTCCCGGACGCCGGCGTGTCACGTTACTCGCGCTTTGTCATCCATAACGGCGGCGAAGATGTGCTCTTCTATCCGGGCCGCTGGGAGCTCTTCAAGAATATGCTGGTTCGGGAACTGAGCAAGGGAACCTGTCAAATGGCAGCCGCCGCCCGCCCGGCCCTGCTCTACCTCAACGGCCGCATCTGGGGCATCTATATCCTGCGCGAGCGGGTCGATGACGATTATCTCAAGGACCACTTTGGCATTGACAAGGATCAGCTGGACCTGCTGCAAGGAGATACCTCGATATACATGGAGATCCAGTATGGCGACAGGGATGAATGGAGCGTAACCTATGGTTATTTCAACCACCACGATCTGGCGGATTCATTCAATTATGTGCGCGCTTGCAACAAGGTGGATGTGGACAATTTCCGGGATTACATGATCGTCAATGCCTACACCGGCAACCACGACTGGCCGCAAAACAACTATTACATGTTCCGCTCCCGGACCGGCGACACCCGCTGGCGCTGGATCATCTGGGATTGTGATCACAGCTTCGCCAACGCCCTGCCTGAAGACGAGTCGCTGAATTCGATCGCCTGGATCATGCGCGATCATCCCATGCCTCAACTGAAGCTCTTCGGCTCCCCGGACAATAGCACCTCCCTCTGGTCCACCCTGATGCTGCGCAAGCTGATGGGCAACCAGACGTTCAGGACCGGCTTCATCAGCCGGTATGCCGATCTGCTCAATTTCAACCTCTCCCCGGGCCGCGCCGCGTTCGTCATCGACAGCCTCGCGGCGCTGCTCCGCCCGGAGATCGGCCAGGAAATCGCGCGCTGGGGCGGCAAGGCCGATCCGCATGCCATTATGGACTGGGAAGCCAACGTCGCCTATCTCCACGAGTATGTCCTGCGCCGGCCGGATTTTCTCCGCGATGATCTGGTCGCAGAATTCGGCCTGCCGGGAAAAGTGACGGTGCGGCTGGAGCGGCCGGAGGGCGAAGGCACCTGTTCGATCAACGGCCACCCGCTGGCTGCATATCCATGGCAAGGGGTCTATTTCCAGACGATTCCGGTCCGGCTGCAGGCCACCCCTGCCCCCAATTACCGGCTGCTGCGCTGGAGCGATGCCAATCTGCCGGTGAGCGACAGCCTCTCGCTGGAGCTGGACCGGGATCTGACGGTGCATCCCATTTTCACCAGGATCTTCAACCACCCACCCGAGATCACCCACTGGCAGCCGGCTGACTCGGAGCTCTATGTCAATGGCTATCATGTTCTCGAGTTCGCAGCGAGCGTCCGCGACGCCGATCATGACAGCCTGACGATCACCTGGCTGCTCGACGGGACGGTCGCCGGCCACGACTCCACCTTGCGGATCTATCCCGCCGCCAGCACCACCGGCAAAGTGCAGTTGCTCGTCTCTGACGCCGACACCGCCATCAGCCGCACCTGGGTGATGCATTTGCTGACCGGTGCGCAGGCGCAGGAGGCGGAGGTGACCCGCTACACCCTGCTGCAGAATTACCCCAATCCCTTCAATCCCCGCACCGAGATCGGCTTTGCGCTTCCGGCTGCCGGGTTTGTGCGGGTGCAGATCATCAACCTGGCCGGAGAGCGGGTGCGGACCCTCGCGGAGGGCACCTTCACCCGGGGATGGCACCGGCTGATCTGGGATGCGCTTGATGACCAGGGGCATCCCCTGCCCTCGGGGCTCTACTACTATGTCATGGAGAGCGGCAGCTTCCGCGCCCTCCGGAAGCTGCTCT
>CAYTCI010000074.1:0-19711 GCA_964436305.1 uncultured Cytophagia bacterium | reverse complement strand
ACTTGGTTTGTGCGGTACCGCTCGAATTTGTCTTCAGTCAATCAACAATCAGGGTAAACAAAGAAATTCATATTTTGTGGGTTTTTCTTTCCCTTGCTTTATATATCCTGGCTATTTTACTCTCATCTTTAAACGCGATCGAGATCTCTGTTGTTTACAAATCTGCTCTCAAGTGGACAGAAGTAGCGTTCATCGGGCTTTTGATTTTCATTTATATATCGAATTCAAACCGCTTTGTTTTTATCTATTGGACACTTTTTGTTGCCACCTTTACCATTATTTTGGTGCCGTATATAGATATCATTTTTGGACGAATGAATCTGTTTGCCTATCGGATATTTCCGGGTATAGAAGCTGCCTTTTCATTGGCTCTCTTGTTACCGTTTTTACGGAAAAATCGGAAATCGCTTTATTTTGCATTCCTGCTCAGCCTGCTCTCTTGTCTTTTTTCATTGTCACGAATGGCATGGCTAGCATTAGGAACCTTGCTTGTTTATTTCTTCTATTCTCAGAAAAGTCTCAGAGGGATTTTTAAAATAGCAGCCGGTGTCATTGCGGTACTAGCCATAGTGTTATACTTTGGACCGGACCTTTTATCCTATCGATCAGGGGAGATTTTTTCAAGTGCAAGTGGCTCCAATTCTGAAAGGCTGGCGCTGCTGAATGTTGCATTCACGGCTATTTCGGAACATCCACTTATAGGAGTGGGATCCCTGAATTTTTCAAGGTATATGGTGAAAAGGGGGTTGACGGAGGGTATTATTTCCCAGAATCTTGAAACGCTGGGTCCTCATAATGCCTTTCTTCAAGTGGCCTCCGAGGAGGGTTTAATTGGCGTATTTTTTTTCACCTTAACGATCATTTTCATCGTAAGTTTATTAATCAAGGCCTTTAAATCTTCCGGCGTTAACAGGAATTATTTGGTGGGCCTATGCGGGTTCTTTATTGCGATGCTCTTTAATTTGGGGTTTGGCTTCATTTCAGCTCAGTTCAGGTTTTTCTTTGCACTAATTATTGGATTAGCCACTGCAACAATGCGCATTCCAATCGAAAAATAGAAAGTTCGGCATGCAGGAACCTTGTTTTCCCAGGAAAAGCATGCTTAAAGTTCCGATTGAGTTCTTCCATGCAAATGACATATCTTGAAGATAGCAATTCTATTGGTCCAGTTTGAGCTATGTGTTTCTGCAAGCATTCGATTGTTCGTTCCAGTCCAGTGAATTAAAGCATCCGGGATGGCAGAGAACTCAAACCATCATGCAATTTCTATTCTCAGTCATAATCGTCAACTGGAATACCTGCCGGCGGACGGTAGAGTGTATCGCCTCGGTGTATGAAAAGAACGCGTCCATACCCTTTGAAATCATCGTCGTCGATAACAACTCCAGTGATGACAGTGTGCCGGTTATACTGAGCAGGTTCCCCGGGGTGCAGCTGATCCGAAATAATCAAAACGTCGGCTTCGCTCGGGCCAATAATCAAGCCATCAGAATCGCCAAGGGTGACATCCTTCTCCTGCTGAACAGCGACACCCTCTTGAAAACCCCGGAGCCTTTACAGGCATTGAGCGACTACTTTTCAACCCATCCGGAAACGGCAGTCCTCGGTGCACGGCTCTTGTTCCCGGATGGTCGGGTGCAATCGATGGGCCGACGATTTTGCAGCCTCAGCAGAACCGTCCAGACCCAGCTCCTCTTCATGTCTGCGCCATTTTGGAGAAAGCGGCCGGAGCCTTCCAGTCCCATCGAAGCGGATTATGTCGATGGGGCCTTTCTGGCTGTTCCGGGCAAGATTGTCAGAAAAGTTGGGTTGATGGATGAGTCCTTTTTTATGTATGCCGAAGATCTCGAATGGTGTGCACGAATCCGCCAGGCCGGCTATACCATTATGGTGCTGCCTCGAATTGAAGTGATTCATTTCCAGGGTGCCAGTTCCCGGCAGAATTTTGCAGAAATGCTGCTTGAAAGTGCCAGGAATACTTGCCGTTTCATATACCGGCATGAGGGGCCCATCCAGGCCAAAATCGCCTACAGGGTACATACCCTGGGTATGGCCCTGCGTATCCCTCTTTCGCTGATCAGGAAACCCGATCTGGTCCGTGCTTATTGGCTGGGTTTCCGGAAGAGCGTTGCCCAATGGAACAACCTCGACCACCTCTTGGGGGATGCCCAATGAAAAAAGTTGCGGTGAATGCGGTGGCTTTAAACCCCTACAGCGGCGGGTTGGGTGTCTATTTACAGCAGCTGGTCTCTTACCTCCTGCGACGAGAAACCGGACTTGATTTGCATATTTTTCTTAATCCGGTTGAAGCTGAGGCCATGCTCCCGAATGCTGCCGGGAAGAATCAACTTGTCGATTTGAAAATTTCGTCACGAAATGCACCGGTTCGCATTTTCAGGGAAGCCATGATGTGGCCTGGGCTGTTAAGAAAGGGCCACTTTGACCTTTTCCATTCACCCATGTCCTATTTCCCTTTTGCCATACCGGTGCCGGCACTGTTAACCGTACATGATTTGCGCAGTTTTCATCTCAAGGAGAGCTATGGTCGAGTTCGGCGTTCCTTCCTCAATCAGCGCATCCGCAGTTCCGTAAACAGCGCACTGCATGTTATCGCCATTTCTCAATTTACCAAAGTTGATTTGATGAATTTATTTGACCTCCCCGAGGAGCGGATCTCCGTCATCCTTGAGGGCATCGATGTTGAGCGTTTCAGGATGCCAGCGGACCAGGCCAGGTGGCAGGTCATCCAAAAACGGTATGGATTGCCTGATGACTATCTTCTTTCGGTCGGTCATCTCGAACCGCGGAAGAACTACCGGACATTGCTTCAGGCCTATCAACAATTGCAGAAAAAGAGGCCGTCACTTCCACCGCTGGTCATTGTCGGCCAAAAAAATTGGGATTTTCAGGCGATCTTTCAATACGTCAGCGATAACGGGCTTAGTGAGAGCGTCATCTTTACCCATTTTGTGGAAGCGGATGATTTGCCGGCCATCTATCAACACGCGCTCCTGTTTATTACCGCTTCACTTTTCGAGGGCTTTGGTTTTACACCGCTGGAGGCCATGGCTGCAGGCACGCCGGTTGCCTGTTCAAACACGACCTCGCTGCCTGAAATAGTCGGACAGGCGGGCTTACTATTTAATCCGCGTGATCCCGAGGAGATTGCGGCAAAAATGGATCTATTAATGACCGATTCCCTTCTTCGAGTGGAGCTGATCAACAAGGGAAGAGAGAACCTGAAAAGATTCGGCTGGGACACCTGCTGCCAACAGACACTGGATCTCTATCACCAGGTACTTGCATGAAAAAGCGGCTGAAAATAATCAGGATGCAGTCCCGCATTTGCATCGGCGGGCCAGCCATCCATATGGAAATACTCTCCAAATATCTGCCCTCCGATCGATATGAAACCATTTTGGTCGGCGGTCGAGTGGAGGAAGATGAAAAGGACAAGTCAGAAGAATTACGGGCCAGGAACATCAACGTCATCTTGCTGGATCAAATGAAGCGTCAGGTTACCCTGTGGGATGACCTGAAATCATTGCGCCAGTTAATCCGGCTGCTACGCCGGGAACAGCCGGACATCGTCTGCACCCATACCGCCAAAGCCGGAGCAATAGGACGTGTTGCTGCTTTTATTGCCCGCGTGCCCATTATCGTCCACACGTTTCATGGCCATGTGTTCAGAAACTATTTTGGCAAGATCAAGACCTTGGTGTTTATCCAGATCGAACGCTTTTTGGCCTTGATCACGGATCAAATCATTGCCATTAGCCCTTCACAATATAAGGATATCACTGAAATCTTTCGGATTGCACCAGCTCGTAAGGTCGCAATGGTTCGCCTTGGACTGGAATTGCAGCCATTTATCAATCTGCAGCATTCAGACGAACTTAAGGCGGCCATCGGGCTGCCGCCAGAGTCGAGATTGCTCGGATTTGTCGGCAGACTGGTTCCAATAAAAAATACCGGAATGGCTTTGCAGGTTTTGGAAAGTCTGCTCAAGGAGGATGAGCGATATCATCTCTGCATCGCCGGCGACGGCGAGGAGCGGGAAAAGTGGGAGGAGTATGCCAGACAGCAAAAGATCGATCAGCATGTGCATTTTTTGGGATGGATTGAAAAAATCGAAAGTGTACTTGCTGGAATCGATATCCTCATCCTCACTTCCCTGAATGAGGGAACTCCGATCGCGGTTATTGAAGCAATGGCCAGCCAGGTCCCCGTGGTAGCGACCGCTGTTGGTGGCGTGCCAGACCTGATCCGGCATGAACAAAACGGTTTTCTGGTCCCCATAGACGACGTCGAAGGCATGATACGCTGCATCAAACAGATCATGGTCTCACCGCAAGCCACCAGGGCCATGATGCAAAATGCTGCGGCAGGCATCATTGACCAATATGAATATCATCACCTGGTCCGGGAGATTGATGAAATTTATATGCGCCTTTACGCCATCAAACAAAAATGATCCATTGCCTGCCTGCTTTCCACTTCCCGGCACCTCTGCTATCCCATCAATGATCTTTCACTGCAGAACAACTCGAATTGAGAAGTGTGGTTTGGCAAGATTATTGCTGTAGTCACGGGACTGGCAAGAAGCCTGGTGTATGGGTATGATTGATGTTATTATTAATCATACTCTTGTATTAATTTGATACACCGCACCTGGTGTGAAACAAATCAGCATGGCGGAAAGCAGTCAGCTCTTTATCTTCTGAATCCTGTGCATCGTATGCACATTACCTTTTTGTAATATACTGCCGGGAGGATGAGTCGACTGGCTATAGGCTCGAAAGCGGCAGACTCCCATTGGTCACACCGCATCGGCCACTGCTGAATCCGACCGAATGCATCTTGGGCAGCATCACCAGCA
Organism: uncultured Cytophagia bacterium; assembly: GCA_964436305.1. GTDB lineage: Bacteria > Zhuqueibacterota > Zhuqueibacteria > Residuimicrobiales > Residuimicrobiaceae > JAKPUX01. The sequence continues at coordinate 14,832 of CAYTCI010000074.1, read as the reverse complement.
GATTCCATTGATCAGGCAAGGGAAAGCATGCAACTTTGGCTCTCTTTTTTTCTCAGTCTAGCGGTCGCCATGTTGATTACACCAGCTGTCCGGCGGCTTGCGATGCATTACGAAATATTTGCTTACCCCAACCACCGTACTGTGCACGAAGGCGCTGTGCCCAAGTGGGGCGGCGGTTCAATCATGGTGGCCTTTATTATCAGTGCGGTCATCATCTATTTTGCCGCTCCGGATCGTTTCGCAAGCGACCTTGGTCTTGCCTTCAGCCTGGTGGCAGGCTGTGCTATTCTCTTTGTCCTAGGGTCCTTCGATGACAAGTTCGATCTCAACTGCAATCTCAAATTAGGGGTGGAGCTTGCGGTCGCTTACCTCGTTGCCCACGCCGGGTGGCGATTCGAAGTCCTGATCCTGCCCGGTTTTGAGGAAATCAAACTTGGCCTTTTTAGCTATCCCTTTACCATGCTGTGGATTGTTGGTGTTGTCAATGCAATCAACATGGTCGATGGTCTTGACGGCCTGGCCAGTGGTATCGCCCTGGTCGTCGTCGCAGTGTCGATGGGGATCGCTGCGCTTTTTAATAACGCCATCGTTATCCTGATTGCGCCGTTGCTCGCTGGCGCAGTGCTGGGATTTCTGCGCTATAACATCAATCCTGCATCCATTTTCATGGGCGATTCAGGCAGCCTGCCATTGGGCTTTCTGCTTGCATTGCTCAGTTTGCGATCGGCTACTATTTCTCCTGGAAAGGTAGCTGTTTTGGTCCCCTTGCTCCTTCTCTGCCTTCCGCTCACCGATACTACGCTGGCCATCATCCGCCGGGTACGCCGGGGCATCCATCCTTTTCATGCCGACCGGGAACACATTCATCATCGTCTGGTCCGCCTTGGTCTAAGCCAGCCGGGTGCCGCACTTTTTATGGTCGGTTTGAGCCTGATTTTCGGTATCCTTGCTTTTTTGCTTGCCCAAGGCATGCATACAGATTTCAAATTTTTGGGGCAACTCCTCCCCTAATCACTTGCATATAAAGCGAGAAACTCCTATCTTCTGCCAGAGATTGACGCTGGCAAATATAGGATGGTTCTAACAACTCTATGCGCTTGCACCGTATCCGAAAATGCCGAGTAATTTCAGCTGCCATTGTTCTGGCAGTTTTTTTTATTTCCCTTACTGCCCTGGCGGAAACCCGGCAAGGCCTGACGCTGATCAGCAGTTCGCCCCTTGAAAGGACGTATGAGTGGCAGGCCCCTGACTGGGAATGGCAACAGGTTATTATCGACGGCCAGACCTGCCTGCGCCCTGGCGCAAGTGTGACCAGCCTGTGGTCCTATCCCGGTGAACCCTTGCTGCCGATGGAGGCTCTTCATTTTGATCTGGAAATTGGCCAGTCCGCTGTCATTACCCTGGTCGACTCGCTTTTCATAACGAAAACTGTCGCGTTCCCACTCTGTCCCGCCCCAAGCAGCGATCCGGAAACCGGTAATCTCGTTTATAGCATCGGTCCGATGGAGGAACACAGCGGCCTGCTACCCGAACGGGTGTGGCAGAGCGCTATGGGCGAGGTGCGCGGCCGGCGTATCCTGGCGGTTTCCCTCTTCCCGGTGCAGTATGCGCCACAACAGAGAACCCTCCGCCTGCTGCAATATGCCCGCCTGACAATTCGGGTGGTCTCCCCGGAACCCCGTCTGCTGCGCACCCTATCCCCATCACAGCCGATCATGGCCGATACGCCCCTGGCGAAAATCTACCTTCATGATGAAGGGCCCTATACAGTGACCGGAGCCGATCTGGCCTCGGCTGGTGTAAGTTTAAGTGGCATCTCCCCGCAGTACTTGCGGCTTTATCACCGCGGCATTGAACAGCCGATAGAGGTCGAGGAAGGCGGAGATGGTCGTTTCGATGCCGGCGACCGATTTGTGTTTTATGGCCGATTCCGCCGGGGTACCAGCGAATACTATGATGCCTATAGCGATACCAATGTTTATTTTCTGGCCTCAGGCGACCAGCCGGGGCTTCGCTATTCAGAGATGTCCGTCACCTCCGCGATTGCGACGGCCGCCGATGCCTTCCCCGACACCCTTCATTTTGAGCAAGATCTCTCCTATTATGCCGGCGACTCGGACAAGGATATCCACAACACCGAGCGGGTTGCAGGGGAGGGGTGGTTCTGGAGCCTCCTGAACAAGGGTGGAAGCGCAACCCTGGGATTTACTGTGCCCTCGCCTGCCGCCGGATCGGACTCGGCGCTGCTAAGGGTACGGTTGCGTGGCACCACACTCGATGCCCATACGCCCGATCATCATGTCACAATCGCTCTCAATGGTACTCAGGTCTATGAGCGCTGGTTCAATGACAGGGAGGAACTGATCGCTGAGGCAAAATGCGCGGTTTCACTCCTCCGCGATGGCGGCAACACCCTCACTGTCAGGCTGCTTGCGGATGGTCCATCCGAACGCTCACAGGTGTATGTCGACTGGCTTGAAATCGCCTATGGGCGCGCCCTGGCTGCACGCGAAGGCTGGCTCAACTTTACTCCTCCCGCCACGGGGGAGAAGAACGTATTTGTTGCCGGTTTTGCTGATTCAACCATCACGGCCTGGGATCTGTCAAAACAGCGCCTTTATCGGCCACAGCACGTGGGCAAGCAGTGGCGAAACCGCCTTTCCATTCATTCCGGTGGCTATTTTGACGGCAATACGGCCAGGCTTTTTCGGGATGGCAAGGAGGCAGCCGCTGGCTATCGTGGGCACAATCTCTGGCGCATCGACCCGCACGACGGCAGGCTGCTCGAGATCCGGAATTTTGACACCTACGGCTCAAAAGCGCAAGCGGACAGTATGGCTGCCTGGATTAAGCGCCTGCCCGAGGGGGCTCTGATTGCCGCTGCCATCCGTGATGAAGGCAGTGTTAGCATGAATGAAGCGGCGCACCTTGCTCTCGAAGCTCTGGGGAGTGCGTTGACGCGCAATGTCGGCACCCGCGACTCCTGGGCACTGCTCGGCCGAAAGGGTGCGGCACCCGGTTCGGTGCCGGAAGTTCTGCAGAAGAGTCAGAGCGGCCCGGCCATTATCGAATCGGTCTTGGTATTCCCGGAAGGAGCATCTGCTTTCAGCACCGGCATGATTCTGCCTGCCGATGCCGGCAAGGAAATGATCATCTTTTCAGAGAAGGGAATCAAGAAGCCGCCGCGTCTTTCCCGATTTGTTGATGCCGGCCTGATCAGCGGCGGGTCAGGCGCCGATTATCTGATAGTGACGCATCCCCTCTTCGCCGCGCAAGCCAAACGCCTGGCGGCCTATCGTGCTGCTCAAAATGGCTGGCGCACGAAAGTGGTGTTGATCGAAGATATTTACGATGCATTCAATGAGGGCCTGGCTGATCCTGCAGCACTCCGCACTTTTTTGCTGCATGCCAGAGAGAACTGGACCAAGCCGGCGCCAGCGTTCGTGCTGCTGTTTGGCGACGCCAGCTGGGATCCGAAGAATAATCTCAGGCTGGCCACTCCCACGGAGTTTGTACCTACCCATGGCAATCCGGTCAGCGACAGCTGGTTTGGCTGCCTGGATGGTCCCGGCGATCTGCTGCCGGATTTACATATCGGACGTATTCCGGTCCAGAATGTTGCACAGGCCGAATCCAGCGTCGATAAAATTATCGCTTATGAAGCGGCACCCTCGGCGGAATGGAAAAAAGACTTCCTCTTCATCAGCGGGGGTTTTGATTTTCTTGAGCAAAGTCAGTTCAGCCAGCAGACAGCATCTCTGATCAATCAATTCGTGGTCACTCCACCCGTCTACGGTCAGGCAACGGCGCTGAATAAAACCCTGGATGGATTGGAGGAGGGAGAACATCGCCAGGATATCCTGGATGCCGTTAACGATGGTGTAGCCTGGGTTAATTTTATTGGCCACGCCGGGAGCCGAACCTGGGATTTAATGTTTCACAATGTCGATATCGATGCGCTGAGCAACAGCCCCCGGTTTCCCTTCGTCACCTCCATGACCTGTCATACCGGGCGATTTGCCGAACCGAACCAGGATGCCTTTGGCGAGCATTTTCTCATGGTGGAAGACAAGGGTGCGATCGCCTTCATGGGGACATCGGGTTGGGGGTATTCGTATGAAGATTACACCTTCCTTTGTAAAATTTTCCCGACTGCTCTGACCGATACGGTGCGGTACCTGTCCGAGATCATCGATGCGGCCAAATTACGGCTGTGGACTGACGCAGGAACCGATCCCCAGGTGCATGATATGCTCTATCAGTATAACCTGCTTGGTGATCCTGCGATAAAGCTGGCCGTCCCGGAGAAGCCGGATATGGCTGTCCAGCCTGCAGACCTGAGCGTTTTTCCGGACACGCCAAGCGAGGCCGACTCTACCGCGCAGATTCAGGTACGTGTGCACAATTACGGACTTGTTACTCGGGACAGTGTTGAAGTGCAGTTGTTGTTTCATCATCCCGATCTTGGTGTTCAGCGAATCACCCCTGCACTGAAACTTCCCCCGCTGGGAAGGATCGACTCGGTACGGTGCAACTGGAAGCTCCATAATCTGGCCGGAGCGCTCGATCTATCTGTCCAGATCGATCCAGGGAACAAGATCAAGGAGGTGGAGGAAAATAATAATTCCACCCAGCGATCGGTCACCGTTCTCTCCAGTCAAATCCAGCTTCTTTCGCCTGCCCCGTTCTCACTGCTGCCTGCTACGAAGGCGATCATCAAACTGGACGGAACCAATCTTGAATCGCATAAGGACCAACTCTATCGTGTCCAAATCGATACCTCTATTAATTTCAGCAGCGAAGCTCTGATATCCCATCACCTGGTCAACTCGTCGCCCCCTGTCTTCGATTGGCAGCCTGATGCTCTCAAATCCGGCCAGGTCTATTTTCTCAGAGTGAGTGATTCTACCAACGATCCGGGTTTCTGGCAGGCCAGCAGTTTTAAAACCTCCTCGCTAACCGAGATTGGATGGAGACAAGAAGGCGCATATGGTTTTGCCCAGGACGGCAAAAACCAGGTGCAATCGGCAAAAACCGTTGCTTTGGCCTCTCTCCCTTTTCCCCTTTACGCCGAATCCGCCGCTTACTCGGACGGGAACTTCGCCCGAATCCTGATCGGGAACGAACCGGCCATTCAACCCCATCGAGGGCACAATATGGTGGTGGTCGATCCCATTACGTTCACCATCGAATCGTCGCGGACCTACGATACCTATGCCGATTCATCAGCCGCCAATAACATGGCAGCTATGATAGAGCGACTCGCTGCGGGCAAACTGGTTCTGGCTGCGATTATGGATGAAGGGACCGTGAGTATGACCGAACGGGCTTATCGGGCGCTGGAGAGCATTGGCAGTGCGCAGTGCCGCTCGATCAGTCCGCGGTCGTCATGGGCGATCATTGGCAGAAAAGGGGCGCCAAAGGGCAGCGTCCCTGAGGCTGCTTTTCGCCCCACAACCGGCTCGGCGGTGGTGACGGATACCTTGCATTATTTTGCCCCCCTCGGCAGCCTCACCTCGCCGCGTATCGGCCCGGCCGCCGCCTGGCGTTCCCTCCGCGCCGAGGCGGAGGTGCCGCAAAACGGCGATCTGACCCTGAGTCTGCTCGGACAACGGCGCAACAGCACCGTCTGGGACACCCTGCGCACCGGCCTGGCCGCCAACCGCGATCACGACCTCACCGCGATCAGCGCCCGCACCTGGCCCTACCTTCAGCTCGTCGCCCGCCTCTCCACCGGCGACCGGCTGCATTCGCCCCGCCTGCACGCCTGGCAGGTGCTCCACGACCCGGCCCCCGATCTGGCCCTCTCCCCGGCCTTTCTCACCCTCTCGGCCGACTCGGTGCTCAGCGGCCGACCGGTGGTCCTCAACCTCGGCGTCTTTAATATCGGCCTCGCCAGCGCCGACAGCATCAGCCTCTCCTTCACCGAGACCGCCCCGGGCAGCGGCGAGAAACTCTTCTCCCGCCTGCTGCTGCCGAAACCCCTGGCCGCCGACCAGAACGTGACCATCGATCAGCTCTATACCCCGAGCGGCAAACCGGGCAGCCGCCTGCTGACCATCCGCGTCGACGGCGATAACACCATCAACGAGCTCTCCGAGTCCAACAATGCCCTGACCGTCCGCCTCCAGGTGGTCGCCGATACCCTCAAGCCCGAAATCGCGGTCACCTTCGACGGCCGCACTATCGCCACCGGGGACTGGGTCGGGGCGTGCCCGGTCATCCTGGCGCGGCTGATCGACGACAGCCCCCTCGCCCTCACCGACACCCTGCGCGTCAACCTCCTCCTCGATGGCGAACGGGTCCCCTTCGGCGACGGCCAGCTCCTGCGCCTGCTGGCACCGCCGGATACCAGCGCAGCCGCCCTGCTTAAATTCACACCGCAGCTGAGCGAGGGCGACCACCGCCTTGAGATCCTCTTCAGCGACGGCAGCGGCAATCTCGCTTCCGCCGGCGCCGAGTTCGGCGTCGCCTCTTCGATCCAGCTGCAGCGGGTCATGAACTATCCCAATCCCCTGCGCGAGAACACCGATTTCACCTTCGAGCTGACCCAGGCCGCCGAGGTGCGCATCCGCATCTACACGGTCAATGGCCGCCTCATCCGCACCCTGGAGGGCGGCAGCCTCGGCGCCGGCTTTAACCGCCTCTTCTGGGACGGCCGCGACGGCGACGGCGATCCCCTCGCCAACGGCGTCTATCTCTACCGTATCGATGCCGTCAGCGGCACGGAACGCACCCAGGTCATCGAGAAGTGCATCGTCATGCGCTGATCCCCCGCAGGTTTCCCTTTTACAATTGACCAATTTTTCGTAAATTTATGGATAATTCCGCAGGCCGGCGATGACGCGCGTTCCGCTCCGCCTGATCGCCCCCGGCGCATCCGTTCCGATCGATGAGGTCGCATTGCATACGCTCACTTACGCCGTCGCCTTCGGCGGCGCTCTCACGGCCGCCCTGCTCTTCGTCCCGCTGGCGATGGCGCTGGCCGTCCGCTGGGACATCCAGGACCATCCCGCCGGCCGCAAGGACCATGCCCGCGTCACCCCCTTGCTCGGCGGGCTCGGCATCTATGCCGCCTTCATCACCGCCCTGGCCATCGGCCTCGGCCTGCTGGCGTGGAGCGGCCACTCGGACTATGCCTCGGCCCATTTTCCGCTGCTCGTCCGCCAGCTGCCGCGGCTGCAGCTGGTGCTGCCCAAACTGCTGCTGATCCTGACCGGCGCGACCCTGCTGGTGGTGATCGGCCTGATCGATGACATCCGCGGCATCACCTTCCCGCCGGCGATCAAGCTGGCCGTCCAGATCGCCGCCGCTGTTATCGCCGTCGCCGGCGGAGCGCAGAGCAGTTTTCTTCCCCTGTCCGGGCTCAACCTGCTCTTCTCGGTGCTGTGGATCGTTGGCATCAGCAACGTCTTTAATTTTCTCGATAATATGGATGGCCTCTCCGCCGGCATCGCCCTGATCTGCGGTGCGCTCTTTTTCTGGCTCACCGCCCAGCAGGGCCAGTACTTCTCCGCCCTGCTCTTTGCGATCCTCTGCGGCGCCTGCCTGGGCTTTTTGCGTTACAATATTCATCCGGCGCGGGTTTTCATGGGCGACACCGGCAGCCTCTTCATCGGCTATCTCTTCGGCACCCTCAGCCTGACCAGTTCCTATGTGGTGGCCGACAGCACCTCGCTGATCCCGGCAATCATCCCCCTGCTCGTCCTCGGGGTGCCCATCTTCGATGCGGTGACGGTGATTCTCATCCGCATTCGGGAGCATCGTCCGGTATATGTAGGGGATCAATGTCATATTTCCCACCGGCTGCTCAAGCTGGGTTTGACCCGCAATCAGGCGGTGGCCCTGGTGCATCTGATCACCATCGCCATCGGCATGAGCGCCCTGCTGCTGCCCTACATCAGCGTGCGGTTGAGCATTCTGGTGCTGCTGCAGACCATCCTCGTCTACGTCATCCTGACCCTGCTGATCCATGCGGGGCGAAAACAGTAAGAAGAACAAGGAGTTACCATGAAAGCACTGATCACCGGCGGCGCCGGCTTCATCGGATCCCATCTCGCTGAACAGCTGCTGGCGCGCGGTGACGAGGTTTGCGTCATCGACGACCTCTCCACCGGCAAGCTCGAAAATGTGGCGCATCTGCGCAACCATCCCCGCTTCCATCTGGCGGTCGAGACGATCCTCAACGAGACGGTGATGGACCGCCTGGTGAGCGAATGCGATGTCATCTTTCATCTGGCCGCGGCGGTGGGGGTCGAGCTGATCGTCAAGAGCCCGGTGGAGACCATCGAGCGCAATGTCCTCGGCACGCATGTGGTGCTGCGCCTCGCCGCGCGCTATCTGCGCAAGGTGCTGATCACCTCCACCTCGGAGATCTATGGCAAGAGTGAGAGCATTCCCTTCTGCGAGGAGGATGACCGGGTGCTGGGGGCGACGACCAAGAGCCGCTGGAGCTACTCCTGTTCCAAGGCGATCGACGAATTCCTCGCCCTCGCCTACCACAAGGAGAAGGGGGTGCCGACGGTGATCATGCGCCTGTTCAATACCGTCGGGCCGCGGCAGACCGGCCGCTACGGCATGGTGATCCCGCGCCTGGTGCGTCAGGCGCTGGCGGGCGAGCCGCTGACGGTTTATGGCGACGGCGAGCAGGTGCGCTGTTTCACCTATGTGGCGGATGTCGTCTGGGCGGCGATGCATCTGATGGACGAGCCCCGGGCGATCGGCGAGGTTTTTAATGTCGGCAACGACAAGGGGATCAGCATCGTCGAGCTGGCGCGCAAGATCATCGCGATGACGGGTTCGAAATCGGAGATCAGCTTTGTGCCCTACTCCAAGGCCTACGAGGAGGGCTTTGAGGATATGCGGATCCGGGTGCCGAGTCTGGCCAAGGTTCATTCGGTGATCGGTTATGAGCCCAAGGTGCAGCTGGACGAGACCCTGCAGCACGTTATTGACCATTTTTTGGCCAATAAAAGCCAGGAGTAACGAGTTGGGGCGCACCGGCGCGGGCGAGAGGCATTGAAGAGCCGGGTGGCGGCTGCAAGTGGGTCCGGATCTGGACAGATGTGGATAACTTGCGCCGGAATGTCCAGGATTTGGACAAAACCCGAACTGCAATAATTTTAGACCTTTCCCGGCCATGCCTTGGCCGCGGCGGCCGCGAGGGCGCGAGGCCGGCTGTACCATCCGGCTTGGGTCATGCGATTATTTTAAAATAAATATAAACAATATATTAATAAGTTATTCAGCGGCAGCCTGGCCGGAGCCTGCCGCGAGCAAAGCCGCAAGTGGAATATTTTCAGCGCTCCGGTACCCGGGCTCGCCGGGCGCTTGCCGGCCGGTTATGCACCACCCGGGTGTTAAAAGAATGTGGATAACTTGTGGGTAAGCCATCATCCGGCTGGCCACCGCGCTTGCCCCGTCCGCAACGACTGGCTCCGCGCCCCTGCCACAAATAACCATTGCTTTTCACCGGTAATTTTTGTAAATATTCCCATTAGGCCAGGCCGCAGCCATGCCGGCGCGGCGCCCTTTCATCCGGGACTCTATGACCGCTCAGGATCTGATATATCTGTTGCTGTTGCTTGCCGGCCTGCTGCTCCTCCTTGCCGCCTCCGAGCTGCTGCGCCGCCGGTTCCGGGGCACCGAGGAGTTTTCCCGCAAATTCGTCCATATGCTCACCGGCATCCTGGTCGCGCTTTCCCCGTTCTTTCTCAATCGCCGCGGACCCATCGTCGCTGTCGCCCTTGCCTTCGCCCTGATCAACTGGATCTCGGTGCAGAAGGGCTGGCTCAAGGGGATGCATGACCTCCACCGCCGCACCTACGGCACCGTCTATTATCCCCTCTCTTTTGTCGTCCTGGCCCTGCTCTTGTGGCACAGCCACACCCTTATCCTGATCACCGCCATGCTGCTCCTCTCGATCAGCGATGCCGCCGCCGCCCTGGTGGGCGAGAACCTGCCCCGGCCGCATCTCTACCACGCCGGGCCTGACCGGAAATCCTTCGAGGGTTCGGCCACGATGTTCCTCACCAGCCTGCTGATCACCGCCGCAGCGCTCGCCTTTGGCGGCCGCCCCGCCGGCGAGGTGATCTGGTTCAGCCTGCTGGTCGCCGTCATCGCCACCGTCTGTGAGGCCCTCTCCTATCAGGGTTCGGACAACCTGACGGTGCCCCTCGGCTCGGCCCTGGTGCTGCATTATCTGCTGACCCACAGCCGCGCCGACGCCACCTTTTTCACCCTCGGGGTGCTGATGGCTGCGATCGTAGCCCTGCTCTCGCACCGGTTGCGCTTTCTTTCGACCAGCGGTGCGGCAGCGACCTTTCTGCTCGGGACCGTCGTCTTCGGCATCGGCCGCTGGCCCTTCACCCTCCCGATACTGACCTTCTTCATCCTCTCCAGCCTGCTCTCCAAGATGGGCGGCGAGCGCAAGAAACGCCTGGCCGGGATGATCGAAAAGGGCGGGGCGCGTGATGCCTGGCAGGTGATCGCCAACGGCGGACTTGGCGGCCTGCTGCTGATCGGCGGCTATATCTGGCCCCATCCTGTCTGGTATCTCCTCTTCGCCGCCTCGCTGGCCGCCGCCACCGCGGATACCTGGGGCACGGAGATCGGCACCCTTTCGCGCCGCGATCCGCGTTCGATCATCACCTTCAAGCCGGTGCCGGCCGGGACCTCGGGCGGCATCTCGGTGATCGGCACCCTCGGCTCGGCGCTGGGCAGCCTGGTGCTGGCGGGGGTGAGCTGGCTGGCCGCACCGCACCAGTCGCCCTCGTTCGTCGGCGGCCGTGAGTTCCTGCTCCTCTTCGCCGCCGGCATCGCCGCCAGCCTCTTCGACAGCGTGCTCGGCGCGACCCTGCAGGCGCGCTTCCGCTGCCCGGCCTGCCTGAAAAAGACCGAAAAGCTGCACCACTGCGGCGGGGAACCGACCACCTTCATCGGCGGCCTGCACTGGATGAACAACGACAGGGTCAATATGGCCGCCGCGGCCTTTGCGGTGATTCTGGTCTTTATTTCCAGTATTTGGCTGGCTTGAATTTGCACGCTGGCAGTGGAAAACCTGTTTCACACGGTGGCTCGGAGGGCACAGAGGAAAAGGAAGTCTCACCAAATCACCACATACAAAGCATCCAGGCCGATCTTTGTGCCTCCGTGCCACTGTGAGAGTCTGTTTTATGTTTATCTTGCCCAATACAGGCTTTGTCCGATCAACATTAACTGAACCATCAAGGAGGATTCATGACCACCATTATTGATGTTTTTGCACGCGAAATTCTTGACTCCCGCGGGAACCCGACGATCGAAGTCGATGTGGCGCTCGAGGGTGGCGCCATGGGACGCGCAGCGGTTCCCTCCGGGGCCTCTACCGGCGAACATGAAGCGGTCGAACTCCGCGACGGCGATGCCGCCCGCTACAAGGGCAAGGGCGTCCTCCAGGCTGTCAAGAACGTCAACGATATCATCGCCGACGAGGTGATCGGCGAGGATGCCACCGAGCAGACCCTGATCGACAAGATCCTGATCGAGCTCGACGGCACCCCCAACAAGGCCAAGCTCGGCGCCAACGCCATGCTCGCCGTCTCCCTCGCCTCGGCCAAGGCCGCGGCCGAGGCCTTCGGGCTGCCCCTCTATCAGTACATCGGCGGCGCCAACGCCAAGATCCTGCCGGTGCCGATGATGAATATCCTCAACGGCGGCATGCACGCCGACAACAACGTCGACCTCCAGGAGTTCATGATCATGCCGGCCGGCGCCCCTAACTTTAGCGAGGCCCTGCGCATGGGCGTCGAGACCTTCCACAGCCTCAAGGCCGTGCTGAAGAAAAAGGGCTACAACACCGCCGTCGGCGACGAGGGCGGCTTCGCCCCGGATCTCAAATCCAATGAAGAGGCCCTGCAGGTGATCATGGAAGCGATCGAGAAGGCGGGCTACAAGGCCGGTGAAGAGATCTTTATCGCCCTCGATCCGGCGAGCAGCTCCTTCTACCTGACCGAGGAAAAGCTCTACAATCTCGCCTCCGAGAACAAAAAGCTCACCTCGGCGCAGATGGTCGATTATTATGCCAACCTGGTGGCCAAGTACCCGATCGCTTCGATCGAGGACGGCATGGCTGAAGATGACTGGGATGGCTGGAAGCTGATGACCGACAAGCTGGGCAGCAAGATCCAGCTGGTCGGTGACGATCTCTTCGTCACCAACACCAAGCGCCTCAAACGCGGCATCGAACTCGGTGTCTGCAACTCGATCCTGATCAAGCTGAACCAGATCGGCACCCTGACCGAAACCCTGGATGCCATCGAGATGGCCAAAACCGCCAGCTACACCGCCGTGGTGTCGCACCGTTCGGGCGAGACCGAGGATGCGACCATCGCCGATGTGGTGGTGGCCACCAATGCCGGCCAGATCAAGACCGGTTCCGCTTGCCGCACCGACCGCATTTGCAAGTACAACCAGCTCCTGCGCATCGAGGAAAACCTCGGCGAAGTGGGCCGCTATGCCGGTCTGGGCGTGATCAAGCGCAAGTAAGCACAGAGGCATACCCCTGCCGGCAGCGACGCCGGCAGGGGCCGTTTTACCGAGGGGTTGAGGATGAATGCAAGAAGAGGTTTGCTTTTCCGGCTGCGGCGCTGGCTGGGTGCGATCCAGTTGACGCGCGGCCGGTTTTATCTGATCGGTTTTGTGATCTTTTTCCTGGCGTACATCGCCGGCTCGTCCGGCTTTTTGGCCCAGATGCGCCTGTGGCAGGAGGGACGTCAACTGCAAAAGGCGATCGAACTGGAGCAGAAGAAAAAGAGCTGGATGAAAAAAGAGGCCGACAGCCTGACCAATGACCGGAATCGCATCAAGCGCGAAGCGCAGAAAGAGCACAGCCTCGGCGAACCGGATGAAATCATCGTTCACGTGCAATAAAACCGCTTCCGGAGTCGCCATCCCCTCGTTGATCGGGAAATGCCATCGTCTCACCGCGCCGATGGCATTTTTTGTTTGGACCATGCTGCTGGTTCCGGCGGGCGGCATCCTGGCCCAGCCGCTGGCTGGCAGCCAGCAAAACCCCGGCGCTGAATGGCCCGTCACGCTGCGGTATCGCCAGGAGTTGAACAATTACCTCTGGCAGCTCGATGCGGGCCGCAGTTTTACGCTGACGCCGCGGCTGCAGTGGCAGTTCAGCGAGCAATATCGTACCTCCATGCTGCGCCTGAGCAGCAGCGAGGACAAATGGAAGGATGAGCACGCTTTCTTCACCCGTTTCGGCTATCAGCTCTGGCCCGCGCTGCAGCTGAATGCGCTATTGCGCTCTTTGTCATTCTACGACCGCCAGACTGGCCTGTTCAACGATGTGCGCAGCCATGCCGCCGGCATCGGGCTGCGCTTCACCCCCTCGCCGCGGGTGCGGCTGACTGCAGCAGCCGGGCCCAAATGGGATTCGCGGATGGGCTTTCACGACCACGGTTTCTTTTTCAGTGGGGAGGAGGCGCTCACCGATCTGGAGTGGGGAGGCTACCTCCATTATCTGCAGGGTACCCTCGAGATGGACCGCTACGCGGTGCGCAGGAACCACGAGTCGAGCCTCGCCTATGCGGTGGCACGGGTCTTTTCCCCCGCCAGCAGCGATTCGTTGCGCCTCTTCACCACCAGCCGGCGGCGCGATAACTATACCTCACCGCTGGGCGACGTCGAGAGTCTGCGCGAGGAGAACAAGGGCTTCGAAAACCTCCTCAACTATGGCATCGGGCGCTGGGCGCAGCTCTTTCTGCGCGCCTCCTGGCAGTTCCGCAATGTCGAGTTGCTCAGCTTTGGCAGCGAAGCAGCGGCGCGGCAGCGCAAGCGCAACGATCAGCTCGGCGACCACGCTCTCGAGGTGGTGGTGGCGCGCCACCGCCTGCACGGGCGGATCGCCCTCAACTACAATACCCTGCAGCAGCGCTACGATCTGGTCACCGGCGTGGTCCAGTCACCCTTTTCGCAGTATACGGCCTTTGTCACGCCGGACAACAACAGCAACCGGCTGCAGCTGCTGACGGAGTTCAATTCGCCGGTCGGGCGGTGCGACAGCCTGGCCTTTTATGCCTCGATCAGCCGGTTCCGCTACGATACGCCCGACACCAACAATTTTGATGACCGGGATGAGCTGCGCATCAATTCCCAGGTCACCTTCGGGCGGCAGCTGAATCGGGCGCTGCGTTTCGAGCTGCAGGCCAGCGCCAGTCTCTACCATATGGTCTATATCTTCGGCGAGCGCAGCGCCGACAACAACTGGAACCGGATCCTGCGGCTGCGGCCGGTCCTGAGCTATACCCCCTCGCCGCGGCTGCAGTGGCACAACGCCTTTGAGGTGCTGGCCAATTATGTCGACTATGATTTCGACAACCTGGCGGTCCAGACCCGGAGTTTTGTCTTTCGCAAGTTCGCCTGGGATGATTCACTGGCCTGTGCGCTCAGCCGGCGCTCGACGCTCAAGCTGGATTACCGGCTGCAGCTGGAGGAAAACGGCCAGCTCTACTGGGCGGACTGGAAGGAGCGGGTGCTGACGACGCGCGCGAGCCATTGGCTGCAGCTGCGGGTGCTCTTCGCCGCGGCGCCGGCCCTCTCGTTAGGGCCCGGATACGGTTTTTACAGCCGGCGGGAGTGGCGGCATGATTTTGATGCGCTGGGCGATGCGCTGGTGATCCCCTCCCAGAAATTCAGCAGCCATGGACCGGCCCTGAGCATTTATTATACCCCATCGCGCCGCACCCGTTTCATCCTCGACGGCCAGCGGCGCCGGGTGCATCCGTGGCAGCAACAGCGTTATACCATCAATACCCTGGACTTGCGCCTCGATTGGCTCTTCTG
>CAYTCI010000073.1:0-19888 GCA_964436305.1 uncultured Cytophagia bacterium | reverse complement strand
CGCCACCCGGCAAGAGAACGGCGCCCGACCGGTTCTGCCGGAGGGGCGCCGCAGGAAGGAAAACGGATAGGCTCAGCGCTGATCGATCACGGCACCTGACGGTGCGGATCGAGACGAGCATTGCTATCCCAGAGGGTATAATCGCTGTCGGCCACCGAGCCGTTGAGATCGACATCACTGACGCGGTAGCCCGATTCGCTGCTGAGATTGGCGCTGTGCCAGATCACATAGTCGCGGGTGGTGATGATGCCGTCCTGGTTGATATCGCCGGCCCAGAGGCCCCAGACGGTGGGCTTGACTTCAACACAGGCGCGGCCGCCGGGTCCCATCGTCCAGGATTGGCTTTCGGCGAGGGTGAAATCGTACATCGCCGCAGCGCCGTTGTTCAGGGGCACTGGAGTGGCGCTCATGACGGCGATATGGTTGCGATGGCGGACGACGAGATAATAGTTGCCGTTCGGGACCCCCTCCATGATGACCTGGGGATTGATGCCGTCGTCATCGACCAGAGCGCCGCTCCGGTTGAGCAGCACGCTTTTGGCGGCGACGAAGCCGAAAGAGGAATCGCGCAGCTCGACCAGCACCCAGTCGGTGATCTGGGCCGGCATGGTCGTGACCACCCGATGATCGGGATAGGGGGAGACCAGCGGGATCTGGTTTGTCGTGTTGAGGGTGGTCGTCATTTGACCGCTGCCGCTGTCGTAGGCCCCCTGGAGGTAAATTTTGGCCTGGAGATAGACATAGGTGTTTTCCAGCCACTGGGCGAGGCGGAAGGAGGGTTTGCTGCCGGCCAGGGTGAAGGCGCCGCCGAGAAAGAGGTCGCCGCCGCCGAGGGCATACACAGTGCTGTCGAGGCCGTTGCCCGGGGCGCTCCAGCTGCTGGTGCCGCCATCATAGATGGCAAAGCGCCGTGCCGGCAGGCCGCCGGCCTCCATGAAATCGCCGCCGATGTAGATCTTGGGGGCGATCACATCGATCGCCCGCACCGGTCCGTTCGCGCCGCTGCCGACCGCCTCCCAGAGCGAGCCGGCCCAGCGGGCCAGACGCCGCACGGGCAGGGTGCCGGCCCTGGTAAAATTGCCGCCGGCGTAGACCACCCCGGCGCTGCCAGGCCGGAGGACATAAACGGTGCTGTCCAGGCCGGTGCTCATGGGGAACCAGGCCTGGCGGTTGCCGGACCACATCGCCGCATAGTTGAGGTAATAGCCGCCGCCCTGGGTGTTGCGGAATTTGCCGCCGGCATAGAACATGAAACTCTCATAGGTCAGGGCATAGACGGTGTTGTCCATGCCGAGGCCGATCGTCTTCCAGGCCCCGCCGTTCCACAGGGCGACCCGGGAGACGGGCAAGGTGCCTGCCGTGCTGAATTCGCCGCCGGCCACCAGCGAGTCGATGCCATTACTGGCGAGGGCGTAGACGGTGCCAGTCCCTGGCGAGCCGTTTTGCAGACCACTGGAGAGGGCGCTCCATGCGGTGCCGCTCCAGCAAGCGATGTTGCTGGCGGCGATGCCGCTGGCGCTGTTGAACCGGCCGCCGGCGTAGAGGTTGCTGCCCTGTTTGGCGAGGGCATAGACGGTGCCGTTGATCCCTCGGCCCAGCGGGCTCCAGGTGGTACCGTCGAACCGGATGATGCTGCTGGCGCTGATCCCGCCGCCCTGGGTGAACGCGCCGGCGAAGTAGGTGGAACCGCCATCGCGCAGGATGGCGTAGACCGGGCCGTTAAAGCCCTTGCCGGCGTAGAGCGACCGAAAGAACTCGCTATCCCAGGTGGCGATATGGTTGGCCGTGACGGCTCCGGCGGTGCTAAAGTCACCACCGACGTGGAGCCGGCTGCCGTTGCAGGCCAGGGCATAGACGAAGCTGTTGACGCCGGTGCCGAGGGCGCTCCAGGCGCCGCCGTCCCATTTGGCCAGGCGCAGGGCGGAGGTGCCCCCCATGGTATAAAAGTGGCCGCCAGCGTAGAGGGTGGTGCCGTCGGTTGTGAGGGCGGTGACGCGCTGATCCGCTCCGCTGCCGAGAGTGCTCCAGGCGGCGCCGTTCCAGCGCGCGATATAATTGGCGGTGACGGTGCCGGCCGTGGTAAAGTCACCACCAGCGAAGAGGGAGCCGTTCATCCAAATAAGGGCACGAACGGTGGCATCGGTCCCGGCGGCCAGGGTGAACCAGGCGGCGCCGGTCCAGCGGCCGACCCGGTTGACCGGGGTGCTGCCAATGAAGGTGAAATCGCCACCGACGTAGAGATCGGTGCTGCTGGCGGCGAAGGCCAGGACCGGGCCGTTGCAGCCGGCGCCCACCGCGCTCCAGCGGCTGCCGTTCCACTGGGCGATGCGGCTGACGGCGAGGGGACCGCTGGCGGTGAATTCGCCGCCGGCGTAGAGGGCGCCGTTGAAATAACTCAGGGCGCGAACCTTGCCGTTAAAGCCTTCCCCGAGCGGGCTCCAGCGCGCCCCGTCCCACTGGGCGATGCGCTGGCAAAAAACCGGACCGGCGTAGATAAAGTCGCCGCCGATATAAACCCCGGTCTCGGTTACCAGGATGGCATGGACGTTGCCGTCGACGCCCGAACCGAGGGCCGACCAGGAGGCGCCGTTCCATTTGGCGATGCGATTGGCAAGGATGGGGCCGATGGCGCTGAAATAGCCGCCGACATAGAGTGCCCCGTCGTGGACCGCGAGGGCCGTGACGATGTTATCCGCGCCGGAGAAAGCGTATTCCGGACTCCATTTTTCAATGGCCTCGGGGGTGGCGGGCTCAACCTTGCGCGCCGGGGTGAAACGGGGCTGCCCCTGGCTGTCGAGGGACATGGTATAGCCGGTGGGGTCGAGAGCGCCCGAAAGGCTGGTGCCGAGATCGATCGTCCCATCCGCGCGCAGGAGCTGGGAGAGGGGCTGGGGAACGGCCGGTTGCGCCCAGGCAGAGCCGCCTGCTGCCCCCAAGCCAGCTGCAATACATAGCACTACGGCTGCAAAACCAAAGGCCGGATATCTCATCACCCTCACGCCTCCTATGCTGATCGTTAACGGCCTCTTGCGATAGTCCATTCAGGTGCTGCCTGTGAAAACCGGACGGTGTTTGATATGCTGTTATGTACGGGCAATCGGGATAATCTGCGAAAAGATTCATCCGATTCCCCCTTTTCCGCATCAGGAGGAGCGCCATCGTCGGCGGGCCCGGTCGATCTAATTCTCTTGCATTTCCCTGCGAAAAAATGTACCTTTATAAAAATGGACTCCTCCCGGAACGCTCCCTTATGATGCGCAAGATGGCCCCAATCCTCCTGATGCTGCTGCTGCCAGCCCTGCTGCCGGCGGCGGACTCTTTTCCCCAGCGGCGGGGCGCGGTCAACGACTTCGCCGAGGTCATCCCCGACGAGGTGGAGGCGCAGATCGAAGCGCTGGCCATCGAGGTCTGGAACAAGTCCGGCGTGGCGATCGTGATCTGCACCATGCCCACCATCGGCGAGGCCGAGTACCAGACCTACGCCAACGAGCTCTACTCGGCCTGGGGCATCGGCAAAAAGGGCGAGGACAAGGGGCTGCTGATCTTCAACGTCACCGATATTCGCAAGATCTGGATTGAAACCGGCTATGGGGTGGAGGGGTTCATCAACGATGCCCGCGCCGGGGATGTCTACCGCCGCTATCTGGTGCCCAATTTTCAGCAGGGGAATTTTGGCCAGGGCTTCCTCGAGGCGGTCCAGGCCTTCGCCGGCCTGGTCGGCGAAGAGTACGGCATCACCTTTGACGGCACCACCATCGCTCCGCGGCGTCTCTCCAGCTCTTCCAAGAACGGTGAGGACTGGATGATCGCCCTCTTCGTCCTGCTGGCCGTTGCCGTGATCTTGATCAAGAGCTCCCACGGTGCAGGATGGGGCTCGGGCGGCGGCTGGGGTTCGAGCCGGAGCGGGGGTTGGGGCAGCGGTTGGGGCAGTGGCGGCGGCTGGGGTGGCGGTTTTGGCGGGGGTGGCGGCGGTGGCGGTTTCGGCGGCTTTGGCGGCGGCTCGAGCGGTGGCGGCGGCGCCGGCGGCGGCTATTAGCCGAACGGCGATCAGCCGGAAGGTTCCGGCAGGCCACCGGATCAGCCGGTTATCCAGGATCGAAGGAGAAGAAAATGGCGAAGCATCCCGAGTCACCCATGGTCATCGCCCGCGAATTCACCGAGGAGGTCAAAGCCATCTTCGGCGAGGAACTCGTCGCCGTGATCCTCTATGGCAGCGCGGCCGGCGCCACCTGGCAGCCGAAAAAATCGGATATCAATCTCCTCATCGTCCTCTCGGAGGTGGCTATCGGGGGGCTCAATGCGGCCTTCCCGCTGATCGAAAAATGGCATAAACGGTTGCGCGCCCTCCCGGTCTTCATGACGCGGCAGTACATCGAGGCCTCCCTCGACAGCTTCCCGATCGAGTTTCTCCACATGCAGCGCCGCCATGTCACCCTCTATGGTGAGGATGTGCTCGCACCCCTGCAGATCGCTCATGCCAATCTGCGTCTGCAGTGCGAAGAACAGATCAAGGGCAAGCTCTTGCATCTGCGCGGGGCCTATCTCACCACCCTGGGCAAAAGGCACCGCCTGCAGCAGTTCTTCACCCTGACCCTTGCTCCCTTTGCCGTTCTCTTCAGGGCCTTGCTTGTTCTCAAGGGAGCGGAGGTTCCGGATGAACCAGGGGCGATCCTCCTGCGCACCGCCGAGCTCTACGACCTTGACGTCGACCTCTTTCAGCAGCTCCTGCAGGCCGGAGATCGCAAGAGCAAGCTGTCGCATGTCGAATTGAACCATATCGCAGCATCTTATATAGATCAAGTCAACAAGTTAGCACGGATTGTAGACCAAATGGAATAGTCAATGGAGGAGCACATGTCGAAAGCATTGAAAACCATCCTTATCGTCGTCGCAGTCCTGGCGGTGATCGGCTTTCTGATCTTCACCCCGTATAACCGGCTGGTCGGCCTCGATGAAGGGGTCAAGAACGCCTGGGCCCAGGTCGAGAACCAGCTGCAGCGGCGAATGGACCTGATCCCCAATCTCGTCAAGACCGTCGAAGGCTATGCCAGTTTTGAAAGGTCAACGCTCGAAGCGGTGATCAATGCCCGTGCCAAGGCGACCAGCACCCAGATCAACCCCGGCAACATGACCCCGGCGCAGCTGCAGCAGTACATGGAGGCCCAGAACGGTCTCACCAGCGCCCTCGGCCGCCTCATGGTCGTTGTCGAAAAGTACCCCGAGCTCAAGGCCAACGAGAATTTCATCCGCCTGCAGGATGAGCTGGCGGGCACGGAAAACCGCATCGCGGTCGAGCGCAAGCGCTATAACGATGAGGTGCGCGTCTACAATCAGTCCGTGCGCAAATTCCCCACTGTGATCATCGCCGGCATGCTCGGCTTTGCGCAAAAACCCTATTTCGAGGCCCCGGCCGAGGCCAAAACCGCCCCGACCGTCGATTTCAGCGGTCTCAACAAGTAACAGCGCGGCGCCATCCGGCGCCCCGGTCATGGCAAAAAAAAGCCGGTGCAGGCATCCTGCATCGGCTTTGCTGTTTCTATCGGCCCTATTGTGCTCGCGCGGTCTTGTCTTCCTCGAGTCGGGCCTCATATTTGGAGGGGCACTTGAGCATCAACCGGGTCGCGGTGAAGGTGCCATCCTCGAGCAGCTGGCCCTCAGCCAGCACCCCCTGCGCATCCGCCAGCTGGTCCGGCATCACCCCTTTGTAATAGACCGGCAGGCTGTCCGGTCCTTCGACCAGCGTGAAACGGA
This sequence comes from uncultured Cytophagia bacterium, assembly GCA_964436305.1. Taxonomy (GTDB): domain Bacteria; phylum Zhuqueibacterota; class Zhuqueibacteria; order Residuimicrobiales; family Residuimicrobiaceae; genus JAKPUX01. The sequence continues at coordinate 14,137 of CAYTCI010000073.1, read as the reverse complement.
CCTCGATCTTGTCCGCATCCCAGCGAATGGAGGCGGGGTCGACATAGCCGCTCACCCGCAGTCCCTCGCCCTTGACCTTCGCCGACTGGTCCCGGATCTCCGAGACGGTGAGGTAATAGACTGAACTCTCCTTGAAGCTGGTGACCATGAGATAGATCAGGGCCGCGATGATCACGGTCACGCCAATGACTATTTTGGGTTTCATTTTTTCTCCCGATGCCATGCAACTCTGTCAACATATCAATGTAGCCATTTCCCGCTTGAGAGTCAAGCCGGGAAATGGCACCTCGCCGTGAATGGACGCAGGACTCCGCATCTGCCGGCACGGCCTGGGTTATCTGCAGCAGCCGGGTGGTTGCACACGACCCCGTCCATGTTACCCTGGCGGATTCCGGATATTTCCGCTTGTAATTGGTCCCGATTTGACTAAATTTAGGTCAGACCAAGGAGGTCGCCATGCGAAAAACCCTGTTGATTCTGGCGCTGGCAGCTGGTCTCCAGCCCGGCCTCGCTCAAAGCCCGGATTTTGCCGCGGAAGTGGCCCTGCTGCGGGCATGGATCGGCGAGAAGATGAGCTGCGACGGTCTCATCGAGCTGGTGCCTGGAGGGATGCATCTTTGCCGCATGAGCGGACTCAACGGCAACGGGGAACTGGTCCGATTCGAGCTGGACGACAATGGCCGCGTCGTTCGCCTCTGGAAAGGGGAGAATTACATGCTGCCGGGTGCGAGGTGATTAAACCATGGAGCTTGCAGAGCTGATGCAGCCGGCGGTGTCGATCATTCTGCCGGTCTTCAACCGCCGCCACCTGGTCGAACGTGCGCTCGCTTCGGTGGAGCAGCAGACTTTTACGAATTTCGAACTGCTCATCATCGATGACGGCAGCAGTGACGGTCTGGCCGAGCTGATCCTCCCCCTTCAGGAGAGCCGCCCGCACTGGCGCTATTTGCGGCACCGTAACCGCCGGCTGTCGGCCACCCGTAACATCGGCATCCATGCCGCCCTCGGTGAGTGGGTGACCTTTCTCGATGCCGACGATGAATATCGGCCGGATCATCTCCACCTGCGCATCGAGTTCCTCCGCGCCCATCCCGACGTGGATCTCGTGCACGGCGGGGTTGAACTCCGCGGCCCGGAGGAGAGTCATTGGGTCGAGGATGCCTTCCATCCCGGCGCTCTGATCCACCTCTCGCAATGCACCATCGGTTCGACCCTCTTCGGGCGCAAGCGCCTCTTTCTCGAGAACGGTGGCTTCCGCTTGCAGGCCTACTCCGCCGAATCGGAGCTGATGGCGCGGTTCGAAAAGCGCGCTAACATCGTGCGCGTCGATTTTCCGACCTATATTTACTATACAGGATTGCCGGACAGCATCTGCACCCTGCGCAAGTCAGGCCGGGCACCCGGCGCGCCAGAGTGATTCGAGGGCGATGGCGGGATCCGGATGGCGGCAGCCGATCTCGCGGTAGCGCGCACTGTGGCGGCTGATGGTGCGCTGTGAAAAGGTGAGGGATTCCCAGAGGCCCTGGTCGCGGCTGGCGAGATCGGCGGCGGCGCGCCGCCGTACAGGCAGGCCGCTGATGCGGCTGAGCAGTTCCGCCAGTTCCGCCTGGCGGATGGGTGCACCGCTGACCAGATTGTAGGTCGCCCCGGCGGGCGCCGTCTGCGCCAGCCCCACGATCCAGGCTGCCGCATCCTCGACATGGATCAGGGACATCCAGTTCTCGCCGGTGCCATAGAGGGGGACAAAGCCCTCCCGGCGCATGGGCTCCAGGTAAAAACCCTGCAGCCAGGAACGCGGACCGTATACCCAGGCCGGCCGCATGATCTGGACCGGCAGCCGGCCCGCTTGCAGTGCCTGCAGGACCGGCGCTTCGCCCTGGGCATACTCTCGGGCGAATCCCGCGGGATTCAGGGCATGCGCTTCATCGACCTCAGTATTCGGGGAGGGACCATAGGCGAGGGTGCCGGCCACCAGAACCAGCCGCGGGGGCTGCGCCTGATGCGCCAGCCAGTGGAGCAGGCGCCGGTTGGCGCGGGCGCTGCGCCACGCCGCGAGGCGGCGGCCGAGCGGTCCCGGCGCCGATAGCCGGGCCAGATGGAGGATGATCGTGGGCGGATCTGTTTCAAGGCGGCGCCAGGGAAAAGAGGGAAGGGTGCCATGATGGAGGGGGACACCACCCCATTCGCCGGCGAGGGGAGCACGATGCACCAGGCAGCTGAGGCGATCGCCCGACTCCAGTACGGCGCGGGCGCAGGCGCCGCCGATGAAGCCGCTGGCGCCGAGGATCAGAATATGGCCCCGCCCCGCCATCGGCCTCAGCCGATCTCCAGCATGCGGGTCACTGCCCGCAGGGCGCGCACGCGGATCTCCTCGGGCACCTCGACCGCATAGCGCGTCTGTCGCAGCGATTCCAGGGTATCCTCGAGGGTGATCTCGGCCATGTGCGGGCAGCGCACGCTGCAGAGACGCAGCAGCTCGCGGTCGGGATTCTCGGCGGCGATGTTGTCGCCCATGCTGCATTCGGTCAGCAGGAGATAGCGCGGGGCTTTAGTCTCGCGCACGTAGCGGATCATCGCCGAGGTGCTGCCGGAAAAATCGGCGGCCGCGGTCACCTCGGGCCGGCACTCCGGGTGGGCCAGGATCACCACATCGGGGAACTGGGCGCGGATGTTCTCGATATCCTCGACGGTGAATTTGTCATGCACCTCGCAGCGGCCCTCCCAGCCGATCATCGCATACTCGAGGCCCGGCTCGGGCCGGGCGAGTCCGGCCGGACTCTTGACCGGAAAGACGATGGTTTTGCCGGTCTCGCGGGCGACGTTGCCGGCGAGATACTGGTCGGGTAAAAAGATCACCTTGTCCGTCCCGAGCGACTCCACCACCTTGACCGCATTGCCCGAGGTGCAGCAGATGTCGGTTTCAGCCTTGACGTCGGCGTAGGTGTTGATATAGGTGACCACCGGCACCCCGGGGTAAAGGCGCCGCAGCTGGCGGACATCCTCGGCCGTGATGCTCTCGGCCAGCGAGCAGCCTGCTTTGGGTGAGGGGATGAGCACGGTCTTGCCGGGATTGAGGATCTTGGCGGTCTCCGCCATAAAACGTACACCGCAAAAGATGATGATATCGGCATCGGCCTCCGCCGCCCGGCGGCTGAGCTCCAGCGAATCCCCGCGATAATCGGGCACCGAGTGATAGAGAGCGGGCTCCATATAGTTGTGCCCGAGGATGACCGCGTTGCGCTCCTTCTTGAGCCGGTTGATCTCTTCGGCCAGCTCCGCCTTGTAACGGATTTCCGCGACCGGGATGACGTTCTTCAGCTTATGATACAGGTGTTCGAATACAGGGGAACCATTCATTGTCAAACCTCTCCAATCATAACGACCGGATTATCAGGAACATCGCCCGTCAGGGGCGTGTTCTACTGGTAGCAACTTAACCATTTTTCAGGATAAAAACAAGAGCGGCGGCGCCCCACCGGGTGGAGCCGCGTGAAATGGAGCACCGTGATGCCCTGCCGCAGCAGGAGAACGATCAGTCTCGCGCTCGCCGGCCTGGTCTGGGGTCTGGCCACAGCCGCCGGGGCGCAAACCTTCACCGTCCAATCCGGCGAACCCGCCGGCTACCTCCTGCGCGATGGCCGCCGCTTCTTCGCCATCGGCACCCGCGTGGACGGGATCAAGGTCAAGCCCGTTGACGAAATGACCTTTTCCAGCCTCCGCGAGATCTTTAACACCCTCTGGATCACCATCCGCGATATCGATGATCCCAAGCATCTCTACCCCGACGGCATTTTCACCCGCCTCGATTATGTGCGCCATGACGACGGTCTCTTCCTCGCCGGCGACCTGCCCTGGCGGCTGCAGGCTGAGCCCGGCTGTATCATCGATCTCAACCGCGACGGCATTTTTCAAGCCAGCGAGCAGCGCGCCGCGCACAAACGGGTCACCCCGGCCGCGGCCCGGCGGGCGATGGAGACCATTTATCGCGAGGTCAATCCCCCCGGCGGCCCCAAACGCAGCATGATCTACTATCTGATGGATGAGCCCGATGCCGGTTATGCCACCGACGCTCACTGGGCCTTCACCGATTCCCTGCTCAAGCGCTTTTATGATCAACGCCGCAAGGGCACCCTGGCCTACATCGATCTTGGGCCGGTCACCGGCAGCAAGCTGCTCTATGAGAAGAAATATCCCCTGCGCGCCCCCGACAAGGGGTCGGCCGCCTACTTCGCCAGTCTCAGGTACAGCCATGCCACCCCGGAGGAGAACATCCGCGAGACCACCCGCACCTATGCACCGGCGGCGGACATCCTCGGCATCAATTCCTACGACGCCACCAACCGCAAGCCCTCCCTGCTCGGCGAGGCGGTGACCGTCATGCAGGAGGCCTCGGGCTACAAACCCATCTGGCCCTGGGTTTCCGCTGAGGCGGTGCGCTACAGCAGCCCGCAGAGTATGTATTCCACGGTACGGCCGCAGCTCTTTTCGGCCCTCATCCACGGCGCCAGCGGGATCTTGTTTTACAACGATCAGAGTGTCGTGGCCCGCAGCAGCCAGACGCAGGCCTGCTGGGACCGGATGTACGACCTGGTCAAGGAGGTGGTCCTCTATCGCGATGTTCTCGAGGATTTTACCACCGTGAGTTTCCGGAATACGGGTGCCGTACAATGGCGCCGCTTCAGCCGCGGGGCGGCCAAGGGCGGCTCCAGCTATTATTTCGTCGCCAATACCACTGCCGACGATCAGAGCCTGGTGCTGCCCAACGGGGCGCCGCTCAGGCTCGGCGAGAATGAGTGCGGTGTCTGGCTCGAAACCGGCAGCGCGACGCGGCGGTTGACGCCGCTGGCCAACCTCTCCTTTGAGATCTGGCAGGGGGCGGCTGGAGCGCAGCAGCCCTCGCAGTGGCAGGTGGAACTCCCCGACGGGACCGCGGCGATCCGTTCTGCGGCGGCGGCGAAGCTCGGCGACTGGGGTCTGCAGCTAGAGGATCGAGCCGCGGGTCGCGACCGGACCGCCATGCTGCGCCAGAGTATCCCTTGTGCCGGTGGCGAAACCTATCGAGGGCAGGCCTGGTGCCGTTTCGAGTCCGGCAGCCCGCAGCGGCTGCTCCTGCAGTTCCATGACCGTGCCGGCAAACTCCTGCTCGAAAAAGAGAGCCGCGGGCCGGCCATCCGCTCCGGCTGGCAGCTGGTCCGCACGATCGCCCGAGCCCCGGCCGCGGCCGAGTCGCTGACGATTCTTCTTTGCAGCGCCGGCGGCAAGCAGCAGGGACGCAGCAGTTGGGACGATCTCCTGCTGCGCCTCGAGTGACCAGGGCACTAGAGCACCAGATCGAAACGGTGTGGCAGATGGATCCGGTAAAATCCTTCCGACTGGGCGATCGACGCCAGATTACGCCCCTGGACTTGTAAAACATAATAGCGCAAGGGACCTGCCGGGGCCGGCAGGCGTCCCTCGCTGAAAAGGGCTTTCAGCTCGGCCTCACTGAACTGGATGACCGGTTTGAGCGTCTGGTCGGCGAAGCGCTGGATGGCCGCGGTCGTCAGCCGCCAGAAGCCGGTCTTTTCATGAGCGAGAGGCAGCCCGGCCATCATCAGGGTGCGCTGCGGCAGGCGCTCCCAATCCGGCGCCAGCAGCCAGAGGCGGTGCCGGGTGCGCACAAAGCGGTTGGCCTGCAGTTCCTCCACCGGGGCGCCCCACAAGGTCGCGAGATGATCGAGCAGCGGCGCGATCGCAGGATCGCCGGCGCTGAGGGCCTCGGCCCAGGGCACGGGCTCGGTCACCGGCCGGATGGGCAGCGGGCCGGTTTTGCGCAGCCGGGCGATGAAAAAGCCCTCGAAGGGGAAGGACCCGGGATGGATGCGCACAGCGCGCTGGATGGCGGGGGAGAAGCTCTGGCCCTGATAGGCCTCGAGCGGCGGCCGGCAAACGGGAGCCCTGGCGAAGGGGATGGTCTCGAGTTCGACCGGGTAGCGCGCGAGGATGCGCTCGAGCACCCGCTCGTTTTCCTCGGGGCAGATCGAGCAGGTGGAGTAGACGATGATGCCGCCCACCCGGGCCGCCTTGATGCCCGAGATCAGCAGCTGCTCCTGGATCCCCGCAATTTTTTCTAAAAAGGCGGGCGACCACTGCGACTGGAAGGCCCGGGTCGGCAGATTGGAGAGGGCGGAGCAGGGGGCGTCGACGAGAACACGATCGAACTGCTCGGAGAAATGGCGGCCGATGCTCTGCCCCGGCAGGTTGAGCAGGCAGGCATTCTGGACGCCCGCCGTGAAGAGGTTGGCCATCAGCGGCTGCAGCCGGCGGCTGGAACTGTCGTTGAGCAGCAGCCGCCCGCGGTTTTCCATCAGGGCGGCGATCTGGGTCGATTTCGAGCCCGGCGCGGCACAGAGATCGAGGACCGATTCACCCGGCCGGGGATCGAGAGCCAGGGCCGGCAGCTGCGAGGAGAGCCCCTGATAGGCAAAAGCGCCGGCGAAAAAGGGGAGGGTATGGCTGAGCGGCAGCTGGTCCTCCTCGAGGACCAGTCCGTCAGAGTTGATCGGGTGCGGCCGGGCCTTCACCCCCCAGTGCTCGAAGCGCTGCAACAGCGGCCTCCGCTCACCCTTGAGGGTGTTGATGCGCAGGGCGGGGGGCTCCATCGGCGCCGTGGCGAAGGCCTCATAGTCATCGTCGAGCAGTTGCTGCAGATAGCGGGTCAGTTCTTCGAGCGTTTGCGTCGTCATATTGTTTGATCCGGGTTGGGTTATGACCAATATAGCCAAACCCGCGCTGGGAATCAAGTCCGGCGAGCGGGCTGGCTGAGAAAAAGAGAGCCCGCAGCTTCCGGGAACGGATTTTTCGTGCATTTGATCCGGCAGTTTTTTACATTAGGGCCGAATGCCATGCCAAGGAGCGCTACCATGATCGAACTGGTCCATCTGCACAAATCCTACAACGGCCGGGTCAAGGCGGTCGACGACCTGACCCTGACGGTGCCGCCTGGCCAAATTGTCGGTTTTCTCGGCCCCAATGGCGCCGGCAAGACCACCACCCTGAAAATACTCACCGGGATCCTCAACCCCGACAGCGGCGAGATCCGCGTCAACGGCCTCGACCTGCGCCGCGAGACCATCCGGGTCAAAGAACAGATCGGTTTCATCCCCGACAGCCCGGACATGTTCCTGCGCCTCACCGGCCTTGAATACCTCCGCTTCATGGCTGATATGTATCGTATCGCCGCCGCGGAGCGCAAGCAGCGTATCACCGCGTGCGTCAGCCAATTCGAGATGGCGGAGGTGCTCGGCAACAAGATCCAGAGCTATTCCCATGGCATGCGCCAGAAAATCGTCCTCATCGGCGCGCTGCTGCACGATCCGGCGGTCTGGGTGCTCGACGAACCCCTCACCGGCCTCGATCCCAAATCCTCCTTCCTCCTCAAGGAGATCCTGCGCAAGGAGGCCGGCCAGGGCAAGACGGTCTTTTTTTCCACCCATGTGCTGGATGTCGCGGAGAAGCTCTGCGACCGGGTAGCCATCATCCACAAGGGCAAGCTGCTCTTCGACGGCACCATCGCCGGGATGCGCGACCACTTCAAGGCGAATGAATCGCTCGAAAAGATGTTCCTGGAGATGACCGACGATGAATAGATTCCTCACCCTGACGCGGACCCTGCTGAAAGGCAGCATCGCGCCGCTGGCCGCCGGCCGCTTTGCCCGTGGCAAGACCGTGGGACTGGTGGCGCTGATCACAATCGGTGTGCTGCCGCTGATCGCTGCCGTCGCAATGCTCGTCGATCAGCTCTACGCGCCGCTGGCCGGGATCGGCCAGCAGGGGATGATCCTCGCCTTCGGCTGTGCCCTGACGGGGCTGCTCATCTTTATCTTTGGCATTTTTTACGTCATTACGACCTTTTATTTTGCCCAGGATGTCGAGTTTCTTCTGCCGCTGCCATTGAAGCCCGGGCAGATTCTCGGTGCCAAATTCACGGTCACCCTGCTCTTTGAATATTTGACGCAGCTGCTCATCCTTGCCCCGCTGCTGGTGGCCTACGGCGTCAAGAGCGGCGCCGGCCCCGGCTATTATCTGATCGCCCTCGCAGTTTTTTTGAGCCTGCCGATCATCCCGCTGGTGCTGGCCTCCCTGCTCGCCATGCTGCTGATGAGCTACTCCTCGATCTCGCGCCACAAGGACCGCTTCCGCATCTGGGTCGGCGGATTGGGCTTGCTGGCCGCCCTGGGTTTGCAGTTGCTCATGCAGCGGGCGATGATCAAGACCAGGCCGGAGGATATCGTCCGCATGCTCCAGGAGGGCCGGAACGGTCTGGTCGATCTGGGCATGCGCTTGTTTCCCGGCGTCAAGTTCGCGGTCTATGGCCTGCTGCAGTCCGGGCCGGCGGCGGGGTGGCTTTATCTGCTCGCCTTTCTGCTGGTCTCTGCCCTCTTCATCGGGTTGATGCTGGCCGCCGGCGGTGTGCTTTACTTTCGCGGCGCGGTCGGCGGTTCGGAGAGTTTTGCCACGCGCCGTGCCCTGACCGGGGCGGAGCTGGCTGCAGCCAGCCAGTCCAGCCAGCCGCTCAAGGCCCTGATCCGCAAGGAGATTCGGCTGCTGGTGCGGACGCCGGCCTTCTTCATGAACTGTGTACTCATCAATTTTCTCTGGCCGGTGATGCTGCTTTTCGTCAGCGCCAGCGGCGATCCCGGGGAGACCGAAAAATTACACCAGCTGCTCGGCGGCGGCCTCCCGAGCAGCACCCTGCTGCTGATCCTGTTCGGCGCGTGCCTTTTCATCGCCGGCTCAAGCGGGGCCAGTGCCTCCTCCATCTCGCGTGAGGGCGGCCAGTTCTTCGTCAGCAAATACCTGCCTGTTCCGTACCGGGTCCAGATCCAGGCCAAGCTGGTGGTGGCCTTCCTGCTTCCGCTCGCCGGCGTGGTGATTCTGGCGGCAGCCCTCGGTATGCGCTTCCATCTCCCGCTGCTGCTCCTGGGCGCCGGGCTGGTGACCTCCCTGCCCGCCATCGCCCTGCCGGTACTCGCGGGCATGATCATCGATCTCCATTTCCCCAAGCTGGTCTGGGACAACGAATACCGCGCCGTCAAGCAGAATATGAACATCATGCTGCTCATGCTCTTCAGCGGATTGATCGGCGCCGGCTGCATCTGGCTGGCCCTGAAACACGGGGCACTCGGCTGGAGCCTGGTCGCGGGCCTTGTGGCCTTGCTCACCCTGGCCGATATCACACTCTATTGGGTATTGCAGAAAAAAAGCGCCGGCTGGATGTCGGCGATTCAGGCATGAACAAGTCCGGCCCGGGAAGGAGTATAGCACGTGCGTGAATTTGCATCCCTGAAGCAGCGGGTCTATGAAGCCAATATGGAGCTGCCACGTCACGGCATTGTCATCTACACCTTTGGCAATGTCAGCGCCATCGACCGTGAGGCCGGGGTGGTGGCGATCAAGCCGAGCGGCGTTCCCTATGTGGAGTTGCAGCCGGCGGATATTGTTGTCGTCGATTTGCAGGGCAAGGTGGTCGATGGCACCCTGCGCCCTTCCTCCGACACCAACACCCATCTGGTCCTCTACCAGGCCTTTCCCGGTGTCGGCGGGATCGCTCATACCCACTCCACCTTCGCGGTCGCCTGGGCGCAGGTGGCGCGACCGGTCCCCCTGCTCGGCACCACCCACGCCGACTCGCTGCACCTGGACATCCCCTGCACCGACTTCATGAGCGAAGCAGCGATCGGTGGCGACTATGAGACCGCGACCGGACATCAGATCACGGCCCGGCTGGCGGGGATCTCCCCGCAGGAGGTCGAGATGGTGCTGGTGGCCGGCCATGGCCCTTTTACCTGGGGGGCGACCCCGGAAAAGGCGGTGCAGAACAGTGTCATCCTCGAGGAACTGGCGCGGATGGCCTATCTCACCCTGCAGATCAATCCGCAAACCGCGCGCCTGCCGCAGCCCCTGATCGACAAGCATTTTCAGCGCAAGCACGGACCACAGGCCTATTACGGCCAGCCGGGGAAATAGCGGCGGAATTCCTTGCCTATCTGCCGCCGGGGTGTTTGCAGCAGCATCTTTCCCGGCGGCCATCCCTTTACTTCCTTACAGCCTCGACGAACTGCTCGATCCCGGCCAGCAGCCACTCCGGTGACAAATGGGCCTCTTCCATGATCTCCGCGATGGTGCCGCCGGTGCGCCAGCGGTCATCCCAATCCGGAGTCATCGCCAGGCGGGCCGCGCGCCGGTTTGCCAGCCACGGCTGCATGGTGATGCGCGCTCCGTCGCTGATCACCGTCGACCGCTCCCACTCCTCCTCACTGACCATTGCGTTCCGGAATGCCTCCGGTTGCCGCATAAAGAGCTCATGGCTGACCGCGGCCACCAGCTGGACGTTGAGCCGGCGCCGTTCCAGCTCGGGCAAGAGCTCGAGCAGGTTGACCATGGTCATCGTCCCCTGGACAAATATCGTCCCCATCCTTGGCAGGCCGGGATCGTAGGGGCGCAGCAGATAGGCGCCGTGCGCCGCGGCGGTGTGCGCGGGCAAGCCGAGGGCTTCTCGGTCGGGGATGGTGATGGCCGGACGGGTCAGGTGGAGGGCGATGATCGGGATATCGCTCATCAGGGCGGCCGAAAGCAGCACCGGGACCTCGTTGTGCTCCCAGGGATGAAGGTTGACGATCTGGCCGGCCGGGAAGAGCTGGGTGACGCCCGGTGAAAAGATGCCGAAATGGGTGCGCGAGTCGTCGGCTGTCTCCGGGCCGGAATGGCCGACGATCCAGAGGATTTTTCCCATCCGCAGCGGGGCATCCTGGACCATCTGGCTGAAGAGGCGGAGAGGGCCGTATTTGAGGTAGCTGAAGGCGCCATAGGTTGAACAGGCCGCGAAGAAACCGGCGAAATCGCTGGCGGGATCGTCGGCCAGGTTGACCGCCGCAAGACCGGTGCAGATGCCGGCATTGGCCAGCTCGGTGATCTCCTGGGGCAGGAGGGCGCCGTAAGGGTTGGTTTCGCGGTCATAGAGCCCGCAGCCCGGCAGTTCCTGCCAGCCCCGGGCAAAGCCGGCGATGTTGGTCGACTCGGCCAAATCGGCGGAGAGGGCGATGAACAGCGGCCGGCCATAGCGGGACTTGCTCAGCGCGTTGACGTAGGCGCCAAAAGCCGCCAGACCCTGGCGGTTGGCGGCGCGGGCGCCGGGCGGCAGATAGAGCGCCGCGGGATAACGGGCAAAGTCGATCAGATCCGGATCACGGGCGGGATCGCTGCGTGGAGTGCCGGCCCCGGCCTTGTAACCCCCGGCTGCGGCCACTCCGGAGATCCGCTCCGGCACCCGCGCCGCCAGTTCGCACAGCCGTTCGGCGGTATACTCCCCCAGCGCCGGCTGCAGGTCAAAGAGCGACATCACCTGTTCCAGATTCTGCCGCGTCTGTTCGCGCTGCTCCGCAACATCGGTGGGTGCGGGCGCATTGAATCCCGCAAATTTCACCCCGTATCGGTCCATGAAGGCGCGCCGGCCCTCCCAGAAGGCCGGACTGTTCATCGGATGCGGCGTGCCATGCGAAGCGGCGTCGTAGATCCCGTAGCCACGCCCCTTGCGGGTCCGGAACCAGGCGGCGCTGGGGCGCAGGGGTGTCCCCTCCGCCACCAGATCCTGCAGGGTGCCGCTCACCGCCGCCCACTCCATGCCCTGTTCCGTGCCCACCACCCGCCAGCCATGCGCGGAGAACCACTCCGCCGGCCCGCCATGGACGACACGGCTGACCGGAAAGGCATCGATGCCGAAATCGTTCCAGTCGACGAGAAAATAGAGGTTATCCAGCCCCACTCCATAGGCCGAATTCATCGTCTCGTGGACGATGCCGGGGGTGAGTCCGCCCTCGCCTTCGAGGACGAAGACCCGCACGCTGCCGCAGCCGGCCAATTTCAGGGCGAGGGCCTGCCCGGCCGCTGCCGCCGCGCCGTGGCCGGAGGGTCCGGTATTGTGCTTCATGAAGAGCGTCTTGCCCGCCATCTCGGCATGGCCCGGCAGTCCGCCGCGCCGGCGCAGCTGCAACAGATCCTCCCAGACCAGCTGCTGCGCCGTATCCTGCGGACGCCAGTATCGCCCGCCGCCGCTGCGCTGCTCGCGCCGGCGCAACGCCTCATTGAGCACGGCCAGGGTGGCATAGACCAGGGGATTGGCATGGCCGGCGGCCAGAATGAAACGATCGGCCAGCGGCTGTAACGGCTTGCGGATATCCCAGCGCATCGCCCCGCCGAGCAGCAGCGCAAGCAGGATATGGGCCTTGGATCGCGAGCCGCCCGGATGGCCGCTCTGGCGCAGATTGAGACTGAAATCGATACACTGGTCCACCATCTCCCGCAGCATATCCCACCAGGGAAAGTGCTGTTGTAACTCCTCCCGCGCAGCGTCCGTCGGCATGGTCATCGCTTCTCCATCCTGGCCTGGTCATCAAAAGCGCCGTACCGGTGCACCCGCAGGTACAGCGGATGTACCTCAGGGTACACCCGGGCAGCCAGCTCCTGATGAGGATAAAATTATAAAATTATAATTAATAATAGTTTGAACGAATCTTCGGAATCCGGGATAATTCTGGCACCTCCCTTGCAAAAGCAGGGTCAGAGAAGCGGATGGACCTGCCTGAGGGCAGGCCCGGCTTAACCGAAGAGGAGGTTCCCATGAAACGCTTCAGCTTCATCATGATCCCGGTGCTGACGGTGGTTCTGCTCGCCGGCTCCGGCAGCAGTGCGCAAGCCCGCAGCCGTTATCATCGCCATATCAGAATCGCTCCGCCGGCCCCCCGCGTGATCGCCGTCCGGCCCGCCTGCCCTTTCCACCTCGGCATCTGGGTCGATGGGTATTGGGACTGGAATCATGGCCGTTACGTCTGGATCGACGGGCGCTGGATCAAACCGAGAGCCGGCCAGGAGTGGGTGGCCGGCGTCTGGATCAACACACGCCATGGATGGGACTGGACCCCCGGTCACTGGCGGAAGGCGCAGATGCCGGAGCGGTTCCGCGACCGTGACGGCTATGCCCGGACCGGCCATGAGCGGAATCGTGACGGGAATCGTGACCGGAACCGCGACGGCAGCCGTGATGGGGAGCGGAATCGCGATCGGGATCGCCAGGGTAACTCCGGTTCGGGACCGCATCACAGCCGGTAGTCTTTCCTCCGGGACGGGCAGCGGCCAACTCTTCAGGCTGCTGCCCGCGCGGATTTCAGGAGCGGCCTTGCCGCTCCTTTTTTTTATTGGCTCTGGCCGCAAAAATGGCTACATTCTTCCCCCAATTCCCGCATTGAATCAACCGGAGTGAAGGATGAAACGCAAGATTATCAAGATCGATCATGACCGCTGCAATGGCTGTGGACTCTGTATCCCCAATTGCCCGGAGGGCGCGATCCAGCTCATCGACGGCAAGGCCCGTCTCGTGAGCGATCTGCTCTGTGACGGCCTCGGCGCCTGCCTCGGCCATTGTCCCGAGGGCGCGATCACGGTCGAAGTACGTGAAGCGGAGCCCTATGACGAGCGCCGGGTGATGGCGACGATTCTCCCCCAGGGAGAGAACACCATCCGCGCCCATCTCAAACATCTCAAGGATCATGGCGAGAGCGAGTATCACCGCCAGGCTCTGGAATATCTCAAGGAGCACCAGGTCACGATCGCGGAGGCGCCGGCTCCGGCTCTGGCTCCGCAGGGCGGGTGTCCCGGCAGCCGCAGCGCCACCTTTCAGACGGCACCTGCCGCGCTGTCCGGAGCGGGCCGTCGTCCCTCGCAGCTCAGCCATTGGCCCATCCAGCTTCACCTCATTGCACCCGCCGCTGCCCATTTCGCCGGCTCCGATCTGCTGATCGCCGCCGACTGTACTGCTTTCACCCTGGGTGATTTTCACCAGGAGTATCTGGCGGGGAAGACCCTGATCATCGCCTGCCCCAAGCTCGATGAGGGCCAGGAGGTTTACCTCGAAAAGATCAAGGCCCTGATCGACCAGGCGAGGGTCAACACGATCACGGTGATGATCATGGAGGTGCCTTGCTGCGGCGGCCTTCTGCGTCTGGTCCAGGCCGCTGCGGCGCAGGCCAGCCGCAAGGTGCCCATCAAGCTGATCCTGGTGAGCGTGCGCGGCGAAGTGCTGCGCGAGGAGTGGGCCCTGCCG
>CAYTCI010000072.1:0-19918 GCA_964436305.1 uncultured Cytophagia bacterium | reverse complement strand
CCGGAACCCCGGCCCGGGAGAGCGCCTCTGGCGCCTCTCCCGGACAAGTTCGATGTGAAGCGGATTAGACCCTTCTAAAGAAATTGTACTTACGGAGGTCACGAATGAAAAAACTAGTAATCCTTCTTCTCGTCCTCAGCGTGTGCTGGTTTGCCCAGGTTGCACCCAGCTATGCAAAGATCGAGGGGAGAAGCCTGCCGGCTGCGCACCTGAACAAAGCCAGTGCGGATTATATGACCAGGACCCTGGTGAATATCGGCAACGTCGGCATGTGGATCTTTGCCGACGGCACCTCGGCCAACCAACCCAATGGCAACTCGGGTCTCTTTTTCCCGCGCGGCAGCACCCCCTCTACCGCGGTCATTTTCCAGGACGGTTTCATTATGGGCGGTGTGGTCAATGACGGCATCGAGCCGGCCATCCGTATCGAGGGCCAGGCCTATGATACCGGCACCGTTCCCGGCGCCATCCTCTCCAAGGGCGTCGCGGAAGACCAGAACGATTATGCCAAGGTCAACCGCATCTGGCGTGTCCGCAAGGATTTCGCCACCCTGACCGATGATGATCTGCGCCTGGATGCTGCCGAAGTCAACAGCGTCAATGCCGCCGATGTCACCGCCGGCCAGATCGCCGGACTGCGCGCCGCCTACAAGGCCGACTGGCTTGACTGGCCGGTCTACAAGGGCGCGCCCTTTTATGATGCCGAAGGGGATGGCCTCTACAACCCCAAGTTCAATGCCGACGGTACCCCGGTCCTCTATCCCGATGGCGATGAGCCCGGTTATGCCAATGGCGATCAGGTGGTCTGGCTCATCGTCAACGATCTCGATCCCTCGGCCTGCTCCAATTTTTACGGCAGCGTCCCGACCGGCCTCGAGCTCCAGATCACCCTGTGGGCTTACAAGCGCGCCGATGCCATGGGCAACATCATCTTCAAGCAGTTTCGCGCCATTTACAAGGGTCGCGCCGAGACCCCGGCCAACGCCACCATCAGCGACATGTACGTCTGCCAGTGGGCGGATCCGGACAACGGCGAAGCGGGCGATGACTTTGCCGGCTGCGACACCACCCTCAGCCTCGGCTATGTCTACAATGCCTCGGCCTCGGATCCCACCTTCTCGGCTGCCGGTTATCCCCCGGCCGCGGGCGGGTACGACTTTTTTGCCGGCCCGATGGTTCCCTCCGATGACCCGGCCAGTGAGGGCATCTTTGGTTTGAAGAAACGCCCCGGCTACAAGAATCTGCCGATGACCTCGTTTGCCTTCTTCGCGGCGGGTCAGACCGATTCCGATCCGGATCAACGCGTATACAACGGTACCATGCAATGGTGGAACCTGCTGCGTGGTTACAAGCCGCGTCCGCAGTATCCTGAAGGAACCCCCTGGACCGATCCGCAAACCGGCGCCACCACCATGTTCCGCGTCCCCGGCGACCCGGTTACCGGCACAGGCTGGATCGACGAGAATACCGGCGACCGCCGCATCCTGATGGTCTCCGGCCCGACCGAGATTGCTCTGGGTGACACCGTCGAAACCGTCGTCGCCGTCGCCGGCGCGATGGGTTCCGATCGTCTCTCCTCGGTCTCGGTGCTCAAGTTCTACGACCGTTTTGCGCAGAACGCCTTCGACGTGCTCTTTGAGCTGCCGAGTGCGCCGCCCAAGCCGACCATGCTGGGCACGGAACTGAATCAGCAGGTTCTGCTCAATTGGGCGGTTGATCCCGTCGCCGTGGCCAAGGTCGAGGGTTTCAACGACAAGGGCTACGCTTTTGAAGGCTACAACCTCTACCAGCTGCCCAATGCCGGCGCGACCGCCGCTCAGGGTGTTAAACTGGCCACCTACGATCTGAAAAACGGCGTAACCACGGTCGTCCAGGAATCGTTCGATGCCGCCTCTGGTCTGGTCCTCTCTCTGCCGGCCCAGATCGGCAAGGATACCGGCATCAAACGCACCCTGACCGTCACCACCGATCGCCTGCGTGATGCTCCCCTGGCCAATGGCCGGATGTATTACTTTGGCATCTCCGCCTACAGCTACAACGGCACCCCGGGTCTGACCACGGTGACCCTGGAAAGCCCGATGACTGTGGTCTCGGTTGTGCCGCAGTCCACCAAGCCGGGTGTCCGTCTGACCACCGAGAACAGCACGATGCTCGAGGTCAATCATGCTGAGGGGACGAGCGAGGGTGTCGTGACCGCCGAGGTTATCGACAACACCCGCCTCTCCGGGCATGAGTACAAGGTTTCCTTCCGGGATGTCGACGGCAACAGCGTCTGGGATCTCACCGATGTCACCACGGGTACCGTCAAACTCAGCGGCCAGGTCAATCAGTCCGGCGATGATGATTATCTGATCGTCGACGGTGTCCAGGTCAAGGTGACGGGTCCGACGACGGCTGGTCTGAAGGACAATGGCTACAACTACGTTCCCTCGGGCAACCGCTTCCTGACGGCCTTCAATGATGCCGCCGCTGCGGCGACGCTGTGGCCGATGGAAGGCTGGGCCGGTCTGTTCGGCTGGGCCAACAATTTCTTCGGCACCGGTTTGCCGGCCACGGGATGCAAGAATGTCGAGATCCGTTTTGCCGCGTGCGATGAACTCGGCAATCCGCTCGATCCCAATGATCCCAACGCCTCGATGGCCTACCGCTACATGCGCCGTGCCTCTGCGCCTGCAGCCGATCCGGCCTTCGCGCCCTTTATTGTCAATCCGGCTGGCGGCTATGCCTATCAGGATATGCGCCTGGTCTGTTTCGCCGCTTATGACATGGAAGCCAATCCTCCGCGCCGTCTCAATGTCGGCTTCAACGAGAACAACGCGGCCGGCGGCCTGGTCAACGGCGTCTGGATGCCCGGACGTTACGACACCCAGGGCGGCATGAATACCACCCGCGAGTTCATGTTCATCTTCGCGAGCGACTATTCGACCACCCCGCAGGCGCTGTATACCGATAATGACATGCTCAACACGGTGACCAACACCGACCTGATGTACGTTGGTGTCCCGAGCCGCCGCGGCGCCCGTCTGCCGCAAGCCGGCGACAAGGTCATCCTCGAAGCCAATCATTTCAATACCCCGGCTGATGTTTTCACCTTCAGCACGGTGGCCCCGACCAACCTGATGGCCGATGCCGTGAATGATATCGCCAAGATCAACGTCTTCCCGAATCCCTATTACGGCTTCAACATCGTCGAAAAGAACCAGTTCAGCCGCTTCGTCACCTTCAGCCACCTGCCCGCCAAGGCGACCATCCGTGTCTTCACCCTGGCTGGCGTGCTGGTCCGGACGCTGGAGAAGAACGATCCCGCCCAGTTCACCACCTGGGATCTCCAGAATGAAGCCGGTCTGCCGGTTGCCAGCGGAGTCTACCTGGTCCACATCGACCTGCCCGAGGTTGGCAAAACCAAGACTCTCAAGCTGGCCTTGGTGCGTGAGCAGCAGTTCCTGACCATCTATTAATTGCCAGACGTGCGGCGGCAGCCTTGCCGCCGCACGTTGCAGGGTTCACAACCGAAGGATTCAATCGTGAGACATCTCTGCAAAAAAATTGATAGGAGATTGAATATGAAAGCTGTTTTCAATAAAACGGTTCTTGTGACCTTGGCAATCCTGGTGGTCCTGGTTGCTCAGGCCTTCGCAGGCGCCTCCAACCGGGCAGGAACCAATGCAGCCTCCGAGCTGCTGATTCCGGTCGGAGCGCGCTACATCGGCATGGGTGGCGCCACGGCCGCAAGCGTCCAGGGTATTGATGCGATCTACTGGAATCCGGCAGGGCTCGACCGTGCGAGCTTCCGCGCCTCGGCGCAGTTCTCGCAGATGAGCTACCTGGCGGACATTGATGTCACCTACGCTGCGGTTGCTGCGAAATTCGGCGGCCTTGGCACCATCGGCCTGAGCTTCAAGACCCTGGCCCTGGGCGACATCGCCATCACCACCGAAGACGCTCCGGACGGCACCGGGGCGCTCTTTTCGCCCTCGTTCCTCAATCTCGGCCTGACCTATTCCCGCGCGCTCACCGACCGTGTCTCCGTCGGTGCGACGGCCAAACTGATCTCCGAGACGATCGATCGCGTCGGCGCCAGCGGCTTTGCCTTCGATATCGGCGTGCAGTATCAGAACCTCGGCGATATCAACGGCCTCGGCATCGGCGTTACCCTGCGTAACCTCGGGCCGGGCATGACCTATGATGGCAACGGCCTGCTGCTGAAAGCCGATCCGCTCGATGTCGAGCGTTCGACCTCCTTCTACAAGGTCGTCGCCGGCAAGGATGAGTTGCCCTCGACCCTCGATCTCGGTCTGAGCTATAAGATCAATGTCGCCGAGAAGAACTCACTCAGCCTGCATACCACCATCGTCAACAACAACTATGATGATGACTATGCCAATCTGGGTGCAGAGTATTCCTTCGATGATATGATCTTCCTCCGCGGTGGTTATGGCCTGCCCCTCTCTGGCGACAAGGATGCCACGGGCGCCCAGAACCACATCTACGGCTTCACCGCCGGCGGCGGCTTTCAGAAGGATTTCGGCGGCCTGACGGTGATGTTCGATTATGCCTACCGCTCAGTCGAATATTTCAATGGCAACAACGTCTTCACGCTGAGCCTCGGCTTCTAAAACCAGGCTTCGGTTTCTCTCCGCAAAGGTCAGGGATCTCCATCCCTGACCTTTGCTGTATAATTCCCCTTGTAATTCTCCCGCACAGGGCGTATATTTCCGGACAACTCCTTGAAACGCTATTAGTGAGAAGACCGCATGAAAAAATACACCTTCATGATCCTGCTGGCGCTCTGCTGCACCGCGATGGCGGCGCCGGAGGAGAAGCATCTCGCTCTCAGCATTGACGTCGCCCAGTTCCTCGGTGCCGACAGCCAGTCCTACCTGGAGATCTATTATTCCCTGCCGGAGCGCGACCCGCTCTATGTGGCCGAGAATGCGGGATTTGTTTGTGATGTGATGATGAGTGCCGAGATTCTTCAGGATGACTCGTTATGGGCCAACAAGGTTTGGCGCATCAGCAACACCCTTGCGGATACCGCCGTGACCAACTCCACTCAGCAGCTGGTGGATATGCTCCGCTATCCAATTTCCCCTGGCCGGCGCTATCAGATCACCCTCTTTGCCCGCGACGCCCGTCGCAGCAGCCTCGATTCTGTCCGTGTCGAGCTGGTCGCCGCCGACTGGTCCAGGGAGCTCGCCCTCAGCGATCTGCAGCTGGCCAATTCCATCGCCCCCTACGACAGCAGCTGCAATGAAGCCTTCCGCAAGCGCTTTTACTGTATCACGCCCAATCCCGAATTCACTTTTGGCGGTGGAAAAGGGGACCTCAATTATTATTTTGAGGCCTACAACCTGCAGCGGAATCTTCACGCCCTTAAATACCGCGTCATCACCCGCGTTCTCGATGGCCAGGGCGAGGTAGTGGCGCAAATTCCGCCGGTCATCCATGAACGCGATCTCAAGCAGGATGTCATCCGCGAGATCGGGCAGTTCCCGATGCGCGATATCCCGAGCGGTACCTACCGCCTCGAATACGCCCTGGCCGATTCGGCCAACGCTGTTCTGCTGCACAAATCCAAGCCCTTCCTTGTCCATAATCCGGAGCTCAAACCCCTGGCGCCGGTATTCGCCCAGGGCAGCCAGGAGATGCATTTTCTCGATGATTTCGATCTGAAAAGGCTGGATGAGGAGTTCGACAAGCTCTACGCCCTTTCCTCCAAGGAGGATCGCGATATTTACCGCAGCCTCAAGGAAGCCGGCGCACGGCG
Source organism: uncultured Cytophagia bacterium (assembly GCA_964436305.1). Classification (GTDB taxonomy): domain Bacteria; phylum Zhuqueibacterota; class Zhuqueibacteria; order Residuimicrobiales; family Residuimicrobiaceae; genus JAKPUX01. The sequence continues at coordinate 14,151 of CAYTCI010000072.1, read as the reverse complement.
CGCCTTTCTCTACAAGTTCTGGGCCGCGCTGACCCCGCCGGACTATGCCCTGACGATGGATTTTCGCGTCCACTATATGCAGGATTGCGAGTATGTCGCCAACTATTTCACCAAGCCGGGCAAGCCGGGATGGCGCAGTGACCGCGGCATCACCTATCTGCGCTATGGCAAGCCCTCCGACATCGAACGCCATACCGTGGGCAAGGATACCAAACCCTACGAGATCTGGCAGTATGAGAATCTTGAAAACGGCGTGATCTTTGTCTTCGTCGACCGTATGGGGTTCAACCAGTACGAACTGATCCATTCCACCAAGCGCGGCGAGGTCTACAATCCGCAATGGGAACGCCTGATTCAGCCAGCGGCCACCGACGCCCTTACCATGTGAGAACCCTCTTGAAAAAAACACTGACGAGCTTCTGCCTCTTTATCGTGATGATCCTGTTCGCCGGCTGCGGCAAACGGGAATCCATTCCGGTGCCGGTCTATCTGCCGCTTGTGGAGGGCAGCCAGATCAAATATGTCTCCTACGTCACCGACAGCTTGCGGCGCATCCAGCATGAGCTGGAGTATTTCCCGCGCTATTATGTCCGCAGCGATTCCACCACCGCGATCAAGCGGCATTATTACATCGAACAGAACCAGCTCAACAGCTATACGGTCGACCCACAGGGACGCATCACCCTGCAGGTCCAGGTCGATCTGGCCACTTACGCTGCTGCTGCCGGGTTTGCCTACCACGAGCCGGTCCCCTTCCGCTATCCGCGCACGGTTTTTGACAAGTCACGGGGCGTGGGCACCACCTGGAGCGTCCGGGCCGATACCCAGTTCGTTACGGTCGATGGGACCAATTCGACCCGCACTCTTGAATACGGCTACCGCGGCGAGGCCAGGCTCGAGGGGTGGTCCGAGGTCACAGTACCCGCCTCCCGCGGACAAAAGCTCCGGGTACTGGATATCCGCTGGCCGCGCCTGATGAATTATTTGCGCGACCAAACCACCGGCGATACCCTCTGGGTGCAGCGTGGCGAAGGCCATGAATACTTTGATCCGCGCTTCGGCCTGGCGCGATCGACGAATAATTACACCATCCGCAAGCAGGATGACAGGCCGGTCTACCGGCAAAGCACGCTCGATCTCTACTTGATGCTGATCCCCAACAAGTGAGGGAAACCAGCCTCTTTGAAACCTCCCCGGAACTATATCCGGGGAGGTTTTGTTGTATGGGATAGGAACTGCGGTCGGAGCGATCTTTTATTAAGGGAGTGGACGGGTTGAACAGAGCCAAACGGGTGATGGGCATGGTGGTGCTGTTGCTGGCGCCGGCGATGGCGGGCGCGCAGCAGGGACGGATGGATCCGCGCCTCGGCATGCTATGGCGGCAGGGGCAGGAGACGGAGACGAATCCTGCGCTGGCCAAACAAGGGCCGGTGCTGATACCGGTGATCGCCAGCGGGCGGATTGATGAACGGGAGATCGCGGCGCGAGGTGGCAGGGTGCGCTGGCAGCGCGACGATCTGGCCATCCTGCTGGCACCACCTGCGAACCTGGCGGATCTGGCGGCCCTCCCCGGGATGTTCTGGCTTGAGACGGCTGCCGTGGCCAAACCGGTCACCGATATCAGCATCCCCGAGGTCGGCGGCATCAAGGCGCGCGCCGCCACCGGATTGAGCGGCCGCGACGTCCTCATCGGCATCATCGACTCGGGAATCGACTGGCGGCACGAGGACTTTATCACGCCGGATGGCAAGACGCGCATCAAGGCGATCCTCGATCTCAGCGAGCCGGGCGACTATTACGGCGGGACCCGCTTCACCGAGACGGAGATCAACGCTGCGCTGGCCGGGGGCGGGGATCTGGCGACCCACGATTACAGCGGTCATGGTAGTCATGTCGCCGGCATCGCCGCCGGGGATGGCAGCAGCACCAGCGTGCTCGGGAGCTACGCCGGCATGGCGCCTGATGCCGGCCTGGTGGTGGTCAAGGCCAATCGGGATCCCTACGTTGCCGAATTCAGCGCCGACGATCAGATCATCGCCATCGATTTTATCGACAGCGTCGCGGCTGCCTGCGGCCTGCCCTGCGTCTTCAATCTGAGCTTCGGTACCACCTTTGGCCCGCACGACGGCACCTCGGCGGTCGAACGCTTCATCGACGGCCTGGCCGGTCCGGGACGGATCTTTGTCGCGGCGGCGGGCAACGAAGGCGACAAGGCCAGCCATGCCCGGGTGGCGGCGAACGGCAGCGGCAGCCGGGTCTCCTTCACCATCCCCGCCTATTCGGCTCATTCCGGCAGCAATGATGATTATCTGCTGATCGATGGCTGGTACAAGGGCAGCAGTCAGGCCGCCGTCACCCTGACCACGCCTGCCAATGAAACCATCGGTCCGATCGGCTATGGCGGTTACTATGACAAGAACACGAGCAGCGGCTATGTGATGATCTGGAACGGCTATTACGAGAACGACGGCGAGGTCATCGCCGGCCCCAATCCCTTCAATCGGGACAAGGAGATCATCATCGAGATCAGTGACCGCGCGGGCATGGTTCCGGCCAGCGGGAGCTGGCAGCTCAAGGTCACCGGCAGCAGTGAGGCGGTTGATTTCTGGATCGCCAGCGAAACGATGACCGTGCAGTTCGTCGAGGGGCTGAGCACCCGTTCGACTATCACCGTGCCGGCGACTGGTCAGAACGTCATCGCTGTTGGCGCCTATACCACGCGCAAAACCTGGAAGGATTACGACGGCAACAATCTGACCCTTGACACCAAGGGTACGATCAAGCTGGGAGATGTGGCCGAATTTTCCGGCGCCGGCCCCAGCCGTGACGATCGAACCAAGCCCGAGATCACCGCGCCGGGGCGCATCATCGGCAGCACCCTCTCGATCGATGCCGATCCGCTCTCCAGCTTTAGCGTCTTCGCCTCGACCAGTTCGAGCTACCCCCATGCCTTCCTGCTCCCCGATGCGCAGCATGGCCTGACGCTTGGCACCAGCATGGCTGCCCCGCATGTCAGCGGTACCGTCGCGCTGCTGCTGCAGAAAAAAGGTGATCTCACACCGGCGCAGGTCCGCCAGCTGCTGGTGCGGACCGCGCGTTCGGCCGGGACAACCGCCAGGGCGAACCAGTGGGGATATGGCAAGCTGGACGCCTGGGCCGCCACCACGGCGAGTCTGGACTCCCTGCCGGTCGCCAGCGAGACGCCCTACCTGCCCTGGCCCAATCCCTTCGTGATCTCCACGGCGGTGAGCTATACGGTCACCGCCAACCCGCCGGAAATCACCCTCTTCAACGCCCTCGGCCAGCGGGTGCCGGCCCTGCTCTACCGTGAGGAGGGCGCCGCCGGACGCGGGATCGTCCGTTGGTATGGCCAGGATCTCAGCCAGCGCCGGCTGGCCGCCGGGGTCTATTTTATCGTTTTTCGCTATACCGACAAACGCATTGTCCGCAAGGTTTGCCTGCTTTGAGGATGCCGGAGCACCGTGTGAAAGGATCGCAGTGGATGGGAGCAAGGAGCGACAAGGAGGGTGGGGGAGTGGCCGCGTGGGCCAACAGAGTCAAAAGAAAAGTCAAATACCATATTGACCTGATTGCGATGCGGCGGGAGATCGAACGTCTCTTTTCGGAACTGGGCGGGCGCACCTTTGAGTTGCTCTCATCCGATCCCGGCGCTGATGTCGGCCGCGATCCCGAAATTGTACACTGGATGGAAAAACTGAAGCACCATGAGGCGATGCTGACCACGCTCAAGTCGGACCATCGCACCGCCCATGAGGCATGAGCAGCCCAGGGAGGCGTCATGGCGGGTGCTGCGCCACCGGGACCGGAGTCGGCACTGCATCGGCTCTGGCAGAGTGGCATCCTCTGCGGGCGCGATCTGACCACCCTCGACCGGCGCCCGATTCAAATCCTGGAGTACGGCCGGCATAATCAGGATGCCGGCCCCGATTTTCTCGATGCTCTCCTCCGCCTCGACGGCGAGCTGGTGCGCGGCGACGTCGAGATCCATCGCAATGCGGCGGAATGGTACCTGCATCACCATGATCGCGATGCCCGCTATAACCGGGTCGTTTTGCATGTAGCCCTTGGCCCCTGTTCCGACGATTTTGCCACCCGCCGCAGCGACGGCACGACCGTCCCCACCTTGCCCCTCGATCCCGTCCTCCATGCCTCTTTTGTATCCCGTTTGCCGGCCGCGGCTTCAGCGCGGGCCTGTCTGCTGGCGGGCCTTGATCCGCCGGCGATCCTGGCGCGTCTGGAGAGGGCCGGGGAAGAGCGGCTGACGATGCATGCGGCGCGCTTGCTGGAGAGGCGCCGGGACGACTCCTGGGCGCAGATTCTCCATGCCGGTCTGCTCGATGCCCTCGGCTATGGCAAGAACCAGCCGCCCTTCCGCTGCCTCGCGCAGCGACTGCCCTTCGCCGTTCTCTCCGGCTACATCCGGGATCTGGCGGAAGAGGAGGCGATTTCCTGCGCCGAGGCGCTGCTCTTCGGCACCGCCGGGCTGCTGCCGGCCGGCCCGCATCCGGAGTCCCATGTGCGGGAATTGCAACACCATTGGCAGCGGGCGCAGCGCCCTCTCGGGCTGGAGCCAATGGCCGCAGGGGCCTGGCAGTTCTTCCGCCTGCGCCCCGCCAACTTTCCGACGCGGCGTATTGCGGCGTGTGCGCGGCTGGTGGTGCGATTCCGCCGGCGGGAATTATTGGCCGTCCTGAAGGGAGTGGTCACATCCCAGCCGGAGCCCCTGGCGGCGCTCGCTGCGCTGGCGGATCTGGTGGCCGTCGAGGTCGAGGGCTTTTGGGCCGGCCACTATGATTTTTCGCCGGACCCGCCCCGGCTCCGCCTCCGCCGGCGCGTTCGGCTGATCGGGCAGGGCCGGAGCCGCGAGATTACGGTCAATGTCCTCCTGCCAGCGCTGCTCGCCTTGGCCCGGGAGAGTGAGGACGGCCGCCTGGCCGCCGCGGTGCGCACCCTTTACCGGCTCTGCCCGCGTACGCCGGAGAACGAGATCACCCGGCGCATGCGGCATCAGCTTTTCGGTCCGCCCGCCGGACTGGGGGGGTGGCCTGGCGGGGGTGCCGCCTGGCAGCAGGGGATGATCCAGCTCGACCAGCTGCACTGCCGCCGTGCCGGTTGTGACGCCTGCAAAAAGGCGGCGGCACCACAGCATCCTTTTTGTTGACTTTATGGCAATTAATGAGTAAATTATCCGGTTTACAAGCAATCTTGTGGGCAAAAAAAAGGAAGGGCTGGCCTGAAGGCCGTACCATGAAAGAGGCTGATGGCTGGAAAGCGGCGGGCCAGGCCCAGCCGGCGGAAGTCGTGCCCGGGACCCTGTATCTGGTGAGCACGCCGATCGGCAATCTCCGCGATATCAGTCTGCGGGCGCTCGACATTCTCGCCGCGGTCGATCTGATCGCCGCGGAGGATACCCGTACCAGCCGTATCCTTCTCCAGCACTATGCCATCCCGACCCCGCTCGCCAGCTATCATGATCACAACGAAGAGCGGGCCGCGCCGCAGCTGGTGCACAAGCTTGCACAAGGCGCCTCCATCGCACTCATCTCCGATGCCGGCACCCCGGGGATATCCGACCCCGGTTTCTATCTGGTTCGGGCGGCGCTGCAGGCAGGCTGCAAGGTCGTGTCCGTGCCCGGCGCTACCGCGTTTGTTCCGGCCCTGGTTGCCTCCGGACTTGCCGCAGAACGGTTTGTTTTCGAGGGGTTTCTCCCGCACAAGAAGGGGCGGCAAACCCGGCTGCAAGCCCTCCGTGAGGAACCGCGGACGATCATCTTTTATGAATCGCCGCTGCGCCTGGAGCGGCTCTTGCGCGAAGTGTATGACGTACTCGGCGACCGCCCGGCGGCGATCGCCCGGGAGATCACGAAAAAATTCGAGGAGATCCGGCGCGGCACCCTCACCGAGCTGATCGCCGGTTCAGCAACCCTGGTCAAAAAAGGCGAATTCGTCGTGATGGTGGCCGGCCGGTCGCGAAACGCAAAGGAAGTGAGTGAATAGGACCCCCCATGAAGATTGAACTGATTCCCCCCATTGTCAAGAGCTGGTTCAAGCGGCTCATCCAACCCCTCGTCGGTTCCCTGGTGCGCTACCATTTGAATCCCAACTGGTTCACCACCTTCTCCTTTTTCATCATCGTCGCCTCGGCGGTCGCCTTCGGCCGCGGTTCCCTGCGCCTGGGGGCCACCCTGATGCTGCTCGGCGGCGTGATGGATATGCTCGACGGAGCGGTGGCCCGCGCCTCCAATCGCGTCACCCGCTTCGGGGCGCTCTATGATTCTACCCTCGACCGCTATGCCGAGATTGCGGTCTTTTTCGGCCTGGCCTACTATTTTATCCACAAGACGGGCATGGGCGCCGAGCATGGCTTGCTGATCAGCATGGTGGTTTTTATCGCCATGGCCGGCTCGCTGATGGTCAGCTACGTCCGCGCCCGCGCCGAGGGCCTGAATTTCGACTGCAAGGTCGGGGTGATGCAGCGGCCCGAACGCCTGGTCCTGCTCAGTATCGGCGCCTACATCAATGACACCTGGCTCGTCGTGATGCTCGTCGTCATTGCCTTCTTCGCCAATCTTACCGCGATCCAACGGCTGGTTTACATCTGGCGGTCGGAGACGACCTCCAAATGGAAAAAGCTGCCATCCGACGTCGCACACGAATAAACTCACCTCATACCAAAAGGAGCTGTGCCATAATGGATAAAGGAGTGCAGATCGATCCCGCCAAAGGAAAGCTTGGCGTCATGTTGGTCGGCCTTGGGGCTGTGGCCACCACGGTGATCGCCGGTGTTGAGCTGGTCCGCAAGGGGCTGGCCAAACCCATCGGTTCACTGTCCCAAATGGGCACCATCCGTCTCGGCAAACGGACCGAGAATCGTTCGCCCAAGATCAAGGAGTTCGTACCCCTGGCTGATCTGCAGGATATCGTCTTTGCTGCCTGGGATATTTTTCCGGACAATGCCTATGATGCCGCTCTCTCCGCCGGCGTGCTCAGCACCGAGGATATCGAAAAGATCCGCCCGGAGCTGCAGTCGGTCCAGCCGATGAAGGCGGTTTTTGATGACTATTACGTGAAGCGCTTGCACGGCACCCATGTCAAGAGCGGCAAGACCAAGATGGAACTGGCCGAGCAGCTCAAGCAGGACATCGCCTCCTTCAAGAAGGAGAAAAACCTCGACCGCGTCGTCATCGTCTGGTGCGCCAGCACCGAGATCTACCAGGAACACGATCCGGTCTACGATTCGATCGACTCGCTCGAAAAGGCGATGCGCGAGAATCATGTCGCCATCCCCTCCAGCATGATCTATGCCTATGCGGCGATCACCTCGGGCGTTCCCTTCGCCAACGGCGCGCCCAATGTGACCATCGACATTCCGGCGTTCCTCGAGCTGGCCAAGCGCCACAACGTCCCCATCTGCGGCAAGGATTTCAAGTCGGGTCAGACTTTCATGAAGACCCTGATCGCCCCCGGCCTCAAGGCCAAACAACTGGGCGTCTCGGGCTGGTTCTCGACCAACATCCTCGGCAACCGCGACGGCGAGGTCCTCGACGATCCCGAGAGCTTCAAGAGTAAAGAGGTCTCCAAGCTTTCGGTGCTCGATACCATCTTTCAGCCTGAGCTGAATCCCGATCTCTACGCCAATGTCTTCCACAAGGTGCGGATCAACTATTATCCCCCGCGGGGCGATAACAAGGAGAGCTGGGACAACATCGACATCTTCGGCTGGCTCGGCTACCCGATGCAGATCAAGGTCAATTTTCTCTGCCGCGACAGCATCCTGGCCGCGCCGATCGTGCTCGATCTGGCCCTTTTCATTGACCTGGCGCAGCGCGCCCATATGAAGGGCATCCAGGAGTGGCTCTCCTTCTTCTTCAAGAGCCCGATGACCGTGCCCGGACTCTATCCCGAGCATGATGTCTTCATTCAGCTGATGAAACTGAAGAACACCCTGCGCCATCTGCGCGGTGAAGAGTTGATCACCCATCTCGGACTCGAGTATTACGACTGATCGGGATGGTGCAAATGCGTAGCGCCCTGCTCGCCGCCGTTGTCGGCAGCAGGGCGCGCTGCCATTGAAAGGAAGGCTAAATTCTGCAAGTCGGCTCCGAAATCAGGTTGACAGGTCGCTTTTGAGCAAGTCGACGCCTATAAAAACCATACTCAAGACCTCCTTGCCGGCCGTCATCGATCTCTCCTCCCAGACGATCATGTGGACGATCGAGGCGATCTTTATCGGCCGCCTAAGCGCCGAGGCATTTGCCGGCGTGGGCATGGCGATTCAGATCGTCGTGGTCTTTCTTACCCTCCTGCTCACCTTTGTGATGGGCGCCGGGATCATCATGAACCGCCATCTCGGGGCGCGTGATTCCTGGCAGGCCAACCACATTTTCGGGCAGGCGATGATCATCGGCATCATCATGGCTTTCCTCTTCGGCCTGATCTGGTATTCCGGCGCCATTCATATGTTCCGCCTGATTGAGGAGGAGGGGGAGGTCGCCCTGGCCCGCAATGCGGGCGTGACCTATTTGCGCACGCTGGCCTTTTTCGCGCCGCTGCTGGTCACCAACTTTGTCGCAGTGGGCATCATCCGCTGCATCGGCGACACCCGTCACTCGATGCTGGTCAATGTGCTGATCAACGGCATCAACCTGGCCCTGTGCCCGACCCTGGTCTTCGGCTGGTTCGGGCTGCCGCGTCTGGAGGTCCAGGGCGCGGCGCTGGCGGTTGGCATCGCCCACAGCATCGGTTTCTTCGTTACCTTTTATCTGCTGCGGCGCCACAAGGTTTCCGTCTTTCTCTCTTTTCGTGAGCTGGCCTCGCCGCGCTGGGAGAGCTTCAAGCTGCTCTTTCAATCCGGCTGGCCGACGACAGTGGAACAGCTGACCTGGGCCTTGGGTCAGCTGGTCGTCACCGGCTATACGGCCAAGATGGGCGTGGTGGTGCTCTCGACCCAGACCCTCTTTGTCCGGATTCAGAACGTTCTTTCGATGATCTATATGGGTTTCAGCCTGGCCGCCATGAGCACGATCGGCCGGAATATCGGCGCCGAGAACAACGATCTGGCCTTTCGCATGGCGCGCACGGCCCACCGCGTGATGGGGGTCTTTGTGGTCGCCATGGTCGCCCTGATGATCCTCTTCTCGCGCTCGCTGATCAGCGTCTTCACTACCGATGCCGAGGTGATGGCCCTGGGGCGGATGGCGATCTATTTCTTCGCCTTCGCCCAGATCCCCAAAGCGCTCAATAACGTCATCTCCGGCAATCTGCGCGGGGTTGGTGACCTGAGCTGGCTGATGTGGCTGACCATTGCCTTTGTCGTCGTCTTTGAGATCGGTCTGAACTGGGTCTCCGCCTTTCTGTTCGGCTGGGGGCTCTATGGCGTCTGGGGGGTGCAGAGTCTCGACGAGACGATCCGCTTCGGTCTGAATTATTTGCGTTTCGCCGGCGGCAGCTGGCGCAAGGAGGGGGCTTGAATCCGCAGCCCGGCCTGCTGATCACCTTTGAGGGGATCGACGGTTCGGGCAAATCGACGCAGGCTACCCTGCTGGCGGCGCGGCTGAGCCAGACGGGCGCAGGGGTGGTGACGCTGCGCGATCCGGGGGCCACCGAGGTGGCGGAACGGGTCCGGGCGATCCTGCTGGATAAAAGCCTGGCGGGCCTCTCACCCTGGGCCGAGCTGCTGCTCTATGAGGCGGCGCGGGCGCAGATGACCGCGGAGCTGATCCTGCCGGCCCTCGCCGTCGGCAAGCTGGTGGTCTGTGACCGCTATTACGATTCCACGACCGCCTATCAGGGATATGGACGGCGTCTCGACCCCGAACCGGTGCGTCAAGCCAACCGCATCGGTTCCTGCGGCGTGGTACCGGATGCCACCTTTTTAATCGATGTTGAGCTGGCGGAGGTCAACCGCCGGCTGGCAGCGCGCAGCGGCGAGGCCGACCGTATGGAGGCCGCGGGCGCGGAGTTTTACGAACGGGTTCGCCAGGGCTATCTGCAGCTGGCCGCTCAGGAGCCGGAACGCATCCATGTCATCCCGGGTGACCGCCCGATCGAAGTGATCCATCGCCATATCTGGCAGCTCGTTATCAGTAGATTCCAGCGGCATTTGCATCTGCAGCGCCCTGGAGAGGAGAGTCTATGAAAGCCTGTCGTCATCTTCTTTGGGCCGCATTGGTCGTACTTCCTGTTTTTCCCCTTCAGGCGCAGGGTCCTGACGCCGCCGCCCCGGTCAAGCAGGATCCCTACTATGAGGCCATGAAGAACATCCGCCTCTTCGGCCAGATCTATCAGGAGATCAATGACCGCTACATCGAGGAGATTGATCCGGAGAAATTCATCCGCGCCGGCATCGACGGCATGCTCGACCGGCTCGATCCCTACACGGTCTTCCTTGAAGCAGACGGCAAGGATGAGCTGGAGATCATCACCCGCGGCAAGTATTTTGGCGTCGGCATGCGCATCCAGATCCGCAACGGCTATGCCACGGTCGGCGAGCAGCCCTTTGCTGACAGTCCGGCGGCCCGCGCCGGCATCCGCGAAGGCGACCAGATCATCGAGATCGACGGCAAGAGCACCAAGGGCGAAAAGATCTCCGAGACCGCCCACCGCCTGCGCGGCGCTGAAAAGGGGAGCGAGGTGGTGCTCAAGATCCGCCGTGTCGGCGAGGAGCACCTCCTGACCTTCACCCTGCTGCGGGACGAGATCAAGGTGACCGACATCCAGTTCAGCGGCATGATCGCGCCGGGCATCGGCCTGATCCGCCTCAGCAGCTTCAACCGGGATGCCGGTGAGCAGATCCGCGATGAGATCGTCAAGCTCAAGGACCAGGGGCTGGAGGGACTGATCTTTGATCTGCGCGGCAACCCGGGCGGCCTGCTCGAGGCCGCCGTCTCGGTGGCGGAAAACTTTGTCGCCAAGGGCGACATGATCGTCTTCACCGAAGGCCGCGGCGAATACCGCCGCCAGGACTATCGCGCGCGCAAGGATCCGGTCCTCGGCAGCCTGCCCCTGATCCTGCTGGTCGATGGCTACAGCGCCTCCTCCTCCGAGATCGTCGCCGGAGCGATCCAGGACCTCGATCGCGGTCTGCTGATCGGCAGCCCGACCTTCGGCAAGGGACTGGTGCAGACGGTGGTGCCGCTCGATCGCCGCGGCGAGGCCCAGCTCAAGATCACGACCATGCAGTACTTCACCCCGAGCGGCCGCAACATCCAGAAACCGGATGTCTTCAATTACGGCCCGCAGTCGGTTTTTCTCAACAGCCATGGCGCAGCGGCCAACTCGGCAGAGACGGCCAGCGAGGAGTCCGGGCTTGAGGAGGAGGAGGAAGGCGGACCTGACGCTTCGGCCGCGGTGCCCGAGGTCAAGGCGGAGAGCCAGCCGGCCAAAAGCTTCGTCACGCGCAACCAGCGTACGGTTCTCGGTGGTGGCGGCCTCAAACCGGACCTCGAGATCAAGGAGCCGGAGACCAGCCGCTACGAACTGGCCCTGCTGCGCCGCTCGATGTTCTTCAATTTCAGCCTGGACTATGCCGCCGCGCATCCCAACCTGACGCGGGATTTCACCGTGGATGACGCCGTGCTCGAGGAGTTTAATGCCTTTTGCAAGGCCAAAAAATTCGACTACAAGCCCGAAGGCTCCGCCGAACTCGACAAGCTCGAAAAATATGGCAAGGAGGGAGGCTACCTGCCCCAGATCGCCGGGCCGCTCGACGCCCTCCGGACGGCTTTCGAGCAGGTGAAGGAACGCGACCGCCTCTCTGCCCGGGAACAACTTCGCCAGGCTCTGAAAATGGAGATCTCGGGCAAACTCTTCGGACGGGATGCATATTGGAAGGCGTGGTTCGCCGGCGATTCGGCGGTGGTCAAGGGCATCGAAATGATCCACAACAAGGAAGCATATAATAAACTGCTAGGCAATACCCGGAAATAACCCGTAAACAATCAAGATCCATCAGGAGGTTTGAATGTCCAAAACCAAGTTCGTCTATTCCTTCGGCGGTGGCAAGGCTGAGGGAACAGCCAAGATGAAAGAACTGCTCGGCGGCAAGGGCGCCAACCTGGCGGAAATGGCCAATCTCGGCATTCCCGTCCCGGCCGGCTTTACCATCACCACCGAGATGTGCACCTATTATTACGACCATGGCAAGAAATATCCCGCCGATCTGGAGAAGGATGTCGCGGCCGCGATGACGGCGGTCGAGAAGATCATGGGAGCCAAATTCGGCGATGTCGAGAACCCGCTCCTCCTCTCGGTCCGCTCGGGCGCCCGCAGCTCGATGCCGGGCATGATGGAGACTGTCCTCAATGTCGGTCTGACCAGCAAGACCCTCAAGGGGCTGATCAAAAAGACCGGCAACGAGCGTTTCGCCTACGATGCCTACCGCCGCCTGATCATGATGTATTCGGATGTGGTGATGGAAAAGGCCGCCGGCATCGAACCGGCCGAGGGCAAGGGTATCCGCCACCAGCTGGAGCATATCATGGCGGCGCTGAAAAAGGAGAAGGGCTACGCCTCTGACACCGACATGACCGCCGCGGACCTGAAGAAACTGGTTGAGGCCTTCAAGGCCAAGATCAAGGAGGTCCTTGGCAAATCCTTCCCCGATGATCCCCAGAAGCAGCTGTGGGGCGGCATCGGTGCGGTCTTCCAGAGCTGGAACGGCAAGCGCGCCATCGCCTACCGCCGTATCGAGGGCATTCCCGATGAATGGGGCACCGCCGTTAACGTTCAGGCCATGGTGTTCGGCAACATGGGCGACACCTCGGCCACCGGCGTGGCCTTCACCCGCAACCCGGCCAATGGCGAGAACAAGTTCTACGGCGAGTGGCTGATCAATGCCCAGGGCGAGGACGTCGTCGCCGGCATCCGCACCCCGGCCCCGCTCAACGAGGCGACCAAGAACGAGCAGAACAAGCACATGGCCTCCCTCCAGAAAGCCATGGCCAAGACCTACAAGGATCTCGATGCGATCCGCACCAACCTGGAAAAGCACTACAAGGACATGCTCGATATTGAGTTCACCATTCAGGAAGGCCGCTTGTGGATGCTGCAGTGCCGTGTCGGCAAGCGTACCGGCACCGCCGCCCTCAATATGGCGATGGATATGCTCAAGGAGAAGCTGATCGACGAGCAGACCGCCGTCATGCGTCTGGCGCCGGCCCAGCTCGATGAACTGCTCCACCCGATCGTCGATCCGGCCGCCGAGAAGAAAGCCGCGGCGGTCGCCAAGGGGTTGCCTGCTGGTCCTGGTGGCGCCGCCGGCCAGATCGTCTTCACCGCCGCCGATGCCGTCGCCTGGGCCAAGACCGGCAAACGCGTCCTGCTGGTTCGTGAAGAGACCAATCCCGAAGACGTCGAAGGCATGCGCGCCGCCGAGGGCATTCTCACCGGCCGTGGCGGCATGACCTCGCACGCCGCACTGGTCGCCCGCGGCTGGGGCAAGTGTTGCATCGTCGGCTGCTCGGCGCTGCACATCGACACCGCCAAAAAGATCATGAAGATCGATGGCAAGGAGTACAAGGAGGGCGACTGGTTCACCCTCAATGGCACCCGCGGCCACGTCTATGTCGGCCAGCTTGACATGATCAGCGCCTCCGAGAATCCCCGTTTCGTCCAGTTCATGAAGCTGGTGGACAAGAACCGCCGCATGAAGGTGCGCACCAATGCGGACACCCCCGATGACGCCAAAAAGGCGCTCGAATTCGGCGCCCAGGGCATCGGCCTCTTCCGCACCGAGCACATGTTCTATGGCAAGAACTCGGAAAAGCCCCTCTTCGCCCTGCGCAAGATGATCATCTCCAAAACCGAAGCCGAACGCCGCAAGGCCCTCGATGAGCTTTTCCCCTTTGTGAAAAAGGACATCAAGGCCACCCTAGAGGTCATGAACGGTCTGCCGGTGACGATCCGCCTGCTCGATCCGCCACTTCACGAGTTCGTGCCGCAGGAGGCTGAAAAACGCACCGAGCTGGCCAAGTCGCTGGGTATCGATGCCGCTGAATTCATCAAACGCGTCGATGGCCTGCACGAAACCAACCCGATGATGGGCCACCGCGGTGTCCGTCTTGGCGTCACTTTCCCGGAAATCACCGAGATGCAGGTGCGCGCCATTCTCGAATCCACCGTCGAGCTGAC
>CAYTCI010000071.1:0-20118 GCA_964436305.1 uncultured Cytophagia bacterium | reverse complement strand
GTGGCGGGCATGGCCAGCTACAACAAGAACATCTTTGTCGGCACCGGCGGCGCCGAGGGCATCAACAAGAGCCATTACATCGGTGCCGCCTATGGCATGGAGCGCATCATGGGCCGGGCCGATAATCCGGTGCGCGACGCTTTTAATTATGCCTCGCACCATTTCGCCCATCATCTGCCCATTCTTTATGTGCTGACCGTGGTCGGCAAGGGCAGCGCGGGCAATCTGGTCGTGCGCGGCCTCTTCATCGGCGATGACGAGGAGTGCTTCCAGCGCGCCAGCGCCCTCTCGCTCCAGGTCAATTTTGCAATGCTCGACCAGCCCCTCTTCAAGGTGGTGGTCTATCTCGATCCGCACGAATTCAGGACCACCTGGCTGGGCAACAAGGCCATTTACCGCACCCGCATGGCTATCGCCGATGGCGGAGAGCTGGTCATCCTCGCCCCCGGCCTGCGGGAGTTCGGCGAGGACAGCCAGATGGACAAGCTCATCCGCAAATACGGCTATTGCGGAACGCCAGGCGTCCTCGCGGCCGTCCAGGCGAACGCGGACCTGCAGGAGAACCTCGGCGCCGCCGCCCATCTCATACATGGCTCCTCGGAGGGGCGCTTCACCATCACCTATTGCCCCGGTCACATGACTGCAGGAGAGATCACCGGGGTGGGCTTTCGCCATGCCGACCTCAAGACGATGGCCAAACGCTATCCCCATGAGATACTCCAGGACGGATGGAACCGTACGACCGACGGCGAGCGCTATTTCTATATCTCCAACCCCGCCCTGGGCCTCTGGTCGGTGGCGGAGCGATTCAACGCAAAAGAATGACCCGGCAGGAACGGGTTCGCGTAGAGCCGCAGCAGGGGCAGAGAAGGCTTTTATAGCCAACCGGAAGAGGTGTTTTCTTCTCTCTGCGTCTTTGCCCCTCTGCGGGAGGAGGGCTTCTCGCTCTTCGCCGTGTCTTTGTGCCTCTGTGAGCAATGTTTTTTCGAAAGAGAAAATGAACTCTGAATTGAAGATCAAATCGGCGGCCAACTGCCGCTACGACGCGGTCTCGCTCGGGGAAGTGATGCTCCGCCTCGACCCCGGCGAGGAGCGTATCCATACCGCGCGCTCCTTCCGCGCCTGGGAGGGCGGGGGAGAGTACAATGTCGCCCGCGGCCTGCGCCGCTGCTTCGGCCTGCGCACCGCGGTCGTCACCGCTTTCGCCGACAATCCGGTCGGGCGGCTGATCGAGGATTTCATCCTTCAGGGTGGGGTCGATACGGCCTGGATTCAGTGGGTCCCTTATGACGGGATCGGCCGCAGGGTGCGCAACGGCCTCAACTTCACCGAGCGCGGGTTCGGGGTGCGCGGTGCCGTCGGCTGCTCCGATCGTGGCCATACTGCCGCCTCGCAGCTCAAGACCGGCGTGATCGACTGGGAGGAGCTCTTTGGCGTGGAGGGGGTGCGCTGGTTCCATACCGGCGGGATCTTCGCCGCTCTCTCGGAATCCACCGCCGAGGTGGTCCTCGAGGCGATGGCGGCGGCGCGAAAGCACCGGGTGGTCATCTCCTATGACCTCAACTACCGTCCCTCGCTGTGGAAGAGCATCGGCGGGGCCGAACGGGCGCGCGCCGTCAACCGCACCATTGCCCCCTTTGTCGATGTCATGATCGGCAACGAGGAGGATTTCTCCGCCGCCCTCGGGCTGGAGGTGGAGGGGGTCGACGAAAAACTGGTCGATCTCGATCCCGGCAGCTTCAAGCGGATGATCATCCGGGCGGTGGCTGAATTCCCCAACTTTCAGGTGGTGGCCACCACCCTGCGCGGCGTCCGGAGCGCCAGTACCAACGATTGGGGCGCGGTCTGCTGGCACGCCGGGCACTTTTACGAGGCTCCGCAGCGGCATGGCCTCGAGATCCTCGACCGCGTCGGCGGGGGCGACAGCTTTGCCTCGGGCCTGATTTACGGTTTGCTCAGCGGCGGCGACGCCCAGCGAGCGGTCGATCTCGGTGCCGCCCACGGCGCCCTGGCCATGACCACGCCCGGCGATACCTCCATGGCCACCTTGCAGGAGGTGGAGCGCCTTGCCGCCGGCGGCTCCGCCCGCGTGCAAAGGTGAAAAATATTCTCTCACATAGGCACAAAGGAACAGGAAAACTTAAAGCTCTGGCTGAACTGATCACTTTTCAACTGGTCTTCTCGCCCTGTGCCTTCGTGCCCTGTGTGAAATCGGTTTTAACCAGATCCTCTATATAAGGAGAACAGCCATGAAAAGACTGTTAGTGCTTGCTGTCAGCCTTGTCGCCCTGAGCGGATTGGCCTTCGGCCAGAATTATATCGATGTCGCTCCGGGCGACGGCACCCTCTCGGCCGCCCTCGCCGCGGCCAATGACGGCGACGTCTTCCGCCTCATCCCCGGCGCCGAGTACACGGAATCGGTCAACAAGACGCTCGGCACCTTCGTCGAGAAGAACATCGCCATCATCGCCGATGGTGACGGCTCGATCAAACCCGTCCTTAAAATCCTCACCGATCCCGCTGAAGGCACCTGCCAGTACTTCCAGGTTGGGGACCAGGCCTCCCTGCTGCTGGCCGGGCTCGAGTTCGACGGCGCTGTCGATGGCGTGACCAAGGTCTCCTACCTCGCGCGCTGCTATGCAGGCGAGGTCGCCCAACCCGCCACCCTGAAAAAGATCCATCTCGAGAGCTGTCTGGTTAAAAACCTCAAGGGCAATGTCATCGATGGCGCGAGCGACAAGCTCAAGGGCAACGTCGTCGTCGACACCACCATTATCAACAACTGCATTGTCCATGATACCGGCACCCTGGTCCATTACAAGTACGTGGGCGCGCTCTATGTTCAGGTGAGCAATTCCACCATGTACACCATCAATACCTATGGTTTTCGTTTCAACGGTTATGATGACAGCGGCAGTACCGTCTACCCGCAGATCGTCATCGATCGCACCACCTGGTACAATATGGGGGGCGCAACCGATCCACGCGAGATCATCCTGACCGAAAAGGCCACGCAGGTGCTCCTGGACAAGCCGATCCTGATCACCAATTCGATCTTTTCTAACCAGACCAACTGGGAAACCACGACCAAAACCGCCATCAATATCAAGACCACCGTCGGCGATGCCATGGCGACCATCAGCAACATCTGCATGTGGCAGCTGCGGCCGAAAATGGCCTGGCTCAAACACACCGTCAAGGATACCATCCGCATGGATCCCGGCTTCGCTGATCCGGCCAATGGCGATTTCACCATCCCGGCCGGCTCACCGCTCTTGACCTGGGGCAGTGACAAGGGACCGGTCGGCGACAAGCGCTGGACCAATAATGCCTCGGGTCTGGCGGCCCGCGGCGTACAGCCGGGGGATTTCACTCTCGAGCAGAACTACCCCAACCCCTTCAATCCCGTCACCACCATCGCCTTTACCCTGCCGTCCTCTGGCCTGGCCAAGCTGACCGTCCATGATGCCCTCGGCCGTGAGGTGGCGGTGCTGGCCCAGGGCCTGCTGGGAGCGGGGAGCCACCGCATCCCGTTCTCGGCGCATGGCCTCCCCTCCGGCCTCTACTTCTACAAGCTCACGGCCGCCGGCCGGAGCTGGACGAAAAAGATGGTGCTGATGCAGTAAAACAAGCTGACAGGGTGAATCAGAATGGCTAAACGTTTCTCGCTGATCTTGCTGATCCTGGCTGCGGGCAGTACGGGAGTGCCCGCGCAAACCCCCGCTTTCCCCGGCGCCGAGGGGGCGGGGCGCTACACCAGCGGCGGCCGCGGCGGCGCGGTCTGCGAGGTGACCAACCTCAACGACAGCGGCCCGGGATCCCTGCGCGAGGCTGTCGGCAAAAGCGGTCCGCGCACCATCGTCTTCCGCGTCTCGGGCACCATCCGCCTCAAGTCGGATCTCGAGATCAAATCCGGCAAGCTGACCATCGCCGGCCAGACCGCGCCGGGGGACGGCATCTGTATCGCCGACCAGGCGACCGTGGTCAAGGCCGATAATGTCATCCTCCGCTTTCTCCGCTTCCGCCTCGGCGACTCGCTCAAGACCGAGGACGACGCGATATGGGGCCGCTATTACAAGGATATCATCTTCGATCACTGCTCGGCCAGCTGGAGCGTCGATGAATGCATGTCCTTCTACAGCAACCGCAACATGACCATCCAGTGGTGCCTCATCGCCGAGAGCCTCTACCTCTCGACCCACACCAAGGGGGCCCACGGCTACGGTGGCATCTGGGGTGGCACCGATGTCAGCTTTCATCACAATCTCTTCGCCCATCACTCGAGCCGCAATCCCCGCTTCGACGGTTCCAATGCCCTTTGCGTGAACGTCGATTACCGCAACAACGTCATCTACAACTGGGGCTTCAACAGCGCCTATGGCGGCGAGGCCGGCACCATCAACATGGTGGCCAATTACTATAAATATGGTCCGGCGACCAAAAGCGGGGTGCGCTATCGCATCGTCGAGCCCTCGGACAGCAAGGGAAAATGGTACATCGAGGATAACTATGTCACCGGCTCGCCGGCCATCACGGCCAACAACTGGGCCGGCGGGGTGCAGGGCACCAACCGCGCCGAATCCCTGATCCGCGCCTATCAACCCCATCCCTATGTGCCGATCACCCAGCACTCCGCCGCGGAGGCCTATCAGCGCGTGCTGGAATACGCCGGGGCGATCCTGCCCAGGCGCGATGCGGTCGACTCCCGGATCCTGCAGGATGTGATCAACGGCACGGCTACTTTTGAAGGGACAGGCTACAAGAAGGAAAACAGCCTTCCCGATCCCTCGCTCATCTGCGGCATCGTCGATTCGCAAAAGCAAGCGGGCGGCTGGCCCGAGCTCTTCAGCCTGCCGGCTCCGGAGGACGGCGATCATGACGGCATGCCCGATTACTGGGAGAACACCAACGGCCTCAATCCCGCCGATCCCGGGGATCGCAACCAGGTCAATTCTGATGGATACACCCTGCTCGAGGTCTACCTCAACAGCCTGACCGGCGCCGTGACCAGCGTGGCCTCGCCGGCCGCGGCCAAACCGGTCGAGTTCGCCCTCGCGCAGAACTACCCCAATCCCTTCAACCAGGGGACGACTATTAGTTTCACCCTGCCGGCGGCCGGCGAGGTGGAGGGGTCGATCTATGACCGGAGCGGCCGCGTTGTCCGGGAGCTGAAAGCCGGCGCGCTCGCTGCCGGAACCCACAACTGGCAATGGGACGGCCGCGACGACGCGGAGCGGCCGGCGGCTTCCGGGCTCTATTTCTGCCGCCTCCGTTTTCAACAGCAGTACCGGATGATCAAGCTGCAGCTCCTGCGCTGAGCAGGGCGGCCGCCGATCTTGCCATTCGCCATCGAGCACTGGAGAAGGAGTAGCTATGGGATGTACTGGATCGTGGAGCAGGAGGGGAGCGGGTACGGTGCTGATCCTCTTGCTCGCCCTTGCCGGCCTGCAGGCGCAAACACGCAGCCGCATCAGCGGCACGGTCAAGGATGCGGCAAACGGGGAGGCTCTGCCCGGCGTCAACGTGGTCATTGAGGGCACCTCGCTTGGCGCCATCACCAACCTTAAGGGCGATTATTTCATCATCAACGTCCCGGTCGGTACAGTCACCGTCCGGGCTTCGCTGATGGGCTACACGGCGCAAAAGCTCACCGAGGTGATGGTCTCCGCCGATCGCGTCGCCCGGGCGGATTTTATACTGCGGCAGACGGTACTGCAGGGGAGTGAGGTCGTGGTGCGGGCACAGCGGGATGAGCTGCATCTCGAGGTCTCGAACACCCAGATGGTGGTCAGTGACGCCCAGCTGCAGGACGCCACCGGCATCCGTGAGGTGAATGCCTTTCTCACCAAGCTGCCCGGTGTCTCGACCGACAACGGCTACCTGACCATTCGCGGCGGTTCCGCCGACCAGACCGGCATGCTCGTCAACGGCCTCTCCTACGTCAATGCCGCCGCCGGCAATGCCGAGACCAGCATCCCCCTCAGCGCCATTGAACAGATCTCCCTGATGTCGGGGGGCTACAACGCCGAATATGGCAATTTCCGCTCCGGCCTGATCAACGTCAGTACCAAATCCGGTTCGAAGACGGCCTATCACGGCACCCTCAGCCTCTCGCGGGACAACGCGCACATCCGCCGCTTTGGCGGCCCCTTTTACGATGCCCGGAGCCAGCCCCTGCGCGTCTATCTCGATCCGGCGGTCGCCTTTGCCGGCACCAACGAGGTCTGGAAGGATGATGCCTATCTGCGCCAACAGTACCCGACCTTCACCGGCTGGAACACCGCGGCGGCCAATTTCAACAAGGGCAATCCCAAAATCCCGGCGACGCCCCTCGATTATTACCTGCTGGCGGCGTGGATGTTCATGGCGGTGCCCGATTACCAGGGGCTGGAGGCGGCGGGTTATGACCTGAGCGGGATCACCGCCCGCCAGCGGCAGCTCTTTGCCGAACACCATCGCCAGGAGGAGGGCAGCGACTGGAACATCGACGGCGGTTTTGGCGGGCCGGTGCCCCTGATCGGACGCTATCTCGGCAACGCCACCTTTTATCTCTCCAACAACTCGCAGTCGCGCCATTACATCATGCCGGTGGTGCGCGAGTCCCAGGAGCTCTATACCACCCTCGCCACCCTGCGCAGCCAGCCGTTCGACAATCTCACCATCACCCTGAACGGTCTGCACAAGCGCCAGCTCGGCGTGAGCCCGATCCGGCCGGCCTTCGGCGATTTCCCCGATGCCAGCCGCTCGGGCGGTTTCATGCCGCTCGACAACATCCGCAATCTCAAGAACAGCGGCGACAGCTATGCCTACTGGTTCGATCCGCCCTTCTTCCCGCAGATCGATCAGACCACCCTCATGGGCGGCGTGACGATCAACCACGTCCTGAGCAAGAGCCTCTTTTATGAACTCAGCCTGAGCGGGATGCAGATCAAAAACCACTCGGACAAGGGCGACAACCGCGACCAGACCATCCTCACCCAGTTTGGCCCCTTTCCGGTCACCGAAATGCCCTATGGCAAATTCATGTACGGGACCAACAAAATCAAGGTCGACAGCACCTACACCTATACCTATCCCAGCTATGACGGCCTCCCCGGGGTGCCCTATCGTTTCCGCCGCAAGGAGGGCGACCTCTATGACAACACCCGCGTCGGCCAGTATCGCGCCAAATTCGACCTCGCCTGGCAGGCCGACACCCGCCACTACCTCAAGGCGGGCGTCGAATACAATAATATCGACATCCGCAACAACCTCTGGCAAAAGTGGAACGAAAATTATTACAACGCCTACGAGTTCAATTACCATCGCACACCCAGCCAGACCGGGCTATACCTCCAGGACCAGATCACCCTGGAATCGATGATCGCCAATCTCGGCCTGCGCTACGATTACTATTACGGCGGCGGCGGGCTGTGGCCGACCGGCGATGCCTTCGCCACCGGGGCTTTCACCCCCCAGGCCTTCGGCGAGGATTCGGTGCTCTTTGATTACCTCGAATCGGGCCGCTCCTGGATCTGGGACAGCTGGGTGGCCTATGACAAGGAGCATCCCGGCTTTTTACAAAAGATCAAAAACCATCAAACCTTCAGTCCGCGGCTCGGCATCTCCTTTCCGGTCTCCGACAAGTCCAAATTTTACTTCAACTATGGCCATTTCCGCTCCAATCCGCCTTACTATACGATGTACCTCTACCGCTACCGCTACACCAAGAACGGCCTCTACGACATGTCCAATCCCAATCTGGAGCCGCCACGCACCATCTCTTACGAGCTGGGCGTCGCCTATAATTTTTATGATGCTTTCGTCGCCAAGATCTCCGGCTACTCCAAGGATGTCAGCGGTCAGCACGGCCAGGTCACCTATACCAACGCGGCCGGTTCGCTCGATTACGATGCCTGGTCCAATAACGAGTATGAGGATATCCAGGGCTTTGAGGTCAATATCAGCAAAAACGACGGCGGCTGGATCAACGGCTGGGTCAATTTTAACTATATGCTGAAGAAATCGGGTCTGACCGGCCGTGAGACCATCACCGATGTGACCATCAACAACGACCAGGAGGGGCTCTATGCCGGCCAGGAGAGCAGTTCCCTGCCAGTGCCCAGGATCAACGCCAACCTCACCCTGCGCGCGCCCGAGACCCTCGGACCGAAGCTGCTCGGGCTGCATCCCCTCGGCGGCTGGAACCTCACCCTCTTCGGCGAATGGGAACAGGGGGATTACTTCACCTTCAATCCCCTGAGCGAACTCCATGTCAGCGACAATTTGCGCTGGCCCGACTATTATATGATCGACCTCAAACTCACCCGGACGATCCGGCTCGCGGGCGTGCAGACCACCGCTTTTATCGATATCAATAATCTCTTCAACTTTAAGGTCAATTTGATGAGCCGGGGACTGCCCTTCGACAGCGCTGTCAATGATCAGTACTACTATCTGGCTTCGCTGCGGCTGCCGATGTATGATGCGGACCAGTACGATGGCCTGCGGGCCACCTATCCGGGCTATTTTCTTGCCGGCGACGACCGTATCGGCGATTTGCGCTCGCAGAAAAAAACCTGGATCAACGACCCCAATTTTTCAATGTGGCTCTACGGGCAGCCGCGCGACATCTGGTTCGGCCTGCGCTTTGCGTTCTAGGGTGGAAGAATGTCACACAGAGGCACAGCGGACACAGAGAAAGAAGAGAAAATCATGATAACCGGGTGATTGACATCTCTCTCTGTGCCTCTGTGCCACCGTGAGAAATCCTGTTTTGTGTAATCCTGCGAAAAAATCGGAGCACTGCATGCATAGACAAAAGCTTTCCAGGATACGGATACTGCTCTGCACGTTCGGCCTGCTCACTGCCGCACAAGAGTCCTGGGCCCAAAAAGCCCCGGAGCTGGAGACCGCCCTGATCAAGACCAACCGGATCTGGAGCGGGGTGACCGCCAGCGGTGCCAAGGGCAGCTTTGACTACCGTGCCGGTTTCTTTCCCAATGATTTTGATATCATCGGCGTCCGCGGCCAGGAACAGGATCTCTGGGCCGGCGCCGGCTTTAAACTGGCCACGACCAACTGGCGCGACCGCATCGACACCCTGCATGCCATCGCCATCTATGGCCCGACCAACGATTTCATGCCCAACGGCAAGGTCACCGAGCGGATTACCAATTACCTGCGCTACAAATACACCAGCCAGGAGATCGATTTTCAGCCCGTCACCCTTGACCTCTTCGGCACCCAGGATCCCGCCAAATTCGGCGACCTCACCTGCGACCAGCTGGTCCAGGTAACCACCGAGAACATCCTCGGCGTCCAGATCAGGCGCAAGATCATGGCCTGGGCCCAGACCTTCAACGACGACTATCTTATCCTCGATGCCGAGTTCACCAATACCGGCGGCGATACCCTGAAAGAGTTCTATATCAACGTCGAATCGAACGGCGCCAACACCTATCGCTCCAATGGCTCCCGCCCGGCGCCAGGGACCGGCGAAACCTTCAATACCGCCACCACCTGGCAGCACTATTACGGCGGCCGCATCGGCGACAGCCTGCGCGTCTTTTACGAATACAGCGCCGATGACCCGGCCATCCCCGGCGACCTGATGGGCGCGCCGGTCACCTCGCAAAATGGCCGTCTCATCAATCCGAAATTCGTCTGGTACTCGATTCTCCACGCCTCCGCAGCGCCCTATACCGATCCCGCCGGCGACCGCGACGATTTCCTCCAGCCGAGGATTACCTATATGGGCACCGCGACCAAGTTCCCCTATAACAGCGAGGGCGACGATTACGGCGACAAGAATTTCTGGGCCTTGCGCGGTGCCTACTCCGAATTTTTCCCGATGAGCGGCGCGACCTGGCCCGGATCGCTCCACGCCGGCAACACCGATGAACAGGGCAGTCCGAGTTACGCAGCCCATCCAGCCGGCACGATCCAGGCCAACAACTCCAAGATGTACTGTACTTTCGGTCCGTACCGCTTCAACCCGGGCGAGAAGCTCCACCTCGTCTTCGCCAGCGGTTTCTCCGGCCTCGATGCCCGCACCGCCAAAGAGGTGGGGGCGAAATGGAAAAGCGGCACCCTGCAGGATCCACCCGGCTTGCCCGATCCACGCATCGGCTTCCTCCCGGCCAATTTTGCTTTTCCCGTCGACGCCTCGGAGAGCGACCGCTGCAAGGACCGCTGGGTCAGTACCGGCATCGATTCGCTGATGAAGAGCGCCTGGCGCGCCAGATGGAATTTTGAGCACGGCTATCGCATCCCCGCTGCGCCCCCTCCGGCCGAATCGGTCACCATCACCGGCCTCGGCACCGGCGTCGAGATCCGCTGGTCGGCTGCAGCGGCCGAGAGCCGCGCCGATTTCGCCGGCTACCGCATCATGCGCCGCCTCTCCAACCTCGACACCCTCTTCTTCGAGGCGGTCTATGACAGCGGACCGGAGGACAAGGCCGCCGAGCACCTCTTCGTCGACAAAAAGGTCCTCATCGGCGCGCAGTATTATTACTATGTCCAGTCCAAGGCGCGGATTGCCGCCGACGATCCCCTCGCCGATCCCCTCTCGCGCGGCCGCATCCACTACAGCAGCCGGGTGATGGAACCGACGACCAACTGGATCAATCCGCCGCATTTCTCGCAGAGCGATCTGGCCAGGATCCGCATCGTGCCCAATCCCTACAACATCAACGATCCCCTGCTGGTCAAACAGGGCTGGACCGACCAGCGCGGCATCCAGTTCTACAATCTTCCCGGCAAGGTGACCATCAGGATCTTTACCGAGTACGGCGATCTGGTCCAGACCATTGAACACGACAGCCCGGTCAGCGCCGGCTATGAGATCTGGGACATGATCACCCGCAACCAGCAGGTGATCAGCAGCGGCGTTTATATCGTCGTCTTTCAGAAACCCGAGGGCGAGACCGCCTATCAAAAATTCATGGTTGTCCGGTGATCCGGGAGGAGAATGTGAACATGAGAATCCGCAGGTTTTTGCTGATCTTCTGGATCCTTCCGGCTTTGACGGCGCAGGCCCAGGTGGGCCTGAAGAAAGTGGCCCAGAGCACGATGAATTTTCAGCAGGTCAGCCTTTCGGCCAGGGCCAGCGCCATCGGTGAGGCCTTTTGTGCTGTCGGCCGTGGCGCCGAGGCCCTCTTTTATAACCCGGCGGGCGTGGCCGAGTCCGGCCGGCGGATGGATCTTGAATTCTACGCCACTCGCTGGATCGCCGATATCAACTATATGGCCGGTGCCTTCAGCTATGACCTCGGCCGTTATGGCGCCCTCGGCCTCTCGCTGCTCAATGTCGATTACGGTGACATCTATACAACAGCCCTGCTCGATCCCTCCGAGAGCGCTCTCTATCCCGAAGGCTACAAGGATACCGGGCTGGCGGAGAATGCCGGCGCCTGGTCGATCGGCCTCTGCTATGGCCGCGCCATCAGCACCCGGTTCATGATCGCTGGCACCATGCGCCTGGCCGGCCAGAATCTCGGCTCGACCGCCATGGCCGGCGGCTTCAAGGAGAACTCGGCCACCAAACTGGTCTTTGACGCCGGCGTGAAATACTATACCGGCATCAGGAGTTTCCGATTCGGTATGGCCATCCGCAACTTCGCCTCGAACATCAGGCGCGAGGAGATCCGCGAACAACTGCCGCTGACCTTCACAATGGGAGCGGCCATGAACCTGTTCGATCTGATTCTGCCGGCGAGCAACCCCGGGCAGCAGCTCACCCTCTCCGTCGATTTCGTTCACCCCAACAACTATACCGAACGGGTCAACGCCGGCCTCGAGTACCTGCTGATGAACCGGCTGGCCCTGCGCGGCGGCTACCAGGCCAATCAGGACATTGCTTCATGGTCGGCCGGCTTCGGCGTGCGCACCAACCTCGGCGCCAGCGATCTGAGCGTTGATTACAGCTGGTCCTTCATGGAGACCTTTGCCGACGTCAGCCGGTTCTCGCTGGGGATCAGCTTTTGAGAGGCACGGCTATACTGATCATCGGGCTGCTGGCCGCCGGCGCCCTGGCGCAGGGGAGCTATACCAATCCGATTCTCCACGCCGATTACTCGGATCCGGATGTAATCCGTGTCGGCGAGGCGTTCTATCTGGTCGCCTCCAGCTTTAACTACGTGCCCGGGCTGCCGGTGCTCCATTCCCGCGACCTGGTCCACTGGGAGATCATCAGTTATGCCCTGCCGCGCCTGCCCTCGCCGCTATTCGATACCCCGCAGCACGGCAAGGGGGTGTGGGCGCCGAGCCTCCGCTATCATGCGGGCGCGTACTGGATCTATTACGGCGATCCGGACCTGGGCCTGTTTCTGGTCAAGGCGAAGGATCCGGCCGGACCCTGGGAGCCGCCACGGCTGGTGCAGAAAGCGAAGGGCTGGATCGATCCCTGCCCCTTCTGGGACGACGACGGCCAGGCCTGGCTGGTGCACGCCTGGGCCAAAAGCCGTGCTGGTTTTAACTCGATCCTCACCCTCCACCGCATGAGCCCCGACGGAACCCGCATCCTCGACGAGGGGGTGACCATCTTTGACGGCCACGGCCGCCAGCCGACGATCGAAGGGCCTAAAATCTACAAGCGAGCGGGCTGGTACTACATCTTTGCCCCGGCTGGCGGGGTCAAGCCAGGCTGGCAGACCGTATTGCGCTCGCATTCGATCCGGGGCCCATACGAGGAGCGGATCGTCCTCGCCCAGGGCCAGTCGCCGGTCAACGGCCCGCATCAGGGCGGCTGGATCGAGACTCCCGCCGGGGAATCCTGGTTCATCCACTTCCAGGATCGCGGTGCGTACGGCCGCATCCTCCACCTCCAGCCGCTGCATTGGCAGGAGGACTGGCCGCTGATCGGCATCGATCCCGACGCCGACGGCATCGGCGAACCGGTGCTGGCGCATGTCGCACCGGCTCTGCCGTCTAATGATGCTGCCATCCCCGTCTCCGACGATTTCGCCGGCCCGGAGCTCGGGCCGCAGTGGCAGTGGCCGGCCAATCCGGGCAGCGCCTGGTACAGCCTGAGTGCGGCGCCGGGGCAGCTCCGCCTCTTCGCCGCGCCGGCGCCGCCGGGCGAGACAACCCTGTGGTCGCAGCCGAATCTGTTGATGCAGAAATTCCCGGCCGCCGCTTTCACCGCCACGGCGGCAATAAACGTGTCGACACAGAACCCCGGGGTGAGGGCAGGCCTGGTCATCTTTGGCATGGACTATGCCTGCCTGACCCTCGGGAGCGGCATGGACGGCCCGCTGCTGCGGCTGACGCTCTGCAAGGGCGCCGATGCCGGCGGCAGGGAAGAGGTGGCGGCTGAGGTGCCGCTGGCGGTGACGCAGCTGCAACTGCGCGTGCAGGTCAGGGAAGGCGGGCTCTGCACTTTCAGCTACAGCAGCGATGGAGAGGTCTTTGTCCCGGCCGGCCCCGTCTTCACCGCAGCACCGGGCAAGTGGGTCGGCGCCAGGGTCGGGCTCTTCGCCGCAGTGGGTGCGGCAGCAACTACCCCGGCCGGCTATGCCGATTTTGATTTCATCCGTTTTTCTATACCGGAGTAAAGGATGCGCACTAGACTAAAAGCGCTTCTCTGCATCGGGCTTCCGCTGCTCAGCGCCTGCTGCGCGCTGCATGCCCTCCACCAGGAGCCGCCGGTTCTGCGCCTGATTGGTGATTCGACCATGGCTGACAAACCGGTGGCGGAGACCCCCGAGTGCGGCTGGGGACAGCTCTTCCCGCTCTTCTTTCAGCCGGGGGTGCGGGTGGTCAATTACGCCAAAAACGGGCGCAGCACCAAAAGCTTCATCGACCAGGGCTTGTGGGCACAGGTCCTTGCCGATCTGCAGCGGGGGGATTATCTCTTCATCCAGTTCGGCCACAACGACGCCAAGGTGAGCGATTCCACCCGTTACGCCGAAGCGCATACCGCCTACAAGGCCAATCTGATCCGCTTCATCACCGAGGCGCGCGCCAAGGGAGCCCGGCCGATCCTGCTCACCCCGGTCGCCCGGCGCTATTTCTCGGAGGCGGGGGTGCTCCAGGATGCCCACGGCGAGTATCCCGGCGTCGTCAAGGAGGTCGCAGCCCTCTACAAGGTGCCGCTCGTCGACCTTCACGCCAGCAGCATGCAGCTGCTGACCAAGCTGGGACCGGAGCGGTCGGAGCGCCTCTTCATGCGTGTCCCGCCCGGCCTTTTCAAGGGGCTGCCCGATGGTAAATCAGACAACACCCATTTTATGGAGGAGGGGGCGATCGAGGTGGCCAAACTGGTCATCGCCGGCTTGCATGAAAGCAGACATCCGGTGATCCACTATCTCAGGCCGGAGGCCCAATGGCCGGTCGCCACACCGCCCTCCTGGCCGATTCCTTTAGCCAATGCACCTAAACCCTGATCAACGCGGTTGTACCAAACAAGGAGGAAACATGAAACGTCACGCTACACTACTCCTCGGGCTCGCACTGCTGCTCCTGGCGGGGAGCCTGCTGGCACAGAATCCCGCTTCCGTGCACTGGAGCCTGATGCTGCCGGACAGCGGCAAGGTTTCGTCCGTCTCGGGCAACGCCCGCGGCCTGACCCAGACCCACGGCGACTCCTTTCAGTGCCGTGACTACAGCAATGGTCCAGGCCCTGATCAGCGCTGGTGGCCCTACAACTACACGACCAAAAAGGCGATCATGTGGGGACCGGACACAACCTGGAACAGGAATATCTGGGTCCAGTTTGCGGCCCTGCCCAAGGCGCACAACGATTTGCATGCCGATTCCTTGTCGATCTACATGGGCGCCAAGGGTACGGACAAGATCCGCGTCAGCCTCTGGTATGACACCCACGCCGATTTCTCCAGCCCGGTGGCGATGCACAGCGCACCCCTGGCGATGAAAAAAGACGGGGACTCGCTCTTCACTTTCCATTTCGACAAGGCGGTGCCGGAGGGCGACACCCTCTATGTCCGCCTCTATGCCTGGAATGCAGGCCCGGCCTCGAACAGCAAATACCTCTACCTGCGCCTCTGCACCCTTTACGGCACGACCACGGCCAAACCCCTGCCTGCCTCGGCTCTCTGGGCCTGTACCACGGACACCAAGCAGAGCGTCGCGGTGGCCGGCAAGGTGACCGCCGTGGATGAAACCCTGGTCAATCTCAACATCAATCAGTACACCGGCTACAATGGCGCCCAACGGCTGCGCATCGTCTCCGCACCCGGCAAATATGATTGGCCGGCTCACCAAACCACCCAGATCGACACGGTCTACGTCCAGTTTGCCGTCTCACCCAAGGGCGGCGCCAGCCTGCTGGTGACCTCGCTCTCGCTCGATCTCGGCTGCCATTCCATCGATAATTTCAAGGCCAATGTCTGGTACTCCAAAGAACCGGGCTTCCTCAATCCGGTTCAGGTCCCCTTCCAGACAGCGGATACCCTGCATAATTATCTGCCGCGCAATACCACCAATACCTGCATGACGGTGACCGCCGAGCCCAATCTGCTCGTTGGCCCTGAGGAGGCCTTTTATCTGCGCGTCTATCCCTGGGTGCACGACAACGGTTCCACCACCTCCGGCAAATACCTCACCATCCAGAATGTGATGATCGCCGGCGAGACCGCGGGCGGCGCCGATTTCGAGCTGCCGGTGGTCGTCACCAACCCGGTCACCTACATTTCGACCACCTTTGCCACCTCAGGCGGCGTCATCGCCTCGGATGGCGGCGCGCGCGTGACCGCCCGCGGCGTCTGCTGGGGCACCGTCGCCGCTCCGACCACCGCTGATGCCCTGACTGCCGACGGGGCCGGCTCCGGCGCTTTCGTCAGCAAGGTGACTGGCCTGACCAACGGCACAACCTACTATCTCCGTGCCTACGCCACCAATGAAGCCGGCACCGCCTATGGCGAAGAGGTCAATTTCAGGACGCTCGATTCGCTGATGGTCCCGACCGTGACCACGGTTGCGGCCAACAACATCATGGTCAAATCGGCCAAGAGCGGCGGCACGGTGACAGCGTGGGGAGGAAGCGACGTCACCGCCCGCGGCGTCTGCTGGAACCTGACCGGGGATCCGACCATCGCCGACTACAAGACCGAGAACGGCACGGGCATCGGCGCCTTCACCAGCACGCTCTCCGCTCTGACCAGCACCACCACCTACTATGTGCGCGCCTGGGCGACCAACGCCACCGGCACCGGTTATGGCCAAGTCGAGACCTTCACCACCCAGGCACCGGCACCGGCGGTCCTCAAGGTCGTCGCCCAGGATGGCTCGGGCGATTATACAACCGTCCAGGCCGCCTTTAACGATGTGCCTGATTTTTACACCGGCATGTGGTGCATCTACGTCAAGGCCGGCACTTACAAGGAAAAGCTCATGCTCGCCCAGAACAAGACCAATGTTGTGCTCAAGGGCGAGAATGCGCTGACCACGATCCTGACCTACGACGACTATGCCGGCAAGGCGGGCGTCGGCGGCACCTCGAACTGCTACAGCACCGCCATCGAAGCGGACGATTTCACCGCCATGGATATCACCTTCCAGAACACGGTCAAGAA
This sequence comes from uncultured Cytophagia bacterium, assembly GCA_964436305.1. Taxonomy (GTDB): domain Bacteria; phylum Zhuqueibacterota; class Zhuqueibacteria; order Residuimicrobiales; family Residuimicrobiaceae; genus JAKPUX01. Next base: position 3,604 of record CAYTCI010000071.1, on the reverse strand, counting down.
CGACGGCACCTTCAACGATCAGCAGGCCGTTGCCCTGCGCATCAACGGCGACCGCGGCGCCTATTACAATTGTCGCCTGCTCGGCTACCAGGATACCTATTACGGCTGGGGTGGACGCGGCACGGTGCGCACCTACATGAAAGAGTGCTACATCGAGGGTTCGGTCGATTTCATCTTCGGCCGCAACATTAATGTGTTCGATCACTGCACCCTCCATGTCAATCGCAACAACGGATGCATTACCGCGCCGAGCACCGATACAGATTCCAGGTTCGGCCTGGTCTTCATGGATTGCGTGATCTCAGCCGATTCGGTCGGATTCGATGGCGTACCAATCACCAGTTTCCACCTCGGCCGCCCCTGGCAGGGGAAACCGCAGTGCGTCTATCTCCGCTGCGAAGAACCCGCCTCCCTCAGTCCTGAAGGCTGGACGGTTATGTCAACCGGCCTCAATCCCTTCTTCGCTGAATACCACTGCTTCGGTGCCGGCTCGAATTTCTTCGGCCGCATCAACGGTGGTATCCAGCTGAGCCCCGCGGAGGCGGCTGAGTACACCGTGGCCAACATTTTTGCCAGGACCAGCAATCCCAACCTCGGCTATGACTGGATGCCGGAAATGCCGATCTTTACGGGGATTCTATGGAGCAATGGGCCGGAGAGCCTGCCGGCGGTCTATGAACTGTCGCAGAACTATCCCAACCCCTTCAATCCGGTCACCACGATCCATTACGCCCTGCCACAGAGCAGCCAGGTGCGGATCACCATCTATAACATCCTCGGCGCCCGGGTGGCCACGCTGGTGGACCGTCAGCAGGCTGCCGGTCGCTATTCGGTCCGTTTCGACGGGCTGAATCTTGGCAGCGGCACCTATTTCTATCGCATCGATGCCGGCAGCTTTCACCAGACCAGAAAGATGCTGCTGCTCAAGTAGACCGCTTCAACCCGATTCGATACACTCCGGGCACGGTACAATCGTGCCCGGAGTGCTTTTCCTCTAAAGGATCCTTTCCATGCAAAAAAGAGCCCGGTTCCTTGCGCTGGCGTTGATGCTGGCCGGATCAGGTTTCGTCCCATCCACCTCTCTCTTGGCGCTGCCCCGCGATGAGGAATTTGCCGCCGCCATCCAGAGACCGGTGATTCCGCAGCGGAGCCTCTCCATCCGCGAGTTTGGCGCGGTCGGCGACGGTCATACCCTCTGCACCGCCGCCATCCAGAAGGCCATCGACGCCTGCGCCCGGGCCGGCGGCGGCCAGGTGGTCATCCCGTCGGGGATATGGCTCACCGGCCCGATCCACCTGGAAAGCCGCATCGATCTCCACCTCGAGCGCGGCGCCCTGCTGCTCTTCTCCCGCGATCACACCCTTTACCCCATCCTGCAGGCGCCCACAAGGGGGTGGCAGGTCGCTTCGCCGATCTACGGCTACGGTCTCGAGGATGTCGCGATCACCGGTCCCGGGATCATGGACGGGGCGGGGGAGAGCTGGCGGCCGGTGAAGAAATTCAAGACCACGGCCCGGCAGTGGCAGGAGCTGATCAGGGCGGGCGGCGTGGTCGATGAAAAGGAGGGCATGTGGTGGCCCAGCCGGGAGGCCATGGCGGGCGAGGCCTGGCTGAAGAAACTTCAGGCGGCGAAGGGGAAGAAAGAGATCACGGCAGCCGACATGGAACCGGCGCGCGATTATCTGCGCCCCTACATGATCTCCCTGATCGACTGCAAGCGGGTGCTGGTTGCCGATGTGACGGTGAAGAACTCGCCCAAGTTTGCCCTCTGTCCCGCCTGGTGCGATCAGCTGGTTATCCGCAATGTCAAAGTGAATAATGAATGGTGGGCGCAGAACGGGGATGGCATTGATATCAGCGCTTGCCGCAATGTGCTGGTCGACGCCTGCACGGTGACGGCCGGCGATGACGGCATTTGCCTGAAATCGAGCGGGCGCTCGGGGCGCAGCGAACCCGCCCTCGAGAACGTCCTCATCCGCAACTGCATCGTCTACCACGGACACGGCGGATTTGTCGTCGGCAGCAACACCGACGGCGGCATGCGCAACATCGATGTCGAGAACTGCACCTTCATCGGCACCGACGTCGGCCTGCGCTTCAAAAGCGCGCGCGGTCGCGGCGGCGTGGTCGAGCAGATCCGCATCCGCAACATCCGCATGCAGGATATCGCCGGCGAAGCAATCGGTTTTGATGCGTTTTACGAGAGCGCCCCGGCGGACACCCTCGCCCGCCCGGTCACCCGCGAAACCCCCGTTTTCCGCGATATCACCATCGACAGCCTATACTGCGCCGGCGCCGCCCGCGCCCTGGTCATGACCGGCCTGCCCGAGATGCCCATCCGGAACATCCGCATCCGCGACGCACATATCACCGCCACCAGCGGCGCCCGGCTCCAGGATGTTCACGACCTCACCCTCGAACGGGTGGTGATCCGGCCGGACCAGGGTGAGCTCTTCCGCTGGAATCGCTGCAGCGGCCTGACCCTCGACGGCGTGCCCATCTCGCAGGCGAACGGTGCCCGCTTCGGCTCGGAGATCTGGCGCCAGCTGATGCAGCACGAGATGGCCTGGTTCGCCTCACGCGAAGCAAACGCCGCAGCCGAAAACGTGCTGCTCTACCAGTGCCCCTGCGGCGGCTGGCCGAAGAACATCGACATGGTCCGGCCCCTCACCGCAGCGGAAAGGAGTGCCCTGGCGGCGGCGCCGCCGGCCGACACCGCTGCCACGATAGATAACGGCGCGACCTGGACCCAGCTCCTTTTTCTCGCCCGGGTCAATGCGGAGTCGCCCGAACCGCGCTGGATCGAGGCCTTTTACCGCGGCCTCGACTATCTGCTGGCGGCACAGTATGCCAACGGCGGCTGGCCGCAGTTCTATCCCCTGCACCCCGGCTATTTTTCCCACATCACCTATAATGACGACGCTATGATCGGGGTCTTGACCCTGCTCAAGCAAATCGCCGATGACCGGCCCGAGTACCGCTTCATCGATCCGGAACGCCGCCGCCGGGCCGGAGAGGCGCTTAACAAAGGCATCGGCTGCATCCTGCGGACCCAGCTGGTGACCGCGGGGCAACGGACGGCCTGGTGCGCGCAATACGACGAGCACACCCTCGCCCCGGCTGCGGCGCGGGCCTACGAGCTGGTCTCGCTCAGCGGCGAGGAATCGGTCGGGATCGTGCGCTTTCTGATGTCGCTCGACGCTCCGGACTCCCTGACCGTCGCCGCCATCCAGGGCGCCATCGCGTGGTTAAAAGAGGTCAGGATCGCCGGCATCCGGGTCGATCATGTCGCCGATGCCTCGAGCCCCACCGGCTACAACAAGGTGGTGGTGGCCGATCCGGCCGCAGCGCCGATGTGGGCACGGTTTTATCTCATCGGCTCGAACCGCCCCTTTTTCAGCGACCGCAACGGCCGGATCTATTACGACCTCGCCGAAATCTCCTCCGAACGGCGCAATGACTATGCCTGGCTCGGCTACTGGCCGGCACTGTTGCTGGAGAAAGAGTATCCCGCCTGGCTAGCCCGCCTCACTCGCCACCCCAACCAGTAAACCATCTTTTGCTCTGCGCCCACATCGCCCTCACCTCCCCCGTTCCTGCAAGG
>CAYTCI010000070.1:0-20146 GCA_964436305.1 uncultured Cytophagia bacterium | reverse complement strand
ATCGCCGGCGCCGGTCCCCTGATCGGCCCCGTGCTCGCGGCGCAGTTTGGCTACCTCCCTGGCATGCTGTGGATCCTCATCGGCTCGGTAATGGCCGGCGGCGTGCACGATTTCATCATGCTGGTCTTCTCGACACGGCGCAACGGCAAATCCCTGGCGGAGATGGCCCAGGCTGAGGTCGGTCCGGTCGCCGGCTTCACCGGCATGCTCGCCACCCTCTTCATCATCGTCGTCGCCCTCGCCGGTCTGGGCATGGTAGTGGTCAAAGCCCTGGCCGATTCCGCCTGGGGCGCCTTCACCATCGCCGCCACCATCCCCATCGCCCTGCTGATGGGCTTCTATCTGCGCAAGCTGCGCCCCGGCAAGGTCGGCGAGGTCTCGGTCATCGGCGTGATCCTCCTCCTGCTGGCGGTCGTGCTCGGCAAGATGGTCCACGATACACCCGCGCTGGCGCAGATCTTCACCCTCAGCGAAAAAAGTCTCATCATCCTGCTGGCGCTCTATGGCTTTCTGGCCAGCATCTTGCCGGTCTGGATGCTGCTGGCGCCGCGCGACTATCTCTCCACCTACATGAAGATCGGCACCATCGCGCTGCTGGTCCTCGGCATTGTCTATGTCGCGCCCACCATCGTCTTCCCGGCGGTCTCGCGCTTCGCCGCCGGCGGCGGCCCGGTGATCCCGGGGCCGCTCTTCCCTTACCTTTTCATCACCATCGCTTGCGGCGCGATCTCGGGTTTTCACTCGCTGATCGCTTCGGGCACAACCCCGAAAATGATCCGCAGCGAGAAGGACACCCGCTTCATCGGCTACGGCGCCATGCTCACCGAGGGCTTTATCTCGCTGATGGCCCTGATTGCCGCGACCTCGCTGACGCCGGGCGACTACTTTTTCATCAACAGCCAGCTTCCCGAGCAGGTGCTCTCCACCATGGGCTTTTCGATCGACAAGATCCACTGGTTCGAGCAGCAGGTCGGCGTGCAGTTGGCCCACCGCACCGGTGGCGCCGTGACCCTGGCCATCGGCATGGCGAACATCCTCTCCGGCATCCCGGGGATGAAATCGCTGATGGCCTACTGGTATAATTTTGCACTGATGTTCGAGGCGCTCTTCATCCTGACCACGATCGACGCCGGCACCCGCGTGGCGCGCTTTATCGTCCAGGAATTTTTCGGCACCTTTTACAAGCCCCTGCGCGTCTACAACTGGTTGCCCGGGATGCTGTTGACCAGCGCCCTGGTGGTCTTTGCCTGGGGGTATCTGATCTGGACTGGCAGCATCGCGACGATCTGGCCGATGTTCGGGATCTCGAACCAGCTGCTGGCCGGACTGGCGCTGACCGTCTGCACCACCATCCTGATCAAGATGAAGAAATTCAGATACCTCTGGGTAACCATGCTGCCGATGATCGTCATGCTGGTGATCACCCTGACCACCTCGGTGATGCAGGTGCGGTATTACCAGCATCAGCTGACGCTGCCCAACCTCAAGCCGATCGAGCGCTTCACCCTGAATCTCGATACGGTCCTGGTCGCGGTCATGGCGGGGTTGGCCGTGATCGTTGTCGTCGACAATGTCGCCAAATGGCGCAAGTACGCCCGGCTGCCCTACCTTGAGCCCCACTCCGGGGGCGACAAGAGCCTGGTGCCGGTGGGACTGGCGGGTGAAGAGGCCTGAGAGGATGCTGCCTGCCCTCTGCCGCTGCGGCATCCGCCACATCGATACCCGGAAGGAGTAAAAAGAGATGACGCAAAGCCTGTTCCAGGGATTCAACCGTGATACGGTCTCTTTTTTTCAGGAGCTGGAGGCAAACAACGAACGCGGCTGGTTCGAAGCCAACAGGGAACGGTACCAGCGGGAGGTGGTGCAGCCGGCGCAGGCCTTTGTCCTGGCCATGGGTGAACCCCTGCGCACGGTATATCCCGATCTTCAGGCCGACCCGCGCCCCAACGGGGCCGGTTCGATCTTTCGCATTTACCGGGATACCCGTTTCAGCCGTGACAAACGGCCCTATAAAACCAATCTCGGCATCTTTTTCTGGCACGGCTGGCAGGGCAAACAGGGACGGCCCGGCTACTATGTTCACCTGGAAGCCAGCACCCTGGCTCTCTACTGCGGGCTGTATGAATTTTCCAGCCAGCAGCTGCTGGAGTATCGCCGTGCCGTGGCGGATCCGCGGCGCGGTGCCAGGCTGCTCGAAGCGATCGCCAGGATCAAGGCTGCTGGTCCCTATACCCTCGGGGGGCATCATTATAAGCGTATTCCGCGCGGTTTTGAAGTGCCGCCGGAACGGGCCGAGTTGATCTGCTTCAATACCATTTACACGATGCTGGAGAGCCCGATACCGCCGGAATTCTGGTCCAGCCGCCTGGTCGACTATTGCATCGACCACTTTATGGCGATGCGTCCGCTGCTCGAGTGGCTGGTCGAGGAGGGAAATCCGGTCTGAGGCCGAGCTTCAGAGGAGATCGGCATGCTGAAAGGTCGCCACGGGGTGTACCGGAAAAAAGCTCAGGAGTGGTTCGGGTAGGCGTGCGCCCTTTTTTCCGCCTCCGTTTTGAGGGCCGCCAGGCCCTGCTGCAGGGCTTTGGCCAGGGCCTTGCGCATGGAGCCGGCCAGCAGTGAGACCACCAGGCCCTCGAAGGACTCCTCGGTCCGCACCGTTGTGCCATTGTTTCCTTCAGCAAACGTCCACGAGTGGATCGCACGTATCCCCATCGTCCGTCCGGACCAGACGATTCGCACCGGCGCGGTCAGTTCTTCGATGCGCGAATGAATTTTCATGCCACCGCCCTTCCAGCGGAATTTGGTTCCCACCGCGACCTCTCCTTCAAGGTGCATCTCCTCCACACCCTCATTCCATGCCGGCCAATTCTCCAGATCGGTCAACAGGCTCCAGACGAGATGGATGGGAGCCTTGATCTCTGCTTCATGCAGAGCATATGCCGGTGCCTTTTCATTCGCTTTAAGCTGATCCATATCGATTTTCCTCATGGGATAAGTACGAGAGTATGCCGGCTAGACCTTGAGCAAACCGCGAAAGCCGCGGGCGGCATAGTAGGATTCAGCGCCATTGTGGTAGACGAAGACGTGGTTGTAGCGGCGATCGCAGAAGAGGGCCCCGCCAAGCGACCTGATGGCCGCCGGCGTCCTGATCCAGCTCGAGCTTTTAAGGTCGAATTCGCCCAGCTGTTGCAGGGCCCGGTACTCTTCTTCGGAGAGGATCTCGATGCCCATGGCGGCTGCCATCTCGAGGGCGCTGCCGCGCGGCCTGGCCTCCTTGCGCGCGTCGAGCGCCTCGCGGTCATAGCAGAGGCTGCGCCGTTCGGCGGGGCTCTCCGGCGAACAGTCGCAAAATATGATTTCCTGCGTTTCCCGATCGTGGGCGATGACATCAGGCTGCCCGCCGGTCCGCTCCATTTCGGATAACGCCGCAAGTTTCCCGGGATTGGTTGTAAGCCTCGCTTGTACAGCCTCCCAGCCGAGGCCAGGGTGGCGACCCGGGTGCGCCTCGAAACGTTCCTTGAGGAGCTTGATCAGTTCAGCAGACATTGTCGAATCCATTGCAGAATCCCCCCGAAAATGGTTCTCTTTTAATCCCGATCCATGATCTAGTGGGTATCGATATAGGCCTCGAGCTGCTCGTGCCATTTCACGGTGTCGTAGATCTGCGGATCCGTCGGCTCGTTCATCAGGAGGTCGAGCAAATATCGCGGTTGTTTGCCGCCAATATGCATCGATTTGATGCAGGAGACGCAGTAGACGCATACCTCCGCGCAGGGCATGGCCTCCGCACGTTTTTTCATCTGCTTATGGATCTGGTCCATGGGAAGCTTTGGATAGAGATCGTCGCCGCAGCACACGGTGCGGGTGCCATGCAGCCGCGTCTCAACCACTTCGATGTTCATTTTTCCGAGCAGGCTGCGCACGGCTTGATGGACCTGGGGTTTCTCCCGCACCGGACAGGGATCCTGCACCGACATCCGGATGCCATCATAATCAGGGAAGGCAAAGGTGTCGAGCTGATCGAGCACTTCCCACAAAGAGATGGTTGAGATGCCCTCATAGAGCGTACTGAATCGCCGGTCACAGCCCGCACAGACGTTGACGATCACCGAACCCTTTGGCAGTCCGGGTTCATGGTGGCAGCACACCTTGTGCATCGTGGTCTCCCGGTAGCTCCGGTTCAGGTACTCGAGAATCCGGTTCTCCATCTCCGGCTTGTAGAGGCTCAAGGCACAGCCGGGATTGAAGAAGGTTTTGGTGGGCATGGTTTTTTCCTGGGCTAGCATCAGCGGTCAGATCCGGTTATTGGCAAGCGCCGCTCTCTGGCTGCTGCGGCGATTCATCCTCCATCACCAGGCAGGCCTCGACGGAGAGCCAAAAGAGCGACTCTCGCGCCGAGATATTCCTGCCGAACTCGCGTGGATCCCATTCGATCCCGCTTACATCATCATCGCCGTAGAGCAACTGCGCTATCTGAACATGGCGGAACTCGGCGACGGCAACCAGCGCTGCGGCTTCCATTTCGACGGTCAAGCATCCCTGTGCTTTTCGTGAAGCCACTCGCCGAGGTGTTCAATGAACTTCCGCCCGCCGCGCGCTACCAGTTCTTCCAGCTGGCCGGCGGCGAGGGGAGCGCCGACGGCCGCAAGGGCAATCCCGATCGTCTTGTCCCCGTAACTCGCACGAAAAACGGGGGTCTCGGCCATTTCCGTTTTAAAAGGGGGCAGCGGTTCCGCGGCCAGCTGGCCGGCCGCTTGCTCGATGACCTCCCTGAAGAAGCAGAGTACGCAGTGCTCTGGCACATCACGATGCTGGATCGTTTTCGCCGGTTCGATTATGGACTCACGTTCCGGATCGAACCCCAACTCTGGAATAGTATCGTTCATCTTCGTACCAGGATTCCTTGATCGTTCAATAATATCAGCAAATCATCCCCTCGCTCAAACAAGAGCGAAAGCCTGTTCCAGATCCGCAATCAGGTCGTCGGCGTGCTCCAGTCCAACCGAGACCCGAATCATGTTACGGGTGATGCCGACGCGCTCCCGCACCTCTTCCGGCATTGAGATGTGGGTCATCGTCCATGGATGCTCGATCAGGGATTCGACCCCACCGAGGGATTCCGCCAGGGTGAAGATCCGGACGTTTCGCAGCAGCCGGAAGGCCTCCTCCTCCCCTCCCTTGACGCAAAAGCTGAAGGTGCCGCCGCAGCCGCGCATCTGCCGCTGCGCCAATTCATATTGGGGATGGCTCGGCAGGCCAGGATGAAGGACGCGCTCCACCTTGGGATGGGCTTCGAGCCAGCGGGCGATGGCCAGGGCGTTGCGATGGTGCTCCTCCATGCGCAAGCCAAGCGTCTTGAGCCCGCGCAAGACGAGAAAACTGTCGAAAGGCGCCGAGCAGGTGCCCATGGCATTCTGGAGAAATTTGATGCGCTCGGCCAGATCGGGATCGGCGGTGATCAGCGCTCCACCGACCACATCCGAGTGGCCATTGATGTACTTGGTTGTCGAGTGGAGGACGATATCGATGCCCAGCTGCAGCGGCTGCTGAAAGCAGGGGGTGAGAAAGGTGTTATCGCAAATGGTGACCAGCCGGTGGCTGCGGGCGATCGCAGCGATGGCGGCGAGATCGAGGAGGTTCATCAGGGGATTGGTCGGGGTCTCGGTCCAGACGCCGCGGGTGTTCGGCTTGATGGCCCCGGCAAAGGCATCGAGGTCGCGCAGGTTGACGAAATCGACCTCGATACCGTGGGTACTTGAGATGGAGCTGAGATAGCGGTAGGTGCCGCCATAGATGTCGTCATGGGCGATGAGATGATCTCCCTGCTGGAAAAGTTCAAGCACAGTGGCAACCGCGGCCATGCCGGTGGCGAAGGAGAAGCCGGCGCGGCCGCCCTCCAGGGTCGCCAGGGTATCCTCGAGGGCCTTGCGTGTGGGATTGCCGCTGCGGGAGTAATCGAAAGGGCCAGGCTCCTTGACATCCTTGAAGGCGAAGGTCGAGGTCTGGTAGATGGGGGTCATCACCGCGCCATAGGTCGGATCGGGTTTGGGTCCTGCATGGATCGCCAGAGTTTTAAAGTTCATGAGGGCTCCTGAATGGTCATTGGTAGCAAAGGATTGCCTGCCAAACAGGCAATTTGTTTTCAAGTCCGATGGAATTCCCTGTCCGGATCGATCATTCCGCTTCCGAAACAAGATCGGCACCATAGTAAGCCAGTCCGCCGCCGGCCGTTTCCTTGTAGAGACTCGGCAGGTCCTTTCCCGTCTGCTTCATGGTCTGCACCACCCGGTCGAAAGAGATCATATGTCTGCCGTCGGAGAGCAAGGCGAAGGTGTTGTGCGACAAGGACCGGGACGCCGCAAAGACGTTTCGTTCGATACAGGGTATTTGCACCAGGCCGGCGATGGGATCGCAGGTCAGCCCGAGATGATGCTCGAGCCCCATCTCTGCGGAATACTCGATCTGGTAGTTGGTGCCGCCGTACAACTCGGTAAGGGCTGCCGAGGCCATGGCGCAGGCGGTGCCGATCTCCCCCTGACAACCCACCTCGGCGCCGGAGATGGAGGCATTGGTTTTCACAAGGTTCCCGATCAGTCCGGCAGTGGCGAGCGCCCTGATGATCTCGTCATCCTTGTGGCCGTTGTACTGTTTTGAATACTTGAGAACCGCCGGGAGAACCCCGCACGACCCGCAGGTGGGCGCGGTCACGATCATGCCGCCGCAGGCATTCTCTTCACTCACCGCCAGGGCATAGGCATAGAGGGTCGCCCGTCGCCGGAAGTTGCTGCGGTACTGCTGTGCTTTTCGCATATAGGAGTTGGCCTTGCGCTGCAGGTTGAGGCCGCCCGGGATGACCCCCTCGACGGCCAATCCCCGTGCAATCGATTTTTCCATCACACTCCAGATCTCCTGGAGGAACGGCCAGATATCGCTCCCTTCGACGGATTCGACGTACTGCCAGAGGGTTATCCCTTTCCTGCTGCAGTGATCGAGGATCTTGTCCATGCTATCATGGGGATAGAGAGAGCTGGTCTCTGCTTTTTCATCACCGATCAGCACCGCGCCACCGCCAATGCTGTAGGCCATCCGTTCGCAGACCGGATGGCCACCTGTATCAAAGGCCTCGAATTTCATGGCATTGGGGTGGGCCGCCTGAAACACCTCCGGTTGCCAAACGATTTCCAGGGTTCTTTCGCCGAAGGCCTTTTTCAGCACCTCATCGGTGCCATGGCCCTTGCCGGTGGCGGCCAGGCTGCCGAACAGGGTCACCCTCCAGGAGGCAGCCGGCCCGCATTCTGCCAGGAAACGCCGGGCGGCGTTCATCGGGCCGATGGTATGGCTGCTCGAAGGCCCCCGGCCAACTCTGAATAGATTCCTGATCGTTTCCAATTCCTCTCCCATCCTCCTGGATGCACAGCAGAGACCCTCCTGGCGGGACACACAGGCGGAATTACACCGGCGCAGGAGCTGCTGCCAGTAGAACACATTGCGGCCCGGCGATGTTCCCGTTCCTCAGGTTTGCCTGAATCGACCCTCATTTGAGCAGGATGAACCGGCCATCGGCGGTAACGCCCTCCCCCTGCAGCCGGCCGAGATAAATCCCCCCCGCCAGTCCTCCGGCATACCAGCGAACGCTGTGCCGGCCCGCCGGCAGCCAGCCATCCACCAGCAGCGCGACCTGCTCGCCGGCCAGGTTGAGGACCTTGAGGGTCGTGAGCGTGCCATGCGGCAGCGAGAATTCGATGGTGGTGACGGGATTGAAAGGATTGGGATAATTTCGCAACAGTGAAAACTCCTCAGGCCGCTGCCCGCCTGTTCCGACCCTGCTGGTGGTCGGTGCCAGCGACCAGATCCTCCCGTTATAGCCGCAGAGGTAGAGCTCTCCCGCCTCGTCAACGCCAAACGAAGAGATGCCGGCCGGGGCCGTCGTTAGCAGGGTTGCCACCGCTGCCGTCCCGCCAGCTGGATCATAATCCAGCGCCCAGACCCTCTGACTGACGAAATCGCCAAAAAGGTAGCGTCCCCGCAGTCCGGGCAGCTTTTCGCCCTCATAGAGATAGCCCCCGGTGATCGAGAAACCGCCCTGGTCGTCGTGGCCGTACTCATGGATCGGCATCTCCAGCCCGTCGGTATTGCAGCCGCTGGCGGGATTATAACAGTGTTTCCCCTCCGTGATTCGCCAGCCATAGTTGCCGCCCTTCTGGATCAGGTCGATCTCTTCCCACTGGTTTTGACCGACATCTCCGCACCACAGCCGGCCGGCTGAGTCAAAGCTGAAACGCCATGGATTACGCAGACCCCAGGCATAGATCTCCTCCCGGTATCCGGCGGTATTGCCGGCCAGGGGATTATCGGCGGGGATGGCATAGGCTCGCCCCTCCTGCGCTGCATTGACATCGATGCGGAGGATCTTGCCCAGCAGGGAACGCAGATTCTGGGCGTTGTTTTGCGGATCGCCGCCAGAGCCGCCGTCGCCAAGTGCAATATAGAGATAGCCATCGGGTCCAAAGGCGATCTGCCCGCCATTGTGATTGCTGAAGGGCTGATCGACGGTAAGGAGGATCTCTTCGCTGAGGGGATCGCCGGTATCGGGATCGGCTGCCAGCTTGAAGCGGGAGATCACACTTTGCCGCGGGTCGGCCCGGGTGTAATCGACGTAAAAGGTGCCATTACTGGCAAAATCGGGGTGAAAGGCCAGTCCGAGCAATCCCATCTCGCCGCCGGCAGCGACCCGGCCGGTGAGATCGAGAAAAAGTTGTTTTGTGTATTCCCCGCCGTTTTTACCTACCAGTTGAATCCGGCCGGGCTGCTCGACGACGAACAGCCGGCCGCTTCCGTCACCCGGATTTTGCAGATCCACCGGCTGGGTAAAGGTGAGCCCCGGAAACGATTCCTGCAGCCGGTACTGGGCAGCAGCCGGGTGCCCACAGCTGAGCCCGATCCCGATGGCCAGAATGAGTATTCTTGTCTTCATGATGTACTCCTTTCGATGTGCTGCAATGGCCTGCGGCCTATTTCACCACCAGCACCGGGATGGCAAGATCATGCCGAACCCGGGAAATCGAGGTTCCGTAAAGCAGATCCGCAAACCGCCGGTGGCCATGTTCCCCCATGATCAGGAGATCCAGCCGGTAAAGCCGCGACAGGCGGACGAGCTCTGCTGATACGCGGCCGTAGCCCAGGACGGGGACGACCTCCAGGCCGGAATCCCGCAGAATGGCCGCCAGCGTCTGGATGGCCTCCGCATCCTGACGTGCCTCCTCATCATAGGCCTCCGTGCCTTGCACAAGTCCGCTGGCCCCCTCAACAATATGGAACAGATAGAGACGCGCGCCGTGCTGTCTGGCCAGTGTGGCGGCATGAGCAAGCACCTTGTCGGTCGGCGTCTGGTAATCGATCGCCGCGCCGATGGTGGCATAATGCGGCGGGACGATCTCCATCTCGTGCCAGGCGCCCTCCGGGGCCGAACGCATCGTCCGGCGCAGCGATTGTGGCAGGGCGACGTAAAGCAGCAGACCGGCGCAGCCGACGGCCATGGGCACCAGGGTGAACCAGATCCAGACGGCACCCGCACCCGCCTGCGCGATCCAGCTCCCGACCGTGCGGATGATGAGGTTGGCATTCAGGCCAATGATGATCAGTGCCGCAGACCAGGCCAGAATCTTGACCCAACGTTTGTTGGCAAAGTTGCCCATGATGGTGCGATCGCTGGTGAAACGGATAAGGGGGACGATCGCAAAGGGCAGTTGCAGGCTCAGGATCACCTGGCTGAAGATCAGCAGGTCATAGGATCCCTCCTCCCCCTTCAGGGCCAGGACAATGATGGCCGGGATGATGGCGATCATGCGGGTGATCAGGCGGCGCAGGACCGGCTTGATCTTGAAACGGAGAAATCCCTCCATGACGATCTGGCCGGCCAGGGTGCCGGTCAGGGTGGAGCTTTGCCCCGCACAGATCAGGGCAATGGCGAAGAGCGCACTGGCGAGCGCGGTGCCGAGCAAGGGGGTCAGGAGGGTGTGGGCTTGCTGGATCTCGGTCACGACGATGCCGTGGCGGAAAAAGACCGCACCCGCGACAATGAGGATGGCGCCGTTGACCAAGAATGCAGCATTCAGCGCCAGGGCGGTATCGGCCAGATTGTAGCGGCAGGCAGCGTTCTTGCCGGCCTCGGTCTGCTCGACCCGGCGCGTCTGCACCAGCGCGCTGTGCAGATAGAGGTTGTGGGGCATCACAGTGGCGCCGAGAATGCCGACTGCGACGTAGAGACTTTCTCCATTCAGGCGGGGGACAAATCCGGTGGCGACCTCATGCCAGAGGGGCTTGGCCAGCAGGACCTCGATGCCGAAACAAAGGCCGATCACCCCGACGAAAAAGAGGATAAAGGCCTCGAGCCGGCGGATGCCGAGGTTCTGCACCAGGAAAAAGAGCAGGGTGTCAAAACCGGTGAGAATTACACCGTAGAGCAGCGGGATCTTGAAGAGCAGATTCAGACTGATCGCGGTGCCCAGCACCTCAGCGAGGTCACACGCGGCGATGGCCACCTCGCAGAGAATCCAGAGCAGGATACCGACCGGTTTCGGATAATACTCACGACAAGCCTGGGCCAGGTCGCGGCCGGCAGCAATTCCGAGGCGTGCGGACAGGGTTTGCAGCAGGAGGGCGATCAGATTGGACATCAGCAGCACCCAGAGCAACTGATAGCCGAACCGGGCCCCTCCCTCCAGATCGGTCGCCCAGTTGCCCGGATCCATATAGCCGACACTGACCAGGTAGGCCGGGCCGGCAAAAGCCAGCATCCGCCTGAGGCGGCCGCCACGACGGGGAAGTTCGACCGTGCGGTGCACCTCGGAGAGCGAGACACTGCCGCCTTGCATCCCCAGGCTCATCCCGTCCTCCCGGCCTGGCGGCACTCTTCAGCAGCCACCCCGGGAGCCTCCATCCCGGCGGGCGAAGACTCGGCAGTAATCAGACGCGCCGAACGGTTGCCGGAAAGATAGTTCCAGCCCCACTGGATCAGGACCAGCACCCGGGCATTTGTTTGATTCCTGAGGATGAGACGGAGCGGAGAGGCGATATCGGCAGAAGCAAGTCCTCCGGTGGCCACCTGATAGAGGAGCGGCTGAAAGAGATGGTAATTGCTGCGGTCAATCAGGGTCACCTCCACTGGCGCCCTGGTGAGAGAACGGGCGGCGGCCAGACCTCCGAAACCACCGCCGACAATAACAACCTGGTGCTTACCGGCCATATTTCGACCCCCTCCCTGTTTTGCCATTATAACATCAGCCCTCTGCTTTTTAATTCGTATTTACGATATTGTTTCCAATTGATCTCCCGACAGCCGGGCAGAATAGTGCCCAACTGCGGATAAAGGACTTGCACGCCTCTTCACAAACCGCTATATTAAGCCAACCGCAACGCAAAACAGGAGCGTTATCCTGCCCATATGAGAACCTCCATCCACAACGGCCGGGTTGTTTTTCACGACCGTATAGAAACAGCCGACCTGCTGATCGAAGAGGAGCGGATCGCTGCCATCTCTCCGCCCGGTATGCTGCCGCCGGCCGCTGTGGCCTTCGACGCGGCAGACTGCCTGGTTTTTCCGGGTTTCATCGACCTGCACACCCACCTCGACGACCTCATCGGCGGCCGGGAGCTGGCTGACACCTGGCGAAGCGGCTCGCAGATCGCCCTGCAGAACGGCATCACCTCTCTCTGTTCCTTCATCACCCAGCGGCCGGAGGAGAGCCTCACCACTGCCATTGAACGAGGGATGAGCCGGGCGGCAGACACGAGCTGGTGCGATTACGGCTTCCACCTGACTCCGACCCGATTCGACCGTGACGGCTGGTACGAGATCGAAAAAGCCATTGCCGGAGGCTTTACCACCTTCAAGCTTTACACGACCTACCGCGAGGCCGGGATCTATTCCTCCTACGATGAGCTGGAGGAGCGGATCGGCCGGCTCCATCGTCTCGGCGGCCGTGTCCTGGTCCATTGCGAAGACGACGATATCCTGCAGCGGGCACGGCGGGGGAATTTTGACTGGCGTGATGCACGCAGCCATGCGCGGGCGCGCCCGGCGGCTGCGGAGGTTACCGCCATCCACCGCCTGATCGGGATCGCCCGGCGCACGGGTGCGCCGATCCATATCGTGCACCTCTCCACGCCGGAGGGTGCGGCGGCCATCCGGGCGGCCGGCGAGGTCGCCATCACCTGCGAGAGCGGCCCGCACTATCTTTTCCTGGATGAAAGCTGGCTGGAGCGGTCGGAGGGCTGGCGCTGGATCTGTGCGCCGCCGCTGCGGCCGGCGGGTTCGCGCCGTCGCCTGGCAGGGATGGTCCGCGACGGGGCGGTCGACTGTCTGGCCACCGACCACTGCGCCTTCACACGGGCCGACAAGGCGGCCGGCGCGGGCGACATCCGCCGCACGCCCGGAGGGGTCGCCGGCATCGGTGCCCTGGCGCCGCTGGCCTTCCGCCTCTATGCGGAGGAGGAAAGCGACTCCGCCCTGATCCGCATCGCCCGTCAGCTGGCAGCAGCGCCGGCACAGATCATCGGGCACGGTTCGCGCAAGGGATGTATTCAGGCCGGCGCCGACGCCGATCTGGTCGTGCTTCAGCCGGAAGGGACCGAGCGGCCGGTGATCTCGAGCCTGGCCGACACGTGGGAGACCTATCCCGGAATGACGACCACCCTGGCGATCCGGGCGGTCTTTTTACGCGGCCGGCCCATCGTGAAGGACGGGGAGATTCTGCAGTCGGCTCAACCCGAAGGGAAATGGTTATGTCAGAAATGAGGAAAAAGGGCTGGCGCAACGACGGCCATGCCAAGGTGACCGGCAAGGCCAAATTCACCGGCGATCTCAAATTCGCCGGTATGCTCCACGCCGTGCCGGTCTATGCCGACCATCTCCATGCCACACTCATCGCCATCGACACCGCCGAGGCGGAGAAGAGCCCGGGTGTGGTTCGGGTGTTGACCCACCGGGATGTGCCCGGCGAGAACCGTTTCGGCCAGATCCTGCGCGATTTCCGCATCTTCGCCGACGACCGGATCCGCTGTCATGGCGATGTTGTCGCGGTGGTCGTTGCTGAAACGCGCGAGCAGGCCCTGGCCGCCGTGCCGTTGGTGCATGTCGATGCCGTGGAGCTGCCCGCACTGCTCGATCCCGAGGTGGCGATGGCGCCGGGGGCGCCCCTCATCCACGCAACTCATGGCAGCAATATCATCAACACCCACCAGATCCGCCGCGGTGACACGGCCAAAGGCTTCGCCGAGGCCGATGTGATCCTCGAGCAGGTTTATCATACCCCCTGGATCGAGCATGCCTACATGGAGCCCGAGGTGGCGGTCGCTCTCCCCCGCTCCGACGGCACGATCGAGGTCTATGGCAGCATGCAGCACCCCTTCAGCACCCGCCGCTTCGTCGCGGCCTGCCTCGGCCTCCCCCTCGCCGATGTCGAGATCATCGGCACACCCCTTGGCGGCGGTTTCGGTGGCAAGGACGACACCGCCGCGATCGTCTGCGCCCGCACCGCCCTGGCGGCCCGCCTGCTCAATCGTCCGGTCCGGATGGCCTACTCCCGCCCCTGGTCGATCCGCGAGAGTTACAAGCGCCACCCCTACACGATCCGCCATAAAATGGGACTGACCCGCGACGGGCGGATCACCGCCGTCGACTGCCGCATTGTCGCCGATGGCGGGGCTTACTGCTCGGTCACGCCGTGGGTGACGTGGCGCTCGACGGTGCAGTGCTGCGGCCCCTACGTGGTCGAAAACGTCCACTGCGACACCTTCGGCGTCTACACCAACAATCCGGTCACCGGGGCGATGCGCGGCTTCGGCTCGCCGCAGATCAATTTCGCCATCGAATCCCTGATCGAAGAGGCGGCGGAGAGGCTCGAGATGCCGGCGGTCGAACTGCGCCGCCGCAACATGGTGCGGCAGGGGAGCATCACCATCACCGGGCAAAAGCTGGAGGGCCACACCGTCTCGATGGAGGAGGTGCTCAATCGGGTTATTCAGGAGGTCGACTACGATCGCAAGCTCTCCCGCTGCAGCCGGGGCCGCGCGGCCGGCGGCGACGAGGAGCTTTACGGCATCGGACTGGCGATGAGCTACCGTGGGGTCAGCCTTGGGGCTGAGGGAGTCGATTTCTGCGCTGCCATCGTCAACGTGCAGGCCGATGGATCGGTGCTGCTCGAGGCGGGGGTACACGAGAACGGTCAGGGATCGGAAGCGGCGATGACCCTCATCCTGGCGCAGGAACTGGGCATCAGCCGGGAGGCGATCCGCTACCGGCGCTCCTCGACCTCGGTGATCCCCGACAGCGGCACCACCGTTGCCTCGCGCGGCACGATCATGGGCGGCGGCGCCGTGGCCCTGGCGGCACGGGAGCTGAAGAAGAAAATCGCCGGCTTTGCCGCCCCGGAGCTGGCCTGCGCCGTTGAAGCGATCACCTTCGCCGAGGACCGCCTCACCGGGCCCGACGGCCGCTCGCTCCCTTTCGCCGGGGTGATCAAAACCATGTTCCAGAGCCAGCAGTTCCCCTGTGCCATAGGGATCTATCGCGCCCCGCAAGTGAGCTGGGACGAGGAGACGGGACAGGGCAAGGCCTATTTCACTTGGGTTTACGGCTGCCAGGCGGTCGAGCTGACGGTCAATGCCCGCACCGGCCACGTCACGCTGCTCAACGCCGTAGCCTGCCACGATACCGGCAAGGCGATCAATCCCGCTATGCTCCGTGGCCAGATCTACGGGGGCATGGCCATGAGCGCCGGCTATGCCCTGCATGAGGATCTCCAGGTCGTCGATGGGCGGATTGTCCACCTCAACCTCGACCGCTACCGGATCAGCCGTGCCCTGCAGATGCCCGAGATGCAGGCGATCATCATCGAACATCCCGATCCGGTTTCACCGACGGGGGCCAAGAGCATCGGCGAGCCGGCCAACGAGATCCTCGCCCCCGCCATCGCCAATGCCGTCTGCCAGGCGACCGGGGTGCGTTATCGCAGCCTGCCGATCCGGATCGCCGCGGCAGCCTCCGCCGAAGCGGAGAAGGGAGGTGCGCAATGAAGGTGACGGTGAACGGTGTGGCACACGAGGTCCCGCCGGAACAGGCCGGGGCACGGCTGCTCGACTGGCTGCGCGAGGAGCTCGATCTGACCGGGGCCAAGAGCGGCTGCGATGCGGGCGCCTGCGGGGCCTGCACCGTGCTGGTCGACGGCCGGCCGGTCAAATCCTGCCGCAAGAAGGTCGAGGAGGTCGCGGAGCGGCAGGTGCTGACGATCGAGGGGATGGCGGCACCGGACGGCAGCCTGCACCCCCTGCAGCAGGCCTTCCTCGATGCCGGGGCGGTGCAGTGCGGCTATTGCACGCCGGGGATGATCCTGGCGGCGCATGCGCTGCTGCTGCGCAATTCGGCGCCGGAGCGGGCGGAGATCCGCCGGGCGCTGCAGGGCAATCTTTGCCGCTGCACGGGCTACCAGCAGATCATCGATGCGGTCGAGCTGGCGGCGAAAAGCTATCAGAAATAATCTCGCGCAGAGGCGTCAGGACGAGGGAAAAAACAAGTTAACAGAAAAGCAAAAAGCCTTCTTTGCGCTCTCTGCGGCTCGGCGCGAAAAGATCTCCCGCAAAGGCGCGGAGACGCAGAGAAATAAAATTGTAATGGAACTTGACTTTCACGAGGGAGAGAATGGATCTGATCGAAAGTAATTTGCATACGTTGCACCAGCTCGAGTTTGATACCCTGAACCAGGACTTTTTGCTCACCTGGGAGAAAAGCGACGCCGCCATCCAGGCCCTCTTGCTGACGGCGGAGATCCTCTCCGAGATGCACCGGCAGAAGAAATCCTTTCGCCTCTTCGACGCCGGGCTGGCAATCTCGATCTTTCGCGACAACTCGACCCGCACCCGCTTCAGCTTTGCCTCTGCCGTCAATGCCCTCGGGCTCGGCCTCTCCGAGCTCGACGAGGTCAAGTCGCAGATCGCCCATGGTGAGACCGTGCGCGAAACCGCCACGATGATCGCTTTCCTCGCCGAGGCGGTCGGCATCCGCGATGACATGTTCCTTGGCGAGGGCAACCGTTACATGCGCGAGGTCAGCGCGGCCCTCCAGGAGAGCTACGCCGCCGGCCTCCTCCACCAGCGCCCGGCGGTCATCAATCTCCAGTGTGACATCGACCATCCGACCCAGACCCTCGCCGATCTGCTCCATCTTAAAGCCCATTTCGGTTCGCTCGAGGCCCTCCGCGGCAAAAAAATCGCCATGACCTGGGCCTACTCCCCCAGCTACGGCAAGCCCCTCTCGGTGCCGCAGGGTATCATCGGCCTGCTCACCCGCTTCGGCATGGAGGTGACCCTCGCTCATCCGCAGGGCTACGATCTCATCCCCGAGGTGGTGGAACTCGCCCGCGAGAACAGCCGAGCCAGCGGCGGCCGCTTTCGCCAGGCGGAGAGCATGGAAGAGGCCTTTGCCGATGCCGACATCGTCTATCCCAAGTCCTGGGCCCCCTACCAGGTGATGCAGGCGCGCACCACGTTGCTCAAGCAGAACGACCACGAGGGGCTCAAGGCGCTGGAACAGACCTGCCTGGCCAACAATGCCCGTTTCAGGAACTGGGAGTGCGACGAGGCGAAAATGAAGGGGACAAAGGACGGAAGCGCCCTCTACATGCACTGCCTGCCGGCGGATATTTCCGGGGTGAGCTGCGCGCAGGGCGAGGTCGCCCAGGCCGTCTTTGACAAGTACCGGCTCGCGACCTACCGCGAGGCAGGCTTCAAGCCCTTTGTCATCGCCGCGATGATCGCCATGGCCCGCATCCCCAACCTGACCACTGAACTGGCCCGACTGAACGCACAGGAGTTGTGATGCCGCAAATCATAAAAAAGCTGCACCCCGAGATCATCCGCAAAACCGCGGCGCGCTGCAAACGGTTGGGGATCACCATTCCGACCTTCGCCCAGCTGCGCCATCCCGAGACCCTGCCGCCGCAGATCACGGAGCAGCTGAAGCCCGTCGGCCTATGGGAGATCAATCCCCTCAACCTCTTCCGCATCACCTGGAAGAACGATATCCGCACCG
Organism: uncultured Cytophagia bacterium; assembly: GCA_964436305.1. Classification (GTDB taxonomy): domain Bacteria; phylum Zhuqueibacterota; class Zhuqueibacteria; order Residuimicrobiales; family Residuimicrobiaceae; genus JAKPUX01. The sequence goes on along the minus strand of CAYTCI010000070.1, from coordinate 3,057 downwards.
GGCTCTACGGCGGAGTCAACTGGCTCGAGATCCCCCCGGCCCTGACCGGTGTGAAGGCGCGCATCATCGGACTGGTGGGCCAGTACTTTCCGACCGGAGCGCACAAGGTCGGCGCGGCTTTTGGCTGTCTGGTGCCGCGCCTGGTCAGCGGCGAGTTCGACCCGCAAGTGCACAAGGCGGTCTGGCCCTCGACCGGAAACTATTGCCGCGGCGGGGCCTTCGACTGCGCCCTGCTCGGCTGCACCGCGGTGGCCATCCTCCCCGAGGAGATGTCGCGGGAGCGCTTTGACTGGCTGCGCGAGATCGGCGCCGAGGTGATCGCCACCCCGGGCTGCGAGTCGAACGTCAAGGAGATCTATGACAAGTGCCACGAGCTGCGCCGGGACCCGCTCAACGTCATCTTTAACCAGTTCGATGAATTCGGCAATCCCATCTTCCACTACAGCGTCACCGGACCGGCTTTCGAGGAAGTCCTCGCCGATCTGGGTGGTACGCTCCGTCCGGCCGCCTTCATCTCGGCGACGGGATCGGCCGGCACCATCGCGACCGGGGATTATCTCAAGACGCAGCACCCGGGACTCAAGGTAGTGGCGAGCGAGGCCCTGCAGTGCCCCACCCTCCTCATGAACGGCTTCGGCGGCCACCGCATCGAGGGGATCGGCGACAAACACATCCCCTGGGTGCACAATGTGCGCAACACCGATGCCGTCGCCGCGATCGATGATGAGGATTGCATGCGCTTGCTGCGCCTCTTCAACGAGCCGGCGGGACAAGAGTACCTCGCCGCAAGCGGCCTCGATCCAGCACTGATCGAAAGCCTCCCCCTGCTCGGCATCTCCTCCATCGCCAACCTGCTCGCCGCCATCAAGACCGCCCGATACTACGAGCTCGGCGAGGAAGAGGTGATCCTGACCATCTTTACCGATTCCGCCGGGATGTACAAGTCGCGGCTCGCAGAGCTGGCCGCTATGCGCGGCGCCTACCGCCGCGACGACGCCCTGCGCGATCAGGCGGGTCCCCTGGCCCATCAGTCGGTCGATTATTTCAGGGAATTAACCTATACCGACCGCAAGGCGATTCACAATCTCAAGTATTACACCTGGGTGGAACAGCAGGGCAAGAGCAGTGAGGAACTCAACGCCCAGTGGGCGCCGGAGTACTGGCGGGCTCTGTTCGAGGATGAAGTGGGCTATTTCGACGAGCTGATCGGGGCGTTCAATGGCGAGATCGCCAGAGCCTGAGAGCCCGGCTGGCACCCTGGGCGCCGTAATCCTGGCGGCCGGCAGCGGCCGCCGCATCGGCACGCCCAAACTGCGGCTGGAAGCGGCGGGGCAAAGCTATCTGTCGATCATTCTGGACCGGCTCGAGCAAGCGGAGATCGCGCCGGTGGCAGTGGTGGTTGCTCCGGCGGAGGAGTCGTGGGCCCGCAACCGGCTGGCGGACACCAGCCGTCGGCCCGATCCCCGGCCGGCAGTGGCGCGGTCTTTTATTGAGGAGTTGAGCCTGGTGGTCAATCCCCGGCCGGAGCTGGGAATGTTCTCCTCGGTGCAGCTGGGAGTGACGGCCTTGCGGGCGTGCCGCGGGCTCTGCATCGTGCCGGTCGACCACCCCTTCGTCGACCTTTCGACCTACCTCCTGCTCAAGCAAACCTTTGCGCAGTATCCCGAAGCCATCATCAAGCCCCTCTATCAGAACAGGCCCGGCCATCCTGTCGTTCTTCCACAACCCCTTTTCGCCGCGGTGTTGGCGGCCGCACCAGGGGCCTCCCTGCGCGAATTGCTGCGCGGAGCCGACACCGGGTTGATCCGGATCGAGAGCGGGGATGCGGGCATTTTAAGAAACATCAACGAGCCGGGTGACCGGCAAGGGTGAGACGGTCTCTGCAAAAAAGTCTATGTTCTCCTTGACAGCCAAAAGCCCTCGCATGCGAGGGCTTTTGGCTATCAAGGAGAAGGTGGTTCGGGTGGTGCTAAAAAAACTGTGCAAGGATCTCCTTTCGCGGGGAGGGGATGACGATTTTTTCCACCAGCAGTCCGCGACGCTTGACCACGGCCGCGCCGGCGTCGACGGCGGACTGCACGGCGGCGACATCTCCTGTCAGGGTGACATAGGCCTTGCCGCCGATGGCCATGGCGATATGGATTTCGAGCAAATCGACGGCGGCGGCCTTGACCGCAGCATCGGCGGCCTCGATGGCGGAGGCGACCGAAAAGGATTCGATGATGCCGAGGGCGCGCAGCTCCGGAGTATGGGAAATGCCGCTCAGGGCGGGGAAGACGCTGCGGTGGACATTGGGGATGACAAAGTGGTCGACCACCTGATGGCCGCCCAGCTCCACTCCGGTCTCGATGCTGGCGTTGACGTCATCGACATCGCCGTTGACCAGGACCATATATTTGCCCGGGCAGATGGTGCGATTGACCACCACCTCGACCAGGGCCCGTTTGACCATCGCATCTGCCACCTCGATGCCTTTGGCGATGCTTGAGAGTTCGACCAGACCTATTGCAGCAGCCATGATACTATCCTGCCTTGTAATTTGTTAACCCTTGATGACGATACTTTTTTCAGATACGGCGGCGACGATGCCGGGGATGGAGGCGTGCACCGGGCAGCCCAGTTTTTCCTCGGCCACCTCGGCGATGACCTGCCCCTTGACGACCCGGTCCCCGTTTTTGATCATAGGGACCGCGGGGGCCCCAATGTGCTGCTGCAGGGGCAGCTCGACCTCGGCCGGTGCAAAGTTCACCTCCCTGAAGTGGGCCTTGCGGTCGTAGGGCTTGATGCCCAGGCGCTGATAGAGCATAGTGATCGGAATTTCACGGCTGCTGCGCACGGGATGGACATCAAGAAAGAGCTCCTTAAGCTCTTCAGGGGTGCGGGAGATCTGTTTCTCGCGCAACAGCTTTTTAGCGTCGACGCAGATGTTCTTGGGATCGAGCTTCTCCGGGCAGCTGAAGAGCGAACAGATATTGCATTCGCAGCAGTAGGCCGCCCAGAGTGAGTAGCGCTCCTTCTCGCTGCCGGTCATGAGCAGCGAGCGCATCACCTTGTGCG
>CAYTCI010000069.1:0-20352 GCA_964436305.1 uncultured Cytophagia bacterium | reverse complement strand
CCTCCCCAGCCGGGTCGTCACGCGCACCTACTTTATCGACGATTCGTGCACCCTGCCAGTGGTTTCGCTCTCCACCAGCCCGGAAAACCTTTGGGACGATCGCACCGGCATCTATGTCGTCGGCACCAACGGCATCACCGGCTACTGCAAGTCCACTCCCTGCAACTGGAACCAGGATTGGGAGCGGCCTGCCACCCTCGAGTATTACGACGCCGCTGGGCGTCCCCGCTTCCAACTGGATGCCGGGATCAAGATCGGCGGCGGCTGCACCCGGATGTACCCGCAGAAATCCCTGGCGGTCTATGCCCGCAGCATCTACGGCAGCAGCAAGATCAATTATCCCCTCTTCCCGGACAAGGAGAGCGAGAGTTACAACAACCTCGTCCTGCGCAACAGCGGCCAGGATTGGTACCGCACTCTTTTCCGCGATGGCATGATGCAGACGCTGGTCAAGGACCGTATGGATATCGACTGGCAGGCCTACCAGCCGGCAGTGCTCTTTATCAACGGCGCCTATTGGGGCATCCACGATCTCCGAGAGAAACACAATGAGCACTATCTCGAGGCCAATTATGGCGTCGATCCCGATCGCGTCGACATCGTCTCGGATAACGGCGAGGTCCATGAGGGTTCCGCAACCCTCTACAAGGCACTGATCAGTTTTGTCAGCACCCATAACCTGGCAGAGCAAGCCAACTATGACCAGGTCCGGTCTCAGGTCGACATCGATGAATATCAGAATTACCTCATCGCCGAGATCTATTTCGCCAACATAGACTGGCCCGGCGGCAACATCAAATTCTGGCGGGAGTGGGGCGAGGGTCATAAATGGCGCTGGATCCTCTTCGATACCGACCTTGGCTTTGGCGCGCATCCCCAGGGGCAGTGGGACAGCAATACCCTGGCCAATGTCACCTCGCCGGTCGAAACCTACTATGCCAATCCGCCCTGGTCGACGGTGCTGATACGAAAAATGCTTGAAAATGAAGAATTTCGCAATCATTTTATCCAGCGCTTTGCCGGCCACATCCAGACCACCTTCGCCCCGGCCCGCGCCCTCGCCCGGATCGACAGCCTTTCCACCTTGCTCGCTCCCGAGATTCCGCGGCACAAACAGCGCTGGCCGACCTCGCTCTCCTTCGGCACCACCTGGGAGGCGCAACTGGAGACTGTGCGGGATTTCGCCCGCAAGCGGCCGCAGGCCATGATGACCCACCTCAAGGATAAATTCGCCCTTGCCGGCACAGCGGCGCTGAGCGTCACGGCCAACGATTTCAGGATGGGCCGGGTATCGATCGAGGGGGTCACCCTGGCTGACAGCGAGACGATTGCCTACTTCACCCGCATACCCCTCACCTGTGTGGCGCTGCCCGCAAAGGGGTACCGGTTCGCCGGCTGGCACGGCCTCTCCCAGACGAACGAGGATACCATCCGGATCACTCTGAGCGCTCCGGGCCAACTGCGCGCCATTTTCACCCCGGAGGTGGTCGGCATCGGCCGTAAACCGGCGGTGGCGGCCAGCTTCGCCCTGCTGCAGAATTACCCCAATCCCTGCAATCCGGCAACGACCATCCGCTTCCGGCTGGAACGGCCCGAATCTGTGACTTTGAAGGTCTACGACCTGCTGGGGGCTGAACAGACGGTTCTGCTCCGGCAAGAGCTGGCAGTGGGCGATCACCGCATCACCTTCGACACGTCAAGGCTGGCAAGCGGGATCTACTGGATCATGTTACAGGCGGGGGAGGAACGGCAGGTGCGCAAGATGGTAGTAGCCCGATAAGCGGACGCTTAGCTGGTTAAAAAAGGTACAAAAAGCATGCCATGATTTCGAAATAGGACTTGACTCTTTTGGGGTATTGTCCTATATTAATTGCAGGTCAGCGCGCAGGGTTCCGGGTCGGCACGAGCGTTTTGGTCAGCACGCAGGGGTTCCGGGTCGGCGTGAGCGTTTTGGTCAGCGCGCAGGGGTTCCGGGTCGGCGCGAGCGTTTTGGTCGGCGCGCAGGGTTCCGGGTCGGCGCGAGCGTTTTGGTCAGCGCGCAGGAGTTCCGGGTCGGCACGAGCGTTTTGGTCAGCGCGCAGGGATTCCGGGTCGGCGCGAGCGTCTCGACCGGCGCGATCAGTTGGGCTGGGCCGGGTGGTGGAGAGGTCCGAGTTTTTTCTCCCTTTCGACGCTCCGTCCTGCCGTTTCCGGCGACGGGTTCACGCGGGGGCGTTGCGAAAGGGTATTTTTTTGTACCGCAGAGCGTCAGCAGGAGTACACCATGCAGGTCACCCCGGCGGAGATCGAGCGCATCGCCGCCCTCGCCAAACTCGATTTTACCGCGGCGGAGAAGAGCCGGCTCACGGCCGATTTCAACCAGATGCTCGCCTACGTCAGCCAGCTCGATGAGCTGGATCTGACGCAGGTCGAGCCCGCGACCCATCCCCTTGACTCCGGTGCGCCGCTGCGCGCCGATGAGACCATGCCGTCGCTACCGCGCGAGGAGGCCCTGCGCAACGCCCCGGCCAGCCATGACGGCTTTTTCAGTGTGCCCAAGGTGATCGGAGGCGCAAATGACCCGGCCTGACGCCTGCAGCCGGAGGCCGCGGTGAACCCGCGCAAGGCCGTTATCATCCCGGCGCGCTATGCGTCCTCGCGCTTTCCCGGCAAGCCGCTGGCCCTGATCGCCGGCAAACCGATGATCCAGCGGGTCTATGAACGGGCGGCCAAAGCCAGGGGCTTTGACCATCTCTGTGTTGCCACCGACGATGCGCGCATCCTTGACGCTGTCACCGCCTTTGGCGGCCATGCGGTCATGACTCCCGGTGACCTCGCCTCGGGCACCGATCGTGTCGCCTGGGTGGCGCGCGATCTCGAGGTCGAGGTCGTGGTCAACCTCCAGGGCGACGAGCCCCTGATCGATCCCGCCGCCCTCGAGCTGGTCGCGCAGACCCTGCTCTCCGACGATGCAGCGGTGATGGCGACCCTGGCGCGGCGCGTCCGCGATGGCGCCGAGCTCCTCGGCCACGACACCGCCCGGGTGGTTATCGACCACCGGCAGCGCGCCCTCTATTTCAGCCGTGCCGCTATTCCCTTTGTGCGCGACGTCGCGGCGGTGCAGGAGTGGGCCGGCCGCGCCCCCTTTTACGACCAGATCGGCATCTATGCCTATCGCAAGCCCTTCCTGCTGGGCTATGCCGCCCTGCCGGCCTCACAGCTCGAACAAGCCGAAAAACTCGAGCAGCTGCGCGCCCTCGAGAACGGCCATGTCATCAAGGTGGGATTGTGTGACTTCCGGCCGGTCTGCGTTGACCTGCCTGAACATATCGCGGCGGTGGAACGCCGGATCAAGGAGATGGAAGATGCTCAATAAGGGACACACCAAGTACATCTTTTTCACCGGCGGTGTGGTTTCGAGCCTCGGCAAGGGCATTTCCGCCGCCTCGATCGGCCGGCTGCTCAAGGCACGCGGCTACAGCGTCACGATCATCAAGCTCGATCCCTACATCAATGTCGATCCCGGCACCCTCTCGCCCTTCCAGCATGGCGAAGTCTACGTCACCGATGACGGCGCGGAGACCGATCTCGATCTCGGCCATTATGAGCGCTTCATCCACACCAACATGAGCCGCCGCAACAATACCACCACCGGTCAGATCTACTACACGGTCATCACCCGCGAGCGGCGCGGTGACTATCTCGGCAAGACCGTGCAGGTGATCCCGCACATCACCGACGAGATCAAGCGCCGTATCCTCGCCGCCGGCGAGGCCGAGGTGCCCTACGATGTCGTCCTGATCGAGGTGGGCGGGACGGTTGGTGATATCGAGGGACAGCCTTTCCTCGAGGCCATCCGCCAGTTCACCCTCGAACAGGGCCACCAGAATGTGATGAATGTCCATCTCACCCTGGTGCCCTACATCCGCGCCTCGGGAGAGATCAAGACCAAGCCGACCCAGCATTCGGTGATGAAACTGCGCGAGATCGGCCTGCAGCCCGATATGCTCCTCTGCCGCACCGAGGTGCCCATCCCCAAAGAGGCGCGCGACAAGATCGCCCTCTTTTGTTCGCTGCCGGCCGAGATGGTCTTCGAGGCGCGCGATTGCGATACCATCTACGAGCTGCCGCTCCTCTTCGAGGAGGATGGGGTGGGTGACCGGGTGGTGGCGCGCCTGGGCCTCGAGCCTTGCGAACCGGATCTGGCGGGCTGGCGGAACTTTGTCCGCAAGGCCAAGGATCCGGCCGGATTCGTGCGCATCGCCATCTGCGGCAAGTACACCGACCTCAAGGACTCGTACAAGAGTATCATCGAGGCCTTTATCCATGCCGGTGTCGAGAACGACGCCAAGGTGGAGCTCAAGTGGCTTGACTCCGAGGAGATCGAGGCCAAGGGCGCCGACCGGTTCCTTCAGGACATCTCCGGTCTGCTCATCCCTGGCGGCTTCGGCGAGCGCGGCATTGAGGGCAAGATCGCAGCCATCCGTTATGCTCGCGAGCACCAGATCCCCTTTTTCGGGATCTGCCTCGGGTTGCAGTGCGCAGTGATCGAATTCAGCCGTACCATTTGCGGGCTTGCCAACGCCAACAGCACCGAATTCGATCCGGCCTCACCCCATCCGGTCATCGATCTGATGGCAACCCAGGTCAGGGTGGAGGAGAAAGGCGGCACGATGCGCCTCGGGGCTTATCGTTGTCTGCTCGAGGCCGGCACGCTGGCGCAAAAGGCCTACCGGAGCAGCGAGATCAGCGAGCGCCACCGCCACCGCTTTGAGGTCAACAACCACTACGTGGAGCAGTTGACCGGGGCGGGACTGATGGTGGCCGGCCGCAATCCGGAGACCGGCCTGGTGGAGGTGATCGAACTGCAGGGCCACCCCTGGTTTGTCGGCGTCCAGTTTCATCCCGAACTCAAGAGCCGGGTGCTGGCGGCGCATCCCCTGTTCCGGGAATTCGTCGCGGCCGCGCTCGAGTACAAGTTGAAGGCGCTCACCCTCGACAACAAGGATTTTGTGCATGAAAACGATTAAAGTCGGCGCCATCTCGATCGGACCTGCGGAGCCCCTTGCCCTGATCGCCGGACCCTGTGTGATCGAAAGCGAAGAGCTGGTGCTGCGCACTGCCGAGCGGGTGCAACAGATCGCCCGCAAACTGGGCATGCCCTATATTCTCAAATCATCCTATACCAAGGACAACCGCTCCTCGGCCAAATCCTTTCAGGGTTTTGGGCTGCACGAGGGCTTGCGTATTCTGGACCGCGTGCGCAGCGAACTCGGGGTGCCGATCCTCTCGGATGTGCACAACGAGCAGGAGGCCACCCTCGCCGGCGAGGTGCTCGATGTCATCCAGATCCCGGCCTATCTCTCGATGCAGACCTCGCTCTCGCTGGCTGCGGCGCGGACCGGCAAGGCAATCAACATCAAGAAGGGCCAGTTCCTCGATCCGATGGATATGAAGAATGTCCTCCACAAGATCGAGGAGGAGGGCAACGAGAACATCATGCTCACCGAACGTGGCACCTTTTTCGGCTATCACAATCTGGTCATCGACTATCGCAGTCTGCCGATCATGCGCAGTCTGGGCTATCCGGTGGTGATTGACCCGACCCATGCCATCCGCGTCTACGGGATCTCCTCGAGCGATCCGGCCGGGGGCAATCCCCATTTTGTGCCCTCCCTGACCCGGGCGGCCCTGGCGGCCGGCTGCGAGGTCCTCTTTGTCGAGACCCACCCCAACTGCGCCGAGGCCCTTTGCGATGCTGCGAGTATGTGGCCGCTCGACCGGCTCGAGAATTTGCTCATCCAGGCCAAACGCATCGACGATCTGCGCCGCGAGCTGGAGGCGAAGTATCCTGCCTGACCGCGACAACAGCGATCCGATCGCCAGCGCCCTGGAGGTGCTGCGCATCGAGAGCGAGGCGATCGCCGGGCTGATCCCCAAGGTGGGTGAGGGCTTTGCCCGGGCGGTGGAACTGATCCTGAATTGCAGGGGGCGGGTGATCATCACCGGGCTGGGCAAATCGGGGATCGTCGGTAAAAAGATCGCCGCCACCCTCACCAGTACCGGCACCTCCGCCTATTTTCTCCACCCGGTCGAGGCGGTGCATGGCGACCTGGGGATGGTGCTCAAGAACGATGTGGTGATCTGCATCTCCAAGAGCGGGAATACCGACGAGATCACCAACCTCTTCCCGATGCTCAAGGAGATCGGCGTGCCGATCATCACCCTGACCGGCAACATGCGTTCGGCGCTGGCGCAGCGCAGCGATGTCGTGCTCGATGTCAGCGTCGCCGAGGAGGCGTGTCCGCTCGATCTGGCGCCGACGGCGAGCACCACCGCGACGATGGCGATGGGCGATGCCCTGGCGGTCGCACTGCTCAAGAAACGCGATTTCGGCCGCGAGGAGTTCGCCTTTCTCCATCCCGGCGGCACCCTCGGCAAAAAGCTGTTGCGGATTTCCGAGCTGATGTTCACCGGTGAGCACATTCCCATGGTGACGCCGGCGGCGAGTCTGCGCGAGGTGATCTTTGAGATCACCCGCAAGCGCTTCGGCTGTACCTGTGTCGTGAACGAGACGGGCCTGCTGGCCGGATTGATCACCGACGGCGATCTGCGGCGCACCATGCAGGCACGCGAGGATCTGCGTTCGCTGCAGGCCAGTGACTTTATGAATCCCGCGCCAAAGACCATCAGCCCGTCAGCCCGGGCCAGTCAGGCGCTGGAGGTGATGAAACAGTACAATATTCTCCAGATCGTCGTGATCGATGAGGCGCGTCGTCCTGTGGGCATGCTCCACCTGCATGACCTGCTCGAGGCGGGGATCGGCTCCTGATGGCGCCTCTGAAAAAACGGCTCAAGAACGATCTGATCTACGGCGCCGTCGTCTCGCTCATCGCCCTGCTCCGTCTCCTGCCCCGCCGTACGGCCCGAGGCGTGATGCAGAGCCTGGCGGGGCTGGGCTACCGGCTGGCGCGCCATGAGCGCGAGAAGACCCTGCGCCACCTCTCCTGGGCGTTTGCGGGCGAAAAGAACGCTGAAGAGATCGCCGGCCTGGCGCGGGCGGTCTGGCGCCATTTCGGCGGGATGGCGGCGGACGCGGTGCGCATGCCGGCTATCCTCGCCGGCGGCATCAACAACCTGGTACACGAGCACGGCGTCGAGCGCCTCAAGGCAGCCCTGGCACGCGGCAAAGGGGTAATCGTCCTGACCGGCCATTTCGGCAACTGGGAGCTCTTCGGAGCCTGGGTGGCGCAGAACGGATTCCCGGTCAAGGTGGTCGGCACCTCGGCTTACGACCCGCGCCTCGACCGGCTCATCGTCGGGCTGCGCAACAGCGCCGGCTATACCAACATCGCCCGCGGCAAGGGGACGCGCGAGATCATCCGCACCCTGCGCAGCAACGAGGTGCTGGGCATGCTCGTCGACCAGGATACCCGGGTCGAGGGTCTCTTTGTCAATTTTTTCGGGCGGCCGGCGCACACCGCCACCGGTCCGGCCACCCTCGCCGCGAAACTGGGCTGTGCCCTGCTGCCCGCGTTCATCCACATTGAACCAGATGGCAGCTATGTCATCGAATTTGATGAGGAGATCGCCCTGGTCAGTACCGGCGATGAGGCGAATGATCTCCGGGTCAACACCCAGCTGATCTCGGACGCCTATGAGCGCGCGATCCGGCGCCATCCGGAACAATGGGTCTGGATGCATGAGCGCTGGAAAAAGCAGCCGGGCGATCCGGCCTTGTCGGTGGAGGGCTGATATGACCGTCGGCACACATCCTTGCCGGCCGGCTTCGAGCCGTGGCGCCCGGCGGCGCCGGTTATACGGTTTGGCGCTGCTGGCCACCCTGCTGGTGCTGGGACCGGGCTCCGGCTGCCACAAGGATAAGGCCAGCGGCCCGCTGGAGGATCAGACCGGCGAGATCCCGGACCAGGAGGGCTGGAACTCGACGGTCCATGCCACACGCAAGGGGCAACCCGAAGCGATCGTCAGTTATGGCCATATGCGCCGCTTCAGCAGCCGCAAGAGGGTCTATTTCGATGAAGGGGTAGCGGTCGATTTTTATGATGTCAACGGACGCAAGCGTAGCCGGCTGGACGCCGAGCGGGGCGAGATGAACGAGTCCACCAACGATATCACCGCCACGGGCCATGTAGTCGTGGTCTCGGACACCGGCATCACCCTCTTCACCGAGAGCCTGGGGTACCGCCAATCTACCGGCAAGATCTCTTCGGATGTGGATGTGGTTCTGATCAGCAACAAGGGCGATACCCTTTACGGCCGCGGATTTGAGTCGGATACCCAGATGCGCAACTGGCGCATCAGGCAGCTCTCCGGGGCGAGTCACACCAGCGTCGATCTTTCCGGCGACCGCTTCAAAAAGCGGCCGCCCTTCCGGCCCGATTCGACGGCCTCGGTTCCCGATGGCCGGGCGCCCTCTGTGCGGCCCGATTCGACGGCAGCGCCCGCCGGCAATCGGAGTGGACCGTGATGAGCGGGCGGCATCGGATGCGGCTGGCTCTCCTCGCACTGGCATGCGCCACGCTGCAAGCCCGCGGCGGCACGCTGCAACTGGTGCATGCCGACTCGGCGCGGGGCTACAGCGAAAACGGCCGCCTGGTCCGCGAATTGATGGGCCGGGTCGAATTCCTGCAGGATTCGAGCCGCATGTTCTGCGACCGCGCGATCCAGTACCCCGAGGAGCATTACGCCCTCTTCACCGGCCGGGTGCGCATCGTCACGCCGCCGCGCGAACTTTTGGCGGACGAGATCCAGCATTGGGAGATCCGGCGCGAGCAGATCGCCAGGGGTCATGCCCGGCTGATCACGCCGCGTCAGCACCTCACGGCCGACGCCCTGCATTATTTCGAGAAAGAGGAACGGGCGTTGGCCGAGGGCCGGGCGATGATCGCCGACTCGAGTGAGCGGGCCTATCTGGCGGGGCAGCGCATCGAGTACCTCCGCCTCAAGGGCTATGCCCGGGTCGAAGGCGCGCCTCTCTTCGTCCGCCACGACTCGACCGGCGGCGACAGCCTGGCGGTGCGCAGCCGTTTCATGGAGATGTTCGAGGATGGCGCGCGCATTGCGGCCAAAGAGGAGGTAACCCTGCGCCAGGGCGAGGTCTCCGCGGGCTGCGGCGAGATGCTTTTCGAGCGCAAGAGCGACAAGCTCACCCTCAAGCTGCAGCCGGAAGCGCAGCGTGCCTTTGATTTTTTGCGCGGGACCGAGATCGATCTGCATCTGCGGCAGCGCCAGTTGAGCGGTCTCACCATCCGCGGCCGGGCGGTCGTCCTGACCCGGGTGGACACCCTGTTGAGCCCGCAGCCACAATACGATTATCTCAGCGGCGAAGAGGTCTACGTCGGCCTCGCCGACCACAAAATCGATTCGGTCCACGTCCAGGGCCAGGCGACGAGCTATTATCACCTCTACGACGAAAAGACCTATCAGGGGATCAACAAGGTGCTGGGAGATGAACTGATGATGAGCTTCCGGGAGGGCAAGGTGCAGCGGGTTGGCGTGAAGAGCAGCCCGGCCGCCTCCAACGGCATTTTTTATCCCGACGGCCAGCAAGGCCCGCTGCTGCAGGAGCTGGTGCCGCTGCTGCAACCCTTTCATCTGCAAAACGGCGAGAGTGCGAACGATGGCCGCTGAACCCCTGCTGCACTGTACCGAGCTCGTCAAGGTCTATGGCAAGCGCAAGGTCGTGGACCGGGTCAGCATCGAGATCCGCAAGGGCGAGACCGTCGGCCTGCTCGGCCCGAACGGCGCCGGCAAGACCACGACCTTTTACATGATCGTCGGGATGATCCGCCCCGACACCGGCCGGATCCATATCGACGATCAGGAGATCACCGGCCTGCCGATGTACCGCCGCGCCCGTATGGGCATCGGCTATCTGCCGCAGGAGGCTTCGGTCTTTCGCCGGCTGACCGTCGAGGAGAACATCCTGGCGATCCTTGAAACCCTGCCGCTGAACCGCAAAGAGCGGCACGAACGCTGCGAGCAGCTGCTCGAGGATCTCGGGGTGACCCGCGTGGCCAGGAGCAAGGCCTTCACCCTCTCGGGCGGCGAGCGCCGCCGGGTGGAGATTTGCCGGGCGCTGGTGACCAATCCCGGATTTATGCTGCTTGACGAACCCTTCGCCGGAGTTGATCCGCTCGCGGTGGAGGATATCCAGCACATCGTCGCCGACCTCAAGAAACGCGGCATCGGCGTGCTGATCACGGATCACAACGTCCATGAAACGCTCTCGATCACCGACCGCGCCTATCTGCTTTACGAAGGCCGGGTGCTCAAGGAGGGCACGGCCGATTTTCTGGCCAACGATGAAGAAGCACGTAAACTCTATTTCGGGGATAAATTCAGGCTGGACCGGTAACTGCCGGCGGCCTTGCGTTCGGGGGAGAGGCAAGGCCATCCGCCAGCCGAATCGGTGTGGTGCACCTTAGTTTGGGTACGGAGTTTTTTTACATGGTACAATTATCGCAAAAACTGGTCATGCAGCTCAAGCAGTCCCCCCAACAGGTGCTGCTCTCCTCCCTGCTGCAGCTGCCCGTCCTGAGTCTCGAACAGCGCATCCGGCTGGAGCTGGAGACCAATCCCCTCCTCGAACTCGAAACCGAGGAGGAGTTGATCCAGGATATGGACGAAAATCAGGAGCAGACGCTCGAGCAGGAGGAACCCGACGAGGAGGTCGATCCGGCCGAGAAAAAGGATCAGGCCGAAAAGGAGGAGATCGACTGGGAGGAGATCCTCAACGACGAGGAGAGCTATGAGGTGCGTGTCCCGCGCGAGAAAAATGTCGATACCTATGAGCGGCCCGAGGTCTATCAGGAGAACCTGACCGACCACCTCCTCATGCAGCTCAATCTTTCGCCGCTCACGCCGGAAGAACAGGTGATCGGCGAGTATATCATCTGGAATATCAATCCCGTCGGCTATCTTGGTGCCCCGATCGAGGCGATCGCGGAGAACCTCCAGCTGGATGTCCCCACGATCGAGCGCATCCTCGGCATCATCCAGCGCTTCGATCCGGTCGGTATCGGCGCGCGCAACCTGCAGGAATGCCTGCTGGTGCAGCTGTTCGAGGAGAAACCGCAAAACGAGACCGCGATCGCTATCCTCCGCGACCATTTTGAGGATTTCAAGAACAAGCGCTTCGAAAAACTGGCCAAGGATCTCGGCATCGACCTAGAGACCATCAAGGAGACCTTTGCGCATATCACCCGGCTGAATCCCAAACCGGGTGAGGGGTACGCCTCGCTGGTCGACAACTATATCGTCCCTGATCTCGAGGTGCGCGAGGAGGATGGTGAATTCCGGGTCTATATGCACGACTGGAATGTGCCGCAGCTGCGGATCAACAACGAGTACCGCAAGATGATGCTCGACCGCAAGCACACCACCAAGGAGACGCGCGACTATATCAAAAACCGGCTCGAGTCCGCCCGCTGGCTGATCAATTCCATCCACCAGCGGCGTGCGACCATCCTGCGGGTGATGGAGACCATCGTCGAAAAGCAGCATGATTTTTTCGCCCACGGTCCGGAAAAGCTCAAGCCCCTGATCCTCAAGGATATCGCCGACGAGATCGGCATGGATATCTCCACGGTCAGCCGCGTCACCAATGGCAAATACGTCCAGACCGAATGGGGCCTCTTTGAGCTCAAGTATTTTTTCAGTGAAAAGATCCGCAGCGACGAGGGGGAGGATGTCTCCAACAAGATCATCAAGAACCTGATCAAGGAGATCATCACCGCCGAACCGCCGAAGAAACCCTATAACGATCAAAAGATCGCCGAGATGCTCAAGAAAAAGGGCTACAATGTGGCCCGCCGCACCGTCGCCAAGTACCGTGAGCAGATGGAGCTGCCGGTCTCCCGTCTGCGGCGCAAGATCTGATCCTCCTCCCCGGGCTGCCGGCGGAAGGAAGCGGCGCGCTGATCCGGCATTACCACGAAAGGGTATTCCGATGTCCCTGCATACTGCCATCCATGCCACCACCATCATCGGTCTGCGCCACAAGGGCATGGCCGTCCTCGCGGGTGATGGCCAGGTCACCTATGGCGACATGGTGCTCAAGACCCGGGCCCGAAAGGTGCGCAAGCTCTATCACGACGAGGTGCTGGCGGGATTCGCCGGCGGTGCGGCCGATGCCTTTACCCTCTTTGAGCGCTTCGAGGCCAAACTTGAGGAGTTCAATGGCCATCTGCCGCGTTCGGTGGTCGAGCTGGCCAAGGACTGGCGCATGGACCGCTATCTGCGCCGCCTCGATGCCCAACTGGTCGTGCTGAACCGCGACAAGATTTTTTTACTGTCGGGCACCGGCGATCTGATCGAGCCCGACGACACCGTCATCGCCATCGGTTCGGGCGGCCCCTTTGCCCTCGCCGCGGCGCGGGCGCTCATCAGCCATACCAGCCTCTCCGCCGAAGAGATCGCCAGAGAATCGATGAAGATCGCGGCGGGGATCTGCATCTTCACCAACGACAAACTGACGCTGGAGTCTCTGGAATAGCCCATGGAAATGACCCCGCAGCAAATCGTCCACGAACTGGACAAATATATTATCGGCCAGGATGAAGCCAAGCGCGCCGTCGCCATCGCCCTGCGCAATCGCTGGCGCCGGCAGCTCGTCCCTGACGAACTCCGCGAGGAGATCATGCCGAACAATATCATCCTCATCGGCTCCACCGGCGTCGGCAAGACCGAGCTGGCGCGGCGGCTGGCGCGGCTCGACAGCGCCCCCTTCATCAAGGTCGAGGCCTCCAAATTCACCGAGGTGGGTTATGTCGGCCGCGACGTCGAATCGATCGTCCGCGACCTGGTTGATCTGGCGGTTAATATGGTGCGCGGCGAGCGCTTCGAGCAGGTCCAGGATCTGGCGCGGGAACAGGCCTATGAACGGATCCTCGACCTCCTGCTGCCGCAATCCCGCAACCTCGGCGAGGAGGAGCCCCTTTCCGGCCGCAAGGATAAAACCGACCCGGCCGAGGCGGCACGCCTGGCCCGCAGCCGCAGCAAGCTGCGCCGGCAGTTGCTCGAGGGCCAACTCGACGACCGCCTGGTTGAGATGGAGGTCTCGAGCGAATTGCCGCCGATGATGCAGGTGATCTCGCCGATCGGTATCGAGGAGATGGGACTCAGCATCCAGGAACTCTTCGGGCCGATGATCCCCAAAAAGACCAAGCGCCGCAAGATCACCGTCGCCGAGGCCCTCATGCTGCAGACGCAGGAGGAGACGCAAAAGCTGATCGACATGGATGAGGTGGTGCGCGAGGCGATCTACCGTGTCGAGGAGACCGGCATCGTCTTTCTCGATGAGATCGACAAGATCATCGGCGAGGGTGACGGCATGGGCCCGGACGTCTCGCGCAGCGGCGTCCAGCGCGACCTGCTGCCGGTCATCGAGGGCACCAATGTGATCACCAAGTATGGCATGGCGCGCACCGACCACATCCTCTTCATCGCCTCGGGCGCCTTCCATCTCGCCAAACCCTCCGACCTCATCCCGGAGATCCAGGGCCGCTTCCCCATCCGCGTCGAGCTGCACAGCCTGACGGCGCAGGATTTCGAGCGCATCCTGGTCGAGCCCAAAAACGCCCTGATCCGCCAGTACACCGCGCTGCTGCGGACCGAAGGGGTCGATCTGGTCTTCACCCGCGGAGCGATCGGCGAGATCGCCCGCATCGCCTCGGAAGCCAACGAGCGGGCCGAGAACATCGGCGCCCGCCGCCTCCATACCATTCTCTCCATTCTGCTGGAGGATATCCTCTTCCAGCTGCCGGATGAGAGTCTGAAAATCCTGCGGATCGACAAGAAAACCGTGCAGGACAAGCTGAGAGAGGTGATCGCCGACGAGGATTTGAGCCGGTACGTGCTGTGATTCTCCGCAGCGATCTGGCGGCTCAGGTGTCCTTTACCCAAACCGAGGGAGGTTGTTGTGAAACGCAATTTTCTGGCCGAAACCGATTTCAGCAAGGCTGAGATCCTCGATACCTTCAAGCTGGCGCGCAAGCTCAAGAAGAAAACCAAAAAGGGAGAGAAGCACCACCTGCTCAAGGGCAAGGTGCTGGCGATGATCTTCCAGAAGCCCTCCAACCGCACCCGTGTCTCCTTCGAGGTGGGGATGTACCAGCTCGGTGGTCACGCGATCTATCTCGGCCCGGCCGAGATCGGTCTGGGCACGCGGGAATCGGTCGCCGATGTGGCACGCGTGCTTTCGCGCTTCTCCAACGGCATCATGGCGCGGGTATTCGGTCACGATCTGGTCGAGGGACTGGCGCAGTGGGCGCCGGTGCCGGTCATCAACGGCCTCTCCGATCTGCTCCATCCCTGCCAGATCCTCGGCGACCTCCTCACCATCGCCGAACACAAGGGCGATTTTACCGGAATCAAGCTGGCTTATGTCGGCGACGGCAACAACATTGTCAATTCGTTCATCAACATTGCCGGCATCCTGCCACTCGACCTGCGCATCGCCTGCCCCAGGGGCTATGAGCCGAATGCCGGAATCCTCGAGAAGGCGCGCGCTCGGGGCGTGAGCCGGATCCTGACCGTCGAGGACCCGGTCGAGGCGGTCAAGGGCGCCGATGTGATCTATACCGACACCTGGGCCAGCATGGGGCAGGAGGCCGAGGCAGCGGCGCGGCGCAAGGTCTTCAAGCCCTACCAGGTCAATGCCAAATTGCTCAAGCATGCCGCCAAAGAGTATATTTTCATGCACTGTCTGCCGGCGCACCGCGGGGAAGAGGTGACCGACGAGGTCATGGATGGTCCCCATTCCGTGGTTTTTGATGAGGCCGAGAACCGCCTGCATATCCAGAAGGCGATCATGGTCAAACTGATGGCCTGAAGCCGTAAGGAGCCCGTTTTGAAGTATCAACTCGTCCGGTACACCCAGGCGGATGCCGCCGCCTGGGACGACTTTGTCTGGTCCGCCAACAACGGCACGATCTTTCAGACGCGCAGATTTCTCTCCTACCATCCGGAGGGGCGGTTCACCGACCATTCGCTCTCCTTTTACAGTGGCGGCCGGCGCATCGCCGTGCTCCCGGCCGTCGATTTCCATGATGGCGAGCGGCGCATCCTCCTCTCGCATCGCGGGGCTTCGTATGGCGGCTTTATGGTCCGCGATACCCTTGGTATCCGCGAGAGCTTCGACCTGGTCGAGGCCGCCATCGATTACGCCCGGGCCGAGGGCTTTGGCGCCATCGATCTGACCCCGCCGCCGCAAATCTACTTCCGCCGCCCGAGCAACTATATCGATTTTGCCCTGGTGCAGAACGGATTCATCTACCGCAAGCGCGAGATTTCGAGTGTTATTCCCCTCGATTACCCGCGCGAGGCCATCCTCTCCACCTTCAGTGAGAGCTCGCGGCGCGCGGTGCGGCGGGCGCAAAAGCAGGGGGTGGTCGTGCGCGAATCGGATGACTATGCCGCTTTTTATGGCATTCTCAAGAACAATCTGCGCCTGCGCCACAATGTCCACCCGACCCACACCCTCGAGGAACTGCTGCGGGTGCGGGATCTCTTTCCCGAACGGATCAAGCTCTTTGCCGCCTATCATGAGACGCAGATGGTGGCCGGGGTCGTGATGTTCATCTGCAATCCGCGGGTGGTGCTGGCCTTTTACATCAGCCACGACGATACCTTTCAGCAGTACCGCGGCGTTAATGCCCTGTTTCACGATATTATCGACTGGGGTCTGGCCGGCGGCTATGGTTTCCTCGATTTCGGCATTTTCACGGTCAACGAGGATCCCAACTGGGGCCTGGCCCACTTCAAGGAGAGTTTCGGCGCACAGGGGGTGTTCCGCGACAGTCTGAGACTGGTTTTTCCCTGATTCGGCGAATGGCTTACCAACACGGCGGCTCCCCTTGGCCAGGTTGAAAATTCTCCACATAGCGCCCATGAACACCTCCGGTGTGCCGGGCGAACTGGTGCGCGCGGAACGGGCCCTCGGCCACGAGAGCCGGCTGGTGACCCTCTTTCATGACCGCCGCGGCTACTTTGAGGATATCTGCCTCGATCTTGCCTTCATCGATTTCGCCGGCACCCGTTGGGTCAAACGCCGGGTCTCCGCACCGGAGCGCCTGCAGGTCGACAACCGCCTGCGTCCGCCGGCGCAGATCCCGCCGGTCTGGGAACCCCACAGCGCCTCCGAGCGGCTGCTGGTGCGGCTGCGTGACCGCATGTGGCGGCCCATAATCGAGGCGGCGATCGCCCGTCATCACCTCGACGCCTTTGATGTCTATCAACTGGATGGCGGCCTCGATTTCACCCGGCAGCCGCACTTCATCCCCGAAATGCACCGTCGCGGCCGCAAGGTCATCTGCTGCTACACCGGCAGCGACCTGCGTACCCGCGGCGTCATCCCCGAGATCGACGCCCTCAGCGACCTCAATGTCTCGGTCGAATTCGATCATCAGGCCCTGCATCCGCGCCTTTCCCACGTCTTCTTCCCCTTCGACTGCCGCCGGTTCCGGATGCGGCCTGCCTTCCTGGCCTGCCGGAGGCTGCGTATCGGGCATGCCCCCACCAGCTGGGCGGCCAAGGGCAGCGATCGCATCGTGCCCGTGATGCAAGAGCTTTCGCGGGAGCGGGACCTCGAGGTGGCCCTGATCCAGGGCCTGCCGTGGGAGAGCGCGATCGCCCTCAAGGGGAGCTGCGATATCTTTGTCGACCAGATCGGCGATCTCGGTTATGGCATCAACAGCCTCGAAGCCCTGGCGATGGGGATCCCGGCAGCGAGCTGCCTGGCCCCCGGCTTTGCCGCGGCCTGGCCGGACCATCCCTTCGTCGAGATCCAGGCCGGGACGCTGCGCGCAGCACTGCTGCGGCTGATCGAGGAGGGCGAGTTGCGGCAGCGGCTGGGGCAGGAGGGCAGGGCCTGGGTCGAGGCGCACCATGACAGCCGCGCCGTGGTGCAACGCATTCATCAGCTGGCGGGACTATGAAAATCCTTTTTGCCAATACCATCCAGATGTTCGGCGGCGGCGAGGTCTGGATACTGCGGGCCCTCACGGCGCTGCGCCAGCGCGGCCATACGGTGGCCCTGCTCTGCCGCCCGGGCACCCTGGTCGGTGAGCGGGCAGAGGCCCTCGGCCTCACCGTGCATTACCTCGCGGTCCGCGGCGATCTGGGACCGGTCACGATCCTGCGCGCCGCGCGCCTGCTGCGCCGCCATGGCTACGAGATCGTCCTGACCAACATGGACAAGGAGCTGCGTTTCATGGGGTTTGCGGCCAAACTGGCCGGCGGCTGCCGGGTCATCGCCCGCCGCGGCATCGACTATCCCCTCAAAAACCGTCTGCGCTACCGCTTCAGCTATAACTTCCTCGCCACCGCGGTCATCGCCAACTCCGAAGCCACCAAACGGGCCCTGCTGCGCAATGCCCCCTGGCTCGATCCGCAGCGGGTCCATGTCATCTACAACGGCATCGATCCGGCTCCTTTCCGGCAGCCGGGCGAGGGGAACTTTCGCCGACACATCGGCGTAGAACCGGGCGTCCCCCTGATCGGCTTCGTCGGCCAGCTGGATGAACGCAAGGGGTTGCAGAGCCTGCTGCCCGCTTTTCTCCAGGCGCACAGCCGCCTGCCGCAATGCCGCCTGGTGCTGGTCGGCGAGGGGCCGCTGCGGGAGTGGATCGAGAACTGGCGCCGGCAGAATGGTCTGACCGAGGCTCTCCTGCTGGCCGGTTTCCATGACCGGATCGAAGAGGTGATGCGCGATATCGACCTGCTGGTGCTGCCCTCGCTGTGGGAGGGCTTTGGCATTGTCCTGATCGAAGCCATGGCCGCCGGCAAACCCTGCATCACGACGCAGATCAGCTCAATGCCGGAGATCGTCGTCGACGGCGAGACCGGCCGGGTGGTGCCGCCCGGGGAGAGTGAGGCGCTCGCCGCAGCCCTGATCGAGACCATGGGCAACAGCGACCGTGCGGCGGCCTGGGGCGAAGCCGGCCGCCGTCGGGTGGAGGCCCATTTCACCCTCGACCGGATGATCGATCACCTCGAAACCCTATTTGCTTCGCTCATACAGGCAGGATGAACGGTGAAGCCCTGGAACCGGTTTGAGCAGTTCTTCAAGCACAACCAGCTGAAATTTCTCGGCCGCCTGCTGGGCGTCCGTACGAAACAGCCGGCCGGGATCGATCATGCGGCCATCCGCCGTATCCTGATCGTTCGCCAGCACGATCAGCTTGGCGATTTTCTTCTGTCAACCCCGGTCTTCAAGGCCGTGCGGCAGCGCTATCCGGCGGCGCACATCACCGCGGTAACGCGCAGCTATACCGCCCATGTGGCGGAGGCCAATGACTGCCTCGACGCGGTGGTCCCCATCTACGAGCACGGCGGTGACTGGACCCTGGCGCGTGCGGCGGCTGTGCTGCGGCTGCTGCGCTCGCGGGCCGACCTGACCATCGTGCTCAACACCGTCAGTCATTCGCTCACCAGCGATCTGATCGCCCGCCTCGCCACGCGCGGAACCATTCTCGGCTCCGGGCATCTCCGGTTCAGCGGCACGCAGCGTAACTTTTTCTATCACCTCGAGGCGCCCTGGCTGGAGGGTGTGCGGCACCAGAGCCAGCGCAACCTCGACATCCTGGCCCCGCTCGGAATACGCGGCGAGGATCTCCACGAACACTTGCAGCTGCGGCCCGGGGAGCGGGCCTGGGCGGCGGAGCACCTCCGCCGGCTGGGGCGGGAGAGACAGCGTCCGCTGATCGCCCTCCATCCCGGGGCCGGCAAACTTGCCAACCGCTGGCCGGCCGCCCGGTTCGCCGCTGCGGCCAACCAGCTCGCCGCCGAATCCGGCGCGCAGATCTACGTCACCTGGGGCGCAAACGAAGAGGAGCTCGGCGAGGAGCTGCTCGCCGCCCTCGACCAGCCGCCGCTCTATTCCCGCCACGCGGAGATCCGCAAGATGGCCGCCCTGCTCGCCGCGGCGGACCTCTTCCTCTGCAACGACACCGGCGTCATGCACGTCGGTGCGGCTGTCGGAACCCCGCTGGTGGCCGTCTTCGGCCCGACCGATCCCGCCCAGTGGAAACCGTGGGGAGAGGATTTTGTCGCCGTGCGCGCGGCCGACCATACCTGTGCCTCGGTCACTCTCGAACAACTGCTGGCGCCCGCCCGTGCCCTGCTGGAGAAAAGCAAGGCAATTATATAAATAATAGAATCGTAGACGATATTTTTAATCCTTGATCAGACCGCCATCCATGAAAAAAAAGGATTGCATTTCTAGTTTCCATTCCATATTTTTGGGCGATTTTAACCGGGTAACCATGGATTAACACTGAGGTAAAAATGGCTGCAAAAAAATTTGTCGACGACGACGAACTGAACGATGAAGCCGCTCCGGAAGATGAAGAAGAGGAAGAGGAGATCACCGATCAGGATCCCGATGCCGATGAACTCGAGGATATTCCCGAAGAAGAGGTGGAGGTCGAGGACGAGGAAGAGTGGGATGACGAGTTTTGGGATGACGATGACGAGGACTGGGAGGATGACGAGGAGTGGGACGAGGAAGACGAGGAAGACTGGCTCGATGGTACCCCGGAATGGGAAGGCGATGATGATTGGGAATAATTCCCGTCGCGGTGGTCATATTATATTCGCCAGGAACGTACTGGCCGGACCTCTCTGTCTGGCCGCTTAACCCCGCACACCTCACGCCTTGTTCCTAATCAACGGATGCAGCGGTTCCGCTGCATCCGGATAGCAAGCCCGGAGCCGCAGGCCCGGGCTTTTTCGTCCCTGTGTTACAGAAGTGAGGTCAGCAAAGAGGAAGGTGCGAGTGATACCAGAAGCATCCCTGCCGGCCGGCACCAGGAGACCGGCGCCCGAAACGATCCGCCGGATCCTGATCATCAAGCTGCGCGCGATCGGTGATGTTGTGCTTTCGACGATCGTCATCGACAATCTGCGCCGGGCTTTTCCGCAGGCCGCCATCGATTTTCTCACCGAAGAGGCCTCACAGCAGGTTGTTTCCGGCCACCCGCAGCTGGACCAGGTCGTGGTCCTCGAACGCAAGGCCATCGCCCGGCTGGGTGCCGGCGAGCAATTGCGTGCCCATTTCGCCTTTATGCGCCGCATCCGCACCGCCGGCTATGACCTGGTCTTCGACTTTTTCGGCAATCCGCGCAGCGCACTGCTGACCTGGTGGAGCGGCGCCGCCTGGCGGGTCGGCTATGATTACCGCCTGCGCCGCAACGCTTATTCGGTGATCGTCCCTTCGCGTGCCGCCAGCCTGCATGAGGCGGAGTGGCATCTCGACGCCCTGACCTTTATCGGCATCCCGGTGCTCTCGCGTCACCTCTCTTTCGCCTTGAGCGCCGTCGCGCAGGAGGAGGCCGCAGCCTTCTGGCGGCA
>CAYTCI010000068.1:0-22641 GCA_964436305.1 uncultured Cytophagia bacterium | reverse complement strand
AAGATGCCGCCGGCGATACGCAGGGCGGAGGCGCCCAGGGATTCACCGATGGCGAAGCCGAGGAAACAGTAGCCGACGATGTCACGCGGCACGAAGAGGAGGATGATCACCATCATCACCAGCTCGAGGGAGATCAGGAAGAGGCCGACGCTCATACCGGCGCGCAGCGGAATGTTGACCACATCCCAGGGCTTGCCGCGCAGGGAGGCGAAGGCGGTCCGCGAGTTGGCATAGGTATTGATGCGGATGCCATACCAGGCGACGGCGTAGGAGCCGCCGATGCCGATGACGGCAAAGAGCAGCACCAGCAGCAGGGTGGTCAGGGTCTCGCCCTTGAGGACGAGAAAGTAAAAGAGCATGGCGGTGGCGATGAAGGCGAAGAGCATCATCAGGAACTTGCCCTGCTGGATCAGATAGGTGCGGCAGGTCTGAAAAATGGTCTCGGCCACTTTGGCCATGGAGCTGTGCACCTGCAGCCCCTTGATCTGGTGGCGCAGGTAGAGACTGATGCCGAGCGTTCCGGTGATCACCAGGGCGCCATAGAAAAGCAGGTTCCAGGGGGTGATGCCGCCCAATTTGGTATAGGGCGCGCCCTTGTGCAGATCGGGAATCGCCAGATCCGCTTCACTGGCCAGCACCGGGAGGGCATAGAGTGCCAGCATGAAGAAGAGGAGCAGAACAGCAGTGAACCTTTTCATACATCTCCTTGTACATGAATGATAAAACCGCAGACAGGCCATTTGCAAGGCATGGCTCAGGTACAGGCCGGGAGAGAGTCCGGCCAAGGCATCGTAAAAATTAGCATTAATTTAGCGATATTGCCGTTCAATCACAACCCTTTTTTCCGCCGCGGATCCTGCACACCGGGGTGCCCATCCAGCAGCCGGCTCCTTTCCGGGTCGGCGCCAGAGGGAGAGGGGCGGCGCGAGCGTTCAGGGATCCTGCATGATGGCAATCCCCTCATGCCGATTTTTTTCTTGCATCTTTGCGCCAATATCCCTATTGTTAAACCCAATAGTCCGTTGCTTTTCCGATCCGGAGCGCCACACCACCCATGTCCAGGCTGGTATCCATATTCTCCTTACTGCTGCTCGCCGGTTTTTGCCTGATCTTTTTTCACAGCGAGCTGCATCATGAGCACTGCGGTCAAATCGATCACCAGGGGCATCATGATTTTTGCCGGCTGGTCCAGTCCGCCCACGTCACTGCCGGCCAGGCACTGCTGCCGTTGGGATCTCTCCCGTCAAACGCCCTTTTACTCCCGCGCACCGATCTTGATGCTGCCGCCCTCCTCGAGCGGCTGGTCTGGGCACCCCCCAGCGAGCCCGCCGCCGTGCCCCTGTTGTATCTCAGTCACCATACCCTGCGCATCTAGACCTCACCGTCGTCGATCCACTCCTCTCCCCTGCGGGGGAGCATTCCCCTATTTCACTCATCAGGTACTGCCATGAAAAAAATCATCTGGCTGGTGCTGCTGGCATCCAGCATCCTCCATGGCCAGGAGACCATCAGCCTCGAACAGGCGATGAACCTGGCGCTCCGGTATAATCCCGAGCTGCAGCAGGCGCGGCAGGCGCGCCGTGCTGCAGCCGGGCGGTTCTGGAGCGGCATCGCCCTGCCGCAGCCCGAACTCGCCTACAGCTATGAATATATGCCTCTCGGTCAATCCCTCAACCGATTCGGCGAGAGGACCATCGAAATCGCGCAGGAGCTGGATTTTCCCACCACCTATCTGCTGCGCGGCCGGGCCTTGAACGCCGAGACTGCCCTGGCGCGAACGCAGATTCGACGCAAGGCGCTCGGGCTCCTCGCCGCGGTGCAGCGCGGCTATTGGGAGGTCAAGGCGCTCGAGGCGCAGCTGGTGATTTGCCAATCCAATTACGATCTGGCGGACGAGTTCAGCCGCAAGGCCGCCATCCGCCAGGCGGCCGGCGAGGGCAGTCTGCTGGAAAAACTGACGGCCGAGGTCCAGCGCACCCAGGCGATGAGCGCCCTGGAGTCGGCGCGTGGTGAGCGCAGCGCCGCCCTGGCGCGTTTGCTGGTGCTGCTGGGGCGCGAGCGCGTGGAGAGCGAGATCGTGCTGACCGACACCCTGAGCTATCAGCCGCAGAGCCTGACCCTGGCGGAGCTCGAGGCGGTGGCGCTGCGCCAGAGCCCGGAGCTCGAGCGGACGGCGATCGCCACCAGCGCGCTGCGCACCCGCCAGGCCCTCTCCTGGTCCTCCCTCCTGCCCGGCTTCAGGCTGGCCTGGTCGCGGCAAGCCCTCGAGGGCGGCGGCAACGACTATTACGGACTCTCCTTTGGCGCCTCCCTCCCGCTCTGGTTCCTCTTCGACCAGCGCGGCCGGATCCAGGAGGCGACGGCGGAGCTGCGCAGCGGCGAATACGAGCAAACCGCGATGCGCAACGAATTGATCGCCCGGCTGCAGACCGCCTGGCTGGCCTATGGCAATCAGGAGCGGCAGCTCCTGCTCTACCGCTCCGAGCTGCTGCCGCAAGCGGCCGAGATCTATCGCACCGCCGCCGTCAGCTATGACGCCGGCGAGATCGGCTATCTCGAGCTGCTCCAGTCCAGACAGACCCTGGCCGGGGTGCGCGCCGGCTATATCGACGCCCTGCTCGGCTATCAAAAAGCGGCGATCGAGTTGAACGAGCTCGCCGGCGAGGTGCCGGCCAGCATCTATCTCAGTGAGGAATAAGATGAAAAAACACCAATGGATCACCGGGATCCTCGCCCTCTTCCTGTTCGCCGGTTGCGGCCGCAACGCCGACAGTGAAGCAACACCAAAAGACCCTGCTGAGCCTGAAAAGCCGTCCAACCGGGTCGTTCTCAAGCCGGCATCGATCCGCGAGATCGGCCTGGAGGTGGTGCCGGTGCGCGAGCAGGTCATCACCGGTGCGCTCACCGCTCCGGCCGTGCTGACCGCCAGCCAGGATCTCGAAGCGCAGGTCGGCAGCCTCCTCCCGGGGCGGGTCAGCAAAGTCTTCGTCCGCCTGGGCGACCACGTCCGCAAGGATGGCCCCCTGATGGAGATCGAAGGGCTGGAGATCGGCGAGATCAAGGCCCGCTACATCCAGGCCAAGGCGCAGCTCGATTTTGCCGCGGCGACCCTGGAGCGGCAAAAGACCCTGGCCGGCGAAAATATCGGCAGCCGGAAAACCCTGCAGGAGGCCCAGGCGGCCTACGACCAGGCCCAGGCCGGATTCCTGGCCGAAGACCGGCGCATCCACTCGGCCGGTTTGAGCGATGAGGAGGTGCTCGGGGAGGGCACCGCCGCGGGGACGGAGCATACCGCCGGCACCCTCATCATCCGCTCGCCGATCGACGGCACCGTTGTCGAACGCAACGTGGTGACCGGTCAGCCGGTGGATGCGGCGGTCACTGCCTTCCGCGTGATCAACAGCGCCATCCTCTGGGCCGACGCCCACCTCTTCGAGAAGGATATCGCCGCTCTCGCCGGCAAACCGGCCGTCACCCTCACTGCTACCGCCTTTCCCGGCGAGCGCTTCGCCGGGCGGATCACCTACATCGGCGAGGTCGTCGATCCGCAGACCCGCAGCGTGCAGATCCGCGCCGAAATCCGCAATCCCGACCGCCGCCTCAAGAGCGGCATGTTCGCGGAGATGATCATCCCGACGCATGCCGGGAAACGCGGGCTGGCCGTCACGGCCGAATCCCTCGTCCGCCAGGATGGCGCCGTCTGGCTCTTCGTTGCCAGCGACGACACCACCTTCGAACTGCGACGGGTCGAGCCCGGCATCAGCAGCGGCGAGAGCGTGGAGATCCACAGCGGCTTGCAGGCGGGCGAACGGGTGGTAGCCAAAGGGGTCTTTTACCTGAAATCGGAATGGAAAAAGAGCGATTTTGCGGAGGAAGAGTAGTCATGCTCGAACGCCTCATCACCCTGGCCCTGCAACGGCGGGGCATGGCGATCCTGCTCGCCCTGCTGATCGCCGGATTCGGCACCTATGCCGCCCTGACCCTGCCGATCGACGCCTTTCCGGACGTGACCAACAACCAGGTCGAGGTTGTCAGCCATGCCGACGGCCTCTCCGCCGTCGAGATCGAGCGCTCGGTGACCTTTCCCGTGGAGATGGCGATGCGCGGCATCCCGCGGGTCAAGGAGCTGCGCTCGGTGACCAAGTTCGGTCTCTCGATCGTCACCATCATCTTTGAAGACAAGGTCGACATCTATTTCGCCCGGCAGCTGGTGTTCGAACGGCTCGCCGAAGCGCGCGAGGCGGTGCCCCCCGGGGTAGAGATCGCCATGGGCCCGATCGCGACCGTGATGGGCGAGATCTATCAGTTCACCCTCTCCGGGCCGATGCCGCAGGAGCCGCAAGCGCAAAAGGCCTATCTGACCGAGCTGCGCACCCTCGAGGAGTGGGTGGTCACCCCCCTGCTCAAGAGCGTGCCCGGGGTCAACGAGATCAACTCCTACGGTGGCTACTTCAAACAGTACCAGGTGGTGGTGCGGCCCGAGCTCATGGTCAAATACGGCGTCACCATCGCCGACGTCTTTGCCGCGATCGAGAGCAACAACCAGAACGCCGGCGGCAGCATCATCGAAAAGTATTCCGAGCAGTATATCGTCCGCAGCGTCGGACTGATCGCGACCACCACCGACATCGGCGGAATCGTGTTGCGTTCGCGGCTGGGGACCCCGGTCTATCTCCGCGATGTGGCCGAGGTGCGCATCGACACTGCAACCCGCCAGGGGGCCGCACTCACCAACGGCGGCCAGGAGACCGTGGGCGGGATCGTGATGATGCTACGCGGCGAGAACAGCCGTGAGGTGGTGCGGCGCGTCAAGGCCAGGGTGTCCGAGATCAACGACGGCGGCATCCTGCCGCCGGGGATCCGGATCGTCCCCTACTACGACCGCTCCGATATCGTCACCGCCAGCGTCGGCACCGTCACCCGCGCCCTGGTCGAGGGCGCGCTGCTGGTTTTGGTCATCCTCCTGCTGCTGCTGCGCAGCCTGCGCGGCTCTCTGGTCGTGCTGATCGCCCTGCCGCTCTCACTGCTGCTGACCTTCATCGCGATGAAATACCTCGGGCTGGAGGCCAATCTGATGTCGCTCGGCGGCCTGGCGATCTCGATCGGCATGATCATCGATGCCACCATCATCCAGGTCGAGAACGTTCAGCGCCACCTCAGCCGGCCCGATTCCGCCAGCCGCAGCAAATTCGTGGTCGTGCTGCAGTCGGTCCTTGAGGTGCGCAAGCCGAGCATCTTCGGCGAGCTGATCATCGCCATCACCTTCGTGCCGATCCTGGCCCTGCAGGGGATCGAGGGCAAGATGTTCACCCCGCTGGCACTCACCGTGGCCATCGCCCTGCTCGCCTCCCTGCTCCTCTCCATTTTTGTCATTCCGGTGCTCTGCGGTCTCTTTTTGCGGGCGCAGCCGGAAAAGGAGAGCCCGGTGATGGCGCGCGCAAGCCGGCTCTATCGCCCGGTGCTGCAGCAGAGCACGCGCAAGCCCAAACTGGTCGCCGGCGCCGCGGTGGTTCTGCTCCTGCTCTCCCTCCTGCTCATCCCCTTTCTTGGCACCGAGTTCATCCCGATCATGGACGAAGGGGCGTTCGACATGGATGTGGCGCTGCTGCCGGGGGTCTCACTCGACAAGGCCCTTGAGGTCAACCGGATGGTCATCGATAAGCTGAAGCAGTTCCCGGAATTGGGCACCGTGGTCGGCCGTGTCGGCCAGACCGGGGTGGCGCTCGACGCGCGCGGGGTCGACAAGACCGGCTACGTCGGTATCCTCAAGCCCAGGCGCGAATGGGGGCGGGAGATCAGCCGTGAAGCACTGACCGGCGAGATGCGCGCGGCGATCGAGACCATCCCCGGCATCGCCTTCGGCTTCAGCCAGCCGATCCAGTGCCGCATCGACGAGATCGTTGCGGGGACACGGGCACAGCTGATCATCAAATTGTTCGGACAGGATCTGGAGGTTTTGCGAAGCAAGGCCGATGAGATCGCCCGGGCGGTGGCGCCGC
Organism: uncultured Cytophagia bacterium; assembly: GCA_964436305.1. Lineage (GTDB taxonomy): Bacteria > Zhuqueibacterota > Zhuqueibacteria > Residuimicrobiales > Residuimicrobiaceae > JAKPUX01. The sequence continues at coordinate 16,642 of CAYTCI010000068.1, read as the reverse complement.
TCAGGGGCACAACCGATCTGCTGGTGGAGAAGGTCTCCGGACAACCCTACCTGACCATCACCATCGACCGGATGCGCATTGCGCGCTATGGCATCAACATCCGCGATGTGCAGAATGTGATCGAGACGGCCATCGCCGGCAAAGCCGCCTCGACCCTTTATGAGGAGAACCGCAGTTTTGATATCGTCGTGCGCCTGCCCGAGGGGCGGCGCGACTCGCCCGACCTCATCGGCAACATTCTGGTGCGCTCGCCGGAGGGGGCGGATATCCCGCTCGCCCAGCTGGCGGAGATCGACCTGACCGAGGGGCCGGCACAGATCAGCCGCGAGGACGGCCTGCGCCGGATCGGCATCGAGATGAATGTGACGGGAAGGGATATCGGGGGATTCGTCGACGAGGCGGCCCGGTCCATCCGCAAGAAGGTGGAACTGCCGGCCGGCTATTACCTGACCTGGGGCGGGCAGTTCGAGAACCAGCGGCGGGCGATGAACCGGCTGCTGCTGATCTGGCCCCTGGCCACCGGCGCGATCTTTTTGCTGCTCTTCGTCAGCCTGCGCTCGTTCCGCCTGGCGCTGCTGATCATGGCCATTCTGCCGTTTGCCCTGATCGGCGGGGTGGTGGCCCTCTTTCTCTCGGGGCAGTATCTCTCCGTCCCCGCCTCGATCGGTTTCATTGTGCTCTTCGGGGTGGCCGTGCTCAACGGCCTGGTGCTGGTCTCGCATATCGACCAACTGCACAGCGAGGGGATGGCGCTGGCGGAGGCGATCCGGCAGGGTGCCCGGGACCGGCTGCGTCCGGTGCTCATGACCGCCTCCATCGCCATTTTCAGCCTGATCCCGATGCTCTTCGCAACGGGGACCGGCAGTGAGATCCAGAAACCCCTGGCCATCGTGGTCGTGGGCGGGCTGATCACCTCGACCCTGCTGACCCTGATCGTCCTGCCGGCTGTCTATCCCTGGTTCGCAGACAAGTCGCGCATCTCAGCGGACTGAGAACTTGTAGATGGTCTGCGTCTTGTAGGTCTCACCCGGGTTCAGCACCGTCGTCGGAAAATCGGGGTGGTTGGGTGAATCCGGGAAGTGCTGGGTCTCCATGCAGAAACCGCTGCGGTAGGCGTAGGACTGGCCGCCCTTGCCGGTCAGGGTGCCGTCGAGGAAATTGCCGGTGTAGAACTGCATGCCCGGTTCGACGGTCGACACCTCGAGCACCCGGCCGCTGGTGCGCTCATAGACCTCGGCCACCTTGCGCATCGTCCCCATGGCGCCATTCAACACCCAGTTGTGGTCGTAGCCGCCGCCCAGCTTGAGCTGTTCGTTGTCGGCGTTGATGCGCGCGCCGATGGCGGTCGGGGTGCGGAAATCAAAGGGGGTACCCTCGACGGGCGCGAGCTCGCCGGTGGGGATCAGACCGGCATCGACCGGGGTATAGCGGTCGGCATCGATCCGGACCTCATGATCGAGGATGGTGCCGCTGCCGGCGAGATTGAAATAGGTATGGTTGGTGAGATTGACAACCGTCTTCTTGTCGGTGGTCGCGAGATAGTCGATCACCAGCTGGTTGTCATCGCTCAGGGTGTAGGTCACCGTGACTGAGAGATTGCCGGGATAGCCCTCCTCGCCGTCCTTGCTCAGGTAGGTCAGGGTCAGGCTCGGCACCGCCGGATTGACCGGAGCGGCTTTCCACAGCACCTTGTCGAATCCCTTGATGCCGCCGTGGAGATGGTTGGGGCCGTTGTTGCGGGCCAGGGTGTTGGTCTGGCCGTCCAGGGTGAACTGGCCTTTGGCGATGCGGTTGCCATAACGGCCGATGAGCGCGCCGAAAAAGGGCACCTTGTCGGTGTAGCCGGCCGCATTGTCAAAGCCATGGACCACGTCCCCCATCTTGCCGTTACGGTCGGGTACGATGATCGAGGTGACGACGCCGCCGTAGGGGGTTATCTTGATGGTGGTGCCGTGCACATTTTTCAGGGTGTAGAGCTCGACCGTCTCACCGGCCGGCGTGGTGCCAAAGGGTGCGCTGGATAGTGCCATCTCTTTTGCCTCTTTATTTATTTTACAGCAGGCGGCCGGCAGCCACAATGCCGGAAGTACCGCCAGAACGGTGATGATTTTGCTTGCCTTTTTCATGGTGTTTCCTTCCTGATGTTACTCCCTTTCACGCAAAGGGATTTTCCGTTGGATAATAGTACCCCTTGGGCCGGTTGAAGGCGATGTCTTCGACGCCCAGCATGCGCATCGCGGCGAAGAGCGCCTTGCCGACATGGGCGAAGGCGATCGCGGTATGATGCGGATAGCGCTTTTCGATGAGGACGTGGCGATAAAAGCGCCCCATCTCGCGGATGGCAAAGATGCCGATGCTGCCGAAGGATTGCGGATCGATATTGAGCACCTCGCCCTGGGCCATGTAGGATTTCAGCTGGGTATCGGCCGTGGACTGGAGGCGGAAGATGGTGACGTGGCCGGGGATGATCTGTCCCTCGATGGTGCCGCGGGTGATATCCGGCTCCTTGCCGGGTTCCTGCAGGCGGTGCATGATGAGCTGATATTTCATTTTGGGTTTGACCAGGCAGGCGGAGGGGGTATTGCCGCAGTGAAAGCCCATGAAGAGGTCGTTGGGCTGATACTCGCCGATGGTCGTCCGGTTGGCGTCGTACATATCCCTGGGGACGGTGTTGTTGATATCCAGAACCACCGGCGGCAGCAGGGTGGCACAGGCGGCGATATACTCGCTCAGGGCGCCATAGATGTCTACCTCGCAGGAGATCGGCACGCCCTCGGCGGCGAGGCGGGAATTGATATAGCAGGGCACGTGGCCGAAATATTTCTCAAAGGCCGGCCAGCATTTGTTGGCGAAGATGCCATAGCGGCTGGCACCGAGATTGGCATCCATGAAGCGGCGCATCGCCACTTCGTACTGCGCCAGCTTGTTGAGCATGCCGGGATAGGTGTTGCCGGCTCCCAGCTCTTCGGCCATCGCCCGGGCGATCTCCGGCACCATCGGATCATCCTTGGCGGCCTGGCAAATGTCATAGAGATCGAGTTCGCTGTTCTCCATGATCTCGACGCCGATGTCATAGAGCGGCTTGATCGGGGCGTTGCAGGCGAGGAAATCCTGCGGCCGCGGGCCGAAGGAGAAGATCTTGAGGTGCTTCAGGCCGACGAGAATCCGGGCGACCGGCAGGAACTCCTGGATCATCGATGCCACTTCATCCGGGGTACCGACGGGATATTCGGGGACATAAGGGCGCAGCTTGCGCAGCCCCATGTTGTACGAGTTGTTGAGCATGCCGCAGTAGGCATCGCCGCGGCCATCGAACAGGTCCTTGCCGGTCTCTTCCGCCGCCCCGGCGACCATCACCGGGCCGTCAAAACGCTGCGCCAGGATCGTGGTCGGTCCCTCGGGGCCGAAATTGCCCAAATAGATCATCAGGGCATTGCAGTCATTCTTGCGCAGTTCCTCGAGGGCCTGCAGGGTATGGGTTTCATTTTCGATGATCGTCGGCATCTCCAGAACCGGCAGATTGAGCGCCGTGCACGCCTCGATCAGTTTGGCGCGCCGCGAGCGCGATAGTTCAATGGGAAAGCAATCGCGGCTGACCGCGACAATACCCAGTTTTATTTTCGGGACATTTCTCATAAAGCGTGCTCCTTTTACCTGGAATATCCTGGATACTGCCGGGGTTCCGGTTGCGGAATCCCGGCTGAACTCACTCTGTAAATTCGTCTTCAATAAACCGGCAGATCGTTTGATAGCGCTGATAGATCGGACGGTATTTCAGGGCGTTCTCCGCGTTGGGGGTGAAGATGGTTTCAAATCCGCTCCCCATCGCCTTTTGCGCCTGTTCCATATCGGGATAAAGACCGGCCGCGGTCGCCGCGGCCATCGCCGAGCCCAAAGCGCAGGCCTGCTCCGACGCCGCGACCTTGATCGGCATGTCCAGCACATCCGCCATGATCTGCATGATGAAGGGAGATTTCTTGGCCACACCGCCGATGCCGATGACGCCATGGATGGCAACGCCCTCCGCGACGAAACGGTCGACGATCGCCTTGGCGCCGAAAGCCGTGGCCTCGACCAGCGCCCGGAAGATGCGCGGCGCATCCGAGCCGAGGTTAAGCCCGGCGATCGCTCCCTTCAGGGCCTGGTTGGCATCCGGGGTGCGCCGCCCGTTCATCCAGTCGACGGCAATGACCCCCGATTCCTCGATTGGGATGGCCGCTGCAGCTTCGGAGAGGGCCGGGATCAGGGCATCGGCCGCCTGGTTGATCAGGGCTTCGCGCGCCGCGGCCTCGCCGGGCAACAGCCTCCCGCCAAGGGTCTCCAGCGGCCACATCAGCACCTGCTTGAACCAGGCATAGATATCACCGAAACCTGACTGACCGGCTTCGAGTCCCAGCTGCCCGGGCAGAATCGAACCGTCCACCTGTCCGCAAATCCCGGCAACGAGGTGCTCCTCGCCGGCCCTCTCGGGCGTGGTGATCATATCACAGGTTGAGGTGCCCATCACCTTGACCAGCATGTGCGGCTCGATCTGCGCACCAACGGCACCGAAATGGGCATCAAAGGCGCCGATGCCGACGGTGACGTCGGTCGTCAGCCCAAGGCGCTGCGCCCATTCCGGCGTCAGCCGCCCAGCCGCCTGATCGCCGGTCCAGGTGTCGCGATAGAGCCGGCTGCGCAAGCCGGTGAGCAGGGGATCCAGACGGACAAGGAATTCCTCGGCGGGCAATCCGCCCCACGTGGCGTGCCACATGGCCTTGTGTCCGGCCGCACAGCGGCTGCGCCGCCAGGCCAGGGGATCGGTCATCCCGGTCAGCAGCGCCGGAATCCAGTCGCAGTGTTCGGCCCACGACCAGGCGGCCGCCCGCACCGCCGTATCCTCGCGCAGCACATGCAGGATCTTGGACCAGAACCACTCCGATGAGTAGATCCCGCCTTCGAAACGCGTATAGTCGACGCCGCCCCAGCTTTTGGCCAGACGGTTGATCTCTTCGGCTTCGCGGATGCCGGTGTGGTCCTTCCAGAGGACGAACATCGTATTGGGATTTTCCGCAAAGCCGGGAACCAGCGCCAGGGGAAGGCCCTGGCGGTCGACCGCGCAGGGCGTGGAACCCGTGGTATCGACAGAAATCCCCTTCACCCGCGCCGCCGTCCCCGCCGGAGCCTTGGCCAGCGCTCCGCGTACCGTCGCTTCGAGACCCTCGATGTAATCCAGGGGATGCTGGCGGAACCGGTTTGCCGCCGGATCGCAGTAGAGCCCCTTTTTCCAGCGCGGGTAGTAAAAGACCTCACTGGCCACTTCAGTGCCATCCGCTGCCCGGACTACCAGAGCCCGGACCGAGTCCGTGCCGTAATCCAGGCCGATGACGCAATCCTCAGTACTCTTCATGCCCATCCTCCCGGATCAGCCGACGAAGTAGAGATAGGCACACAGGATCAGGGCGACCACCAGAACGGAGGCCGCGACATCGCCCCAACCCCAGCTCGAGCGCGAGGCCTTGCGATGGTCGTCGGTGGTGGTCCCGTAGGTCAGGCCGCTGATCCGCTTGTAATCGGGCGCCGTGGTGGCGTAACTGACACTGAGCATCACTATGGCACAGATGATCGCGATCAGGATGCTGTAATACTGAAAATAGATATTGTTGAAGATCCAGAGAAAGGAACCCTTGGCATAAGAGAAGCCATGCATCAGCTTGGCCGGGGTATCGACGGCGAGGCGGATGATACCGAGCGCAAAGCCGGTGATCAGGGCCGCCATGGCGCCCTTGGCGTTCATCCGTTTGTTAAAGACCCCAAGGAAAAAGACGACGAAGATCGGCGGCGCCAGGTAGCCCTGAACGCCCTGCAGGTAGTCATAGAGGCCGCGGCCGCCGCGGATCACCGGGATCCAGAGCAGGCCGATCAGCACCATGACGCCGGTCGCGACACGGCCGATCCAGACCAGCCGTTCCTGGGTGACATTGGGACGAAGCCGGGAGTAGAAATCCATGGTGAAGAGAGTCGAGCAGGCGTTGAAAGCGCCCGCCAGCGAGCTCATCAGCGCCGCCAGCAGACCAGCCACCACGATACCGCGGATACCTACCGGCAGGATGTGGGCGACCAGCAAGGGGAAAGCGCTCTGGGCGTTATCGCGGATCAGGTTGCCATTGGCATCCATCATGGCCGCCTGCAGGGTGCTGTTCATACCGCTTTTGGCCAGTGCGAAAGCGATGATGCCGGGGATGATGAAGATGAAGACCGGCAGGAGTTTGAAGAAGGAGGCCGCGATCGAGCCGCGCCGCGCTTCGGTCTCATTCGGCGCGCTCAGGGTGCGCTGGACGATGTACTGGTCGGTGCACCAGTACCACAGACCCACGATAGGGGCGCAGAAGAGCATCCCGATCCAGGGATAGTTGTTGTTAAAGTACCAGGCCATCCGCCCTGTCTCCATCACCGGCGCCCAGGTCGCCTGCACCCCGTGCGGCACCAGGGGCTTCCAGAGATTGAACATCTCGCCGCCGACGATCGCCCGCAGCTGCTCCCAGCCGCCCAGGGCGTGCAGACCAAAGAGGGTCACCAGCGCCGAGCCAACAATCAGGATGATCGTCTGCAGGGCTTCGGTGTAGGCCACCGCCATCATGCCGCCGAGAATGGTGTAGAGGCCGGTGATCAGAACTACCAGGATCGAACCGATCCAGAAACTGTCGAGGCCGAAGAGATTCATTTCGGGCAGCAGCACGCCAAAGACGACGCCGCCGGCGAAAATGCCGACCGCGATCTTGGTCAGGATATAGGCCACCAGCGAGACCACCGAAAGAAAGGTCCGCGCCGAGGGCGAGAAACGGCGTTCGAGGAATTCCGGCATGGTGTAGACCTTGGAGCGCATGTAAAAGGGCACCATCACCCAGCCCAGGATCAGCAGGCACCAGGCATGCAGCTCATAATGGGCCATCGCCACGCCATCGGTCGCTCCTGAGCCGGCCAGGCCGACCAGATGCTCCGACCCGATATTGGAAGCGAAGATCGAGGCGCCGACGATGAACCATCCCAGAGAGCGTCCGGCGAGGAAATAGCTGTCAGAGGTATTCTTTTGCCGCTTCATCACCCACCAGGCAAGGCCGAGGATCAGCGCGAAATAAGCGACGATGATGAACCAGTCCAACCCTTGTAAAACGGACATAGCGTACTCCTCTCCGTGTTGTTTACCGTGCTACTTTTTTTGCGTGCCCCATACCCACCGTCATAAGACTGACGGGAATATAGGAATTAATTATTCTCCGCGCAAATTATTCTCTGCTTCGCAACAAGACTCCGGAATCAACCCTCATGCCACTGTGCATGCTGATAGTATTCCGCGTTCTCCTTCACCACAATATGAATGGGCAGCATGATCCGATCATGAATCTCGGCATTGAGGACAACCTTGCGATAGAGGATCTGGATGCCTTGATAGCCCTGCTGGAAGGGAGACTGGTCGATCAGAAAATCAATGAGCGAATGGTTGAGGCCGGTTACATTCGCCTCGACCAGATCATAACCAATGACATGGATTCTTTTCCCTCCCTCCGCCTCGTGGATCTGGCGCGCTGGCAGAAAGGTCATGGCATTGGTGACGAAAAGACCCTCGACGGGATGTTCCCGCAGGATGCGATCGACCAATGCACCACTCTCCTTCACTTCATCCGTCGCATGCCAGTCGTAAACGTGGATGCGATTGGAAAAGCGATTTTCATTGTAATAGCTGAGGAATCCTTCAGTGCGCAGGTTAATATGATAGTCCTCCGGCAGGACGCGCAGGATGGCCAAATCGGCACCGTCACCGATCAGCATGCGCATCAACCGGCCGGCGAGAAAACCGCTTTTCAATGGATCCTGACCAATAAAGGTCAAGCGCTGGGTATTCGGGAGATCGGAATCGAAAAAGATGTAGGGCATGGACGGCGGAATGCGCCGGATCATTTCGCCGCAGTATCTCAGACAAACGGGAGCGATCAACAAACCATCGAGATGATTGTGGAGCAAGAGGGAGAAGGCATCGCGGAAGGATTCTTCGGAGTGGCGGTTGAAGTAAAAATACTGGAGCTTGATCTTGTACGCGGCCAGGTCCTCGCCCGCCTCCTGCATGCCGGCGGCGGCTTGTCCCCAGTAGCCGGCATCCTGGTGCAGCTCCGGCATCAGAATGCCAAACTTGTAGTGCCTGGATAACTTGAGCTGGCGGGCATAGATGTTGGGGGTGTACTGAAGTTGATCGATGGCCGCCTCCACCCGGCTCTGGGTCTCGGGGGAGACCAATCCGCGTTTGTGGAGGACGCGGTCAACTGTACCGATGGAGACCTTGGCGAGTTTGGCAATATCGCGGATGGTGGCCATTCAGAATGGATTTCACTTAGAGCCATGCTGCCGGGAGCAAGTTGATTAGGTTGCTGCCGATGTGTGTGTACGTACACGGAACGGCACAAAATATATAGTCAAATTAAAGTAAAATATCAAGTGATTTTTGAGAATTTTTCAACCTGCTCAATCGGGCCCGAAACGTAGCGCACCCTCAGGGGGCGGGGTGCGCGGCGCGGAAGGTTTCGATTGCCTGCCGAATCGCGGGAATGGCTTTTTGCGCCGCCTCGATCCCGGCCAGCATCAGCTCTTTCTTTTTGGAAAAATCCATGGTGCCGACGTTGCCCACCTCGGGCTCGATGACCAGGTCGGCCTCCTTGTTCTTGTAGCGGTCGATGCGGTTGCCCATAATATCGATGGCTTGCAGGGTGATGGCAACGACATTGCCGGTATCATAGTTGGTGATCGCCTTGCCAATGTTGACGGCGATGACCAGATCGGCGCCTTTCGCCCGGGCGGTCTCCGGCGCGATGCTGCCCAGCACGCCACCATCCACCAGCATACGGCTGTTGTAGCTCAAGGGGGTAAAGATCCCGGGGATCGAACTGGAGGCGCGCACCGCCAGCTCCGCCGGACCCCGTTCAAAGACGACCGGTTCGCCGGTATTGAGATCGCAGGCCACCGCATAAAAGGGGATTTTCATCTCCTCGATATTCCTGACCTTGACGTGACTGGCGACAAATTTGGCGAGCTTGTCGCCTTTGACCGGTCCGGTCCGCGAGGAGAAGAGGGAAAAATCAAAGATGTCGTCCTTTTCCAGCTCGAAGGCCAGCCATTCCAGCTCAAAACTGTTCGGATTGGCCGCGTAGATCGCGCCGATCAGGCTGCCGACCGAGGTGCCGACGAGCATGTCGATCGGGATCTTTTCCTGTTCGAAGACGCGCAGCACCCCGACATGGGCGAAGCCGCGCGAGGCGCCCCCGCCGAGGACAAGGGCGACCCGCGGCATGCGGCCGGCGGGAGCCGCCGGAGCCTGCGTGCCGGTGGTGGCACAACCCTGCAGCAGCAGCAAGGCCGCCAGCAGAGCAATCGAGATCCGTTGCATCCATTTGCGCGTAAAGGTCATATCAGTTCCGTAGTTTGAAGGTATGGTAGAGCAGGGCGTGGCCGGCGAGGCTGCCCAGGGCGATGGTCGAGTGGTAAACCAGGGGATCGAAGTTGTCCTGGCTGTCCAGCAGGTAGGTGATACCCCCGGCCAGCAATCCCCCGGCGATATGGGCGCAGCTGATCAAAAATCCCGCATTGTCATCAAAATCCTGGTGGCGCAGCAGCCGGTTGCCGACGCCGGCCCCCAGCACGCCGCCGATCATCGCCCCGGCGGAGTAGGATTTTTCCTTCTTGTTGGCGAGGGCGGCGGCGATCGGCATCCCGATCTGGGCGCCGAGCACCCCCTCCATCCGCAGCACATAGGCATCGCCGCGGGTATAGTGCTCCCGCTGCGACAGCCAGGTACCGGCGGCCAATCCGAGGCCGGTCATGCCCAGAGTGACGGCCGAGGCGGCCGATTTGTGCTGCTGCTTATCCCATAATCCGGCGACGTGCGCGCCACCCAATCCCAGTCCTGAGCCGAAATCCCCCATCACCCCGATCAACTCCGCCTGGCCAGGCTCCAGCCCTTTGCCGGCCAGCGCAAACCCCGCGAACGAACCGGAGAGGCTCCCGAGCAACGGCATGATCATCCGACTCTGTTCCGATTCGGCATCGGGCGCCAGAGTATTGTGGAGAAAGGCGCCGTAAAAAATGCCGCGGGTCGCGCCGAAGAAAGCGAACATCGATTGGGTTTTGCTGACCGGCCGGCTGCGCGTCAGATAATAAGGCAGGGCAAAGCCGGCCGAGCCGACCAGCATGTAGGTGGCAATCGTCTCGCGCCCGCCCTCGATCTCCAGAATCCGCGGCACCGCCCAGCCATAAAAGCCCAAACCCATCAGGGTCTGCTTGACGACCAGGCTGGACCTCCCCTCCTGGTTCAAACCCGGCGGCCGGGCCGTCATCGCCAGCTGCCGGCTCAGCTCCCGCCGGAAGACCTGCAGGGCGGCCCTATCCATCGGCGTACGCTGCCGCGCCGGTACACCCTCCCGGGTAAAGGCGACCTCCAGGACGAAGAGGGAATCCTCCTGCCGGAAAATACGGGCGGCCGTGAAATGCTCCACCGCCGGCAAAAGCCCGGTCCGGCTGCGCAGCTCGGGGGAGAGTTCCATGACGGTTCCGGCACTATCCATGGCGACCTGGATTTCGATCCGGCTCTCCTGCGCCGCCAGCGGAAGAGCCCATGCCACTGCCACAAGTAACCAGTGTTTCACCGGCTCCCTCCATCCTGGTTCGACTGCCCATCCCGGCCTCTGAGTCGGGTTTTGTATCAACAACGACGAGCGGCGGGCGCTTATTCCTTGCCGGCCTGGCGATCCGCCGCTGTGAAGGCAAGCCCGGGGATGCCGCGTCCCGCGGCATCGGTGATGCGAAAATAAAATCCCCATTCATTGATGCGGTTGCAGATTTTCAGCAGCACCGGATTGTCGCCGGGCTGCAGCTCGACCTCGACGATATCGTTGTCGAAGACGGCATCCCGCCCCATATTCATGCGCCAGACCTCGCGGCCGTTGAGCCAGAGTCTGGCCGCGTCGTTGGTGCCGAGGCGGAGTTGCACCCGCCGGCGGTCGGGCGAGTGTACGGTGATGCAGGCATAGCCCACCGACCAGTTGTAGCGGGGGTAGATCGCCTTCAAATCGATATAGCCGTCGTAACAGCCATCACGGGCAAGCTGCCACTCCGGCTGACCCGCCGGCGCCCGGCCGATCGTTATCCGCTCCGGCCGGCGTTCCGGCGGAAAGACCTTCATAAAACCATTGGTGTTATCGTAGGGTGCGATCACCCGCCAGCGCCCCTCGTCCGGGACGCCGGCGATCGCCAGTTCCGCCACCGCCTGGCTGCTATCCTTCTGACCGGCATAGAGATCCGCCAAAAAAAGGTGGAAGAGCATCTCCGGCCCGGTCCAGTCCTGCTCGCGGCAATAGCCGATGAGGCGGTCATAAATCGCGGCGCCCTCACCGGCCTTGAGCCGGGCAAAGCGGTTGAAGATCAGAAAGTGCTTCCAGCTCTCCCGCGCCAACGGCAGCTCACGCACCTCGCGCACCAGCTCGATGAATCCGGCTGCCGGGTCGGTCCGGGACCGGTACAGGCTGCCATGACCGTACTTGAGGTCGAGCAGGTCAAGATAGAACCGCCCGCGCGCCTGCAACTGCGGATTGGCATCCTTAGCCAGCAGGTTTTTGAAGAAGGCCAGGGTCTCGCCGGGCTTGATCTCTTGCCAAAGAGCGAGTTGGGCGAGGAAAAAGGCATACTTGGGCTCGCTGACACTCAGGGAATCAAGAATGTAGGCATAGTTCTGCAACAGCGAATTGCGGGCGCCAAGGGTATCGCCCTTTTCCAGGTATAGCTCATAGACCCACATCGTGCTGCGCAGGGCCATATCCGGGCTGCCGGAGAGCTTGTGCATGCTGGCGATCGCCTCCTCCATCCGCTTCATCCGCCAGAGGATCAACCCCTTTTGCGAATACCCGTTGGCCTGCGAGCGCGGATCCCCGGCCTTGCCGAGATACTGGTCGATGACCTCGAGCGCGTGCGCATACTCCCCCTCCTCCAGATAGAGGTGACTGAGGGTCAACAGCGAGGCCGCAAAATTGGCATTGTTGCTCAAGGAGCGGCGGAGGTTCTTTTCCGCCAGCCGGTATTCCCCCTGGTTGTAATAGATCTCACCCATGCTGTCGAAGGGATTGGGCTCGGTGGGCGCCAGCTCCTGGTACTGCTGCATGATCACGGCAGCGCTGTCGAGCTGGCCCATGCGGGCGAAGCAATAGCCGATCTGGTTATAGGCCATTTTATACTGCGGATCGACCCTGAGGATCTCCTGATAGGCGCGGAGGGCCTCCCGGTACTGCTGCAGGCCGAAATAGAGATCTCCGAGATTAAAATTGGCATCGATGTCATCCGGGTTCTGCCTGGCCCATTCGCGGGAAATGTCGATCAGCTTGCGCAGATTGCCCTGAACACCCGCCTCAAGGCGATCGATCTGGTACTGCTCCTTGCGGGTTGCTTTCTGCCGCAGTGCTTTCAGCTTCTCGAAATAGTGGTTGCCGCGCTGCCGCTCACCCTGGCTATAAAGATAGAGGGCGAGTTTGTAATAGGCGGCGATGAAGGAAGGATCGGCCGTGACGGCCTTTTCATACTGTGCCAGGGCCTCCTGGATCATCGCCTTGTGTTCGAATTCCAGGCCGGCGGCATAGGCCCGCCAGGCCTCGAGCGAATTGGTCGAGAGATCGGCGATCCCCCGCCCCAGCTCCTGCTGCTCGCGGGAGAGCGCCAGATCGTCCTTGACCTGGCGGGTGAGCTGGTCCACCATGGCAAAGAGGGCATCGAGATTCTTGCCCTCGACGCTCTCCTCCTGAACGACCCGGCCCTGGCTGGGTTCATGCACCAGCACCTGCACCCGGAGGGAGTCGCCATGCCGGGAAATGGTGCCGCTCAGGACCGCCTCGACCTTCGCCTCGCGAGCGACCAGGGCGGCCTGATTCAGATCCGGCTGCCGAGCGGAGGCCTCCTGCCCGGCCTGCTGCAGGATCTCGATGACCCGTTCTGCGCTCAGGACCGCCAGCGAGGGGGACTGCGAGAGGGAGCGGATCAGCATCTCGGTCAGGCCCCGCTGCAGCCATTCGAGACGCTGATCTCCGGTGCGGTTTTCGAAAAAGAGCACAGCAATGGCCCGGCGCGCCCCGGGCTCCAGATGAAGGGTCGAGGTGAAACGCTCCCCTCTGGCACCCGCCGCGCCCTGATCCGCCAGCCGGATCTTGCGCCTGGGCTCGGGCGAGCGCTCGCAGGCCAGAAACGCCAGGATCAGGATCGGCAGCAGCCAGACCAGCCGGCGGCTGCCGAGGGCTGTGAGATGATTCAAGCTCGTTTCCTTTCCATACGGATGGCGGCGCGATCCGCCCCCTACAGGGCTCTCACCGTCACCAGGGTGATGTCATCATGCGGCACCCCCTGCCGCATGTGCGCAAAGATTTGTTCCATAATCCCGGCATTGACGTCCCGGGCGCTGCTGTTCTCCAGTGAGGCGATGTATTCAATCAGCTTCTCCTCGCCAAACTCCTGCCGCTCCAGATTCATCGCCTCGGAAATGCCGTCGGTGTAAAAGATAAAAAGGTCCCCGCTCTCATAAGCGACCCTGGCCTCCGAGATGTGCTGTTCAAAATGGCCGTCCTGCGCCAGACCCAGACCGATACCACCGGGTGTCAGGGATTCGACCCCGCCATCCCGTGCCCGGCGCCGGATCAGGGCATTGTGACCCGCCCGGGCGAAGGTCAATACCTTGTGCCGGGTATCGACGGTGGCATAGATCATGGTCGCGAAGATCCGTCGATCCATGGTCTGGAGAACGCGCTCATTCAATTCGCGCAGGAGCTCCCGCGGCGAAAGGTGGCGGGGCGTCAGCGAAAGCATGATGCCCTTGATGACGGCCATGTAAAAGGCCGCCGAGCTCCCCTTGCCGGTCACATCGGCGATGGCAATGCCGAGGGTCTCGCCGTCGAGCGTAAAGTAGTCATAGTAATCGCCGCCGATCTCCTCGGCCGGGAGGCAGAGGCCGGCGATCTCCAGGCCGGTCATCTCCGGGGTGTGCTGCGGCAGCAGGCTCAGCTGCACCCGGCGGGCGATTTCAAACTCCTTCTTGAGTCGCTCCTGCTCGGTCAGCTCTTCATAGAGCAGGGCATTTTCGATCGCGATGGCGCCCTGCGAGAGCATGGTGGCCAGCATGCGGAGCTCGTCCGCCGAGGCAGGTGGCTGTTCCGCTGCACGGTCGAGAATAAAGAGGCCCCGGAGTTCCTCCTTGATGAGCAGGGGTGCGAACAGGGCCTGAGGGCCGACGCCCGTTGTTTCCCGCAGCGTCGTGCTCCCGGGGGCTTCCGCTTCGAACTCCTGCAGCCGCGCGGGATCGCGCCGGCTGAGAAGGCTGCGAAGCGCCGGGTCCTCCAGCTCGACCGTGACGTCGCCGGCCGCAGCCGGTGCGGGCGTGGCGCTGAGCAGGACGAAACGGCCGGCGGGTCCACGCTGCAGCAAGAGCAGGGAACGTTCGGCCTTGAGCGCCTCCCCGACCCGCCGGGTGATCAGGCGGGCGACCTTCTCCAGCTCGATGGTGAAACCCAGTTCCCGGCTGAAAGCCTCGATGATCTCCTTCTCCTGCAGGCCGCGGGCCATGAAGTTAAAGGTCGCCGCCATTTCGCCGATCTCGTCGCGCGAGGTGATCTCGATCTGCTGATCGAGCTGGCCATGGCTGATCCGCTCCATCGCCCGGGTCAGTTTGCCCAGGGGATTGACGATCCGTGAGCCGGCCAGATAGGCGATCCCGACCGCGAGCAGGAGAAAGAGCAGATCGAGGAGGAGGTTGCGGATCAGGTTGTCCCGCATTTCGTCGTTGAGCTCGACCAGCGAAAAGCCGATATTGACCGTGCCGAGGCTGCGGGTGCCGACCAGGATCTGGACCGACTGGCGTGCGAAATCGCGTTGGCTCTCCGGTGCGATCTGGCGCTGGTCAAGGCGCATCACCAGGCTGCCCTGTTCCAGACGCGTCAGCGGACGGCTGGCCCCCAGGTCGAGCCAGTCACGATTGAGGGCATGGACCTTCAGCCGGCCCTGGTCATCGAAGATGGCGATATAGACGATATCGGGATTGACGATCATCTGGTTGTCGAGGTAGCTCTGATAGCCATCCCAATCGCCGGTCTCAACCGAGCGCACGGCGGCGATGTTGTTGGCCAGGCGCCCGATGCGCAGCGCCATCTGCTCCCGGCGCAAATTCAGCTCGCGGACGGTATAGATATAACCGACCGTGGTCATGATGACGACCACCAGCAGCAGGAAGGGCAGGATGATCTTCAGGCGGAGGCTGAAGCGGAATTTTTTAGCCGGCCGTTGCATGGCTTTCTCGTTTGAGTGGACCCTTTTTGTACGCAGGGGGAGAGGACTTTTGTTTCAGTCCGGGCGACGCCGCCTAAAAATAGCCAATCCGGCGGCGATTTACAAGCGCTTTCCGTGCACCCCCGCGCAGTTCCTCCCCCTCGCATCTCCACCACCCTCGCGTCGCACACACCCTCGTGCCACCCCTGCTCCCGAGCCGACCTGCTGTCCTCGCCTGCCTCGTTCTCGCGCCGACCTGCTGACCTCGCGCGGCTCCGCCGCATCGCTTTCGTGCCGGCACCGGATTTTGCGTGGCACCCGGATTAAAAAAGTTCTTGCTTTTTCCAAAATAGTTTCTATATTTTAATCGTTTGAAATATATCAAACGTTAAAAACAATCCAGGATCCGAATGCTCAAACGACAGTTCATCCAGGATTTCGGCGCCGGCTACCAGATGTTCGGCCATCCCGCCCTCATGGGCCGCATCGTCGGCCTCCTCCTCTACCATGGCAAACCCGTTTCCCTCAGTGATATCACCAAAGAGCTCGGCGTCAGCAAGGGCCCCGTTTCGCAGATCTGCCGAAGACTTCTCGATCATAACCTCATTCAGCGCGTCTGGAAACCGGGCAGCCGCAAGGACTATTATCAGGCCCACCCCAATATCTTCGGCAACGCCTTCATGAATCATTTCGCCCTGCAGGAAAAGAACCTGGAGCTGGCACGCAAGTTCCGCTCCGCCCTGGCCGAGCCCGCCACCGAAGAAAACGCGGCCTTCCGCGACAACATGGAGGAGATGGCCGCCTTTTATGATCTGATGACCCAGCATTACCGCGCATTTTACCATGAATGGATGGAACGGAAGCAAGCCGCCGCCGGCAAGCCGGCGACCGCAGAGGCTGACTCCGTCACCGAACGGTCCAAACTGTAAGGAAAAACCCATGTCTGAAGACCACTCCGTTGTCATCGTCGATGCCGTCCGCACCGCGATCGGCAGTTTCAGCGGCGCCCTCGCCGAGATTCCCGCCCCGCAGTTGGGCAGTCAGGTCATCAAAGCCCTGTTGCAGCGCAGCGGCATCGCCCCCGACCAGATCGATGAGGTGATCATGGGCTGTGTCCTGCCCGCGGCGACCGGCATGGCCCCGGCGCGCCAGGCCGCCCTCGGTGCCGGCCTCCCCGACACGGTCGAGTGCATGACCATCAACAAGGTCTGCGGCTCGGGCCTCAAGTCGGTGATGCTGGCCGCGCAGGCGATCCAGTGCGGCGACGCCGGGATCGTCATCGCCGGCGGCATGGAGAACATGAGCCAGGCCCCCTTTTACCTCCAGG
>CAYTCI010000067.1:4652-22687 GCA_964436305.1 uncultured Cytophagia bacterium | reverse complement strand
CCGGACTGCCGGCCAACCGCATTCTCGGCGTCATGATGCTGCTGTATGCTCTCATCCTCGGGCACAATCTGGCGGTGGAGCTGGGCTATTTCAGCCGATTTCCGCATCTGCTGTTGATGCCGCTCGGGTTCACCCTGCTGGCCGCGCCGCTGCACTATTATTACGCCAAATTTCTGACCCATTCCGAGGCCCGCTTTCGCCGCCAGGATGCGCTCCATGCCCTGCCGGCTCTTCTTTATTGGCTCGCCATCTTGCCCGATTTCACGGTCTCTGCGCAAGAGCTGAACGCGCGGCTCAGCATCGCCGCTGCGACCATCTCGCCGCGGTTTCTGTTGTTCAATCTCGTTCTCGTCCTGCAAACCATGCTCTACCTCGGATTGACCCTGGCGGTGATCCGGCAATTTCATCGGCGATTGCAGCAGGTCTTCTCCTCCCTTGAACAGCTGAAACTGACCTGGCTCCAGCAAATGACCTTTCTGCTCATCTCCGCCTGGCTGATCTTTGCGACGGAGGAGATCCTGCTGATGCTGGGCATCAATCTGTCCAGCTTTACCCTCTCCAGTCTGCTGATCGGCCTCTATATCTATCTCATGGGCTATCTCGTGCTGCTCAAATCGGAACTGTTCTGCCAGCCTGCCCTGGCCAGGCCGATGCATCTGCTGGAATCGATGGATGAGGAGAGCGCTGCGGCCAGGTCCAATCGCTACGAAAAATCCGGTCTGAGCCCGGAACGGGCCCAGGCCTTGACACGAACCCTGATCGGGTTGATGGAGGAAAAGGAACCCTTCACCAATAACGAACTCACCCTCGCCGATCTGGCGGAGGTGGTGCAGATTACCCCCCATAATCTGTCGGAAATCCTCAATACCCATCTGCAGCAGAATTTTTACGATTTCATCAACACCTACCGCATCAACAAAGCCAAACGGGATCTGGCCGATCCCGGCAAACGTCATCTCAAGATTCTCGCCATCGCCTACGATGCGGGATTCAACTCCAAGACCGCCTTCAATACCCTCTTCAAACAGTCCACCCGCATGACGCCCTCCGAATACCGCACCCGATTTCTCCCCCCTGCCGTCTGAAAGGGGGTTCCATCCCGCTGGCGTACACCGCAAAAGCCGTTCGTCCCAATGGGCATGAACGATTAACAGCAAAAATTTCCGTATCATGGAGCTGCAAAACCGGTACGTATCCCCATGGCGTTCTGCCTGCCAGGCGGTTGAGGAGTGAGGAGAAATCATGCGAA
Organism: uncultured Cytophagia bacterium; assembly: GCA_964436305.1. Lineage (GTDB taxonomy): Bacteria > Zhuqueibacterota > Zhuqueibacteria > Residuimicrobiales > Residuimicrobiaceae > JAKPUX01. The sequence continues at coordinate 21,438 of CAYTCI010000067.1, read as the reverse complement.
AAATGATGCTGCTTCTTTTGGGGATGGTCACCCTGCCGGCGATGGCGCAAAGCCGCATCGAGCCCGGGACCATCCAGGGCCAGGTCATCGACAGCGAGACCCGTACGCCACTGCCCGGCGCCAACATCATCGTCAAGAACACCCCCCTGGGCGGGATCAGCGACCTCTCGGGCCGGTTTACGATCTCCCGGGTGCCAGTGGGCGCCTATACCCTGGAGTGCCGCTTCCTCGGTTACGAGGCCCAGGTCGTGACCGATATTGTCGTGCGGCCACAGCGCCGGACGGAACTCACCATCGCCCTGAAAATGGCCGCGCTCACCGGCGCCGACGTGACCGTGCAGGCTGGCGCCTTTCCATCGGAAGAGGAACATCCGCTCAGTCTGGCCTCGTTCTCCTTCGAGGAGATCCGCCGCGCACCCGGCGCCGGCGGCGACATCAGCCGCATCCTCCAGAGTCTGCCGGGTTTGGCAAAGGTCAATGACCAGTCCAACGGCCTGATCGTCCGCGGCGGTACTCCCCTGGAGAATGGATTCTATATCGACCACATCCCGGTACCCAACATCAACCACTTTCCGGTGCAGGGCGCCTCGAGCGGCCCCATCGGCATGGTGCAGGTTGATTTCATCGAAGAGGCCCGCTTCCACGCCGGCGGCTTCTCGGCCGAGTACGGCGACCGTCTCTCCTCGGTGCTCGACATCAGCTTTCGTGACGGCAACCGCCAGGAGATGAATGCGCAGCTGGACCTGAGCTTTGTCGGCTTCGGCGGCGCCATCGAAGGACCGCTGGCCAAGGGGAAAGGTTCATGGCTCTTTGCAGCCCGGCGCAGTTACCTCGATCTGGTGGTCAAAAGTTTCGATGTCGGTACTTCGGCCACACCCTGGTGGGGCGATTATCAGGGCAAGATCGTCTGGGATCTCTCGCCGAACCACCGCTTGAGCGGCCTCGTTCTCTTCGCCGACGATCACAACGATCCCGATCATCAGGCCGCCATCGACAACAAAATGCTCTATTACGGCAAGCAGGATCTCTCCCAGGGGACGGCCGGGCTGAGCTGGCGCGCCTTGTGGGGCAAACGCGGCTATTCGCGCACGGTGTTCTCCGGCTCGCGCTCCCGCTTTAAAGAACACATGTTCAACACCAACAGCGGCAACCCCCTGTTTCACAACCGCTCCGACGAGTATGATTTCAACCTGGACCACGACACCTGGCTGCGCCTGAGCGGGCATCATTCCCTGCAATTCGGCCTGCAAACCCATCGCCTGGAGAGCCGCTACGACAACCACTATGCGGCGGCAGTGGATCTCCTCGGCGACACCACTGCCAGCCTGACCGTGGCCAATGCGATGAGGGGCCACAAGATCGGGGGCTTTGTCAATTACGTGATCACGCCTGCGGCACAATGGCGCGCCATCCTCGGACTGCGCAGCGATTATTTCACCCTCAACCGCCGGCAGAACTGGTCGCCGCGCGCGGCCTTGTCCTGGCAGATCGATCCGCTGACCCGGATCAGCGCCTCCGTGGGTCTCTACCGGCAGAACCTGCCCATGCTGTTGCTGGCGCAGAGGGCGGCGAACCGCTCCCTGGCCGATCCGCGTGCCGTCCATTACCTCATGGGCCTGGAACGCCTGCTCAACGCAACCACCCGTGCCACCCTGGAGATCTACCAGAAGGCGTATGCCTCCTTCCCGCTGGATCCCGGCCAGCCGGGTCTCTTTGTCGTCGATGAACTCTATTACGGCAGCGGCTGGTTCACAGCACACCCGCTGCTCACGGCCACAGGCCAGGCCCGCAGCCGTGGTGTGGAAGCGATGATCCAGAAAAAACTAACGCAAAACCTCTACGGCCTGGTTAGCGCGACCTGGTTTCGCACGCGCTACCGCGATGCGGCGGGTGTTTGGCGGGACCGGGTTTTTGACAATCGTTTGATCGTTTCAATGGAGGGAGGCTACAAACCGGGGCATGCCCTGGAGGTGAGTGCACGCTGGATCTACGCCGGCGGGGCGCCCTATACGCCGGTGGATGCGGCCGCCTCAGCGGCGTCAGGCGAGACGGTCATCGATGCGGGACGGATCAATGGCGCCCGCTATCCCGCCTATCATTCCCTGAATCTGCGGATCGACCGGCGATTTACCTTTGCACGCTCCAATCTCGCGGCCTATTTGAGCGTCTGGAATGCCTACAATCGGAAAAACGTCGCCGCCTATTTCTGGAACGCAGCCAGGAAAAAGACGGATGTCATCTATCAATACACCGCTCTGCCGATTATCGGACTGGAGTATGAATTCTAGTGCCTTATCACCAATAATGCTGCAATCGGCACGGGTGCCGGCTGACCATGACGGACGGTCGTTCGAACCGGGTAAACCTCAAACCGCCCGCCGGGTCATTCCCGGATATCCGGCTCAAAAAAGACCCACTGGATCTCCGCATTCTCCTGCCGCAGAGCCGCTTCACAGCGATTGATGTTCTCGATCAACTGATCGACGGAATCGACCGGTTTCATCCTGGCCTTGACCGCGACCATGATCTGCGGTCCCAGCTGCAAAGTGATCAGATTGAAGAGGTGCTCGATCTCCGGCATGGCGGCGAGCTGTGCTGCGATGCGGGCGTGGGTCTCCTCATCGGTGCTCTGGCCGATGAGCAGGCTCTTGACCTTAGCTCCGAGGGTGAAGGAGATAATGATGAGAAGAACGCCGATGCCGATGCTGCCGATGGCGTCGAAGACGGGATTGCCGGTGACGACAGCGAGAAGGATGGCCAGAAGGGCGAATGAGAGACCGGCCAGCGCAGCGGTGTCCTCTCCAAGGATCACCACCAGTTCGCTCTGACGGCTCTTTTTGGCCCAGGTCCACAGGCTGACCTGATGGCGCTGTTTGTTGATCTGGGTGATGCAGCCGTAGAGTGAGGCGGCTTCGAAAAAGATACTCACTCCGAGCACCACAATGGCGATGAGCGGGCTGGTCAAGCCTTCGTGCGTATGGAGCTTGTGGACGCCCTCATAGATCGAAAAGAGCCCGCCCATGCTGAAGAGGATCAGGGCGACGATGAAGGACCAGAAATAGATCTCTTTGCCGTAACCAAGGGGATGTTCGGGATCGCGCTTCTTTTTGGCGGCTCTGAGGCCCCAGAAGAGGAGCCCCTGATTGCCGCAGTCGGCGCAGGAGTGGACCGCTTCGGCGAGCATGGCGCCCGAACCGGTGATCACCGCCGCAGCGGTCTTGGTAATGGCGATGCCGAGGTTGGCCAGCAAGGCGAAAAGGATGGATTTGATCGAGGCGTCCTGATGGGACATGGGTGTGCGTCCGGGATAGGGTTAGCAGTCTGATCGCACCGGAAATATAGCCAACCCGGCAGCGAAATTCAAGCAGATTCTCCTCAGTCAGACGGACAGGGCGTACACCCTGCCGGCATCATTGGTACATCGGCGGCAGCTCGTCCTCGAAGAGGATAATCTCGTCGTTCCTGAACTTGATGAAATCCTGGCTGGCGGGATGGCCGGGATAGGGTGCATAGAAGTGGCGGAGATAGGCGTTCCGCCAAACCAGAAGCCAGGCAATCCGGCGCAGCTCGGGACGCTGCTGCAGCGGCCTGAGGATGCGGTCGGTGTACCAGTTGACCTCGGTGAGCGCATTGCAGCCGGTCTCCGTCAGAGCCGGGATCTTGTTCCTGCGGCCGGCGAGATCGATGAGGGTGCGCAAGCTCCCGATAAAGAGGGTATCCTGGCGGGCGCGGGAGACCGAGGGATCATAGTTGGCGACGTTGCCGACATCCCAGTAATTATCCAGGCCGAAGACGTCGATGCAGTCGTCACCCGGCCAGGCATAGAGCATGTCCCGCTCAAGCGAGGCAGGATGCATCCGGCTCTTGTCCGGCGAAATAGCGTAAAGCAGCTGATGGATCTGCAGGGAGTCGCGCAGGAAGGAGACGGTAAAGCGGAAGAGGGCGCGATATTCCTCCTCGCTGCAGCCTTTGGTACCCCACCAGAACCAGTCGCCGTTATGCTCGTGATAGGGACGGAAGATGACCGGAATCGATTTGCCCTCCTTGTCCTTGAGCTCACGGAAAAAGTCACCGACCAGGGTGAGTCGACGGACGAGCTCGGCGTGAGCATCCCCACCCGGGAGCAGCCGCGCCCCGGTCGGTTGGGTATCGTTGACGCTGCCGCCGGTAGCCGGATTGCCCTCGTGCCAGCTGACGGTGATGACTCCGCCGCGGGCATAGCCCTCCTTGATGAGCCGCTTGATCCTGTCAAAGCGGACCTTGTCGACATTGACCGAGCCGGAGATGTTGCCGATATCCCAGCCGTAGACCGCAGGGAACGAACCGCAGACATCGCGGACGTCGCAGTAATCGCTGTCGGGATTCGAGCGGCCGACACCATAGGCCAGGGCATCCTGCTGGCCGAAGAGGACGCCTTTGCCGGAGAGTTTTTTCAGATTGAGATAGAGGGCCCGGGTTTCCGGCGTGGCCTGGTGGTCGACCGGCAGATCCTCGCCGCCCGCCAGGAGCAGGGCAGCAGCGAGCACGACAAGGTTCAGCATGGGACTCTCCTGCACTGTGAAAGAATTCTTGATATTATAAAGGTGAATGGTCTATTCTGGTTGCGTGCTTGCGCGCTGATCCCAATCGGGCTGCGCCAGGGAATAGGCGTAGTACAATGGCATGAAGATCAGTCTCTGCTCCGGGAGTTCAGCGTAGGATGCTGTGGAAAGCACATAGCCCTCCGGCGTATCCGGATAGCCTTTTAAAAACAGATGCATGCTCTTCAGGCGCCCTGAGGGTCCGCTCTTCACCTCAACCGGGATGGCATGGCCCTTTTTGGCCAGGATAAAATCCACCTCCGCCGTGCTGCTTTTCATTTCGCGAGACCAATAGAACAATTCGGACTGGCCCGCCGCCACAAATTCCTGTCCGACAAACTGCTCCGCCAAAGCGCCTTCATAAATGGCCAGCAAATCAGATTTGCTGAATTCCACTTCCATTGGCAGATTGCAGAATTGTTGCATCAAGCCAACATCCAGCAGAACCGCTTTGAAACGAGACGCTGAGGCAGAGGCGCCGAAGGGGGGTATCGGGGGATTAACGGAAGTGACCTGGCGGTAGAGCTGAGCTTGCGAAAGCAGAAAAAAGGCCCGTTTAATGGTCGGATTGGCGAACCCTTCAGCCAGACGGGCGTATTTTATCTGGCGGCCGGCCTGCCGGGCTACCGAGAGCAATACCGAGTTCAGACACTGTTTGTCTGAGAACGGCGCATATTTGGCAAAATCCTGGCGAAATGCATGGACGAGCTCCAGTTGAACGCCAAAGGCTTTCTGGATACTGCCGGAATCCGTATAGCGCTGGACGCATTCAGGCATCCCTCCAACGAACATATAGCGGCGCACCTCCTCCAGCAAGGTCCGGTGGATGGCCTCTGGCAGTGCCTGTGGGGGCTGCTCGAGAAGCTCTGCCAGCTTGCCCTTGCCGGTGGTCTGCAAGAACTCGATGAACGACAGTGGATGCATATAGAGTGTTTGCAGGCGCCCTACGGGGAAAGAGAGATCCTTCATGGCGAATTCCAGAAGGGAACCGGCAGCGATGACATGGAGGCCGGGCATCTCCTCATAAAAGTAACGCAAAGCCATGATGGCTCGAGGACAACTCTGGATCTCATCGAAAAAAAGCAGATCATGGCCCGGGCGGAACGGCGTATTGAGCAGTAATTCCAATTCGGAGGTTATGCGCTTAACGTCCAGATCCCTGTCAAACAAAGAGTGCCAATCGGGGTGCTTTTCCAGATCAACCTGATGTACAGTGCCGTCAAAAAACCGCCGGCCAAAATCCAGCACACTGGTCGTCTTGCCAACCTGTCGGGCACCCCGGAGCAGCAGGGATTTGCGACCCGGCGTGTCTTTCCATTCAACCAGCTTTTCGGTGATGCTTCTCTCCATCTTGCAAGGCCTTTATAAAAATACAAGGTTAATTTATAAAATATCTTTTAAATTTACAAGGTATATCTGGATTATATGCAAACAAGAATCCCACTCCGTCATCATGGCTGCCGACGCCATCAGGGATAAATCTCTTGCTCTCCACTCTGCAAAAGGCTATATTGAACCTTGTGCATTTTCTGCAAGATTGATCAGTGCCTGAAATGCGCCTGACAAAGGCAGATCGGAACGGTTGTAGGAAAAGCTGCGGGAGAAGAAAAGGATGAATACGCTTTATCAACAAATCGGCTCCAGAGCTAAAGTCCTGGAAAATGATATCGTGCAGAGTTTGATGGCACTGGTGGCCGCTCCTTCCCATTCGGGCAAGGAGGAGAAGGTCATCCAGGTCATCCGGCAGGAGATGGAACAGGCGGGATTTGACGAGGTGCGCATCGACGGCCTCGGCAGCATCATCGGCCGCATCGGCAGCGGTCCCCGCCTGATCGCCTTCGACGCCCATATCGATACTGTATATCCCGGCGACCTGTCGCAGTGGGAATTCGACCCCTTCTCCCCTTTTGTCCGGGACGGCAAGGTCTGGGGTCGCGGCACGGTCGATCAGAAGGGCGGGATGGCAGCGATGATCCATGCCGGCCGGATGATCCGTGAGATGGGGCTGAATGAGCAATTCACCCTCCTCTTCACCGGCACGGTGATGGAAGAGGACTGCGACGGCCTCTGCTGGCAGTACCTGATCAAGGAGGAGAAGATCCGGCCCGAGCTGGTGGTGATCACCGAGCCGACCAATATGAATATCTACCGCGGCCATCGCGGCCGTATGGAGATGGAGGTGGAGGTGAAGGGCGTGAGCTGCCACGGCTCCGCCCCCGAGCGCGGTGACAACGCTGTCTACAAGGCCGCCCGCATGGCCCTCGAGGTTGAGCGGCTCAACGAGCGGCTGCGGAGCGACCCCTTCCTCGGCAAGGGTACCATCACGGTCACCGAGGTGCGCTCCTCCGGGCCCTCTCTCTGCGCCGTCCCCGATGGCGCGGCCCTGCATCTCGACCGCCGGCTCACCCTGGGCGAGACCAAAGAGAGTGCGGTTGCCGAGGTCGAGGAGGCCGCCCGGCGCGCGGGGGTGGTGGATGCCCGCGTGGTCGTCCCGCAGTACGCCGAGCCGGCCTATACCGGCACGGTCTATCCCACGGAGAAGTACTATCCCACCTGGGCGCTCGAGGAGAGCTCGCCCTGGCTGCGGCAGGCGGTCGCGGCGTATCAAGGAGTACTCGGGCGGGGGCCATTGGTGGACAAGTGGAGCTTCAGCACCAACGCGGTCGCCATCGCCGGCATGCAGGGCATCCCCTGTCTTGGGCTCGGACCGGGCAACGAGGTGCATGCTCACGCCGCCAACGAGGCGTGCCCCGTCGAGCACCTCAGCGGCGCGGCAGCGTTCTATACCGCCCTGGTGGCCGTGCTGAACGAAAAGGCCGGATGAGATGAGCTCCCTCTTTGAGTATCAGTGCTGCGAGTGCGGCCGCCGCTATGCCCGCGACCAGGTGACCTACCTCTGCCCGGCCTGCTCCGTATCGTACCGGCCGGGCATGCCCCTCAAGGGGGTGCTGCGCGTCGAGTTCGACTATGCGGCGATCCGCCGCAAGCTGGATCCGCGCCGGATCGACTGGACGCTCTGGAACGCGGTCGAGGAGGCCCATTTCCCGCCCTGCGCCGTCGGCAACACCCCCTTCACCCCCATCAGCCGTTTCGGCGATCGGGCCGGCTTTTACAACCTCTGGGCCAAGAACGACGGCCTCAATCCCAGCGGATCGCTCAAGGACCGCGCCTCCTTTCTGGTCGCGGCGGAGGCCCGCCGCACCGGCGCCAGCAGGCTGGTCGCTGCCTCGACCGGCAACGCGGCTTCCTCGCTGGCCTCAGTCTGTGCTGCAGCCGGTCTGGAGTGCCTCCTCTTCGTCCCGGCAGCAGCACCCCGTGCCAAGCTGGTCCAGATGCTGATCCATGGGGCCAGAATCGTGCCCATCAACGGCACCTACGACGAGGCCTTTCGCCTCTCGCTCGAATTCACCGCCCACTATGGGGGATTGAACCGCAACACCGCCTATCATCCTCTCACCATCGAGGGCAAAAAAACGGCAGGGCTGGAAATCTTCCGGCAGAATGGCGGCCGTGCGCCGGAGGTGATCCTCGTGCCGGTGGGCGACGGGGTCATCATCAGCGGGATCTACAAGGCCTTTTACGATCTGCGGGAATCAGGCCTGATCGAGGCCCTGCCGCGCCTGGTCGCGGTGCAGGCGGAGCGGTCGGACGCCCTGCATCACTTCATCGAGACCGGCCTCTACCGGAATGCCGAAGCGCCGCAGACCATCGCCGACTCGATCTCGGTAGCGGCGCCGAGCAACGCCCTGCTGGCACGCCAGGCCGTGCTGGAGTCGGAAGGATTTTCAATCACGGTTTCCGATGAGGAGATTCTGACGGGGCAAAAAATACTGGCGGAGAGGACGGGGATCTTTGCCGAGCCGGCGGCGGCCGCGGCCGCCGCGGGGCTGATCAAATTAAAGGGGGATGCGCGCATCGATCCCGGGGCGCAGATCGTCCTGCTGATCACCGGGCACGGTCTGAAAGACCCCGGTGCGGCGCTGGGCCGGCTGCAAATCCCCCCGGCGATCGAGCCGGAACTGGACAATGTTAAACCATTGCTCTCCCAACCCGGTTCTATTGGATAGCTATTTATTTATCGCCGCTTCAGTAGCCGCAGCAAGCCATCGAGAATGGTCAGGGGATGGGGCGGACAGCCGGGGATGTAAAGGTCGAGGGGCAGAAAGGCGCGCGCGCCGTTATGCACAGCGGGGTGGTCGCGAAAGAGGCCGCCGCTGAGGGCGCATGCCCCGACCGCAACCGCCAGTTTGGGCGGAGGAGTCGCCTCCCAGGTTTTAAGCAGGGCCAGGCGCATGTTCTCGCTCACCGGCCCGGTGACCAGCACCCCATCAGCGTGGCGCGGCGAGGCGACGATCTGGATGCCAAAGCGGCCCATATCATAGACCGTGGTGCCGAGCACGTTGATATCCACCTCGCAGCCGTTGCAGCCCCCGGCGCTGACCTGGCGCAGCTTGAGCGAACGGCCGAAAACCCGGCGGATCTCCTCCGAGAGAGCCGCCGCCAGCCTGATCTCTCCCCCCTGCATGACCAGATCCTCGCTCCGTGATACCGCCAACCGGTAATCCTCCGTGAATTCGATCCGCCCCTGCGGACAGGCTTCACGGCAAGCCCCGCAAAAGATGCAGCGCCCGAGATCGAGCTGTAGCACCCCCCGGGCATCATGGGCCAGAGCCTCCACCGGGCATACCTCCATACAGGCATGGCACGTCGCCGGGCAGGGCTCCATGGAAAGACGCGGGGCGCCGCGGAAGCGGTCGGAAACGATGCGCTGCGCCGGCGGGAAAGCGATCGTCCGCCGGCCCTGTTTGAATCGCGCTGTGAGAATGCCGGACATGGTGCTCCTCGTTACAGATCAAAACCGCAGTAGGAGAGGTTGAAGCTCTTGTTGCACAAGGGAAAATCCGAGATCGCCTGCCCGCGCAGGCAGAGGGCCAGCCCCGACCAGTTGTGGAACGAAGGGTCGACGATCTTGTAGCGGGCCAGCCTGCCCCGGGCATCGGTCAGGGCAACGTGGCAGATCTCGCCCCGCCAGCCTTCACTGAGGGAGACGACCAAGCGGTTGGCCGCAAGCGGGCGCGCCGTTTCGCCGCGAATCTCGCCTCCCGGCAGCGCAGCGAGCAGCTCCTGGATAAAGTCAAGCGAACGTTCGACCTCGAGCCAGCGCACAAAGGCGCGGCTGTAGACATCCCCGGCCTCCATGGTCGAAACCGGGATGTGAAAGAGGGCATGGATCCCGCCGGGAAAATCATGGCGGACGTCACGGAGGAGGCCGGCGGCACGCGCTGCCGGGCCGACCAGACCCAGGTCGGCAGCCTGTTGACGGCTGAGGGCACCGGTGGATTCAAAGCGCGCCAGCACCGAGGAGGAGTTCCAGAGCAGCCCCACGGCACGGGCCGCCTCGGCCGCGCCCCTGGCGAGGCGGCTCTTCAGTTCTGCGATCCGCTCCGGCTCGAGATCGAAAGCCACGCCGCCGCTCCTGACCAGGCCGCGGCCGAGGCGGCTGCCGCAGAGCAGGGCGGTCATGTTGAGAAAATCCCCGCGGATGGCGCCGCACTGGGAAGCGGTCGGCAGAAAGCCGACATCCCCGGCGAGGGCGCCGAGGTCGCCGATATGGTTGGCCAGCCGCTCCAGCTCGAGGGCGATGCCGCGAATGGCCTGCGCCCGCGCCGGCACTCTCATCCCGCTCAGGGATTCAATTGCCGCAATATAGGCCAGGCTATGGCCGATGGAGGTGTCTCCGGCAGCGGTCTCCATCTGATAAAGAGTGCGCAAATGCGGCCCGCCCTCGAGCGCCCGCTCGATGCCGCGGTGCTGATAGCCCAGCGAGATCTCGAGATGATAGACCTTCTCGCCGTGACACTGGAAACGGAAATGACCCGGTTCGATCACCCCGGCATGGACCGGTCCCACCGCCACCTCATGGATTTCATCTCCATGCATGGCGAAGAAATCGGCCTCGCCGATCGCGGGAGCCACTGGTGCATCCAGCCCGTCACCGCGACCCTCGCGCGCTGCAAAGCGCACCGGCTTGAGCCAGGGATGCCCCTCCGGCTGTACACCGAACTGCTCGTATATCTCGCGCTCAAAGAGGTGGGCCTGGGGACAATCGGGCGTCAAGGCGGGGTAGGCATCCTCCACCCTGGTGCGCAGCCCGCAGAGCACACCATTCTGGTCATCGGCGATCACGGCGATGAGGCGGAGCTTGCTCCGGCTCTCGCGCAGGCCGAAAAAGGCCACCAGCCTCTGCCCGCCGTCGACCGCGGTCAACACGGCCTCGCGAAAACGGTCAAAGGACAGCGCCGCCAGGGCGGACCAGCCGACCGCCTCGCCGTTGTGAAAGGGGACGAGAGCACGCCGGCTCATTGTCCACCTCCCAGGGCGGTGGCGCCCAGCCGGAGCAATTGGTCCAGCCCTTGCGGGATATGCACGCCGAGGAAAAAGGTGAGCAGGAGCAGTAGCAACGGCGCCAGCTGCATCAGGGCCGGAAGCTTGGCGTACGGCTCCGCCGGCGGCCGGCCCTGCACCATCGGAAACACGGCCCCGGCCATGCCGATAAAGACCGCCGTCAGCAGGAAAAGATAGAGCGCCGCCGCGATCAGGCGGTTGCCGAGGACAGCGACCCCGAGCAGGTTGAACTCGCTGATGAAGAGGCCGAAAAGCGGCGTCCCGGAGATCGCGAGAAAGCCGATCACCCAGGCCCAGGCGATCCAGGGCTGGCTCCGGCCCAGTCCCCGCACCTCGGCGATCGTCTTGGTCTTGCAGAGGGAGAGGATGTTGCCGGCCGTTAAAAAGAGCCCGCTCTTGGTGAGGGAATGGTTGAGAGCATGGAAAAGGACGAAATAAGCGCCCGCCGGCCCGAGACCGACGCCGAAAGCGAGGATGCCCATATGCTCGACACTCGAGTAGGCGAGCAGCCGCTTGTAGTCGGGCTGGTTGAGGATAAAGACCGCGGCCAGCAGCATCGAGACCAGTCCGAAAATGAGCAGGATGGTGCGTGCGAAGGCGGCATCCCCGGCCGCCTGGCAGATCTGAAAGGCGCGCAGGACGGCGAGAAAGGCGCAGTTGAGCAGGACACCGGAGAGGAGCGAGGAGACCACCGATGGGGCCTCGCTGTGGGCGTCGGGCAGCCAGGTGTGCATCGGCGCCAGCCCCATCTTGGTGCCATAGCCGACGAGGAGAAAAATGAAGGCGATGCGCGTCAGGCGCACATCCAGCTGCGGCCCGAGGCGCAGCAGGCCGTCGAGGAGCAGCGAGCCCTCCCTTCCACCAGCTGTGGCGGCGGCTCCGAGGAAAAAGGTGCCAAAGAGCGCCAGCGCGATGCCGACCGAGCAGATGAGCAGGTATTTCCAGGTGGCCTCAAGAGAGTGGACCGTGCGGTGGAAAAAGATCAGCGGCGCACTCGCCAGGGTTGTCGCCTCGACCGCCACCCACAACAGTCCAAGATGGTGGGAGAGGACGACCAGGGACATGGTGCTGAGAAAAAGCAGCATGCAGGCGATGAAGATCCGCTCCGGGTCCCGGCTGCCCGGCGCCGTCGCTGCATGCGTCTGTGCGAGCCAGCCCTGTCCGTAGGCAGCGCTGACGAGGAAGAGGAGCGAGAGGATGCCAAGAAAGAGCAGTCCGAGGGCATCGGCCGCCAGCCAGCCGCCAAGGATCGGCTGCGGCGGCTGCAGGGCCAGCGCAGCGGTCAGGCTCAGGTGAAGCAGGGAGCAGACCAGCCACAGGCGCCGGCGCAGGCGGAGGTTCCGGACCAGCCAGGCCACCGCGCTGAAGAGAATGGGTAGGAGGATAACCGCCGCGATCACTGCTAATCCTTCAGTATGGTCAGATTATCGACATCGAGGTCATCAAAATAGTTCTTGATATGATTCATGATAATGCCCATGATGAAAACCCCGGCGAAGAGGTCGAGCAGTACTCCGAGCTCGACCAGAAAGGGCATCTGCGCCGCCAGGGAGAGGCCGAGGATGTAGATGCCATTCTCCAGCACCAGATAGCCGATCACCTGCGAGATCGCCTTCTTGCGGATGATGAGCATGAGCAGGCCGATCATCACCGCAGCCAGGGAGACCGGAATCCACAGCCGCGAGGAGACCGTCACCGGCAGGGCGAACTTGCGCGCCACCCAGAAGGAAACCAGCACCATCCCCATACCGGTGAGCAGGGCCGCGCCGTAGGGAATGTGCGAGTCGATCGCCAGTCCGGTGTGGACCTCGCGCGCGGCGTGAGAGAGAAAGCGCGGGATGAGGATGACCTTGATCGCCAGGCTGCTCACGGCGATGATCAGTCCGTGCAAGGAGAGGATTCCTCCGGCCGGGAGCAGGGGCAGCAGCGCCAGCAGTACCCCCTGAAAGGCCATCACGCGGATGGCGGCCCCCAGACGGGTCAGGCTGAGGAGGTAGAGATCGCTCAGGAGCACCAGGAGCAGGACGATATCGATCACGGTTTGCATACGTTATCCCAGAATGATATAACTGAGCAGGCCGAGGGCGCCGGCTCCCATCAACATCTGCGGTACCTGACCCAGCCGCAGGCGCGCCATCACCGACTCGACGATGCCGACAGTGGTGGCGATGACGAGCAGCACCCCCGCTGCGATCAGCGGGCGCAGCTCATTCGGCGAGGGAAAGGCGGAGATGATCACCAGGGTGATGAACATCGCCCAGATCCACAGCTTGAGCGCGGCGCCATAGAGGATGAAGGCCAAATCGGGTCCGCTGTGGTCCAGCACCATCACCTCGTGGATCATGGTGAGCTCGAGGTGGGTGGTCGGATCGTCGACCGGGATGCGGCAGTTCTCGGTCAGCAGGGCAACAAAGAGGCTGACCACCAGCAGGGCTAAAGCCGGACTGTCGGCATAGCGGATCGAGACGGCGTGACTCTCGAAAATCTGAGAGAGCGAGAGCGAATTGGTAAAACGCGCCAGGTTCGCCAGGGCAAGGAACAAAATCAACTCGGCGAAGATGGCGTACCAGGCCTCGCGGCTGGCCCCCATCCCCTCGAAAGCCGAGGCGGTGTCGAGGGCAGCGAGAATGGTAAAAAAGCGCCCCAGGGCGAAGAGATAGGCAAAAAGGACCAGGTCGCCGGGAAAGGCGATCAGGGCGGAATAGCCAGGCAAGGGCAGCAGAGAGAGAGCGGCGACCGTTGCGGCCAGGGTCGCCATCGGCCCCAGCCAGAAGAGGGGGCTGGTGCTGCGGCTGTAGACCGCGCCCTTGCGCAGCAAGCGGAAGAGATCCCGGTAGGGCTGCAGCAGGGGCGCACCGCGGCGGCCGGCGAAAAGGGCCTTGACACGGACGATCCAGCCGGTCAGCAGCGGGGCGGCCAGCAGGGAGACCAGAACAAAGAGCAGGGCGGGCACTCTCATCGCAACCCTCCAAACCAGAAGAGCAGGGCGAGCAGGACCACGGCGATGTAAAGGATGTAGAGCGAGATGCGGCCGCGCTGCATCCACTGCAGCTGGTGGAAGAGCCAGGCGATCGCCGCCAGCAGCGGCCGCCACAGCTTGTCGAGAAAGAGGTCCGGGGTGCGCGAATGAAAGGAGGCCTGGGCCGGGAAGTAGCCCTGCGGCGGCTCCTCCTCCACCCTGCTGCCCAGGATCCAGCGGTTCTGGTCGGTCAGGGGCTGGACGAACGAGGAGGCGGTGTACTGCATGTGCGCGGTCGGGCGGGTGTAGCCGCAATCCCAGGTGACTGCGCGGCTGACGCCCTGGCGGGCGAGGATGCGGCGCCGCCAGAAGGCGAGCAGACCAAAGAGCACAGCGAATCCGGCGGCGATCCCGGTCACCGCGATGAAGGGTTTGACCATTCCGGCCAGCTCTTCGGCGATAAGGGCAGCCGGCAGCTGGGCCGCCGTGGCGATCACCGGCCGCAGCAGGGGCAAGAGCAGCATGGGCGCGACGCCCACCGCGATGCAAAGCCCGGCCAGGAGCAGCATCGGCAGCAGCATGACCGGGGAGACCTCCCGGGCATTCTCCCCGGCCGGGGTGCGCGCCTCACCGAGAAAAACCACACCGGCGGCCTTGGTGAAACAGGCGACCGCCAGGGCGCCGATTGCCGCCAATCCGAGCACACTGAGCAGGGGCAGGGCGGTCGCCCCCTTGGCCATGGAGGTGACGGCGGCAAAGGCCCCGAAGTAGATCATGAACTCGCTGACAAAACCGTTGAGCAGGGGCAGCCCGGAGATGGCGGCGGCGCCGACCATAAATGCGGCTGCGGTGAACGGCATGCGCTTCTGCAGCCCGCCGAGGCGATCGATCTCCAGGGTGTGAAGCTGCTGCTTGACCGCTCCGGCTCCCATGAAGAGCAGGCTCTTGAAGATGGAGTGATTGAGGATGTGCAGCAGGCAGCCGCCGAAGCCAAAGACAGCGAGGGTCTGCTGCTGGAGATGCAGCCCCAGCAGTCCCAGGCCCAGACCGATGGCCATGATGCCGATGTTCTCGACACTGTGGTAGGCGAGCAGCCGCTTGAGGTCGTGCTGGGCAAGAGCGTAGAGCACTCCGAGCAGCCCGCTGACCAGGCCGATGACCACCAGCAGGGCGCCCCACCACAGCGGCGGTACGCCCAGCCAGGTGAGAGTGCGCAGGATGCCATACAGCCCCATCTTGATCATCACCCCGGACATCAGGGCCGAAACGTGGCTCGGAGCCGCCGGATGGGCCTCCGGCAGCCAGACGTGCAGGGGGAGAAAACCCGCCTTGGCGCCGAATCCGGCCAGGCCGAGGAGAAAGATCAGGCTCCTGAGCTTTGGCCCGGCCAGGGCAGCCCCGGAAAACGAGATGAAATCGAGCGATCCTGTGCCCGTGCCGGCCAGCAGCCAGAACATCAGAAAGAGGAGGACGACGCCGATATGGGCGGCGATCAGGTAGATCAATCCGGCGCTGCGCGTCTGCGGCCGCTCATCCTCAAAGGTGACGAGGAAAAAAGCAGCCATCGACATGACCTCCCAGGCGATGAGGAAGAGCATCCCGTTGGCCGCGGCCGCGACGAGGGCCATACCGAGGACGAGCAGGCTGTAAAAGAAAGAGGAGCGGCCGCGCGCGGCGGCGCTGCCCTCGCCGCGTAAATAGCCAGCACCGTAAAGGGCGGACAGGGCGGAGATGAAAAAGATGATGAGGAGGAAAAAGGCCGCCAGCGGATCGATCAGCAGCGAGAACGACAGCGCCGGGATCGAGGACGCCCACGCTAACATCAGGCTCTCACCACTGGCGAGCACACTCACGGCCGGGACCAGCCCGGAGGCTGCGGCAGCGAGCACGCCGGCGACAGCAAGCCGCCGTGCCAGGGCCTCCCGGCGGTGCAGCAGCCAAGCAACCGCACCGCTGAGGGGCAGCAGCAACAGAGCGATGAGAAAGCAGGTCAGTTGGGGGTTCATTCGGCCGCCTTGCCGAAACCCGGTTCGATCCGCTTGAGGTGGTCGAGGATCTCCTCACGCACCCCCGGCGCCGCCAGGGTTCGCCGCCAGGTATCATCCTTGAGTGCGTAGGAGAGGCGCGAGAGCAGATGTAAATGGGCGCGGATGGTGGGGCTGACGATAGTGAAGATGATGCCGACCGGCAGGCCGTCGGGGGCCTCGAAATCGATCGGGGTCTCGAGAAAGGAGAGCGAGATGATCGGCCGGGAGACGTGGAGAACGATCGGGCTGCGCGGATGGGGGATGGCGATGCCGTCGCCGATCGCAGTCGACCCTAACGACTCGCGCGCCAGCAGCACCTGGAGGAGAAAATCGACATCCACCTCCTCCGGCAGGCGCATCTGACGGACGATCGAGCGCAGCACGCTCTCCTTGTCACGCCCGCTGACGCGGTAATGGATCCCCCCCGCCTCGATGGCGGCGGAAAGTGCCGGCAGGTCGCCGCTCTCGGGCTCGCTAAAGATCTCCGGGGAGACGGTCATCTTTTGCGCGGTCGCCCACTCGAGAATCTCGACGCGGTTGAAGCGGTACTGTTCGTTGAGTTTGTAGTGGGGGATGGTGCCGCTCTTGATCCAGCGGTAGACGGTGCGCTCGGAGACATTGAGGAGTTTGCAGAGATCCCGGATTTGCAGCTGCATTCTTCACCCTGATTTGTCAATTCTGTCCTGACACTGTCAAATTAGGTCAGAATATAGCAAATGTCGGGGAAAATGACAAAGAAAAAAGGCGATGGTGTACGCCGCGTCCGCTCAGGCCAGCGCCCTCATACCCTCGCGCCGACCCGGCTCCTCGTCCGC
>CAYTCI010000067.1:0-4552 GCA_964436305.1 uncultured Cytophagia bacterium | reverse complement strand
GGCCAGCGCCTTCATACCCTCGCGCCGACCCGGCTCCTCGTCCGCTCAGGCCAGCACCTTCATACCCTCGCGCCGACCCGGCTCCTCGTCCGCTCAGGCCAGCGCCAGGGCTCCGGTTTGGGCCTGAGGCTGGAGCAGTATCCCTTTCAGCCGCAGCTTGAGCTGGCGATAAAAGGGCAGCGAAAGGGGGAAGTGGTGTTCGATCTTTCGGATGTAAGCCGGCGAGTAATGGGCAGCGGTCTTGCATATCGCCTCCTGCACCATGAAGCAGCAGTTCTTCAGGATCAGAGTTCGGCAGCGCTGCTGGGCCGGAGCATACAGATGGAGATCAACCACCCGGGTCATGAAATGAAACAGCCGGTTGGCCAGTTGATCGAGGGGAGCCTTCCCGGCGGCCCGGGTGAAGAGGGTTTGATGGCCGTGGTGGAGGTCGTCATCGAGATCCTGCAGATCATCGACGAACTGGAGGAAGACTCCGTAGCCGAAAGCAAAATCCTCCCACTCCGCCTCCAGGGAGCCCAGGATCAGATAGGCGTCTGCGAGCACCGAGGTCCCCCCTTTTTCAATGCTTATTCCGAGGAGGTCCGCCCTGCAGCCGGTGTCATGCTGCCTCTGCTGCTGCAGGCTTTTAATCTGGGCGTTGAAAATTCCGAGCAGGCTCTGGAAGACGCCGGGGCTGGTCGACCGTGAGAACTCCGCTTCGATCATCCATACCAGTGCACGGATTTTCTCCTCGGTGGGAGTGAGAGGCAGGGCCTCCTCCCCTTCCAGCCAAAGACGGAAGCGTTCGTTGGTGGCCCATTTTTCAGCGAAAGAGCGCTCTGGATCATCAATGACGTTATCGGAGTAGGGATAGAGCATGCTGTAGGCGAAGCTTGAGGCTGGGCAGGCCATTGGCTGCCCCATCAACACCTGCAAGGAATTGATAATCCATAGGTTGCGCAAAGCCTGATAGACATTTTCCTGTGGGAGATCAGGATCGAACGCCTTGATGCGACCGAGGAATTCCCGGGTGGCCCGGCCAAAACCCTCGGTGAAAGCGTGGTCGAAATAGAGTCCGGCCCTAGTGCAGAGCACTTCCAGTTCTGCACCGGCGTCCCGCAAGCTCTCCCGCAATCTCTCCGGGTCCGGGGAGTCCAGCTGCCGGCTCTTTTCAAGACGATCAACCTGAGCGGCCGCCTCCACAGCTAATTCCTGCTGCTGGCTCTTGCTGTAGCTGGGGCCGAAATCGGGAAGATCCGTTGGGGTCTCCTGCCAGAGGCGCGCATAGTGACGCGTCAGACTTTCCACCCGGTACTGCATCGAGCCCATCTGGCTGGACAGGAGGCCAGCCAGCGGTGATTCCGGCTTAAACGCAATCTTGGTCATGATCGCCCTTTGCTCAATTCTCATTCGTTCGCCAGGAGGGCCGGCTTGGGTCAGAATAGGATGGCCATTTCCGTCGGGATGAGGGAATTGTTTATATCGTATACTACAAAGAGTTGGACAATGTTACAGCGGCAAACCGTCCTGAAATCCGTAAATTTCTGGATAACCCTGGAATCTGGCGGTCACCCGACGACGCCCGGAATCTGGTGCCCACCCAGCGCCCTGCTGAATCGCCGCCTGCACGAGGCCCCTCGGAATCTGGCGGTCACCTTATTTTAAGTATTTGATTTTACTGTATTATAGACATAAGACGTATTGTCAAGATTACCTAAATTACTCAATAATAGTATGTTGTAGGAAATTAGCGGTGTGTTCGTTATAACATTCAGGCCAGAAAGACCTCAAACATGCTTTGATCCAGAGCCGGTGTATGAGTCGAAGCAGGATGTCGAGGAGTACCCTTGTCTTGTCTATTCTCCAATTGGCTCGCACCCGAGTCGGAGCAGTTGAAACTGGAGTTGGGGCGCCGGGGCGCCCGGTCGGCACCAGAGTTGGGGGTCGACACCAGAATCGGAGTGGTCAGGACTGGAGTTGGGGCGTCGGGTCGGCACCAGAGTTGGGGGTCGGCGCCAGAGTCGGAGCGGTCGGGACTGGAGTTGGGGCCTTGGGTCGGCGCCAGAGTCGGAGCGGTCGGGACTGGAGTTGGGGCCTTGGGTCGGCACCAGAGTTGGGGGTCGGCACCAGAGTTGGGGGCCGGCGCCAGAGTCGGAGCGGTCGGGACCAGAGTCGGGGCAGCGGCCTGAGTTGAGGGGTACCCTGGTTATATTTACACTTGATTTAACAGGAGGTTATGGTTATCTTAATATAAAAGGGGAGGCACTCGTATGACAGGAATCGCAGTGTTTGGCGGCATCCTCATCCTCGTTCTGGCCGCCATGGCCGGATTGGCCTTTCTGGTCCTCAAATTGGCCCGGATGATGGGCGGGATGTTCCGCAGCGCCAGCGGCTGGGAGGCCCTGGCCAGGCAGTACCCCGGGCCCGAGGAGGCGCCGGCCGAAATCCGCACCGGCGCAATCAAGGTTGGCAGCGTCTATTTTCGCTATGGCCCCCGCTTTGGCCCGATGCCGGAGGGATTGTACCTGGTTTATAAAAGCGTCTACAGCTATCCGCCCTTGGTCATCCCCTGGAGTGCATTTCACAACCCGAAAAAGACGCTGCTGTTTTGGCGCAGCGCCAGATCCTACGAGATCGGCCATCCGGTCGTGACAACCCTCACACTCTGGGAGGAGGCCTGGAGAGGGATTAATAATGATCTTCCCTTGCCGAACGCCTGAAATTCGGGGCTGCTGGCCCGGATTATAGTTCGAACGCCAGTCCGATTCCGAGCATCGTGGGATGGATTTTCAGCGAGACCTCTTCCTTGTCCGGTCCTTCCCAATCGGTCTGCACCCTCAGGAATTTCGCATCGATGTTGAGTGAGGCATGGGTGGTGATCGGCAGATCGGCGCCGAGTTGCAGCCCTGGCCCAAAACTCGGTGAAAGCTTCTTGCGGTTCAACTCGCCGCTTTTTTCCCAAAAGAGGGTATAATTAATACCGGCGCCGATGTAGGGATGCCAGCCCTTGAAGTTCGTGTGGTACAGGACCGTCAGGTTGACCGGAAGCAGTTCCATCGAGCCGAGGCTGATCTCCTCGTCGGCAGTGAATAGGTCAACTTCCCGCGATTCATGCGCTAGATTAATTTCGGCAGCGAGCCGGCTCGAGAGCGGACAACGCAGGCTTGCGTCGAGGTGAATCGAGCTGTAGGCCTTGTAGCCTGCAGGATCAGACATATCCGTTGAACCGGTGCCGACAAGCCGGGAGATGAATCGCAACGGTTGGTGCCCATCGCCAGCCTCCGCTGGCGCGGTTGCCAGGGAAAGTAACATTATGCTGGCCAGTGTCAGCAACGCCCCCAGCCTGATTTCTCTCCAATCCAGTGACTTCTTGTCATTTTTCATCTTCTCTCTCCCTTGATCTGCCGCAAACTGGCTTGCCAGGCAACGACCGGCGTGAAAGAAAGAACCGCTGCGGGCCGCAGCATCGTCAGGGAACCAGAGCAGCCACCAGCCTGATCTCAGGGCCTGCCAGAGCCTTGGAGACCGGACAGTTGGCTTTGGCCTCGTCGGCCAGCTGAGCGAAGCGCTCCGCCTTGATCCCGGGGACCTGCGCTTCGCAGTTTAGTTCGATCAGGGTGATCGTGGGACCCTCGCCGAGGTGTACCTTGGCTGCGGTGCGGATGACGCCGGGGATGAATCCCTCCTTGGTCAACAGCGCCGAGAGAAACATCGAAAAGCAGCCGGCCTGGGCAGCGCCAATCAACTCCTCCGGATTGGTCCCTGGTCCGCTCTCGAAGCGGGAGGCAAATGTATAGGGCCCTTCGAAGGCCCCGCTGCCCAGACGCATGGTACCCGCCCCCTCCTTGAGCGTTCCTTTCCACTCAGCGAACGATGAACGAACAGCCATAGGATTCCTCCTTGTAGATGTTTGCCAGCTAGTATTGGTTAAAGTTACGCCTTTTCCATGTAAATGCAAGAAGAATTTACAGATTCGTGCGCCTGATACCGGTGTCGAGGGTGGCGCAAGGGTTCGGGTCGGCGCCAGAATTGGGCGCCAGGGCCCGCGCGAGAACGAGGTTCTGGTCTGCGCCAGAATTGGGCGCCAGGGCCGGCGTGAGAACGAGGTTCTGGTCGGCGCCAGAATTGGGCGCCAGGACCTGCGCGAGAACGAGGATTCGGGTCGGCGCCAGAATTGGGCGCCAGGGCCCGCGCGAGAATGAGGTTCGGGTCGGCGCCAGACGGTGAGAGCTTCCGGGCGGGCCGCTGATTTCAAGGGCATTTTCCGCAGCTTTTGATTGCTATTGTCTTGCCGGTTTTATAAATTGGCGGATTATTAACTAGCCCGGAGAGGATATGAGTCTGAGCAAAAAAATCGCCTGGGGGGTGTTTTCGCTGGTGGGGGCGTTTGCGTTTGCCGTGGCGACCCGGCTGCTGCGGGTTGAGGAGCATGTCAATGCAGTCTGGATCCTCATCGCCGCCGTCTGCATTTATGTGCTGGCCTACCGTTTTTATTCGGCTTTCCTCGCCGCCAGGGTGCTCCACCTGGACGACCGCCACCAGACGCCGGCCCTGCTCTTCAACGACGGCC
>CAYTCI010000066.1:0-22695 GCA_964436305.1 uncultured Cytophagia bacterium | reverse complement strand
GCAGATTGCTTGCGACATTGCCATAATAGGCGCCACCCTCGACATCAGCGATGGTGGAGGGCAGGGTGTAAGCGGCGATCAGCTTGTCCTGGTCCTCGTTGTAATCGCAGACCGCCTTTTCGTCGAGCGCCGCGATAATATTGATGCGATCGATCTGGCGCGTGCCGGCGGTGCTCGGGACGACAAAGCGGATGCTGCCGGCATCGCTGATACGGACGCCGACCTTGCCGCTTTCGAGATTGACCACGGCCTGGCTCGCGGCAGCAAAGCCCAGGAGCAGCACCGCACATAGCAGCATGCGTAGCGATGGGGATGACATGGTGACCTCCAGAGTTGGATGAATGTAGAGCGCGAACCCGGCGTCCAGGGGGACGGCGAGAACAGGATCAGCCCGGGACCGGGCTTACTGAAAATGAAAAAGGACGGGCGGTATCAGCAGCAGCAGCGCCAGGATGAAAAAGAAGATCTGGATCGGCAGCAGCCACCGGGCCCACTTTTCCCAGGGGATGCCGGCCAGCCCCAGCACGCCCATGGTCACTCCCGAGGTGGGGAGGATCGGATTGATCCAACCCTCACCGAAGACAAAGGCGAGCACCGAGGTCTGGCGGGTTATGCCGATGACGTCCGCCAGGGGCGACATGATCGGCATGGTCAGGGCCGCCTGCCCCGAGCCGCTGTGAACGAAGAAGTTGATAATGCCCTGGGTGACGAACATCATCTGCGCCGCCACCACGCGCGGCAGATGCGAAATGAGTCCGCCCAGGGAGTAGAGCATGACATCGAGGATCTTGCCATCGTTGGCCACCACCAGGATGGCACGGGCACAGGCGATGATCAGGGCAACCCCCATCATGTCCTTGGCGCCGGATTTGAAGCCCTCGGTGATCTCGCCGATCGAGAGCTTGCCGAGCAGGCCGGCGGCAATACCAAGGCCGAAGAAGAGCCCGCTCATCTCGACAATGCCCCAGCCATAACGGATCACGCCAAAGACCAGCAGCCCCAGCGCGAGGGCGAAGGCCAGCAGCACCAGCGCATGCCGGCGTTCCATCCGGGCGTGCTGCGAAGACGCGGTCTCGGGATGCAGCCCGCGGGCGCGGTCAATCTCGTAAACCGGACTGCTGGCGGGATTGGCCTTGACCTTGCGGGCGTAGCGCATGACGAAGGCGATCATGAAGAAGGTGCTCAGGAACCAGATGAAGAGGCGGTACTCCCAGCCGGAAAGGGGCGGCAGCTGGGCGATCTCCTGGGCGATGCCGAGGGTGAAGGGATTGATCACCGCCCCGGCGAAACCGGCGGCCGCGCCGAGGAAGGGAATCGCTGTCCCCACCAGGGAATCGTAGCCGAGCGAAATCGCCAGCATCATGAAGAGCGGGACGAAGAGCATCGTCTCCTCGCACATGCCAAAGGTGGTGCCGGCCACTGAAAAGAGGGTCATGGTCGCCGGGATGAAGAATTTCTGCATGTGCGGTTTGTGGCTGAAAAACCAGGCCATCCAGTTCACCCCGGCGGTGATCGCCCCGGTATTCTGGATGAGGGTGAAGATGCCGCCAATGATGAAGCAAAAGCCGATGATCTTCGCGGCCTCGATGAAACCCTTCAGGGGCGCGGAGAGCAGCGCCATCAACCCCTGCGGGTGGCTCTCGACCCGGGTGAAGGTGTTGGCTATGACAAGGGTTTTTCCGCCAACCTCGTGGCGCTGGTACTCCCCGCCCGGAACGATCCAGGTCAGGGCCGCGACCGCCACCACCATGGCGAAGATCAGAAAGAGGGTATTGAAGCTGTATCGGGTTTGCGCTGCCATCGGCTTTTCCTATTGGATCCGGTAGACGTCGCCCGGGAGGAGCAGGTCGACCTTGATGTTCCGGCCCCCGAGCAGGCCCTTGTCGCTGACCCGGATGTTTTTTGCCTTGCGGGCGTCATAGACGATCACGGCATCCAGGCCGTAGACGCGAAAGCGGCCGTCGGGGTAGACCAGGATGGCGCCCTCTTCGTCGATGCCGATCCCCGGCAGCTCGGGATGCTCGAGCACCACCCCGATGAGGCGGTTGTGGCGCTTGCGCATCATAAAGTGCTGGTCGATGATCGCATTCTTGACAAAGCCGAAGCCGCGCTTGGTCTCGACATTTTTGGCCTGGATCGAGTGAAAGATGTTGGTCGAATCGGTGTTGACCAGTTCGTTGCCGGTGATCATCACCTCGCTCATCGCTGCGGCCCCGGCGCTGGTGCCGCCGATGATCCCGCCGCGCTGGTAGTAGAGGCGGTCGAGGGCCGTTTCGGTGCGGGTGCCGCCAAGGCGGTTGAGCAGCCGGTCCTGATCTCCGCCGGTGAAAAAGACCCCGCCGGCGGCGTCGATCAGGGCGCTGATCGAGTCCGAATTGGCGACCGCCGGCTCGACGATATGGCGGATATCCACCCGGGCCGCGCCGCACTCGCGCAGCTGGCCGGCGGTGAACTGGCCGTACTCGAGATCGGTGCTGGCCGAGGTGATGATCAGGATGGGTTTGCCCTGGCTGCGGGTGACGAATTCCTGCATCGCATCCATCGGCTTGTCGCCGCCGCCGATGATCATCAGATAACCTTTTTGCTGTTTGTCGCCGCCGGAGGCTGCGCCGGCCAGCAGGGCCAGGGCCAGCAGGATTGCTTGTCGTTTCATCGCCATTCTACTCCGCTTCGATCAGGTGCTTGAGCAGTTCAAATCCGGTCATCAGGTCCGCGGGACGGATATGCTCGTCCCTGGAATGGGGATTCTGGGCGCCGATGCCGGTGTTGATGATCTGGATCCCGTGCTGGTTAAAGACATTGGCGTCACTGCCGCCGTAATAGACCAGCGGCTGGGGCGTCACCCCGACCTGCGCACAGGCACGGTGGAGGCGCAGAACCAGCGGCATGTCAGGGCTGAACTGAAAGCCCTGAAAACTGAAGAGGAAGGAGGGCTCGCAGCGGCCGCCCCAGCGGGTTTCCGCCTCCCGGCAAAGGGCGGTCAGCCGCTCGCGCAGAACGGTGATCTCCTCAGGCAGAAAGGAGCGGAACTCGCCGGTCAGAGCCACCTGGTCGGGGACGACGTTGTCGGCCGTGCCACCATGAATGGTGCCAAAGTTGGCCACGGAGTGTGGATTGATCCGGCCGACGGGGAAGCCGCTCATGATGTGGGCCGCCATCGAGAGGGCATTGATGCCGCTCTCTGGCGCGACCGCCGAATGGGCGGCCTTGCCGGTGATGGCGATCCGGAAATCATAGGCCGTCGGCGTGGAGGCGACGTAGCCCCCGGGCCGGGCCGTACAGTCAAAGACGAATCCTTCACGCGCCTTGAGTTGCGAGAAATCGAGGGCCATCGCCCCGAGCATGCCCAGCTCCTCTCCGACCGAAAAGACGATCTCGAGGCTGCGGTGGCACAGCTTACTCTGGTAGAGCTCCTCGATGAGGGCCAGCAGCAGGGTTACCCCGGCGCGGTTATCCACCCCGAGAATCGTCGTGCCATCTGACCAGAGGGTCTCCTCTTTCAGCACCGGTTTGACACCGGCGGTGGGATGGACGGTATCCATGTGAGCAAGCAGAAGCAACGGCTCGGCTGTGGAACCGGTCCCGGGCAGCCGGACGATGAGGTTGCCGCAGGTGCCATTGAGTTTCTGCGCGGCGTCATCCTCGTGCACCGCGATGCCACGGGCGGCGAGCCGCTGCTTGATATAGTCCGCCACCGGCCGCTCCTGCAGGGAGACGGCGTCAATGCGGATCAGCTCGAGAAAAAGGTCCAGCACATCGTTTTGCTTCATGGGCGTCCGGTTCCATTCAAAAGAAAGTCGCACAGAGCGTTGCGTCAGGGGTTGGCGACGAAGTAGCGCTCATCGCGGATGCTCTCCTCGATGATGCCGAGGGCCGTCAAGGTGCGCTCCTTGTCCCTGAAATTGAGTTCGGTGATGATGGCGTTGATGACCGTCACCACCGCCCCCAGTGAATTGCTGAAGGTGATGTTATCGGTCTGGATGGGCAGGCAATGGGTGGCCCAGCTCCGGGCAGGAGCACTTTTTTTATCGGTGAAGAGGATGCTGGGAATCTCACGTTCACGGGCCTGGGCCAGTGCCTCGACCGTCTCGCGTGAATAGGGTGAGAAACTGAAGGCGATCAGAAGATCGCCCGGGTCCATAAAGGCGACCTGTTCGATGTAGCGAAAATAATCCAGGGAGAGATGCTGGGCGTCGTAACTGTACTGGCGCAGCAGGTAGGTCATCAGCTGGGCCAGGTGGGCGGAGAGCTCGAGGCCGATGCAGTAGATCCGCCGTGCGGCGATGATGCTGTCGACAGCGCCGGCGAAGGCCTGGGGATCGATCGATTTGATCGTCTCCTGAATGTTGGAGATCACATTCTGCGAGGCCAGTTTGAGGACGTCGGGCGATTCTCCCTTCTCGGCGATGGCCAGGCGATAGCGTGCCGTCGGGGAGAGGCGGGTCTTGAGCCAGGCGGAGAGGGTCTCCTTGAGCTCCTTGTAGCCGCGATAACCGAGGAGCTGGGCGAAGCGGACGATGGTGGCCTCGCTGACGCCGGCGCGGCGGGCGACCTCCTGGATGGGAAGGAGGGCGACCAGATCCATGTGCTCGAGGAAGAAATCGGCCACGCGTTTCTGATGGGGCGCGAGGTCGGGCAGGCTTTTACAGATCCGGTCTTCAAGGTTTTTCATGTCCGGTGGCCCTTGCTGCAATTTTTATTTCACAACAATGCGGCATGAAAATAAACTTTCATTTGAAGATAGGAGAATGCAGCCAGAAAGTCAAGTCTATTTTCAACTATTTTTGGGCCTTCAGAGAACCATCCGGATCGCGCTGCGGGCCTGTTCGGGCAGGGGAAATTTCCGGTTGGCGAGATAGCGGTTGAGGGCGGTTTCAAGCCAGGTTTTGCTGCAGATGAATTTGGCGATGGTGACCGAGTCGGGGCCGAGGAGGTAGCCATGGGCCTCGATCCGCACCGGCTCGGTCTCGCCGATCAGGGTGACCAGGGCGAGGATCGATCGGGCCTCCTTGTTGAACTCGAGTTCCTGGATGGCGCCGATGCCCTCGAGGTAGGGATTGATGAATTTTTTGGCCGCTGCGGCCTTGAGGGATTGGAACATCTTAGGGCTCCTCCGGTTAACGGTTGTGTTCCAGCAGGGCGCAGGCGAACCAGAGCACCGGCGCCTGGCCATGGAGATCCCCGGTGACGCGCGGCCGGGTGAGATAGTGGTTGATGTCGGCGCTCTTGCCGGTGCCGATGCAGACCTCGGCGAGCTTGCCCTCCTCGCTGATGTAGGTGACGAGGGCCTTCCAGGCTTTTTGGCTGACCGGCTGGTAAACCTGCTGGTCCAGCAACCCCTTGTGCACCCCGATGGTGATGGCGTAACCGAACATCGCTGTGGCAGAGGTCTCCTTCCAGGAGGCGGGATTGTCGACCAGCTGCCGCCACATGCCGTCTTCGGCTTGATAGCGGCGCAGGGCTTCCATCATCCGGCGGTACCCTGCCAGGATGGCGGGATAATGGGGATTGGCCGGTGGCAACACGGCGAGCAGCTCGGCCATCCCCGCGGCGGTCCAGCCATTGCCCCGTCCCCAGAAAAAGGGTGCGCCCTCTCCGTGATAAAAGAGGCCATTGGGCTGCTGCAGTTTCTCCAGGTAGGCGGCGATCTCGGTGGCCGCCCGCTCGAGATAGATCATCTGGCCGGTGGCACGCCAGGCCTGGACCTGCAGGGCGCCGATCATCCAGATATCGTCGATCCAGAAGCGGGTCTGATGGGTCAGGCTGTCCGGGCGTGGAGCGGCCCACTGGGCATCCGCCAGGGCCATTCCCTGCTGGAAAAAGCTCTCGTCCCGGGTGAAGCGGTACAATTCAAGTGGCAGGATGCCATAGACGTTGGCATCGACATGATCGGCCAGGTCGGTCAGGCTGTCCGTCCTGGCCCGCGCGTACCGGCTGGCCAGGCGGGCGAGCAGCTCCTGGTCGTCGAGCAGGCCGGCCAGGCGTGCAGCGCCAAAGCCGGCGCAGGCCTCGGCGTAGTGGATTCCGGTCCAGAACGAGGCCTGATAGATCATGAATTCCGGCCGGGCCAGGAGATCGTGCGCGACCAGGCGCCCGATCCGTTCCGGGCTGCTCTTGTCATGACCGCGCCGCGACGGGAAGGAGGCGGCATATCGGGTGCAACCCCCGAGTCCGCAGACGAGAAGCACCAGAACCGAACAGATCCAACGGAAAAATCCTGCTTTCATGGCGATGGCCCTCTGGCTGGAATTCCTTTGCCTGAATTTGGTGAATTTTAACGTGCCAGTCAAGTGCTCTTTGCGATTTTGCCGCTTGACATCCTTGCCGGTTTCTGTTATATTGAAACAGGACCGAATCCAGGGCATTCCACCCCTCCATCCTCCTCCAGCCAACCTGACATGTCATCCCGGGCCCCGCCCACGGCAAATAGTTCCTGCTGATTCAGCATTGCTGCATTTAACCTGAGATCCAGGAGGATGCCATGAAACTTGCAAGCCTGCTCTTCACCCTGTTGGGGCTGACGGCGGGGGCTCTGGCACAGCCGGTTCCCGACCAGGTCATCCCGATCACTACCGCCTCCGAGGAGGCGCGAACCTACTTTCTGCAGGGACGAGACCAGCTGGAGAACATCGATTTCGCCGCTGCGGCCAGGCACTTTGACCGCGCCATCGAAAAAGATCCGGGATTCGCCCTCGCCTGCCTCTATCGCAGCCTCGCGGGCGGCAGCGCGCAAATGGTCGAGGAAAATATGGAAAAGGCCCAGGCCCTGTCGGCCAACGCCTCCGAGGGAGAGCGGCTGCTGGTGGCTTTTTACAAGGCGAGCAATGAGGCCCGCGGCGCGGCTGTCCTGCAGAACATGGACAAACTCCTCCTTCTTTACCCCGATGACAAGCGGATGAAAACCTACGCCGGCTTTTATTTCCAGACCCACTCCGATAACACACGCGCCATTGATCTCTATCAGCAGGCTCTGCAGATCGACAAGGAGTATGCCCCTGTCTGGAATTACCTGGGGTACGCCAACATGGCGATCGGGGAGTATGATGCTGCTGAAAAAGCCTTTCGTGAGTATATCCGCCTGATGCCGCACCTGCCCAATCCCTACGACTCGTATGCCGAGTTTTTGCTCAAGCGGGGACGCTTCGATGAATCGATCGTACAATACCAGAAGGCCTACGATACCGACAACCAGTTCACAGGCAGCCTCTCTGGCATTGGCAACAATTATCTCTTCAAGGGGGAGTACGACAAGGCCCGGAGCTATTACGAACGCTTCTTCAGCGAAAGTCCGCGTACCAGTGATAAATTGACTGCACTCCGGTTGCAGGCTCGTTCCTGGCTCTATCAGGGCCAGGTGGATGAGGCCATGACCGCCTACGCCCAGCATCAGGCCTTCGCTGAAAAGGAGAAAGAGTTCGCCATCCTGATCACGACGGCCTTCAATGAAGGATTCGTTCTCTGCGAGATGGGCCGGCCGGCGGAGGGACTGAAACTTTGCCGCGAGGCGGCCGGATTGGTCGACCATGCTGAGCTCAGCCCCAATGCCCGCGCGACCCTGCGCGTCATGAGCCACTACTGGCTGACGCTGGCCTGCAGCGCCAACCGCCTCGCCGATGAGGCGCAGGTGCATCTTGCGGAGTACACCGCCGATATCCGCCAGCGCAGCAATCAGGATGAGCTGATGCTGCTGCATAATCTGCTGGGGTTCCTCGCCTTTCAGGACAAACGGTGGGATGGCGCCATCGCCCAGCTCAAACGCCTGGAGAATGATCCCTGGGCCCTCTACTACCAGGCCCGCTGCCTCCAGGAAAAAAAGGACCAACAGGGGGCGCGCCTTTTCTACGATCGGGTGGTCCACTGGAATCAGGAGAGCTTCAACCTGGCCGTGGTGTGGAATCGCGCGCATAAAGCCCTGGGAAAATAAGAGCCGGGCGGGTTAAAAAAGCCGCGGAAAGTGGCTTTGCCGTGGCGCTGCGCCAGGCGGCACTGAGCGGAGCCGATGTGGAGATCGGCTTTACGCCGCGGGCAGGGGAGATCGGCGAGATCTGGCTGGCGTGTCTGAAAAAGTGAGGAAACGGGCTCCGGCGCTGCGGAGGGTGGGCAGCGCCGGGGCAGAATGGATCATTCCTTTGCGTCAGGATCCTGGCGTCCCATAGCCGCCGCCTTGGCGCGGATGGCGGGGATCGCCTCCTCCATGAGATCGCGCACATCGGCGTAGCGGAAGGTGCGCTGCTCGAACGAGCGGCTCTGCAGGGCCTGGAGGAAGCGCGATTCGAATTCGCGCAGGTTGAAGCCGTAGATGTGGTAGCTGTCGGCCTGATGGACATAGCGTCCCAGAACGACGGTCCGCCCGGAACGGGCGGCGATGCGCCGGGCGATCTCCGCCTGCAGCTGCACCAGGGCGAACATGTTCATGAAGGCGGCCTTGTAGGCATCGTTGGAGCGGAAGCGCACATTGGTATTGAGGCGCCAGCGACCCTCTTCATCCGGCAGCAACCGGCACCAGAGGCTCTGCAGGCAGGGGGGATCGGTGCAGTAAAGGTCTTCCCAGACCTTCCAGGTGATCGCCTGGCAGCGGCGCGACCAGGGGGTCTGGGCGAGCTTCTCCGCGATCAGGTCGATCTGGTCATAGGTTTTGCTGGCATCCGGTCCCTCCCAGGCGAAAAGGCGCTGGTGGTAGGTATACTCCCAGCGGGTATCCGCCTCCCCGGCAGCGGCGTCGCGGATGCAATGATCCTTGATCCCCTCGAGCACCTCGAGGACGTATTCCTGCAGGTCCTCCAGCCCGCCGGGAAAATCGCGGTGGATCATCGGTTCGGCCTGGGGATCGCGGACGACGATGGTCATCGAGCAGTCCTTGCTCGGCGGATCCTCTGGTTTGTCGTATTCGGTCTTGATCTCGCATCCCTGGCCGTGCAGGCTGATCAGGGATTGCTCCCAGGCCTCCGCCAGTCCGTTTCCTTCGACCAGGAGAACCGGAATGTCTCCCCTCATGGCGCTTCCTCCTTATTCGTGATCACTCCAGCAGATTCCGCTCAATATATCAATCCCTGGCCCGCAAATCAAGCTACTTTATGTTTTAACAGGGTACCCCCCGTTTTTTATTCAAATAGCAATCCCAACTGGTCGGGATTGCTGGCAGGGCTGCCCAGTTTGAGCTTTCTCAGTTTTATTTCCAGTAATATTACCTTGAGCGCTCTGGCCAGTTTATAATAGACAAAGCCGAGGTACTCCTTGAGCTTCCTGCTGCGATAGACCAGTTTGACTTTTGCATATTGCATAATATCAATACTGATACCATCCAGGTGTTGATAGACAAAACTCATGGCCATCCAGAATAGAACGTTAAAATTCTTCAAGGCCGTGTATCGTCTCAGGCAGATGTGCTCCAGGTGATATTCGCTTTTAACCTGACGATGTACCTCTTCAATCTTCCAGCGATAGCCATACCCCTGCATGCAGGTATGTACCGCCTCATATTCGCTTGCCGCAGGAATGAAGCACAAATACCAGCTCCACCCCTTGCCCGGTTCTTTGGCCGAGACCAGCCACAAGGATTGATCCAAATGTCCCGGCGCATAAGGCTTGGGCATGTAAACCTGCCGGGCGCCAACTGTAAAGGTACGCTTTCTGATCCGATTGCCACGGCGCTTGTCAACGCTGATCATATGACGCAATGGAATGCGTACTGCCAAATCCCGCAGATTAATCTGCTCATCCCCACAATAGATATTCCGTTCCCCTGTTTGCCGTATGATAAAATGTTGTTTTTCCTTCAGCCAATGATATATCAACTTGCCGCGATCGCCACCCCGATCGAAGACTACTATCTGCTTCTTGTCCAGACTCTCCGATACCACATCAGTCGACTCCAGGATCTTTTTGTTCTCCGAAAATCCCTTGCCTCCTTCGCGATCGGTCGCGTACAAACTGCTGAACATCGGCATAATCGCGCTGCCGCCCTGATCTACCCCGATGATATTTAGTTGCCAATACCCGTTACTTAACTCCCCGGTGCTGCCATCATAAACCCGTCCCAATCCTTCCATCTTCTCTGCATAGGGCTTGGTGATATCGCTGAGATCAACAATCAGATAGTGTGCTTGCGTAAAACTCCGCCGGTTGACTTCCAGATGGACTCTGCTCAACGCTTGATCAAGACCTTCCCGCCCTAATTGCCTGGATAACCGCTCGGTGGTCTTCTTCAAACTGCTTTCTTCTCGCAGTACCGCGCCAATCTTGCTGAGATGAACATGACCCGAACAGAGTATGCCAAAAAGGATGTCCCTTATAAATTTGTATACCGGCCGGCTGAAATAGGGTTGATATTTTGCACTGACTTGATTAAATTTAACGTGGACTCGATTCTTGATGTCCATAGGTTGCCTCCTTTTATGGTTTGGTCGACTATAATGAGGCAACCTTTTTTTATTTTTACAAGCTTTTTCTCGCCCTTAGACCAATTATTTTCCTATAATTACACTCGGGTCGGCACCAGATTTCGGGGGGTAGCCTGACTTTATGTTTTAATGCTTGCAAAATGTCCCCTGAATGGTTATTTTTCCGGCCAGGAGGCTCTATGCAGCTCGCTTACAGACAACTTGGCAGCGGTCCGCCCCTGATCATCCTGCACGGGCTCTTCGGGATGTCGGACAACTGGCTGACCATCGCCCGGCGTATCGCTGAGAAACACACTGTCTACCTTCTCGACCAGCGCAACCACGGCGATTCGCCGCACAGCGATGAATTCAGCTATGGCCTGCTGGCGGAGGACCTGGAGGAGTTCATCGTCCAGCACCGGCTGGGGATGGTGAGTGTGATCGGCCACTCAATGGGCGGCAAGGCGGCGATGTGCCATGCCCTGCGTTATCCGCAGCGGGTGGACAAGCTGGTGGTGGTCGACATCGCCCCCAAGGCCTACAACCACCCCTTTTTCCGGCGGGTGCTGGATTTCATGATGGCACTGGACCTCAGCCGCTTCGAGCGGCGCTCCGAGATCGATGCCGCCTTCGCCGGGGTAGTGCCCAGGCCGAGCGTCCGGCAGTTCATTCTCAAGAACCTGCAGCGTACCGATTCAGGCTTCCGCTGGCAGATTCATGTCAAAAGCCTGTCGGAGAACCTCGACCGGATCTTCGCGGCGGTCGGCGAGAACGGCCGCGTCTGGGACAAGCCCGCGCTGTTCGTCCGCGGCAGCCGCTCCGACTACGTCCTCGATGAGGATGAGGCGCTGATCAAGGCGCTGTTTCCGCAGGCCCGTCTGGTGACCATCCCCGGAGCCTCGCATTGGCTGCATGTCGACGCCGAGGAGATCCTGTGTGACCACTTGCGCGCCTATCTCGGCTGCTGAAGCCGGCGGTGTATTATGCTATCGCGATCTTACCAACTGGAGAGGAACATGCACAAGATGCTGAAAGGAATGACCCTCATGGCTCTGGCCCTCTTGACCGCCTGCGCCAAGCCCGTACCGCCGCCGGCAGAGAGATGGCCGGCGCTGATTGACGCAGGGGAATTCACCCGGGCGGAGAAAGAGATCCGGGTGCTGCTGGACCGGACGGATCTCGCCGCCGGGAAACGCTCCCAACTGGAGTTTGAGATCGAGCGTATGCGGCGCATCCGGCTCGATTTCACCAAAACCGAAGCCGAGGTGCTCGCGTTCATCCGCACGGTCATTCCAGACGCCGACAGCCTGAAACTGGCAGGATGGGAAGCGGACAAATCCCTGGAGATGCTGCGCATCGACGGCGAAAAGCGCTATTTCAAGTATGCCGCCCGTAACCTCTTCCGCATCAACCCGGCCTGCCGCACAATCTGGCAGGCGGCCCATCCGGACGATCAGCCCCCGGCCGGCGGGTCGGGCAGCTGGACGCTGGATGACCATATCCGCAAGATCATCGCTCAGGCCACACCGGAAAAGCCCCGGGTCGAGCCGGTCCGCTTGCGCATCAACTATACCCTCACCGTTGATGCGGATGCCGTTCCCGCCGGTGAGACTATCCGCTGCTGGCTTCCCTTCCCGCGCGAGATCCCCGGCCGCCAGACCGCCATCCGCCTGATCAGCAACCTGCCGGAGCGGCATTTTCTCGCCGATACCTCGCGGTTGCAGCGGACGATCTATTTCGAGCAGTCCGCAGTCGCCGGCACACCGGCGCGCTTCAATGTGGTCTACGAGTACACCGCCTATGGCAGCTTTTTCCGCATCGATCCGGTGCGGGTAACCCTGGCCGATCCGCACGGCCCTCTGCAGGCCTTTTTACAGGAGGAACCGCCCCACATCGTTTTCACCCCGGAGTTGCGCGCCCTCGCGCGTGAGATCGCCGGCAGCGAGAGCAATCCCTATCGCCTCGCGCAAAAGATCTACGCCTGGGTGGAGGAGAACCTCCCCTGGGCCTCGGCGCGTGAGTACTCCACCCTGCGCTGCATCCCGATGTACGCCTATGAGAACCATCACGGCGACTGCGGAATTCAGCATCTGACCTTCATCACCCTCTGCCGCCTCTGTGGCATCCCGGCACGCTGGCAATCGGGCTGGGAGTTCAAGCCGCCGACCGACAGCATGCACGACTGGGGGATGCTCTGGTTCGCAACTTATGGTTGGGTGCCCGCCGATGTGACCTATGGCCAGCGCGATTCCGCTGATCCGCTGCAGCGCTGGTTCTACATCGGCGGCATGGACAGCTACCGGCTGATCTTCAACGATGCCATCAGCCAGCCCTTCGATCCGCCCAAGCAGCATTTCCGCTCGGAGACGATCGACTCACAGCGCGGTGAGGTGGAGTGGCGCGGCGGCAATCTCTATTTCGACCAGTGGGATTGGCAGATGAAGTGGGAGGTTCTCCCCTAGCGCAGAGCCTGCCTGAAAAAGGTCCCGGCCGCCGGGACCTTTTTTCAGGCCTCTTCCGGTGCGAAAAAGGCGTCCTTCTCGGGGAAGCGCAGGTGTTCGGGGGCGTTGTCGCGTTCGAAGGTGAAGTAATGCGCCAGGCCGCGCGTGCAGATCTCGCCGGCGGCGTTGAGGAGTTCACTCTCCACCACGACGACGCGGCGTTTCTGCTCGCGGATACGGCAGCGGAGGGTGAGCTGGCCCTCCACCGTGGAGACCGGCTTGAGAAATTTCAACTCCATCTGCACGGTCACCCCCGCCTTTTCGAGAGCGGTCAGGATGATCCAGCCGCCGATCTCGTCGAGCAGGGTGGTCTGGATGCCACCGTGGAGGATATTGCCCCAGCCCTGGTATTCGCTGCGCGGCTGCCAGAATGCGACCAGGTCGTCGCCCTCCTGCCAGAATTCCAGCTGCAGACCGATGGGATTGGTCGGACAGCAGCCGAAGCAGTGGTAGCCGGGATGTTCGGTGAACGGATTGCGGATCTTGCGCACAGTTGCTCCTTGCTTGTTCTTCGATAAAATAGGGATATCCCCGCAGCAAAACAACCCTTTTCCTGCCACTGCAGTCTGGGACACCGGATTATTCCAATCCGCCTTTATGCTTGATTTTCATGTGCCAATCCGTTATGTTTAGGGAGAGCGATCCATTCCATTCACAGGAGCGAGTATGGCGGAGTCAGAGGGTGTTCTTCCAATTCAGCGCGAGCGTCTGATGTCGCTCGATTTCTTCCGCGGCTTGACGATGTTTTTTCTGATCGGTGAATCCACCCTGCTCTATGAGATCCTGCGCGGTGCCGCCTTTAACGGGACTGTGCTCGGTTTTATCGGCTGGCAGCTGGAGCATCACGAATGGAACGGATTGCATTTCTGGGATCTGGTCCAGCCCTTCTTCATGTTCATCGTTGGCGTGGCCATTCCCTTTTCGGTGGCCAAGCGCCGGGCCGCCGGCGAAGGCTGGGCAAAACTTTATCGTCATGCCCTGCGGCGCTCGCTGCTGCTGCTGATCCTCGGGGTCGGCCTTTATTGCATCAGCGCCGGGCGACTGACCTTTGAGCTGTGGAATGTCCTGGCCCAGCTCTCCTTCACCTATCTGGTGGCTTTTTTACTGATGCGTTACCCGGCTGCGCTCCAGGTTGCGGTCAGTTTTGCCATGATCCTGTTGAGCGAACTCCTCTATCGGGTGTGGGCGGTGCCCGGCTTCAACCAGCCCTTTGTGCCGGACCATAATTTCGGCTCCTGGGTCGATCTGCTGCTGATGGGCAAGTTCTCGCACGGTCACTGGGTGGCCTTCAACGCGGTGCCCACCTCGGCACACACCATCTGGGGTGTGGTCGCCGGACAGTGGCTCGCCGGCAACAAGAGTTCCACACGCAAGGTGCTCTATCTGCTCGCCCTCGGCGCCCTTGGCGTCGCGACCGGACTGGCTCTCGATCCGGTTACGCCCATTATCAAGCGGATCTGCACCAGCTCCTTCGTCATCGTCAGCGGCGGCTGGTGTCTGATCGCCCTCGGACTCAGCTACTGGCTGGTCGACGTCCGCGGCTGGCGGCGTGTGCCGCGGTTTTTCACCTATGTCGGGATGAACTCGCTCTTCATCTATCTCTTTTGCCACACTGGCGCTGCCGACTGGATCACCGGAATCTTCAAGCCCTTCACCGGACACCTCTTCGCCTGGAGCGGCCCGGAGGGCGCGGCGGCCTTTACCGCCCTCTTCGTCTGGCTCG
Source organism: uncultured Cytophagia bacterium (assembly GCA_964436305.1). Lineage (GTDB taxonomy): Bacteria > Zhuqueibacterota > Zhuqueibacteria > Residuimicrobiales > Residuimicrobiaceae > JAKPUX01. Next base: position 8,092 of record CAYTCI010000066.1, on the reverse strand, counting down.
CCCTGTGGGGGATCTGCTACTGGCTCTACCGCCAACGGATATTTTTCAAGATCTGAGGCGTATAAAAAAGTCTTGCCTCATTTATGGTGGCAGGTTATATTACAGAAGTGGTGGCTGTGCGCTGCTAGAGGTGCTCTGAGGGCAGGGAGAGCGGTTTTCCCTGATCCGGCTTCTCGCCAAAGGGGATGGCTGAAATGAAGCGTACTGCATCCTTTCGATCTGGTATCCTGCACCCAATCGACCCCCGACTAATTCCACTCCTTTATAGGACTATCCTCTTTATAGCCATCGCCTGTACCGCGGTTCAGCCGCAGGAGCGTGCGTTCCGCTTTGAAAGCCTGACAACCGCATCCGGTCTCTCCAGCAATCACATCACCGCCCTCTTTCAGGATCATCTCGGCTATCTCTGGATCGGCACCATCGACGGCCTCAACCGCTACGACGGCGAGGAGGTGCTGACCTGGTATCACCATCCCCTCGACTCCACTTCGATCTACAGCAACTCGATCACCTGTATCTTTGAAGACCGCATTGGCGGGCTGTGGATCGGCACACAGCATGCCATCAACCGCATGGACCGGTCGACCGGGCGCTGCGAGCGCTTTTATATTCCCGGGGTACAGGCGATCTGCCAGGACAGCGCCGGGGTGCTTTGGGCTGGCGCCTATACCCAGGGGCTCTATTATTACGAGGCCGGGAAAAAGCTTTGGACAAAATACCAGCCGAGCAAGTTACGCGGCAGCGCGCCGGAGGACGATTTCATCTACCGGCTGGTGGCCTCCGGCAGCCGGCTCTGGCTGGCGACGACCAATCACGGACCCAAAGTACTGGATCTCACGGAGGGGAGCTATGCTGCTCCGCCGGGCTGGCCGGCGGAGCAGGGGGTCCAGGATGTGGCAGTCGACCCGTCAGGGAATATCTGGCTGGCCACCACCGCGGCGGGATTGCACCGACTTGATCCGCAGGGCACGCGTCATGCAGTCTGGCGCCAGGGGGGACCTGAAGCGAACGGCCCGGCCAGCGACCGCCTCAGCGCCCTGGTCCTGGATCAGGAAGGCTCTCTCTGGCTTGGCCACGAGAAGGATGGACTGGACCGGTTCGATCCCCGCACCGGGCGTTTTCAGCATTTTCGCCATGACCCTGACGATCCCTTCTCGCTGCGGGACGAGACGATCCTGGTGCTCTACTGTGATGAGAGCGGCATCCTCTGGGCCGGCACCAAGTATGGCGGTGTGCAAAAGATCGATTACCGCCAGATCCGTTTTTTTCCCGGCCGCATCGCCGGAATGGGCGAGGACGAAAAGATCTGGTGCTTCAGTCCGGGCGCCGGCGGGGCTTTTTGGATCGGTGCTGACTCCGGGGCCCGGCTGGTCGACCGCCGTTCATTCAAGGTTCTGAGCAGGGTGCGAACGCCCTTCCCGGTTCGAGCCATCGTCGAGGATCCCCGGCACGGTGTCTGGCTGGCCACGCTCGGAGACGGTCTCTGGCTTTGGGAGCCGACGACGGGTCGGGTCACCATCCACCGGCACATCCCCCATTCAGTCAGCGTCCTCTCCTGCAATTATCTCTATGCCCTGGTCCAGGATTCCACGGGTGTGATCTGGATCGCCTCACACGGCGGCGGCCTGGACGCCTTCGATCCTGCCAGGGGCCTCTTCCGCCACTATCCCTTTTCACTGTTTTCGCAAGATCCCAAGGCCGATAACTGGGGGTTGTGCCTGCTCGAGGATGGCCAGGCGGGGCTCTGGATCGGCGCCTGGGAATTCGGGGTGCTCCATTTCGACAAACGGCGCGGCGCGTATACGGTGCTGGCAGATCGCTGGCCCATACTGCGCAACAGCACCATACTGTCCCTTGGCCTGACCCCGAACGGCATCCTCTGGGCCGGAGCGCACGGCAATGGGCTTTATCGCATCGACCCGCAACGCGATTCCTGCAAACTCTATACTGATGCGGAGGGTTTGCCAAACAACGTGATTTACGGGATCGCGGCGGATTCAGCAGGCGCGCTCTGGCTGACGACCAACAAGGGCTTATGCAGCCTGGATCCGGAAAGAAAAATCGTCAGGAGCTACAGTCCTGCCGATGGCCTCTTGAGTCAGGAATTCAATCTGGGTGCGCTTCACCGTAGCCGTGATGGGGTTATCTATGCCGCCGGTGCTGAAGGATTCAATTATTTCTCGCCGGTGGTTGCTGGAAATCGGCGGCCGCCGCGGGTGGTGCTCACCAGGGTGCTGGTCAACGGCCGTGCAGCCGACCCCGCAATCGGCGCGGCCGGAGAGCGGTTGCAGCTGCAGTACGCACAAAACCAGCTCTCCTTTCGTTTCAGGGCCCTTCCTTTCAGCCGCAATGCGGCCTATAAATTTGGCTATCGTCTGGACGGCCTGGAGGAGAAGTGGCAAAATGCGGAGCAGTCGCGCCAGGTGGATTATGCCGGGATTCCACCGGGCCATTACCGTTTTGCGGTCAAGGCAGCTGATGAGGAAGGACGCTGGTCCGAGGAGACACAAGGCGTGGAGATCTGGATCCAGCCGCCCTTCTGGCGGAGATGGTATTTCCTGTGCGGTCTGGCGGTTCTTCTCGGTTTGGCGGCGTGGCGACTCTATCGGGTCCGGGTCAACCGGCTGCTCGCGCTGGAGCGCATCCGCATCAGCGAGCGCGAGCGGGTTCGCGAGCGGGTGGCGGCGGATTTCCACGACCAGCTCGGCCACCGGCTGACCAAAATCTCCATGCTCAGCAAGCGGCTGATCAAGAGCGGTGCAGGTGATGGTCACGACTCCGATGCCGCCCTGAAAAAGATCGCCGAAAACGCCGATATGAGCATCAAGGAGATGCGGCAGCTGGTTTGGGAACTCGATCCGCGCAAGGACACCCTGCTCGATCTGATGACCCACCTGAAGAACTGCAGCGATGATCTTTTCGACGAGACAGAGATCGCCTTTGCCCTCGAAGGCATGTCACCGGATTGGGCCAGGATTCGCTTGTCGATGGAGCTGCGCCGGCAGGCCGCAGCCATCTTTCAGGAGGGGATGCACAACATCCTCAAACATGCCCGGGGATGCCGGCATGTCTCCCTGACCGCCTCCTTGCCGGATGGCATTCTTCATCTGACGCTCGCCGATGATGGTGGTGGGTTCGAGGCACACGCCTTGGCCAATGGCCGGGGTTTGCCGGGGATGCAGAGCCGGGCGCAAAAAGCCGGCGGAATGCTGCAGGTTGCATCCGATCCCTCCGGGACCCGCCTTCATTTTCAGGTAAAACTAGACTCAGGGCTAGTTGACTCGTAAAGTATAATATCGTATTATCTGTTATAGATCGATTTACCACGATCTTTTTCCTGGGGCATTTCACATTCCTTTCCCGGAGCTATCGAGCTCACTCCTTTCTTCTCCTCCTGCAAACACTGCCCTGTTGCGTCTGTAATGGCGGATTACCTCTTAAACACCACTGTGTGAATGTTGTTCTGCTGAGCATGCAGCGGCCAGAATCAGGCGGGGTGTTATGATAAGGGTAGCCATCATCGATGATGAAGTGGAAGTGCGGGAGAATTTTGCCGCAATGGTGGGGAGCACAAAAGAATTCATCTGTGCCGCGACATACCCCAGTTGTGAAGCGGCTCTGCCGCATCTGCCCCTGATCCTTCCAGATATCGTGCTTCTCGATATCACTATTCCAAATCACATCTCCGGCATCGAGGGCATCGGCCGAATCAAGGCCCTGCTCCCGGAGGTGCATGTCATCATGATCACCGTCCAGCAAGACCCGGAGTCGGTCTTTGCCTCGCTGCAGGCTGGAGCTTGCGGCTATCTGGTGAAGGAGGTGAGCACTGAAGCCCTGGTTCGCGCCTTGCACGAGATCAATGAGGGTGGTGCGCCAATGAGCATGTCCATTGCCCGTATGGTGGTCGAGCATTTCCAGAACCGTCCTCCCGTTCCGGCGTTGTCCGAACGGCAAAAGCAGATATTGAACAAACTCTGCGAAGGCAAAAGCAACAAAGCCATCGCAAATGAGCTCTTTATAACGGTAGCCACAGTCAAATTCCACATTCATAAAATCTATGAAGCGCTTCATGTCAGCAGCAAGGCGGAGGCGATCGTCCGGATGAAGACTGCCAGATAGTGACGCTCTATGAAAAATAAATCAAAAAAAAGGGGTGTCGCGTCAATACCTAGTGATGTCGGCACTCTGTCAGGGAATGGAAGCCGAAAGCGCGTTGACATCAATCTTGCTGGTTATTTGCCACTCGTAAAAAGAGTGGCCAGCTTTCGGCACCGAAAGCTGTTCTCCGCCGGCATTCGCCACCTCGAGGTAGCCGAACTTGAAAACGAAGGCTTTTGCGGGCTGGTTGAAGCACTGGACAACTTTAATCCGGCACTCAACCCGAACTTTGATTATTACGCCTACACGATGATCAACTTTGCTATCAGCCGGTTTCTTCGCGGTGAGGACTATATGTCCAAGGAGAAGCGCAAGTCGCTGAAGGAGCTGCGCCGGTGCGAAGAAGAACTGATGCAGCAGCTCGGCCGTCCTCCCCTGGAAGAAGAACTGGCTGAGGCTATGGATTGCTCGGTGGAAAAGCTGCGAGAAATACGCATGGCGGTTGATCGAGGAAAGCCGCTGTATGAGAGGAATCAGGAAGAAGAAGGTACCTCCATCCTTGAGGGGCTTCAGTCCGATACTCGCGAGCCTGGCGAGCGATTGGACGAGATGGATATTGCAAAAGCGACCAATGAGTGTATGAAAAAGTGCTTGAATGCAGCACAGACCTTGATTCTGCTATTGATCGAGCTGCGTGATTTTACCGCGCGCGAGGTTGTCGAGCTGATGAGAGAGGATACCTTGGATTTGAATGCGGTTTATTATCAACTGAAAGTAGCCAAAGAGAAAATGCATCTGTGTCTGGAGCAAAAAAAATTCCAGGTGTCCGACCTGTAAATGATTGCCTGAGGGATTTTATCATGACTATTACCTATTCTTTCAAATCCGCACTGCAGCTCTGGGAGTCAGCGTATTCTGATGCAGAAACACTCTGGCCTCACCTCAGTGATAGTGATTTGGAGCTGTCAAAGGACGTTGATCCTGTAAAGCGGCGGGAGGCCGTCGAGCATATTGCCCGCTGTCTACTTTGCGCAGATCGTTGCCGCGAAAGGCAGATTGCTCAGGCTGTAACTATGGTTCAAGCCTGGGGTGTGATATCACGCAAGGCTGCGGCGGGCGAAGCTAAAGCCTATCCCATTGTGGTCTATTCTGAAAATGGCTTTTACAAGATCGAGATCCTGCAAAGCTCTGGCGGGGATGCAAGTGGATTGATCGTCCTCAGCTTCACCGATGTAAAAATGGCTGAAAAAGCTGATGGACAGGACTATATCATATGCGATGCCCGTGGCCGGACGGTGCTGCGTGGCAAGGTAGCTCATGGGCAAGTGTGGCAAAAAATAGCCGATTTAAATGAGATCGATGACCGCCATTTCCTAGTTCGTCCCCTGGAGCCACCAGACAAGCCAGATGGTCAGGACTGAATGCATTTTCGCTCTATCCTTTGGGATGGCTGATCCATGAATGTATACGCGCTGTTTTCCGATCGTTCGTCAGCCAGGATAATCCTTGATGTTTTTTCCAGAAAAGAGGGGGATCCGCTCTCTATCCGCAGCACCGTGGATAATGCCTCCGTGTGCAAATCTGCGGAACGTGGCATTTTTTGCGCATTGAGTTATTACAAGCGTTCCGTGCCAGCAGCCTCCACCGGCCATGATGTGGTATGGGAATTTGATGGAAATCCGGACGGGCTGAATAATTACGATGGCCCCAGCGCGGGGTTGGCTTTTTTCATCGCTTTTTTGCTCTATCTGAACAGTTTGCGCAATGCTGCACTTTCTTTTGCAGTCGCTGCCACCGGTGAGTTGAGCGACCTGACCGGGCAGGCTGAGGTCAATCCGGTCCGATCATTGACAGAAAAGCTCCAGGCGGCTTGTGAATTGCTGCGATCGGGCGATAAAATCTTTTATCCCTTGAAAAACAGCGACCAGATCGATTCGCTCCTCCTTCAATCCCTAAAGCAAAAAGGTATCGAACTGATTCCAGTTTCCACGGTCGCGGAAGCGGGCAGGATCATCGATTCCTGGTTTTCTCTGCAGCCGAAACAATTAATAGCTAAAGACACTGTGACCAGCAGGTCCCGGCGCTTGTGGCGAATCCCGGCCCTGGTCTTTGGGATCACTGTCGTGGCCATCTCAGCCCTCTATGTCATCAGGGCCAATCGCATCCATGAGGCGAATGTGCTCGCGCTGATCGAACAAGGCGAATTTGCATCCGTTCGTATAGATCGTCTCAGCCATGCTGTTCACCCCGCTTTGCGCCATTTTGCCGAGCAGGCCGCGATCCCGCTGCATCTCCAAAGCAGCTTTATCTATCTTGAGAATAATCGACCCTTGCTGCAAGACATGGCGACCTTGAGTATTATGCAGAATGTTGAACTCGATAGCAGCGAGGGCTATCGATTTGAGGTGCAAACGGATCATCCTTGTTATGTATATCTCTTTCAGTTCGAGGGCAGTTCGAATGTGGAACTGCTGTTCCCGGCATCCAGCTTTGACCTTGGCAACCATTTTCTTCAGGATCATCATCTTTATTTGATTCCGGGGGGGATCAATTACTTCTATCTCAGAGCCATAGAGGTCCGGCGCATGGTCACGATATATGTTTTGGGATCGTTTTGGCGTGCACTGGACATTGAGAAGTCGTGCCAATCCTATGATCAAGCCCAAACGGCTGAAAAGAAAAAGGAATATCGTGATCGGCTGCTGCGGCAAATTCAGCGACGTCTCCAGGCCATCGAGGGAGGATGGAATGGCCTGCAGGTCAGCAAGGGGGCCTTTTGGCGGAAATAATTTTCAAAAAATAAGGTGAATCGTCAATAGCATTCTATAGGGCGGGAGCCAATCTGGAGGTGGATCAGCGTTCACGCCTGCTTCGATCACCATGAGATGATTGTCTGATGGCAAATTTGTCTGTTCTGACGGCGGGGTAACAATGGCAATGGAGTAGTGCATGAATCCTATAAAGAGGTTGGTTGCTTTTATGTTGCTGTTTGCCAGTCCCTGGCTGGTTAAAGCGCAAGTGCAGGTCGATACCACGTTCAAAGGATCAGCCGCCATCGCCGCCCATCTGCTGCGGCTCAGGGCGCCTCAGGAAAATTTTAGGCCCGCAGACCTGGAGCTGCGGCTGGATATAAATTTCGAGCTGGATTCTGATATTTTGCTCCCGGGAGCAAAAAACCAGTTGGACACACTGGCTAAAGTTTTAAGGTCCACAGGATTCGCCAAAACCGCCATCGAATTGGCGGGGCATACCTGCGACCTGGGAGATGAGGGCTACAATCTGGAGTTGTCGCGCCGGCGGGTGCAGAACGCTGTTTCCTTTATGGCCAATGTGGACAAGATCAATCCACAACGGATCTCACAGCAAGCTTATGGTGAGGAACTGCCCTTGATCGTTGGCGCAAAAACCGAAGAGGAGCGGCGTGTGAACCGCCGGGTTGTGGTCTATTTGCCTGAGAACCGTGCAGCCCTTGAAAAAATGCTGCGCGAGATGCCGACGGCGGAGGGATTTCGCTGGGGGGTTTTCCGCTATGATAAAGATGGCAGGGCCACCCTGGTATCTTATGACGGTTCCACCGTGCTGCACAGCAACGACGAATACCGAATCTACCTGCGCCCGGCTCGGGCAAAATATGTCTATCTCTACCAGCAGGACAGCAAGGGAAATGCGCGCTGGATTTTTCCCCGCATCGATATCGGGCTGATGAATCCATTGCAGCCTGGGGAGTATTATCTCCCCAGCCGGTCCAGGGTTTTTGCACTGGACAATACCGTTGGCACCGAAAGTATTCATCTGGTAGTGACCGATTCACCAGCGGCAGATCTCGAACAAATTCTGCATCTGCGCGATAGCAAGGCCATGGCTGCAGGGGTGAGCCGGACGGTGTTGCTCCGCGGTATCAAGGAGATCCGCCCGGGGCCGGCGCCAGTTGCGGACAACGCCAATATGCTTTCGCAGACCATCCGGGTTGCACCGCCAACAGGCCAGCCGCAGG
>CAYTCI010000065.1:20856-23028 GCA_964436305.1 uncultured Cytophagia bacterium | reverse complement strand
AGGCACTCGATGCTCAGCGCCGCGATTCAGCCCGAGCAAAGCGAGGGCTGAACGATAAGGCTGTGCGGTAGCCGCGGCAAATTTTAAAGATATGATAATTTTCAAATAAACCAGCGGCTATCCGCACCAGCCGCTGGTTGGGCGATAATTAATATGTTTGCAAGGGAGCGACTAGCTGTATCCCTCATTTCATAAATCTAAAAGCGTTATAGAACCATTGCCTTGACAAATCTAATATCCATATCCAAGGGCTTAGTCCAATCCCGTGCTACAGACCGACGCTATCTCGTCGGGTGCGAACTCATAGTCTTTTTGCATACGATAACATCAACTTGTAAGGTAACTAGAAGTATTTTATAAATTATCATAGTACATTTAGCTCAGTATGCAGCGAATTGAAAAGCCATAATTCTTTAAACGAGGATTTTCGAATAGTTCTGCATTGTTTTCGATACTATAACACCAAACCTTATCATGCGAAATTTCATTTGCTTCTGATGAAGACCAAAAGAAAGCGATGAATCCAACATTACTAAAATTTCCTGAAGGCTCACGAAATCCTCCAGGAAGCGCAAAAAAGCCATCATTTTTTGAAAGGCCTGCACTACTCAAAGATTGACTTTTCCAGTGCTTCATCCCTCTTGCTTTCATTTTATTTGCTGCAACTAATTGCCCTCCTTGATTTTTTGCTAGTATTAGCCATTCTGTACGTCGTGGTATGTGCCAACCATTTGGCGCAAGACCCCGAGGATCGTTTAATGCATACCAATTATATAACTTTCCATATTTCAAGTCATTTTCAGGATTATTATCATAAAAGCACCATGCGCCTGTTTTTAAATTTTTCCATTCTTCATAATTTACTACTTGCGGTACCAGGTCTCCATTCTGGTAGTTCTGTACGTTTAAATTTTTGCTCATCCATATCTGATCACCGATTTTAATTTTCATAAATCGAGGGTTAAGCTCATTAAATTCACAATTAGGAGTAACTTTCGATATTCTATTTTCATTAGACGTGAGTTTGATGGCATTATCATCGTTAATCAACTCAATCTTTGGTGACAATGATGTTTTTGTATTTTTTTTCTCAGTATCAAAATATTGGACCAGAACTTTGTCCATTTTTCGAAAAAATGACTCATCATTCATGCGGTAACGCATAATTGCCTGAATACTGCCCATTTGAAGTTCGAGTCCTGCCGGGAGGATAGTATCTTCCAAATAAATTGCTAAAAAAGTTTTCTTTTGTTTTAAGGCGAAGTTAATTTCATTACGAACATTAGCTGATTTGACAGCTCGTGAAGAAATAAATACAAGAAATACAAAAGCTTTGACTATAGCATTGGCAATATCTTCAGGCCATTCATTACCAGGATCAATTCCTTCATCATACCAAATATGATAACCCAGCTTGTTAAGCCGACTAATCTCTGCAAAGACAATCTTACTATCTGCATGAGCATAGCTTACAAAAAGGTATGGTTCTTTACCGTTGTAGGAGTCAAAAGGAGGAGGAAAGTCAACTGTTGGCATTTACTGAACCTCATAAAAAAAGTCAAATAGGGATTAAACGACTGCCATTGATTCTGGTATTTATTAAAATTAAAATATACTTAATTGAATTTTTAAGAAAACTTAACCATTATATAAAAATCAAGAAGAATGAGAATCTTACTTTTGGTTTCAAGACTCTATGACGATATTATGAATAAAGTCCAACGACCAAGCTCACTGGCGGGGATGGAGCGCAGCGGAATCCCCGTCCAGTGCAGCGCCTTGTTCGACCTTCCCACTCTCCTCGACACGCGTCTGCGTTTCGCTGGGATCTGTCCTCATGTGTCGGCACCTCTCGCGTTCTGTCTCTTCTCGAACTCAGCTTTGGCTTTCACCCAAGCATCTTTATCTCCTTTCCTTCCTTCCCAACCACAAATTGGGCATTTCGTTCCATTTGGCCGAAGCGCTTGGTCTTGGGCATTGCCAGCACCGCAATTGTTGCATTCCCAGTCGATATGAGTCCACCACTGCTCCAAAATTGTAAACCACGATCCTGGCGGCAAAAGCACTCCACGCGCGGCAGTTGACACTACTGCCGCCTCGTGACATCCGTAGGCCCAAGATCGGATGTGTTCGGGAAGGTGGTCTAGGGGATCACATCTGTCGAACTTCTTT
>CAYTCI010000065.1:0-20846 GCA_964436305.1 uncultured Cytophagia bacterium | reverse complement strand
GCCACAAAGACAGGATCGTGAAGAATTGTGTATAGCCGTAGATATTGTCTTGCCTCATACAAATGACATGGCGTGTGCTTGAGTTCGTAAACGTGCATGGCGTGAACACGATCGTTGTGTGTTCGCCATCCGTCATCCGACAACATGCGGTGACCTTCGTTCGCGCTAACAAAATATGCGCCCGCTTTCGCGTCATCCGCCAGCCAATCAGCCAGTGATTTGTGGAAAGGCTTGATGACTTCGCCGTTCGCCTCTTTCGTGGCCGGGAACAGCGAGCCGAGGGCGCCGGTGAAGTCGCGGAGTTCTTCGTCCGGCCAGTGGAACAACCGTTGGAGGATTTCCAGGGGCAGCGGTTCGCGGGCGGCGAGGACGGCTCGAAGGGCGGGACGCACGTCCTTTCGGAATGTTTCCAGGTCGGGGAACTGGCGTTGAAACCATTGGCAGAAGATGCCGCCGAGGCCTTGCGGGAATTGTTCCGGGCGGTCGAGGGAGAGATTGTTTTGTTGCACGTCGTCGCAAAAGCGTTCGACGTAGAGGAACACGCCTTCGCTCTTTTCCAGGATTTGGCCGAGGAGGCGGTCGGCGTCGGGGCGGTCGTGGAGTTGCGGCGCGAGCTTTTGCAGGAGGTAGTCGCGGAGGTCGGCGCGGTTGGCCTCAGTGCGGGTGTCGAGGACGAACGGGTTCAGCCCTTGCATAGGGGTTTGGACGGCACTTTCCGGGCGGCTGGTGACGACGAGGCCGAGCCAGTCGGGCAGGCGCGGGGCGTGGAGCGCGAGCATTTCTACGAGCGGGTTGCGCCCGGCCTCGCCGGCCTCGTCGAGGGCGTCAATGACGATGAACTGGCGCTCGCGTCCGCCGCCGATGACGGAGCGGAGCGGGTTGGCGAGGAGGTAATCGAAGAGTTCGGCCGGGTCTTTGCGGTCGAGTTCGGCAATCTCGGGCAGGGTGAGCAGGAGCTTGCGGTAGTCGGGCAGGCGGGTGGCGAGTTGGAAGGCAAGGCTGCGGACGACGCGCCGGGCGTCCCGGTGGTCGGGCTTGTCCCATTCGACGAATTGGGCGGCGATGACGGCGTCGGAGCGGGTGTGGGTGAGTTGGGCGGCAAAGGCGCTCTTGCCCATGCCAGGGTTGCCGGTGATCCAGAAGAGCCGAGAATCGCGCCTTGCATCCTGCCGCCATTTCTCTACCGCCTCGAATAGCCACCCGCGACCGTAGAAACCCTTCCGGAGCAGGTCATAGATGCGTGCGTCGGACCTGATGGGCTTGAGATGGCCGTGCAGCGTCTCGATCTCACCGGCGAAGCGACGACTTTCATCACTCTCAACGACGCGGACAATCTCGGCGAACTTGGCTTGATACCATTCTTCCCACGTCGCTTCGCCCGCTGCGCGACGTTCCTTCCATTCGTGCATGTCGAGCCACTGGATATGCCCGATGCTCACGGGCGGCTGCACTTCCGTTTCGCTCTCCACGAGCACGGTTTGAATGTTGCCGCCCTTGACACCGATGGCTATGGCTATCTCGTCGCGGCAAACGCCTGGGTCTCGGGTGGAATGCTTGGACAGGAAGGACACGACGCGCTGGCTGTGTAGAATGCCGTCCGTGATCGCCCGCCGCCAGTCGTCGCCGGCCTTGATCTCGGTCTTATCGAACCACACGTCGTGGCCGCGTTGCTCCAGGCCGGCCTTGATTCGTCGGACCACTTCCTCGTTGGCGTCGTGACCGTAGCTAAGGAAGATGCGTAGGGCCGTGAATGGCCTTGGTTCTGGGGCCTGGCCATGGGTCGGACATACCCAGAACGCGCCCACATGGACCAGCGTCTGGCCACATTGAGGGCAGGGGCGAGCATCGGGATTGTCAGATATGTCCGGTGTCTTGTTCATGTCTTGCCGGTCGAACGCGGCGCATAACCGGTACCGTGGTGGTCGTGTGGGTGGAGGGGAAGCGGTATCCGGTTAATGCTTGGGTTGGGTGCAATCAACTTAATGATTTTAAGATAATCCTTTGAATGTTTGTTCTTTCAATACTGTTTTGCTTTAGCTGAAGACTGTTGAATTGGATGAAGGACTGAAACACACCTAATCATAGTCACTGAGAATATAATTACTCCTTTCTTTCTTCAACTATTTTTAATAGGGAATTTCGAGTTTCTTCAGAAAGATTAGGGAGTTGAGAAATTTCAAAAATATTTCGCGTCGTAAGTTTAATAGTGTTGTTTTTAATAAAGCTTATAACATTAATAGAGATTGGGTCATTAGCAGACATTTTATTTAGTAGGTAATTTTGTGCTTGCTTTAAGTCCGTTTTGCATAACCAACTCATTAGAGAAGGGAGAATATCTTTGTATTTTTCCATTTCAATAAGACGAACTATTGTTTCGAATGGTATGTTTTTATTTGTCTCCATCATCCATCCTATTAATGCTTCTAGATTATATTTGCTATTTTCTTGTTCAAAAATGCCGAATATTTTTATACTCGAAATATTTTTTAAGGTATTCTTACCAATAAAAATTCCAGCTCTCCTCACTTCTTCATCGGGATCGGCAATCCAACTCCATATAGTTTCTTCTTCGTTTGACAGATCAAATTTTTCAAGTGCGAAAATATAACTTTTACGTTCTTGGACATTGCTTTGCTGTGCTAAAGATAGTAAAAAGTTCTTTACATCTAAATCTATAGGTCTACTAATTTCTTTTAAATGAGAAAGGGCCCACTCCGTTGCAATCGAAGTATTACAGTCTTTTATCACTGTCATTAATTGTTTTTTAATTTCTTCCTTATTCTTTTCATGGTCACAACTCCAGATATAATCAACCGCTGATTTATGTGCAAGTTCTGTTATAGTATTTTTCTTTTCTCCATTTTTACTTTTACGAGTGATAAATGATGAGACAAACTTTAAACCATCAGGTGTTCTGTATTTAGTTAGCAAAATGATTGCATTCCAGGCAGCATTAAATGATTCAAATTCATCTCTCAATATTTGGACAAGTGCTTTAATTATACTTTTCTCATCACTAAAAGTTTGAATTTCTTTAAACAAATTATCACAATACTGGTAATTTAATACCCAACTAATAGCGACAAAATGATGAACTACACCTTCGACGTAAACGATTGACTCTGTAAGCCGATTTAAAATTTTTTGATAAACTTCATTCTGTTTCTTTTGATCATCCACATTTATGTGATTGTCGGAATCTTGCCCCTCTTTGGAAGTATCTTTTGAAACAATAAACTCTTCATTATTTTGGCTAATTTGAGATATTGTAGCGCTTTGTTTAATGGGAATGGTATTCACATTCGTCTGTTGTTCGTGAGCTGTTAATATGATGTTTACATCATTTTGAGAATGTTTTGGCGTATGAATATCATTTATTTGTGTTTTTGATGTTGGCCTATCTTCCAAACATCGGTTATACGTATCAACTGACTCAACGTTTTCAGGTAATGGTACGGGGTGAGATGTAGTGTATTTCTGTTCCGCCAGGTTTAAGTTTGTATTAGGCTTAATATTTAACGCATTTAGTCCAAGTGCAATGCGATACGCTACAAGATCGAGATTCTCTGATGTGAGAACAATTGAAGTGGAAGTACCCACTATTTGCGCCCAAAGAGGCTTTTTCCTTTTATAATCTTTATCACCTATGCCAAAGAGGACCGGAACAATCGGTTTAGCTTGTTCATGAGCATGCTCAAGTTCAACATCAACTTCATGTGATGCCATAGATTGAGGCGAGATTAAAACTATAATAGCATTGCTTTGGCCGATTGCTTGTCGAGTATTTATAAGATATGACACAAGGGGAATTGAATCTTTTTCGTAACACCAAATGCTATAGCCAATTTTTTCAATCGCATTTGCTAGTTGAAGTCCTATATGGGAATCTTCCTCAACATGGGAGAAAAAAAGTTGCTTCATTCTGCATATCCTTCCAATAAATTATTTCGAGGATTAATAATATGATAATTATCTAAGTAGATAGAATATTAAATTTACCCTTTAATTGCATAATCTCATCAGACAATGCTGATTTCTCATTTGGCAAAGGAAACTTTTAGGGGTCTACCTGATGTTACTATTAGCACCCAACAAATGATTATACAGTTTCCGCTGTTTGCTGCAATATAAATAATATCTGCACGCCGCGCAAGAAATTCATTGCATTTTTGTTTTACAATGAATATGTTCATACTATACAGAAAGACAACTCTGTGCAACCCCTGCCTGAAAAAATCAAATTCCCTTACTCAGGCTTCTTGGCCAAGCAACACATCCCCCAAGCCCTCGTACCGGTCTACCTGAACTGCCTGCAAGCGTACATGGACTTCTGCCATGCCCACACGCTTCCCCCAGGGCAAGACTCTTCGTTGCCGCCATTTATGGCCAGCATGCACAACCTCTCCTCCGATCAGACCAAACAAGCTCAGCACGCAATCTCCCTTTTTTATAAACTTGTCGACTCGATCAAGCGCAGCCAATCTGATCCGATAAAAATCTCCTCCCCACCAGTATCCACGGAATACAGTTCGGCGAAGTTGACAAAAAATGCTACGTGGCAATCCGAATTTAACAAGCTGGCTGAGGAAATCCAGGTGCGCCACTATTCTCGCCGGACACTGAAATCCTACCGCGTCTGGATCTCTAAATTTCAGGCCTTCGTGCACAGTAAAGCGCCGCAACTGCTCGAATCCACCGACGCTAAAGCCTTTATCGCGAACCTGGCAACTCACAAACACGTCGCGGCTTCCACGCAAAATCAGGCCTTCAATGCCCTGCTTTTCTTTTTCCGGTTTGTTCTCGATAAAGAGTATGGCGATTTTTCCGGCATCCCACGCGCCAAACGAACGCGCTATGTGCCCACTGTACTTTCGCGCAAGGAAATCGATGCCATCCTGGCACGGCTTGCTTACCCCTATGATCTGGTGGTCAAATTGCTCTATGGTTGCGGTCTGCGCCTGCATGAGGCGATGAACCTGCGCGTACGCGATTTCGATTTTGAGGAGAGCCTGCTGACCGTATTTGGCAAAGGCCAGAAATTCCGCAAGGTCGTTTTACCGTCCTCCCTTCTGCCTGAATTGCACTCCCACCTCGCACGCGTCGAGCATCTCTACGATCTCGACATGGAGCGGGGCTTTGACGGCGCCTTCATGCCGGACCAGATCGACCGCCAACATAAAAACGATGCCCGTGAATTGGGCTGGCAATTCTTTTTTCCCGCCAAGCAGCTGACCCCGCTCGCCGACAGCGGGACCTATCGCCGCTATCACCTGCACGAAACCCATATCCAACGGGCAGTGAAAACAGCAGCTGTGGCGGCCAGAATCCCCCGGAACGCCACACCCCATACCTTTCGCCACAGCTTCGCCACCCATCTGCTGAAAGCCGGCTATGATATCCGCACGGTGCAGGAGCTCCTCGGCCACAGTGACGTCCGTACGACGATGATTTATACCCATGCGCTGAAATTGACGCGTCCAGTGGTGGTGAAAAGTCCTTACGATATCGTCGATCAGGAGTTATAAAGTCAGTTTGAACCTGCCATCAGGACTTTTCCGCGTGGGGTGGCTACGATATCATCGACCAGGAAGTATAAACTCTGACTGCCCAGCAGGCTCAGGCTATTGAAGCGTAAAAAGCTGGAAAGGCACCCCCATGCTGAAACGCATTCTTCTCGTCATTTTCAATCTCTTTTACGTAACCACCCAGGCGGGCAACATCCATGTGGACTCCATCTACCAGGAGCGGCTCAACGATCCCGAGGCCGTCTACTTTACAGCAGACCATTTTGACATCAGCAATAATGGCCAGACCGATGTCTCAGCCGAACTGCAAAAAGCGATCAATCAGCTTAAAGCGGAGAAGAATTTTGGCATCCTCTTCATCCCGGAAGGCAAATATAAAATCTCCAAAACCATCTATGTCCCCATGGCGATCCGTTTGATCGGCTATGGCCGGAAACGGCCGTTGATCTTTTTGGCGAAAAATTCGCCGGGATTCCAGCAGCCCGCTGAAACGGACAAAGGCAAAGCTAATTACATGTTCTGGTTCACCAGTGGCATCGTGGAAGAAGGCCGGCCGCCGCGCGACGCCGGCGCCGGCACGTTCTACAGCGGCCTCTCCAATATCGATCTGAAAATCGAGGAGGGCAATCCCCACGCCGTCGCCCTGCGCACCCACTTCGCCCAGCACAGTTTCATCGAAAACGCCGTCATCGATGCCGGGAGCGGCAAAGCCGGACTCTATGACGTCGGCAACGAAATGGACAATGTCGCCTTTTACGGCGGAGAGTACGGCATCTATACCACCAAGACCTCGCCCGGTTGGCAGATGATGATGATCGACACCTACTTTGCAGGCCAGCGCAAGGCCGCCATTTATACTCAAGAGGGCGGTCTCACCATGGTGCGGCTGCATGCCAAAAACGTCCCCACCGTGATCGAGATTCGGGAAAACTACAGCGACCGTATTTTTATCGAGGATGGACGCTTTGAAAATATCAGCGGTCCGGCTCTGATCGTCAGCAATGAGAATAACTATGCCAACCAGATCAGCCTGCGCAACGTCGATTGCCGCCAGACGCCCATCCTGGCCCACTTCCGGCGCAGCAACACTCAAATCACCGGAAAAGGTTCCCTCTACAAAGTCAGGAATTTTACCCATGGCGTGCACATCGACAGCCTCACCGCGGAGCCAGTCGTGGAAACGAGGGCGGAACTCACGCCGCTGAAAACACTGCCCCCCTTTGCGCCGCGCGACATTCCCGCCTTGCCTCCTGCAAGGGAGTGGGTCAACCTCCGCGATCTCGGCGCGAACGGCGACGGCTTGACCGATAATACCCGGATCATCCAGGATGCGGCCGACAAGTATCCCGTGATCTATGTTCCGCAAGGCTGGTATGTGGTCTCCGAGACCATCACGCTCAAACCGGAGACCCGGCTCATCGGACTCTCGCCCATTGCCACGCAGATCATGCTGCTGGAAAGCACGCCGGCCTTCAGCGGCTTCGGCGCGCCCAAGCCATTGATCGAAGCCCCGCCCGGCGGCGGCACCATCCTCAGCGGCATCGGCCTCAATACCGGCGCCTACAATGACCGAGCCGTGGCCTGCAAGTGGATGGCAGGCGAAAAATCCTGCATCAACGATGTTAAATTTATCGGCGGGCATGGCACGATGCAGCGCGGACCCCAGACGCGCCGGGAATGGCCACAGCCGGCCATCAGTACACCCTCCGCACCGGTCTACGACCGCTGGCACGACCGCGCCTGGGACACCCAGCACTGGAGTCTGTGGATCACCAATGGAGGCGGCGGCATTTTCAAGGATATCTGGACGGCCAGCAGTTACGCCGCCAATGGCCTCTACGTCAGCCATACGTCGACGCCCGGCCGTATCTATGCCATGTCCGTCGAACACCACATCCGCAATGAAGCCCATTTTAAAAAGGTCGCCAACTGGAAAATCTATGCCTTCCAGATGGAGGAGGAGTATACCGAGGGGCCGGATTGCCAGCCACTGGAGTTGTCGGACTGTCACGATCTGCTCTTTGCCAATCTCTATATGTTCCGGACCATTCGCTTCAAGGCCCCTTATCCCTGGTCGATTCGTC
Organism: uncultured Cytophagia bacterium; assembly: GCA_964436305.1. Classification (GTDB taxonomy): domain Bacteria; phylum Zhuqueibacterota; class Zhuqueibacteria; order Residuimicrobiales; family Residuimicrobiaceae; genus JAKPUX01. The sequence continues at coordinate 13,237 of CAYTCI010000065.1, read as the reverse complement.
TCTGGAACTGTCGCGATATCGAGATGCTCAACGTCCATAACTATTCACAGATCAAATACACCACCGATCTGCCCCTGTACGACATCAATCGGGATGTCGATGTGCGGCCCTGGGAATTCACGCGGCTCTATATCACCGGCAAGGAAAGCCGGCGCCATCCGCTTGTATTTGCCAAAAACCATGTGGAAAGATTGGCCACCGGATTCGAATTCGCCGAAGGCGTCGCCCGCGACAGCCAGGGCAACATCTATTTCTGCGAACAGCGCCTGAAACGCATCTATAAATGGGACTGCACCGACAATCGACTTGATTTTGTCGCCGATCTCCCCTGGCAGCCGCGGCCCTGGCTTTTGATACCCAGGACCATCTGCTCGTCATCTTCCGATACGATCCCCAGCCGGGCTATAAAATCAATGGCGAGCAGGAATCGGCGCCGGTCTTGCCGGACGCGGGCGGCACCTCTTTCAGCGGCTGGGGCAATTCCGGCTTTGCCACCCGGGTCTACACCATGGATCCGGAGCGCCCTGCGGAGACCATCCGCCTGCTGCCGCGCCTGCCTGTGGATTCCGTGCTGCACGTGGCCAAGGCGATTTACCCGGCCAATCGCTGGCGCGATGGCCATGATTTCAATCAGGTCGCGGTGGCTATGCCGCCGTACTGTTTTGTGGCGCCGGATCGGGTGACCATTATCCCCGAATGTTATGACCTGGCGCGTTCCTCGAGCGTGCTGGAGGCCGTTCCCGGAAAACCCTTCTATGCCGCGGATGAATACGACGCGCGTATGGTCAGGATGGATGTGGACGAAAGGGGGCGGCTGGCCGGATTGCGCTATTTTGCCGAGCAGGGTGAGTTCGGCTCGGCGGTGGATGAGGAGGGGAACCTCTATGTGGCCAATGGGCAAATATATATCTACAGCCCGGAGGGTGTGCCAAAGGGAATAATCCGCGTGCCGGAACGGCCGTCGACGCTGCAGTTTGGCGGCAAGGAGCGGGAGCTGCTCTTCATCACGGCGCGCTCTTCGCTGTATGCCGTGCGGATTAAATGATCCGATTTTTCATGAAGAGGCATCGCTTATTTCGTTATAGGAGTTAACACCGCAGAAATCCGAACAGATACGACCATGAGGAATTTTCCATGTGCACAAAAAAAAGCCCCACCGAATGGCAGGGCTTGGGTCTCGCAGCCGGGGCGATCAGTATTCCGCCGGCATGTTCTGCAGCTGGCTGTAGGTGAATACCGGGCCGTCCTTGCAGACATAGTGCTTGCCGACATTGCAGCGGCCGCACTTGCCGATGCCGCATTTCATGCGGTTTTCCAGGGTGGTATAGATATCGTCCGGCTGGAAACCGAGCTTGAGCAGCACCGGAAAGGAGTATTTGATCATCACCGGCGGGCCACAGACGATGGCGATGGTATTCGCCGCCGCCGGGGCGATCTTTTCCAGCACCGTGGGCACAAAGCCGATCTCCCCCTTCCACTCCGGGGTTTCGCCGCCGGGATCGACGGTCGTCACCAGCTTGACATCCGGACGGGCGGCCCACTCCTCCAGCTCATGTTTGTAGACCAGATCCGCCACCGAGCGCGCGCCGTAGAGAATGGTGATATCCTTGAAGCGCTCGCGCCAGTCCAGGGCGTTCCAGATGACGCAGCGCATCGGCGGGAGGGCGATGCCGCCGGCGATGAAAAGCAGGCTCTTGCCGCTCCACTCTTCGATGGGGAAAATATTGCCGTAGGGGCCGCGGAAGCCGATGGTGTCGCCCTCCTCCAGTCCGGAGAGGGCCGTGGTCACCCGCCCGGCTTTGCGAAAGGTGCACTCGATATAGCCGCTGCGGGTCGGTGAGGAGGCGATGCAAAAGGTCGATTCGCCCTCGCCGAAAATGGAGTATTCGCCAAATTGACCCGCCTTGAAGCGGAAGGCTTTCGCCTCCTCCTCATTCTGGAAGAGCAGACGGAAGGTCCGGACCTCGGGGGCCTCATCGATGATCTTGTCGATCTTCATCAGGAAAGGTTTGTAGTCGTTCTGTTCAGCCATGAGAAATGCTCCCAATAGTATCCCGGCTTATACGGCAGCGATGCAGGCCTGGGCCTGTTCGATCAGGTTCATATCCGCGGGGCAGGCGCGCAGGCAGCGGCCGCAGCCGACGCAGCCCGGCACCTGCAGCTGTTCCGGCATGTAGCTGAATTTGTGCATCATGCGCTGGCGCCAGCGCTCGCTCTGCACATGCCGCGGATTGTGCCCCGAGGCGTGCAGGGTGAAGAGGGACGAGCCGCACGAATCCCAGCAGCGCAGCCGCATTCCTTGCTTGTGCGAGCCCTCGTCCTGAATGTCAAAACAGGAGCAGACCGGACAGACATAGGTACAGGCGCCGCAGCCGAGGCAGCGCAGTGAGGTCTCCTCCCAGAAGGGACTGTCGAAGGCCTTGTCGAGCTTGCCGCGCAGCACCTCGAGATCGAATTGTCGCGGAACCTGGGCCAGATGCTCCTCCTTCTTGACCGCGGCGGCGGGGGCGAACAGCTCCGGGGCCAAAGCGACCAGGGCCTCACCTTTGACGGTCACCACCTCGGCCAGATAGCTCTCGCCGCCCAGCGGGGTCAGCAGCAGATCGCTGCCGCGGGTATCGCCGGGCGACACGCCGACGGAGGTGCAGAAACAATCCGCATCCGCCCGGGCGCAGCTCACCGTCACGAAGGTGGTCTTTTCCAGCCGCCTTCTGAAGAGCAGATCGGGCTTGTCCCCGGTAAATTGCCGGGTGATATAGGTGACCGCGGCGGCATCGCAGGGGCGCAGGCCGAAGGCCACAGTTTCCGGGAGGAGATCCGGGTTGCGTTCGTCGATCTGCACCCCGTTTTCGTCCTGATGATAGCGCATCAGCTCCTCGACCGGCGGGAAAAGCACCGACTTGGCCGAGAGCGCGGTCTGGATATAGTCGAAGGGGATCTCCTCGACCGCGCCAGCGGGCTGGAAATGGACCTGGTTCCCCTTGCGCTGCGGAGCAATGAGTCGGCGCTCATTCTCCTGAATCTTGCGCAGCAGGGCGAGCAGCTGGGTGTGTTGAATCGTTTTGTTTTCCATGTCGATACCTTAGATGATGAACTGCTCTTTGTCTTCAGCGCGGAAGGAGGAGAGGGCATTTTCGGCCTTGGCCCTGGCCCCGGCGCGGATCCCGAATTCCTGAAAAATGGACTCCTCCATCTTGATCGTCAGCAGATGGATGGGGATGTCGAGGGGACAGGCGCGGCCGCATGCCCCGCAGGAGACGCAGCGTCCGGCCAGGTGCATGGCGCGCATCATGTGCCATTCCCAGTTGCCGAGCTGATGGGCGGGCACCGGCACCCACTGCGGCTGGTTGCATTCGACGGTACAGCGGCTGCAGTAGCACATCGGGCAGGCGGCGCGGCAGGCGTAGCATTTGAAACAGCGCGCCACCTCTTCCTGCCAGAACTGCCAGCGTTCCTTGAGGCTCATCGCGTCGAGCTCCTGCAGCCGGGCGTGGTCCCTGGCATCCAGGCTGAGGTCGCGGCCGGCGACGTGCGCTTCCATCTCCTGCAGGGTCGCCATCTCGGTGAGTTCGCCGCCGTTGACACCCAGCACGATGAGATCCCCGTCGTGCACCTGGTTTTCCGAGGCCAGCTGCAGCACGGAGCGGAGCACCGGCAGGGGGGCGACGATGGCCGCCTTGCCCTTCTGACGGATCTCCGGCTTGAAGAGATAGGTGGCGAGGTTCTGCTGGCAGGTATCATCCCATATCAGGGTTTCGGCTGCCTGTGGCGTCTGCGCAAAAAGGGCCCGGCTGCGTCCGTTGGAGCCCTGGCCGTAACCGATCACCGTCTGCACCGTCCCGCTCGCGAGCAGTTCCTGCGCCCTGGTTTTCAAGACATCCATGGTCTCTTCCCTCTTCCTTTACATGATCCCGGCTGCTGCCATCTCGTGGTAGGCGGTATATGGTCCCAGCTGGCGCACCTTGGCGACGGTGGTATTGACGACCTCGGCCCATTTGGCCCCTTCGGCGGCCGATACCCAGGAAAACTGGATCCGTTCCATGTCGATGCCCATGAATTCGGACAGATCCTTGAAGGCGATCCAGCGGCGGCGTGCGTGAAAGTTGCCGGAGGTGTAGTGGCAATCGTTGGGATGGCATCCCGAAACGATCACCCCGTCGGCCCCCTGGGCGAAAGCCTTGAGTATGAGCATGAAATCGATGCGGCCGGTGCAGGGGAAGCGGATAATGCGCACATTGGTGGCATATTTGATCCGGCTGGTGCCGGTCAGATCCGCTCCGGCATAGGTGCACCAGTTGCAGACAAAGGCGACGATTTTCGGTTCAAAGTCCATGATCTCTTCCGTGTTTAGTCCGCCCGGCTGGCAGCCCGGGCTCCATTCCGGATTGTGGCGCCGCCGCGAAGCAGGCGCCGGGGTGGTTCAGGCGAAGAGCTCCATCACCGTGATGCGGCGCCCGGAACAGGCCGGCTTGGCCCCGGGCGCCGGGGTGGTTCAGGCGAAAAGCTCCATCACCTCGGCATAGACCTGCTCGTGGGTATAGCCCTGGATATCGATCGATTTGGAGCGGCAAAACGCGACACAGGTGCCGCAGCCCTGGCAGAGGCCGGGATTGACCCGCGCCACCGTCTTGATCAGCTTGCCGCTGCGGTCGCGGATCTCCTCGCGCTCGATCGCCTGGTAGGGGCAGGCCGACTGGCACAGGAAACAACCGACGCAGGTCGAGTAGAGCGGCGGGGCGCAGCGGTTGACCATGGCGATCAGCGGCTCGCGCGTCAGCTCATCCTTGGAAAAAAGCGCGGCCACCTTGGCGGCGGTGCCGGAGGCCTGACCCACCGACTCGGGGATGTCCTTGGGGGCCTGGCAGGCCCCGGCAAGAAATACTCCGGCGGTATTGGTCTCGACCGGCCGCAGCTTGGGATGGGCTTCGACGAAGAATTTATGGGCGTCATAGCTGACGTGGAGCTTTTGCGCTAGGGCTTCGGCCCCTTCGTTGGCGACGCCGGCGGTGGCGAGCACCACCAGGTCGGCCTCGATTTCGACCGGCATGGCGTTGAGCAGGGTGTCGGCGCCCTGAACGATCAGCTTGCCGTCCCGCTCATAGATACGCGAGACCCGGCCGCGGATGTAATGGACATGATCCTCCTCGATGGCGCGGCGGGTGAATTCGTCGTACATCTTGCCGGCGGCGCGGATATCCATATAAAAGACATAGGCCTCGCCATGGTGGACCTTGTGCTTGTAGAGCATGGCGTGCTTGGCGGTGTACATGCAGCAGATCTTGGAGCAGTACTCGATCCCCTTGGCCTTGTCGCGCGAGCCGGCGCAGGCGACGAAGACCACCTTTTCCGGGGTTTTGCCATCGGAGGGCCGCTTCATCTCGCCGAGGGTCGGCCCGGAGGCCGAGAGCAGGCGCTCGAACTGCAGTCCGCTGATGACATCCTTGTAGCGGCCATAGCCGTACTCGGGGAAGAAGTCGGCCTCCTTGACGTTAAAGCCGGTGGCGACCACCACCGCGCCGACCTCGTGCTCGACGATCTCGTCGGCCTGATCGAAGCGGATCGCCTGGGTCGGGCAGACCTTCTCGCAGACCCGGCATTTCCCTTTGGTATAGTAAGTGCAGTGGGCGCGGTCGATGACCGGTTTGTTGGGCACGGCCTGGGGGAAGGGGACGTAGATGGCGGTGCGCTGGCCGAGCTGGGCGTTGAACTCGCTGAGGATGCGTTTGTTTGGGCATTTGGTGGTGCAGAGGCCGCAGCCGGTGCAGAGCTTTTCATCGAGGCTGCGCGATTTCTTGTGGATGCGCGCCTTGAAGTTGCCGATAAAGCCGTCGAGACTTTCCAGCTCGGCATAGGTGTAGAGGGTAATGTTGGGATGCTGCGCCACCTCGACCATGCGCGGGGTGAGGATGCACTGTGAACAGTCGAGGGTCGGAAAGGTCTCGGAGAGCTGCGACATGTGGCCGCCGATCGAGGGCTCGCGTTCGACCATGATCACCTTGTGGCCGGCGTTGGCGATATCGAGGGCGGACTGGATACCGGCGATGCCGCCGCCGAGCACCAGGGCGGTCTTGGTGACCGGCACCTTGATCGGAAAGAGCGGGCGGTTGCGCTTGACCTTCTCGACGAGGATGCGCACCAGATCGATCGCCTTCTCCGTGGTGGGATCGCCCTTCTCGTGCACCCAGGAGCAGTGCTCGCGCAGGTTGGCCATCTCACAGAGGAAGGGATTGAGTCCGGCCTCCTCACAGGCACGGCGGAAGGTTGGTTCGTGCATGCGCGGTGAGCAGGAGGCAACAACCACGCCGTCGAGACGTTTTTCGCGGATCGCCTCGCGGATCATGTTCTGGCCCGGATCCGAACACATATACTTGTAGTCGATACTGTGGACGACGCCGGGAATCCGGCCGCAAACCTCGGCCACCCGGGCGCAGTCGACGGTGGCGCTGATATTTTCGCCGCAGTGGCAGACAAAAACGCCAATTCGTGACATGACTTAGGACTCCTCTTGGGCGGATACAGGCTGCAGGACGGGCTTGACAGTGCGCTCGGGCAGACGTACGGGCACGATATGGCGGTGCAGACCGAGTTTTTTGGCAGGCAGGCCGAGTGCCAGGCCAATGGCCTGGGTGATATAGAGCACCGGGATGTCGTATTTTTTGCCGGCGGCCTTGTCGATGGCGCTGCGCCGCATGTCGAGATTACTGTGGCACATCGGGCAGGCGACGATGACCACCTCGGCGCCGCGGTGGACCGCATCTTCGAGAATCCGGGCGCAGAGCGTGCCGACCAGATCGGTGCGCGGGATCGAAAACCCGGCGCCGCAGCACTCGGTTTTAAAAGCCCAGTCGACCGGCTCGGCGCCGATACGCCGCATGATCTCGTCCATCACCTGGGGATCCTCGGCGCGGTCGAACCGGGCGATTTCCGGCGGCCGCACAAGCAGACAGCCGTAGTAACAGGCCACTTTATGGGCGAAGGGCTGGCGCAGCCGGCCGTTCAACTCCGGTGGTACGACCTTTTGCAGCACATCAAGGATGTTGAGCGAGCGGGGCATCTCTTCAAGGGGCATCTCGATGATCCCCGCGATCTCGTTGCGCAGGGCAGGATCCTGCGCCAGCTCGTGACGGGTGCCGGCCAGGCGGCTGAAGCAGGCTGCACAGGGAACCAGGAGTTCCTCCAGCTGCTGCTTCGCCGCCAGACCCAGATTGCGCGCGGGCAAGGCCAGGGAGAGTTTTTTGTTGAGGTTGTGGGCCGCGCTGGCGCCGCAGCAGTTCCAGTCGGCGATCTCCTCGAGCTGGAGATCCAGTTCGGGCGCTATCGCCCGCAGGGATTCGCCGTACTCCCGGGAAGAGCCATCCATCGAGCAGCCGGGGAAAATACCGATCTTCATGGCCGGGCCTCCTTGTCGATGCTTCTTTTGTAGAGCTGGCGCAGCGCCCGGCGGTTTTTCACCCGGTGTGGCAGCAGCGCCAGTTTGCCCTTGAAATAGAGCACCGGGGCCATCGCTACATCCTGCAGCAAATTCCAGCTGCGCGTTTTATAATCCGCGATCAGGCCTACTTCGTAGAGCCGGCCCGTGTAGCGGATGACATCGAGAAAGGAGCGGTGGAACCGGAGGATATTACGGGCAGCCGGATGAACCTTGTTCTGCCGCACCGCCTCGGCGCGGAGAAAATCACTCACCCTGGGGATGTCGATCTCCATCGGGCAGCGGCAGAAACAGGTTTCGCAGGAGAGGCAAAGCCAGATGCTGTGCGAGCGCAGTGCCTTGTCCTCCAGTTCAGGCTGACGGGTCTGCAGCAAGCGCATCAACACGCTGGAGGGATAATCCATCTCGGCTGCCAGGGGACACCCGGCGGAACATTTGCCGCACTGATAACAGCGTGTCACATCGACGCCTGTGCTGCGATACAGCGGATCGGCCAGGGCATCGCCCTGACCCGCATGGGCAGCATGCGAACTCATGAAATGCTCCTTTGCATGGCAAGAGAGAGATTTATAAAGTCATGAAGGTATGAAAACGGGAGAGAGGCGAGAGCGGTTATGACATAAGTGGTGGCCGATCAAGATGGTAGAAGAGGGTGTTTCCGTTGATTAGGGTCAGACCCGGGGTCTGATTTTTCGCATCAAAATACATAACCCGCTCAAATTAGTCAAGTAAATTATTAGGCCATATTGGCCGGCAGCTCGCACAGAACCGGCGATAAAAAAAAGGACGGCCTTCCGGCCGTCCTGAGGGATAGACTCTGAAAATTCTTGAAATGGTCATTCGGTTTTTTGCTCTTTTGCCATTCGGGCCAGCACGCTGTGATGGCGGCCGTATGTGAAATAGATGACCATGCCGATCAGCAGCCAGACCAACAGCCGCAGCCAGTTCTCGACCGGCAGCGAGAACATCAGTACTACACAAAGGAGGATGCCGAAGATCGGGAAAAAGGGGCTGAAGGGCACCCGGAAGGGGCGCTCGGCTTCTGGATGGGTATAGCGCATCACCAGGACCGCAGCGCAGACGATGACGAAGGCGAGCAGGGTGCCGATATTGACCAGCTCGGCGAGGATGCGCAAGGGCAGGAAGGCGGCCAGCAGTCCGATGACGCTGCCGGTCAGGATGGTCGATTTCCATGGCGTGCGAAATTTGTCATGAATGGCGCCGAAAAAACCCGAGGGGACCAGGCCGTCTCGCGCCATCGCCAGCATGACGCGCGGCTGGCTCAGCTCCATCACCAGCAGCACCGAAGTGATCCCCGCCAGTGCGCCGATGGCAATGAGCAGCTGCGCCCAGGGCAGCCCGACCTGACGGAAGGCATCGGCGACCGGGGCGTCGATGTTGATCTGGTTATACGGCACCATGCCGGTCAGGATCAGCGAGACCAGGATGTAAAGGACGGTGCAAATCAGCAGCGACGAGACGATGCCGATCGGGACATCCTTGCGCGGATTGCGCGCCTCTTCGGCGTGGGTCGAGACCGAGTCGAAGCCGATATAGGCAAAAAAGATCACGGCTGCACCGGCCAGCATGCCGAGGGGCTCGCCCCCCGGCCCCTGTTGGCCCATAATGGTTTTGCCAAAGAAGGAAAGGCCGGAATAGCCGAAGGGTGCGAAGGGATGCCAGTTCTTCGGGTCGACATAGAACGCGCCGACGGCGATGACAAAAACGACGACCACCAGTTTGGTGACCACCATGGCGACATTGAATGAGGCGCTTTCGCGGATACCCTTGATCAGGATCATGGTGATAATGGCCGTGATGATTAGCGCCGGCAGGTCAATGGCGGTGCCGGTGGAGATGAACTTCCCGAGCCCCGGATCATAGTCGAAGGGGGCTCGGGTGATGGCAAAAGGCAACTTGAGATTGAAAAAGGCCAGCAAGGCCTGAAAATAGTGCGACCAGCCGTGCGCCACCGCAGCGGAGGCAACGGTATATTCGAGCACCAGATCCCAGCCGATGATCCACGCGAAAAACTCGCCCAGAGTGGCGTAGGCATAGGTATAGGCCGAGCCCGCCACCGGCACCATCGAGGCGAATTCGGCATAGCAAAAAGCGGCAAAAATACACGCCAGCCCGGCGACCAAAAAGGAAACCACCAGAGCCGGCCCCGCCTTGTCATGCGCGGCGATGCCGGTCAGTACAAAAATCCCGGTCCCGATGATCGCACCTACCCCCAGGCTGCTTAACTGCACCGGTCCCAGGATCCGCCGCAGCCGGTTCTCCCCTTTCATCTCCTCCAGAAGCATCTCCAGAGGCTTGCGTTTGAAGTACTGAGAGGCCATCTCCATCCTCGCTGTTGGTTAGCAGTTCTGCACGAATTCAGGGTCTTTCTGGAGCACACAAAAGTATGATGCAGGCAGGCCGCGATGCCGCCAGGAGCGGCCGATCAAAGGTCGAGATCCTCGACATCCCGGGCCGAGTGCCACCACTCGTAGTGGTCGCGCTGCAGCACCTCCGGCGAGGGGAAAGGATAGTGACAGAATCCCTCCTGGTCACCGATGAAAAAGCCTTTGTGGATGAGAGCGAAGGAAAGGTCGCCCTTGAGATAACGGTTGACGGTCTTGGTCGGCTTTTCGGGATGCTGCAGCAAGCCGATGAGGCATTCCCGCAGATGCTCGATGTGGGCGTAGGGGAGATCCTCCGCCGGTGCGAGCGCGGGATCCACCGCCAGCGCCCCCAGTTCCATCTCCATGAAAAAGAGCCGGGGGACCGAGACCGGGAAATCCCGGTTGGTGACAAAGCGGCAAAAGTCGCGGGGATTGAAGAGGGTGGCGATGCGCGGCATCACCGGACAGAGTTCCTGGTAAAGGTGGAGGCGGCGCTGCTCCTCCGGCAGGGCGGCACTGCGCGGCAGTTCAAGCACCTGGCCGCCATCGGTGACCAGATAGAGGCTTTTCAGGGCGTTCAACGGCAGGTGTTCGAGGACCCGGTAGATGGAGAGATAGACCGAGCGTTTCGGCTGGCCATCGAAATGGGGCTGGCAGCGCTGTTCGATGTCTTCCAGGGGAAAGTAGCTGCTGGCAAAATTTTTATCCACCTCGATAAAGATCGCCTGGCCGCGCGTCTGTTTGGCCGTGCCGGTGGCGAAATAGAGGCCGAACTCTTGCGGTGGCAGCATCGAGGCGATCAGGGATTCGGGAAATATGGAAAGGTAGAGATAGGTGGCCAAATCGCCGGTTCCTTTCAGGCTCTTGCCGGGCCTGGTCTGTTCACTGGATTTACCTTGCTCCCCACGCGGTGGGCATGGACGGAAACACGGTGCTCACTCCCAACCACGGATCTTCTCCATGAACTGGGCGCGCAGATAGAGTTCGGGCGTGCCGCTGGCGGCCATCCCCAGCGTGCCGATGCAGGAGGCCAGATCCGGGCAGGCCTGGGCCTGCAGCCAGCTCTCGATCTCCCCAAGCAGGCGCGGAATCAGACCGAGCCCCTCCTGATAGAGGGCGGAGGCGAGCTGGACCGCCCGGGCTCCCGCGAGCAGCAGCTTGATGATCGCCTCGCTGGAATGCACACCGGTGGTGGCGGCCAGGTCACAGCGGGTCTGGCCGGAGAGGACGGCAATCCAGCGCAGCACCTCATGATGCTCTTCGGGGCGGCTGAAGGTAAAAGTCACTCCCGGGCGTCTGGCCTGGATGTCGATATCGAAATCGGTAAAACGGTTGAAGAGCACCAGCCCCTCGAGCCCAGCAGCGCCGAGTCCGGCGGCGAAATGCGGGAGTGCGCTGAAGTGCCGGCCGATCTTCATCGCCACCGGGATGTGGACTTGCGCCTTGACCGCCGCCAGAATATCGAAGTAGAGCTGTTCGGCCGCGCTTGCGCTCGTCTGCGCCGAAGCCACCGGGGCATAGACGTTGAGTTCGAGAGCATCCGCCCCCGCCGCCTCAAGCTGGCGGGCATAACTCGGCCACCATCGCGCCGAGACGCAGTTGACACTGGCGATGACCGGAATCGCAACCGCTTTTTTCGCGGCCTCGAGCGTGGCACAATAGTCGCGCGGCCCGTACTGTTTGCCGATCTCGGCACGCATGTAGTCATAGACCTCGGTGTGGGACGCCAAGTCCGCCGCCAGATTCCACTCCTCCCCGGCGAGGGCCTCTTCAAAGAGACTCTTCATCACCACTGCGGCCGCACCCGCCTCCTCGCAGGCGCGTATCTTGTCGGCCGATTTGGTCAGGCCGCTGCTGGCCACGATGATCGGATTCTTCAGGGTCAATCCCAAATAGCGCGTTTTCAGATCCATTACTTCTCCATTCCGGTTGGATGTGAGGGCGTGGCCCGGGCGGCCGTGCGACCGGCTGCCGGGAGCTCACCAGCGATAATGCCGGATGTGCTCGCCGCGATTCTGGATTTCGGTCATCGCCGAGATCCCGATCTCGATATGTTTTTCCGTAAAGGTGGAGAAGACCTTTCGGGAGGATTCCTTGGTCTTGATCCCACCTTTTTGCAATGGCAGGTCGGAGACCAGCAGCAGAGCGCCGATCGGCACCTTGCTGACGAAGCCGACGCTGAAAAGGGCGGCGCATTCCATGTCGATGCCGATGGCCCGCTCTTCATAGAGGATCGCCTTGAAGGTATCGTCGAATTCCCAGAAGCGGTAGTCGGTGGTATGGACCACCCCGGTGCGGTAATCGAAGCCGTTTTCGACGATGATCTGGCTGACGAATTTCTGGATCTTGAAGGTGGGCAGCGAGGGCACCTGCGGGGGGATGAAATGGCCGCTGACCCCCTCATCGCGAATCGCGGCCATGGGCAGGATGAAATCACCGATCTGGAGCGAGCGATGCAGGCCGCCGCACATGCCGAGAAAGAGAACCGCCTGCGGTTCGATCGTGCTCAACATCTCGATGATCATCGCCGCGGTTGGTGCGCCGATCTTGAAATCGATCATGCTGATATGAGCGGTGGGATCGTGCACCGCCGAAAAGGCCGATCCCGAGGTCGATTCGGTTTGCGCCCGTTCCTGAAAGACGTTGAGGTACTTGTGAAAGTTGGTGAGGATGATATAGGGCTGAAAATCGGCCGCCTCGGAACCGGTATACCGTTCGAGCATATCGAGCGCGATCTTGCGTTTTTCCGGATTGTTATAAATCAGGTTGTTCTGAAAGGGATAGGTGAAATGGGTGGAGAGTGGCTCTTTGGGCATGGACGCTCCTTTTGCATAAAGATACAAATTGTTGCCGATAAAAAGCAAGCCTATACTTCTGGGAACGCCGCTGCTTTTTGCTTGGCATTGCGCCGACAGCTTGCTATATTAGCGCATCCTCCTCGATCCAGGCGAATCTACCAACAGAGAGGGAGCTCGTTGATGCGGCGTATGCTGGTTTGTCTCGGACTAATAGGGGCGGGGCTGACGGGAGTCGGCCGTGCCCAGAGTAGCGACGCGCCTTTTACATGGCGCGACGATCTCGGCGATACCACCACCCGGGCGGCGGTTCCCTTGCTCGCCAAAACGGTCTGGCCGGCCCGGGTGACGATCGACGGCGATACCTGTCACCTCTATCGCACCGGCGTGTTTTTCCGTACGGTGAACCTGCAGCCGGGGATCAACCAGGTGGAGGCGACCGTGCAGCCGGAGGGCGGTGCGATCCAGCGTTTCACCCGCACCCTGGTCCGCATCCCGCCCATCGAACGCCCGGCACTGCCGCTCTGGATCGACACCACCTCGGTCGTGCCCGCCGAGTCCCGGCTGCTGCAGCCGGGCGACCGGGTGCGCCTGGGTTTTATCGGGGCGAAAGGCCACACGGCCTG
>CAYTCI010000064.1:0-24371 GCA_964436305.1 uncultured Cytophagia bacterium | reverse complement strand
AACCCGCGACGTCCTCATTACAAGTGAGGTGCTCTACCTACTGAGCTATGGTGGCGCGGTTTCGCACCATAACCAAGTTAGCCTTATAAGTTAGCAATTTCCTGGAAATATGCAAGAAAAAAATACGTCTTCTTTTAAAAAACCCGCAGCCCACCGGCGGCCGCGCCACGCCGGCAAACCTCTCGCGCCGGGCTCTCGCCGCTGGCGCCCCACCCTCTCGCGCCGACCCGGCCTGCCGCACGCCAAACCTCTCGCGCCGGGCTCTCGCCGCCGGCGCCCCACCCTCTCGCGCCGACCCGGCCTGCCGCACGCCAAACCTCTCGCGCCGGCCCGACTCCCCCCTCTCGCACCGGGCGGTCTACTTCTGCTCCACCCAGATCAGCTCCGCGGTCTTGAAGCCGATCCGATCGGCAATAGCCAGATACTTGTTTTTTATATCTTCAGGTATGGTCTTTTCCCGCGACAGGATCCACAGGTACTTCAAACTCGATCCGGCCACCAGGGAATAGCGATACTCCGGATCGAGGGCGATGACATTGTAGCCGCCATAAAACGGCCCGAAGAAGGAGACCTTCAGCATCGCCACATCCTCCGCCCCGACAAATTTGGCCTTGCCGATCGCCTGTTTCTTTTTTCCGGTGGTGATATCGACCCCGCGATTGTCGACGCGAATGGTGCCGTTTTTGTTCAGGGCGTACTCCGCCGTCGTATGGCTCAGGTTCCGTTCGTATTTGAAATCCAGCCGGGCGATCTCGTACCATTTGCCCAGGTATTTTTCTTTTGCAAAGGGCGTGACGGCTATGGCGCCTTTGGGAATGGAAGAACCGCAAGAGATCGCTGACAGCGAGATCAGCAACGCAAGCACGATCGCGAATTTCATTGAGAGCCTTTCAATGTTTGATCTTGAGGGGAGGGGTGCTGCCCGATCAGGGTGCCGGGAGCATGGGTCTGGATAAACCAGGTTTTGTGCCCGCCAGGAATCTCCGGATCCCCGGACACTGATGAACAGTGTCAATAAAATTAGCCAGCCCATTCCATAAAAACAAGCAAAATCCCACTGGAACCGCCGGCGGCGACCGGGCTGACGTAATCGACCGGGCAGACGACCGGCAGCCGCCAACATCGCCATCGATGTCACTTTTTCCGGATTGGAATTCGAAACGCGGACGATCGCGAGGGCCTCGATATTGTCATTCGCGGAGGGCATCCAGCTTCGTACCTGCAGCGCGGAGGATCTGTGGTACTCACGCCCTTCGCGCCTGGCCGCCAGAACCATTGCAGTCCCATTGAGTTGCCTGCTGATGGACGTGCGCAGGTTTAGCTTGATCAGAAACACTGCCAATGAAATGGCATCATATTGATGAAACAGTCATTTTCGGCTGATTCGTATTTTATTATTGACTTTCTGCACTGTTCTCATTACTATCCAAGTAGAGGGCGCCCCTCAGGGGAGACCCGCGTGAGCAAACAGCTTAATACGGCCATCCTTTTATCGGGGTCTTTCTGCACGGGGTGGGCGCAGCATATTCTCCCATGCCAAGGGACCGAGCATCATGGAAGTACCTGCTTTGGCTATGGCTATGCGACAGCTATGTAACCTTATATGCTGCTTTAACCATTTTTAATGAGAACATGCCATGAAAATGAAGATCTGTTTTTGGGCCTTCTTATTGTCTGGCGCGAGCTGTCTCTCGCAGTGGTCCAATGATCCATCGACCAATCTGCGGGTGACCACGCTCGGGATGCTGCCACGGATGATCAGCGATGGTTCTGGCGGCGCATACATCGCCTATTATGATATGTCTCTTGCCGGGATTCATATTGCTGTGCAGCGATTGGACAGGTATGGTTATCGAAAATTCTCCGGCAATGGAGCCATGGTCGCTGATTCGCTCCATGATCAAGCACAGCGCTATTTTCTGGTCCATGACAAGGATGGTGGGGTGATTGTTGCCTTTGATGATTTCTTCATCAAAGAAGACAAATACTATAACCGTGCTTACGCCCAGAGGATCGATAGTACCGGGCAAAGGTTATGGGGCGCAAATGGAGTTACTGTGGCGCCGCAAGACAATGCACGAAACCTGGATCTGGTCGCCGCCTGCCCCGATGGCAGCAACGGCTGCTATGTATTCTGGGGTCTATTTCACGATAGTCAGCATATTGATCTAATGGCACAACATTTAGATAGCCAAGGGAATGCTATCTGGGACAGTTCTGGAGTGAAGATCAGTAACCAGTTTGTCTCTTATGAATCACCAGTTCCCTGTTTAGCCGTTGATGATGAGGTCGGCGGCTCAATATCTCTTTATTATGACAGCACCGGGGCAAAAATACAAAGACTGGATGCTCAAGGCCGGTTTCTCTGGGGCGGCGGTAAAAGCATATCCCCTTTGGGTTGGTGGCCCAGTATGCAAAAAGACGGTGAAGGCGGAATCATCATAGCGCATTATTATGAGATATATAGTAGAGAATCAGGAGTTAAAGGAATTATTGCAGCGCAGCGAATTAGCAAAGATGGCAATCTCTTATGGGATTCAGATGGAGTTACCATAACCGAGTTGGCAGACTATAATACATTTGCACCAACGATGGCTATAGATCAATCAAAGAATAGTTATATTGTATGGAAAGATCGTCGCAGTGGAGATCAGGATGTATATGCACAACGACTAAATCCAAACGGCAAGCCGCAATGGTCAAGAGATGGAATAAAGATCAGCCAATTTCATTCAACGAAAGATATTAATAATACAGATATTGTACTATCCCCTGATTATAGCATTATGGTTATTTGGAGAAATTGGACACAAGACGGAGATACCATATCCTTGCATGCGCAACGGATTGATGCCGAAGGAAAATATTTATGGCCTGAAGATGCAGTTGTAACAAGCAGAGAGAGAAATAGCAACTATAAGGTAGCTTCCGATGGCCATGGTGGTGCCATTTGTTGCTGGTACGAAACCCAGCCGGAGTTCGGCGTTTATGCTCAACAAATAAATTATCTGGGCCAACTGGGAAAAGTGATAACCACCCCTGTCGGAGGGCAGATCGATCCATCAATGCCTCGGAAAACCCAGTTGTTTTATGCCTATCCCAATCCCTTTAATTCAGAAACCATGATCAAATTCCACTTGCCACGGGCCAATCATGTTCAGCTGAAAATATATAATCTAAGTGGAAAGGAGGTCATTACACTATTAGATAAGCAAATCAAAGCCGGAGATGAACAAGTTAAATGGAATGGAAGAGATCAGAATGGAGATAATATTTCCAGCGGCTTGTATTTTATTCGTCTAAAGTCTGACGAATCGGTAGCAACTCAGAAAGTCCTTTTAATTCGTTAAAAGGGGAAGATCATGAATAAAATCGTTTTATACACAGTGCTTCTGGTTGTTGCAGGTGTTCAGCTTCTTGCCGCTGAACAGAATTACTTCACCTTGAAACAGCCGAATGGTGTAACCTTTCAAGCCAGAGAAGCCGGATACTGCTGTTACATTCAATGGTATGAAACCCCTGATGGTTATGTAGTCGTTCGCGGTCCCGACGGCTATTTTCATTATGCACAATCATCTGAGGGAAATGCTTTTGCAGCTTCGGGAAAAAGAGTGGGCATCGATGTCCCCAGTAATGTCATCAAAGATTTGGAAAATTATCCTGATGTCACTGCCAAGATAAAAGCGGAATTGGAGCGCTACAACACCGCGGCCGAACAAAATCGGCAGCTCTTTCTAAAATGGCAAGGAAGACCAGACTATCTTCCTTCATCAGGAACGAGAAGTTTAGATAAAACAACGACTACTAATCTCAACATTGGCGTATTGCTGGTAGAGTTCAATAATTTGTTGCATCATTCACCACCGGCATATCAAAAAGTTCATTTTGAAAATATGCTTTTCTCTGAAGATACTTATTATTCATCAGCAACACCACCCGCTTCTACTCCTGATAACGAAAATGTCTACGGCAGCATGAGAGATTTTACCAGGTGCAATCCAGTGGTGCTCTTGCCATTTCTGGAACAATAATAAATCCTGTCGTTGATAATTCGTTGAGGTGGATAAAGCTAGGCAATACTTCAAATTATCCGGGAGCATACGGTGGTATTGCAGCCCCAACAAATCTGGTCATAGACGCCATCAATGCTGCCATTGACAGCGGCTGGGCCGTAAATTATAAAGTCACTCAGCTCATCATTGCAGGTAGTAATCAAACGCTATATTTAACGGGTGTTGGGTATCCAAAGAGCTATTTCTCAGCGGGGCAATTTCGCCCGAGTTTTAATTATTCTGACTGGCTTGGTGCTCCGGTTTTCCATGAGAGATGTTCCGGTTGGGCAAGTGGTGAAAACAGCTTTACGCATATCGGTATCTGGTGCCATGAATTGGGACACGTCATAGGTTCCGGATTATTGGGCGGATTAATGTACCATACGCATGCCGACGCTTCAGACTGGTCAGCCATGCGGGTCGGGTATCGAACGGGGCCACTACGTAAAGGAGACTGTCCTGCAAATTTTGACCCACCTGCCATTATTTCTTATGGTTGGGCAGTACCAACATTAATCACATCAAATATGCCGGGCGAGACAGTCAGCTATATCAACAGCAAAACACAGCAGAAAGATTTTTACCGTTTCAATGATCCTGGCAGTAGTGCTATGTTCATTATCGAGAATCGCCAATATGCTGACTTTAACAGTTATCTTCCGGAGCATTGGCAAGGCTCAGGGCTTGGAGGCATTCTAATCTGGGAATGGTGGAGTACTGGTGAAGGCGGAAGGACCATAAAACCTGGCGACAATGATTTTGATGACACTGGTGCTCCATATTGGTGTGATGGCGATGGTGGTGATCCATTCCCCGGGTTATCAAACAATCGAATGATCACAATGGGAACGGCGCCCAATACGAGTAACCACAATGGAGATCCAACCGGATTGGCGATTAGCAGTATCTCCACCTCAGGAGCAAACATGACGGTTGACTTGTAAAATGTTTGTTAAACAGCACTACTGCAGAAGCTACTTCATTTAACAACAGCCGCAAGATAGTACGAGACTCTGCTGGTTCCTATCATTTGACCTTCGAGAGCGGCAATCAGATCTATTATCAAAAATCGACTGATTGCGGCGCTGGTGCACGTTTTCCTCAACATTGCCCCGTCACTGTCCAGAGGCGCTACGCCGCAACCGCTTGAGGCGGCGGGACAAAGCGTCCAGCGCCAAGCGCGTTGAGGTAATGATCCGCGATGCAGGGCTGTTCTTAACGAATCGCCTTCCAGCGCGTTCCCTCCTTGCCATCCTCGATCGCCACCCCCAACTCCTGTAACTGATCGCGCAGCTGATCGGCCATCTGAAATTCCCGCTTCTGGCGCAGCGCCGCGCGCAGCTTGAGCAGCAGCTCGATGAAGGGCTCGGCGGCCACCGCCCCTCCGCCACTTTCCAGGCGCAGTCCGAGGACCTCGCCGAGAAAGGCCGAGAGCTTGTTCTCGAAGAGGAGCGCGTCGGCCGGCGCGCCGCCGGCATCGAGATGCTTGTTGATCTCGCGGCAGAAATCGAAAAGCTGGCCGATCGCCGCCGGGGTATTGAAATCGTCGTCCATCTCGGCGATGAAACGGCCGCCATAGGTCTCGCTCAGGGCCATCGCCGCGGCCGATGGCGTCGCGCCGGCGGCCGCACCACCACTGAGACGCCGCAGCGATTCCAGGGTCCCCCGCAGCCGCTCCAGTCCCTGCGCCGCCGCACTGATCGCCGCGTCGCTGAAATCGACCGGAGAGCGGTAGTGGCTCTGCAGGATGAAAAAGCGCACCTGCTCGCCGCTGAACTTGCCGAGCGCTTTTTCGACTGTGGTGAAATTGCCGAGGGACTTGGACATCTTGACGCCGTCGACCAGCACCATGTTGTTGTGCAGCCAGTACTTGACAAAGCGTTTGCCGGTGGCCGCCTCGCTCTGGGCGATCTCGCACTCGTGGTGTGGAAACTGATTCTCCATGCCGCCGCCGTGGATGTCGAGGCTCTCGCCCAGGTACTTCATCGACATCGCCGAGCACTCGATGTGCCAGCCGGGAAAACCCCGGCCCCAGGGCGAGTTCCACTGCATGATGTGTTCCGGCTCGGCTTTTTTCCACAGCGCGAAATCGGCCGGATGACGCTTCTCCTCGACCACTTCGAGCCGTGCCCCCGCCATCTGCTCCTCCACCTTGCGCCCGGAGAGCTTGCCGTATTCCGGAAATTTTCCGACATCGAAATAGACCGAACCGTTGACCGCGTAGGCCATCCCCTTGTCGATCAGCTTTTGCACCAGCTCGATCTGTTCGGGCACATGGCCGCTGGCGCGCGGCGATATGTCCGGCCGCAGAACATTGAGGGCATCCATGGCGGCAAAATAGGCGCGGGTATAGCGCTCGACCAGCTCCATCGGCTGCACCTGCTCGCGCTCGGCGCCGCGCAGAATGCGGTCCTCGCCGCTGTCGAGCAGGTGGCCGACATCGGTGATGTTCTGCACATAGCGCACCTTGTAGCCGAGGAAGCGGAGATAGCGGACGACCACGTCGAACGAGACGTAACTCTTGACGTGGCCGATGTGGGGGTTGTCGTAGACCGTGGGGCCGCAGACATACATGGTCACCCGGCCGGGGATGAGCGGCTCGAAGAGCTCCTTGCTGCGGCTGAGACTGTTATAGACCGTTAACGCCATCTTCTTCCTTTCGACTGGGAACCAACAGCACAATCGCGTGACAGGAGGCGCCTTCGCCGCGCCCCTCATAACCCATCCCCTCGCTGGTGGTAGCCTTGACCGAGACCGCGTCGGCTGCCACCCCCAGGGCGCGCGCGATATTCTCCCGCATCCGCGCCACATAGGGAGCCACTTTGGGCCGCTGCAAAATCAGGGTGGCATCGAGATTGGCCACCGTATAGCCGCGCTCGCGCACCAGCGCCGCCACCTGCGCGAGCAGCAGCAGGCTGTCGGCATCCTGCCAGCGCGGATCGTTGTCGGGAAAATGCGTGCCGATGTCGCCCAGGGCCAGGGCGCCGAGCAGGGCGTCGCTGACCGCGTGGCAGAGCACATCGGCGTCGGAATGGCCGAGCAGCCCAAGCTCAAAGGGGATCTCGACCCCGCCGAGGATGAGCTTGCGGCCCGCGACCAGGCGGTGAACGTCGTATCCGTGACCGATGCGCATCTCAGGGCTCCAGGAGGGCGTTGACGAGAATGAGATCTTCGGGCGAGGTGACCTTGATGTTACGATAGTCGCCGGTGACGATGCGCACCGGGTGGCCGAGCGCCTCGACGAGGGCGGCATCGTCGGTGCTGAAGGCGTTGCGGCGGAAGGCCTCCTCGTAGGCCGAACGGATGAGGTCGCTGCGGAAGACCTGGGGGGTTTGCACCAGCACCAGGCGGCGGCGGTCGAGGGTGGTGGTGACCAGGCCCGCCTCGGCCCCCTTGATGGTGTCCTTGGGGGGGACGGCTGCGATGGCGGCGCCGCTCTCCTGTGCCGCAGCGATGCAGGCGGAGATGATCGCCGGGGTGATCAGGGGGCGCACCCCGTCGTGGATGGCGACCAGGTCGCTCTCCGGGGGCACGGCCGCCAGGCCGTTGGCGACCGAGTCGTGGCGTTCGGCCCCGCCGGCGAGGGCGAAGACAAACTTGACCAATCCCCAGCCGGCGATCTCGGCGCCGCGCTCGGCCACCTCCCCGGGCGGAAGGATGACGATCACCGCCTCGACCTCGGGACAGGCCTCAAAGGCCTGCAGGGTATGCCACAACAGCGGCTTGCCATGCACCGGGATGAACTGCTTGCTCACGGCGCCGCCGAAACGCCGGCCCTGGCCGGCGGCGACAATCAGGGCCGTGCACCTCGCTCGGGTTTCCATCACGTCAGGACCAGCCGGCTAGAGGATCAGCATGCTGTCGCCGTAGCTGAAAAACATGAACTTGTCGCGGATCGCCTTGCGATAGGCCTTGAAGACCAGATCGCGGCCGGCGAAGGCGGAGATCAGCATCAGCAGGGTCGACTGCGGCAGATGGAAATTGGTGATCAGCCGGTCGACGATCTTGAAATCGTAGGGCGGATAGATGAACTTGTCGGTCCAGCCGTGGCCCGATTTGGCCCACCCCTCGGAGGTGACGTTGGCCTCGAGGGCGCGCACGACGCTGGTGCCGACGGCGATGACCTTGTGCTTGCTGCGCATGGTCTCGTTGATCGCCGTGGCGGCCTCCTCGGAGATTTCGTAAAACTCCGAGTCCATTTTGTGGCGGCTGAGATCCTCGACCACCACCGTGCGGAAACTGCCGAGGCCGAGGTGGAGGGTGAGCGGCACCACCTTGATCCCCTTGGCCTTGATCTTTTTCAGCAGCGGTTCGGTGAAATGGAGGCCGGCGGTCGGCGCCGCGACCGCGCCGCGTTCCTGGGCGTAGACGGTCTGGTAGCGCTCCTTGTCGCTCGGCTCCGGATCCCGCTTGATGTAGGGCGGCAGCGGCGACTTGCCGATGCGGTCGACGATCTCGTAGAAATCGCCGGTAAAGTTAAAGCGGACGACGCGGCCGCCGGAGACGGTATTGTCGATGACGTCGCAGGCCAGTTCGTTGCCGATGGTGAGGCGGTTGCCGACGCGCACCTTGCGCGCCGGCTTGACCAGGACCTCCCAGAGGCCAAGCTCGAGTTCGCGCAGGAGAAAGACCTCGACGCGGGCGTCGGTCTTGTCCTTGCTCCCCTCGAGGCGAGCCGGAAAGACCTTGGTTTGGTTGATGACCAGGCTGTCGCCTTTCTCCATGTAGTCGATGACATCGGCGAAGATGCCCTCCTCCATGGTACCGGTTTCGCGGTTGAGGATCATCAGGCGGCACTGGTCGCGCTCATCGCTGGGATATTGCGCTATTAATTTGTCAGGCAGATTATACTTGAAATCGGACAATTTCATCGCGGCGATTCCTCCTCTATGGGGTGGTGAATCCGGATCGCGCCGGATTTCGCGACGGGGAACAAGCGCTGGCCGGCATCCTGATGCTGGTCAGCGGGGGTGGCATTACTCGAAAAGCTGTCCCTGCAGGGGACGGCCCTGCTTGCGGCCAAAATGGCTATAAGCGGCCGGGGTGGCGACCCGGCCGCGCGGTGTCCGGTTGAGAAAACCGGACTGGATCAAATAGGGTTCGTAGAGCTCCTCGATGGTGTCGCTCTCCTCACCGATGGCGACGGCCAGGGTGTTGAGTCCGACCGGCCCGCCGCTGAACTTGTCGATCACCGTCAACAGGATGCGTTTGTCCATGTCATCGAGGCCGCATTCATCAACGTCGAGGCGCTGCAGCGCCGAGGTGGTGCGTTCGAGAGTGATCTCGGATTCGCCGAGGATCTGGGCGAAATCACGCACACGGCGCAGCAGGCGGTTGGCCACGCGCGGGGTGCCGCGGCTGCGCCGGGCGATCTCGAGGGCCGCCTCGGGCGCGATCGCCTTGTCGAGGATCCGGGCGGAGCGCAGGACGATCTCGCGCAGCCGCTCGGGTTCGTAAAAATCGAGACGAAACGAGACCCCGAAACGGGCGCGCAGCGGTGAGGTCAGCAATCCGGCCCGCGTCGTCGCCCCGACCAGGGTGAAATGGGGCAGCTTGAGCTGGATTGAACGGGCGTTGGCCCCCTTGTCGAGGATGATATCGAGTTTGAAATCCTCCATGGCCGGGTAGAGATACTCCTCGACCACCCGGTTGAGGCGATGGATCTCGTCGATGAAGAGGACGTCGTTCTCGTTGAGATTGGTCAGCAGCCCGGCGAGATCGCCGGCGCGTTCCAGCGTCGGGCCCGAGGTCAGCCGGATGTTGGCGCCCATCTCCCGGGCGATGATATGCGCCAGGGTGGTCTTGCCGAGGCCCGGCGGGCCGTAAAAGAGCACATGGTCGAGTGCCTCGCCGCGGGCGCGGGCGGCCTGGATGAAGATATGGAGATTCTCCTTGACCTTGTCCTGCCCGATGAACTCGGCAAAATGGCCCGGCCGCAGGGTCGCGTCGAGTTCCCGTTCGCCGTTGAGGGCATCCGGAGAGGTAGGGCGGTCGCTTGGGTTCACCATACTCCTTCAGCTCAGCCCTGCAGGGCCGTGCGCAGCAGATCTTCCAGTTTGGCCTCGGCGCCGAGCCGGGCAGCGGCCTTGTCGATGGCCCGCTGTGCCTCGAGCTTGCTGAAGCCGAGTCCCGTGAGTGCGAGGATGGCCTGTTCGCTGACCTCGGGGGCGGCTGCCGGTGCAGGCGTGGCCGCCGGGCCGCCTTTTTGCAGCTGTTGGGCCGCCTTGTCGCGGAGATCGAGGATCATCCGCTGGGCGGTCTTTTTGCCGAGGCCGGGGATACGGGTCAGTGCGGCCTCCTCACCGCGGGCGATCCAGCCATAGAGCTCTTCGGGGCGGCTGCCGGAAAGGATCGCCAGACCCGAGCGCACCCCGATACCGGAGACCGAGAGCAGGAGTTCGAAGAGCTCCTTTTCGGCGGGGGTGGCGAATCCGATCAGGGTCAGGGCGTCTTCGCGCACATGAAGATGGGTGTGCAGCAGGAGTTCGGCGCCCACCTCGGGCAGGACAGCAAAGGTCGAGAGCGGGATGAGCACCTCCACCCCCATACCGTCGCGTTCGACGACCACGCGGGTCGGTTCCTTGAGGGTCAGCTGGGCGCGCAAAAAAGCGATCATCTTGTCGGCATCCGTCTCTCAAACAGGCGAGTGGTGCAATTGGCTCTGCCAGCGCAGGGCGTGGCAGAGGGCGATGGCCAGGGCATCGGAGGCATCCAGGGCCTGATCCTGGAGGTCGATGGCAAGCAACCGGGTCACCATGTAGCGCACCTGCTCCTTGCTGGCGCCGCCGCGGCCGGTGACCGCCATCTTGACCTCCGCGGGGGCGTAAGCGGCGACCGGGATGCCGGCGTTGAGGGCGGCGAGGACGGCCGCGGCCCGTGCCTGTCCCAGTATCAGCGAGGAGCGGGCGTTGCGGGCGTAAAAGATATCCTCGCAGGCAGCGGTATCCGGGTGGTGCTGTGCGACCAGACCCTCGACCCCGTCGTAGATCTCCTTCAGCCGTGCGAAAAAGGCGCCGCTGCGGCCGGGGCGGATGGTCCCGCAGGCGAGATAGCGCGGACCCTCGCCGGCGGTGATGGCGACGAGGCCATAGCCGGTGATCTGGCTGCCCGGATCGATGCCCATCACCACCATGCGGTGCTACTCTTCCATCGCTTCCAGGGTCTTTTCGTCGATGTCGAAATTGGCATAGACGTTCTGGATGTCCTCGTGCTCTTCCAGGGCATCCATCAGCTTGATCACTGATTCGGCGGCCTTGCCCTCCACCTTGACGGTATTGGCCGGTTCGCGGGTGAGTTCGGCCGAATCCCAGGCGATCCTGGCGCCCTCGAGGGCCTTTTTGACCGCTTCGAGTTTGGCCGGATCGGTGGTGACGCGGAACAGATCCTCTTCGAGGGTGATGTCCTCGGCGCCGGCGTCGAGGGTGGTCATCATCAGGTCGTCCTCGGTGGTGTTCCCGGCCGGGATCGTGATCACGCCTTTTTTGGAAAAGATCCAGGCGACGCTGCCCGACTCGCCGAGGGCGCCGTTATACTTGGAGAGGAGGTGGCGGATCTCGGCCACGGTGCGGTTCTTGTTGTCGGTCAGCACTTCCATATAGACCGCAACGCCGCCCGGCCCGTAGCCTTCGTAGGTGATCTCTTCATAATTGACGCCAGGGAGTTCGCCAGTGCCGCGCTTGACGGCGCGGTCGATATTGGCGGCCGGCATGTTGGCAGCCTTGGCGGCGAGGACGGCGGTGCGCAGACGGGGATTGGACGATTCATCGCCGCCGCCGTGGCGCGCCGCAATGGTTATTTCCTTGATCAGCCGGGTGAATGCGCGTCCGCGGGCGGCATCCGTTTTTTCCTTCTTGCGTTTGATCGTTGCCCACTTGGAGTGGCCTGACATAGTACCTCCTAAAAATAAACCCGCCACCCCAAGGAAGGGATGAACGGGAGTTACCTTAAACCGGCGGTATTTTCATGCGATTTATGCCCGCTGCGGATAATTCACCAATTTTTCTAAAAAGGCGTTAAATATAATAAAAAATTGGCTTAAAATCAATACAAATTTTGCGGGGCACCCCACTCCAGTGCGGAGGAATCCGGCGGCGGGGTGTAAAAGATATTGAGTTTCGGAGTGAATTCGTGCACCTGCGAGCGCACGATCCAGGCGCCGGAAAAGCCCTTGCTGACGGCGCGCTGCTGCAGCGAGTCGGCAGCCGTGCGGGTCAGACAGTCGCCGAGGCGCAGCTTGTAGTAGGGGTTGTCGAAGAGCAGGTAGCTGTTTTCGGGAAACGAACTGCGGGCGTCGTCGCGGGCGCGCCGGGCTTCGCTCTCATCCCGGGTGGCCAGGAGCTGGATGCGGAAGCCCTCGACCATCCGGCTGCTGTCGATGACCGCCTTGTTCTTGATGCGGCTGAGCAGTTCGCCGCCGCTGATCGCCTCGCCACGGCTGGTGGTAAAATCGCCTAAAAACGTACCGAGCTCGGCCGGATCCCAACTCTCCTCCTGCTGCAAGGCCGAATCGGCCGCGACCGGCGACGCGGGGAGAACAGGCACCCCCCCGGGACGCTGCTGCGCCGCGGCGACACCGCAAAGAGCGACGAAAAACGTCAGCAGCCCAGACAATGAGATTTTCATGGAATTCTCGCCATAATGGTTGCGTTATTCAGTATGGATCGAATTTATTACAATTCCCGCTCAAAATCAATGAAAATATCCCTTGACTATCAAGGACAAAGCGCTTATAATACAAGTTATGCATGCGCTCTATAATCAGGAGAGAACAATGACCACCAACTCGGGTTTGATGGACGACATGGAGCTG
The DNA here is from genome assembly GCA_964436305.1 of uncultured Cytophagia bacterium. GTDB lineage: Bacteria > Zhuqueibacterota > Zhuqueibacteria > Residuimicrobiales > Residuimicrobiaceae > JAKPUX01. Next base: position 11,510 of record CAYTCI010000064.1, on the reverse strand, counting down.
CTGGAATCGGACCAGCTCGATGACCTGCTGCGCGATCTGGAAAAACAGATCACCGGGGATCCGACGGACCTCCGTTCGCTGCTCATGCTGGGCAATGGCTACTATCTGCGCGGCCGCATCGACGCCGCCACCGAAACCTTTGAGAAGGCCATCGCCGTCAATCCGCGACTGCCCTACGCCTATTACTACCTCGGCATCTGCCACTACCGCGCCATGCGTCTGGAGAAAGCCATCGTCGCCCTCGAACACTCCCTGGCCTCCTCCCCGACGATGATCATGGCCGATTACTGGCTGGGCATGGCCTATTATCACTGCGGCTTCTATTACAAGGCCCGGCTGGCCTTCGAGAAACTCCTGGAGAACAATCAGGAATCGGCGATCGCCCATTACCACGCCGCCCTCGCCTGCATCGCCGATCAGGCCTACGAATGCGCCCTGCACCACCTCGAAAAACTGCAGGAACAGGGTCACACCGATCCACACGTCATGCTCTACCTCGGTAACGTCTATTTCCGACTCAACCGCACCCGCGAAGCCATAGCCGCCTATAAAGCCGGGCTGGATAAATTCCCCGGTAACCGGCTCTTGCGGGATGCCCTGGAACATCTCACTGAGGTCCAGGAGCCCTGAGATTGGCTCCGGCGCCGGCTGCATCCCTACCTTTGGTCCTTTCGGAGGTCCCATGTCCACACAACCAGCACCGTGGCAAAAAATCGACAAGGCTCCGCGTCATCCCCTGGTGGATGCCGAGGAGCCCAACCTCATGCGCGAGATGTTCCCCTACGATCAGGTACCCCGAACGGTCTTCGACGGGGTGACGGTCGATGCCCGGCCGGCCCCCGAGATCTGGATGACCGACACCACCTTCCGCGACGGTCAGCAGGCGCGTACCCCCTTCACCGCGGAACAGGCGAGCACCCTCTTCGATCTGATCCATCGCCTCTCCGGCCCCAACGGCATCATCCGCCAATCCGAATTCTTCATCTACTCCGAACGCGACCGCGAGGTCCTCGAGGAGGTGCGCAGCAAGGGCTACCGCTTTCCCGAGGTGACCGCCTGGATCCGGGCCAATCCCAGCGATTTCGAGCTGGTGCGTCATGCCGGACTCAAGGAGACCGGTCTGCTCACCTCCATCTCCGATTATCATATCTTTCTGAAATTCAAAAAGACGCGCCGCCAGGTACTCGACGATTTCATGAAGGTCGTCCGTGCAGCCGCGGAGGCCGGTCTCGAGGCCATCCGCTGCCATTATGAGGATGTCACCCGCGCCGATTTCTGGGGCTGTGTCGTCCCCTTCACCGAAGAGCTGATGCAGTTCTCCGCCCACAGCGGTTTGCGCATCAAGATCCGCCTCTGCGATACCATGGGCTACGGCCTCCCTTATGCGACCGCCGCCCTGCCGCGCTCGGTCCCCAAGATGGTCTATTACCTCCAGCGGGAATTCGGCATCCCCTCTGCCGACCTCGAGTGGCACGGGCATAACGATTTTCACAAGGTGCACATCAACGGTGTCGCCGCCTGGCTCTCGGGCGTGGCGGCCGTCAACGGCACCATCCTCGGTTTCGGCGAGCGCACCGGCAACTCCCCGCTGGAGGCCCTGGCCATCGAATACGCCTCGCTCACCGGCTCGCCCAATGGCATGGACCTGTCGGCCATCACCGACATCGCCAACTATATGCGCAGCATCGGCACGGTGATCGCCCCCAACTATCCTTTCGCCGGGGAGAATTTCAACGTCACAATGGCCGGGATTCACGCCGATGGCGTCATCAAGAACGAGGAGATCTATAACATCTTCGACACCGGCAAGATCCTCAACCGCCCGCTCGGCGTCCACATCACCGACCGCTCCGGCATCGCCGGCGTCGGTTACTGGGTCAGCCAGCAGCTGCAGTCACAGGGCAAGCCGCCGGTTGACAAGCGCGATCCGCGCGTGGCCAAAATTTTCGAGTGGATCGAGGCGCAGTATGCCAACGGCCGCGTGACCGCGATCTCGCAGGATGAAATGCACCAGCAGTTTGCGCTCCATTTCAAACAGGACGCCTGACCCCATCGGCCGGGCCGCATACTAACCCTCATGAGCGCGCGGCGCCAACCGCCGCGCGGCCTTCTCCATGGTCGTCGATGCCCAAACACCGCCAGCGCCCGCCGCAGCCGCCCGGGACAGCGCGCCGCAGACTCCGCCCCTTGCCGGCGGTGAGCTCGACGCGCTCTTTGTCTATGGCTCGCTCAACGACGACCACCATTTCCGCCTCCTCACCGGACAGACCCTGACGGGCATCCCCGCCCGCCTCGACCATTTCCGCCGCGTCCAGCCCAAAAACGCCTTCGCCTTCGCCATCCCCTGGCGGGGCGACCACATCGACGGCCGCCTGCTCACCGGCGTCACCCCCGCCCTGCTCGCCCGCCTCGACGATTACGAGTCGGCCGGCGCCCTCTACCAGCGCCAGGTGGTGGAGGTCACGGCGGCCGGCCGCAGCTGCAAGGCCTGGGTCTACATCGCCGATCCCGAGGCCATCCGCCCCTGGCTGGAGCGCGGTTTCGCCGAACGCGACCGCATCGAGGCCTTCGTCGAACGCACCGTGCAACACTATCTCGAGGAGAAGGCCGACCGCTGCCTGCTGATCGACCGCAAGCAGCTCGCCCTCGCCGTCACCCAGGAGCTCCTCTCCGAGGAGATTCAGGGCCTGATGGCCACCGCCTTCCGCGAGGAGGGCATCGCCCCCTGGATCCTCAAGCACGAGATCGAAAAGGCCAGTCTGCCGGAGCTGGGCTGGCTCGAGAGCGACGCCAGGGCCCGGCGTTATGCCGGCGCCTATCTCCACCTCGCGGTCAGGTTCATGATCTTCAACCAGATCGAGAGCCGCTTCCGCCGCGACTTCCGCGGCCTGGCGCGCACCGGCGCCATCCTCTATGAGCATACCCTCTCCTCGCTGATGGCGCTGCGCCTGCTCGTCGATCAGGAGGCCGCCCTCAAGAGCGCCATCAGCCAGCTCGGCGTCGACACCTTCCGCCCCGACTATGCCTATCCCGATTATGCCGTGGCGGCGATCTTTATCGCCGAGGAGCTCTGGCAGGAAGAGCGCGCCCGCGGGATCGCGGCCTGGCTCGAGGAAAACCGCCAAAACGGCCAGACCCCGCTGGGTGCGGAGCTCGAGTTCTCCCCCCTCGGCGTCCGCGCCGTGCAGGCCCGCGAGAACGAGGATCCCCTTTTCGACAGCTTTTACTATTTTCACGATTTCGATCTGCATCGCCGCGGTTGGAAACTGGGCGCCCATGTTGATGACCACGGCTTCGCCGCCAACCGCCGCCAGCGCTCGCGCGGCTTCCTCGAGCTCGCCTTCGGCCGGTACCGCCTCTTCGGCGACGTCTCCAAACCGGCGACCCAGGACCCCTGGGTCCTCGCCCAGCTCATCAATCTGGCGGCGCGCTATGTCGGCGTCCGCCCCCACAGCCTCCATATCAGCCTGCAGGCCGACGAGAGCCGCCCCTTCCGCACCCTGGCCAACTCGGAGTACTTCCTCTGCCTGCTGCTGCTCGGCGGCGACCTGCGCGAGGATGCCGGCGGCCGGCTGCGCGAGATGCGCATTTTTCAGGAGGAGATCCTCCATCCCGATACCGGCCTCTACCTCTCGCGGCTCAATCGCCACAGCCAGGATCCCGAGGCGGCGGACCGCACCGCGGTGGTCGAGTTCCAGTTCTCCCGCCTGCATTACGATTACGACTACCAGCCGCTGATCATGGCGCTCAAGGGCTTTCAGCGGGCGGCCAATCCCGCCCCCTTCAAGGAGTACAGCAGCGGGCCGGAGCAGGAGGCCAACCGCGACCTCGAGATCGCCCTGAAGCAGTGGGCCGCCTACCCGGCCCCGGTCTCGCCAGCCGGCTGCAGCGCCTTCCTCGGGCTCGTCGAGGCCGGCCTGGAAGAGGAGGCGGCGGCCGCGGGCCCCGGCTACGCCCGCTATGCCCGCTCCATCCTCACCGAGATCGGCAAACGGCTCGAGCGTCGTAACCAACGGATCGTCGATTATCACCAGCGTTCGCGCCGGCCCGAACCGCCGGACCATTTTGTCTGAACCCGCCGCCGAGCGGCTCGCGGGACCGAATTAACGCTTCACCCACGCCGTCCACTGCCGGACGGCGGCAACCCTTAACCGAATCAACAGGAGCAGTTATGCAGAACGAGGTAGTCGATCGCGCCAGAGAGCACTTTGCCAAAATCATCACCGACCAGCTCGCTCGCGTGGAGCGGATGAAAGCGGGCGAGGAACCGCTCGATTTCACCTCCCTGAAGCCCATCATCATCGGCTTCTGCTGGGGCGACGGAATCGGCCCGATCATCTCGCAGGAGACCCAGCGGGTGCTGGAGTACCTGCTCAAAGAGGAGATGGCCAATGGCAAAGTGGACTTTCGCGTGATCGAAGGTCTCACCATCGAGAACCGGGTCCAGCACCTCAAGGCCATCCCGGAGGATGTGCTGGCCGAACTGAAAGCCTGCCATGTCATTCTCAAGGCCCCGACGACCACTCCTGAGAAAGGCGGGCCCTATCCCAATATCGAGAGTGCCAACGTGGCCATGCGCCGCGAACTCGACCTCTTCGCCAATGTGCGCCCGGTCAAGGTACCCAAGGATAACATCGACTGGGTCTTTTTCCGCGAGAACACCGAGGGGGCCTATATCCTCGGCAGCAAGGGCATTCAGGTGACGCCCGACCTCGCCATCGACTTTACCGCCACCACCCTGCAGGGTTCGGAGCGCATCATTCGCATGGCCTTCGACTATGCCGCGCGGAACAACATCAACAAGGTGACGGTGGTGACCAAGGCCAACGTCATCAAGACCACCGACGGCCTCTTCCTCGAGACCGCCGAGCGCATCGCCAAAGAGTACCCCGCGGTCAAGTGGGATGCCTGGTACATCGACATCATGACCGCCAAGCTGATCGATCCCAAGCGCCGCAGCCAGTTCCGCGTCGTCGTGCTGCCCAACCTCTACGGCGACATCATCACCGATGAGGCGGCCGAGTTCCAGGGCGGCGTCGGCACCGCCGGCAGCGCCAACATCGGCACGCGCTACGCCATGTTCGAGGCGATCCATGGCTCGGCTCCGCGCATGATCTCCGAGGGCCGCGGCGCCTATGCCGATCCCTCCAGCCTGATCCGCGCCGCCGCCATGATGCTGCGGCATATCGGCCTCGGCACCAAGGCGACCCAGCTCGAGATGGCGCTCGATATCTGCAGCCAGTTCGAGAAGGAGGTGGTGATCACCGGCCGCGAGGACGGCGCCACCGGCCGGGCCTTCTGCGACTACCTCCTCGAGACGGTCCGGGATCCCTATCTGGCCAAGCGCTGGCAGGCACTGGCGGGCTGATGCCCGGCCAGCCCGCACCGGGCCCGGCTCCTCCGGGCCCGGCGAGCCGGCTGGCGCCCCAGGCTCTCGCGCCGACCCGGTGAAAAACTCTCGCGCCGACCCGGCGAAAAACTCTCGCGCCGACCCGAGGCCCGGCAGGCGCCGGCCACGAAGCCGGCTGGCGCCCCAGGCTCTCGCGCCGACCCGAGGTCCGCAGTGCCGCACAAGCAACATCTATAATATTAAAGGGTTTATATGAATGTCGCCCTCTTCATACCCTGCCTTTCCGAACACCTCTTCGCCGAATCGGCCCTCTCGATGGTCAAGGTGCTCGACCACTTCGGCATCGGCATCGACTACGTCGAGGATCAGACCTGCTGCGGCCAGCCGGCCTTCAACTCCGGCTATCGCAAGGAGATCATCCCGGTCGCCGAGCGCCTGATCCGTCTCTTTGAGGGGCACGAGTACGTCATCGCCCCCTCCGGCTCCTGCACCACCATGGTGCGGGTCTTTTACAAGGAGCTGGAGATCGATCCCGCCCTCAAACCGGCCCTCGAGAGCCTGAGCAGACGCATTTTTGAGTTCAGCGAATTCCTCGTCGATGTCGCCAAGGTCGCCACGGTGGACGGTTCTTTTCCGCACCGGGTCACCTATCACGACTCCTGTCATCTCCTGCGCGAGCTCGGGGTGCGCGAGCAACCGCGTCGCCTCATCCGCGCCATTAGTGACATCACCTTCGTCGAGATGGAGAAACCCGACACCTGCTGCGGCTTCGGCGGCACCTTCTCCTACAAGATGGCCGATGTTTCGCTGGCGATGGTGGAACGCAAGTGCCGCTATATCGAGGAGAGCGGGGCCGATTATGTCATCGGTGCCGACTCGAGCTGCCTGATGAACATCGACGGCTGGCTGAGCAAACACAACATGCATGCCCGCGGACTGCATATCGCCGATCTCCTGGCCCGCAGCCTGGGATTGGCATAAAAATGTCTCTCACAGAGGCACCAAGGCACAAAGAGAGAAAGCAAAAAGCATAAAGAGACTTATGTTGCCAGGGTAACAAGAGCTGGCAATACCTGACTTTTTCATTCTCTGTGCCCCCCGTGACACCGTGTGATATTTGCTCTGCTGTTGTTACACCACTTGACACTGTTTCCAATCCTGGAGTGAGTGATGCAAACCTCTCCCCTTCATACCAAAACCTATCTCCGCCAGGCCCTGGCGGACAGCCGTCTGCGCGAGGCGGTCGACAAGGCGACCCAGACCGCTCTCAAGAAGCGCCTCGACAAGGTAGAGCATCTCCCCTGGTGGGAGGATCTCCGCCATCAGGCCCACCAGATCAAGCGGGAGACCATCGATCACCTCGACCGCTACCTCGAGCTGTTCGAGCAGAGGTGCCAGGAGAACAACATCGTCGTCCACTGGGCGCGCGACGCGGAAGAGGCGCGCAGCCTCATTCTCGAGCTGATGCGCGCAAAGTCGGTTAAAACGGTGGTCAAATCCAAATCCCTGACCACCGAGGAGCTTCACCTCAATCACTTTCTCGCCGATAACGACATCGAGTCGCTCGAGACCGACCTCGGCGAATACATCGTTCAGCTCCTCGACCAGATCCCCTCGCACCTGACTGCGCCGGCCCTGCATCTCACCCGCGTCGATGTCGGCCGGATCTTCCACGAAAAACTCGGGGTGCCCTATACCGAGGATCCCGATGCGCTGCTGCAGATCGCCCGCACCCGCCTGCGCGAAAAATTCCTCTCCGCCGACATGGGCATCTCGGGCGTCAACTTCGCCATGGCCGAGGAGGGCACCTTTTGCGTCGTCGAGAACGAGGCCAACGGCTTTCTCACGCTGGGGATGCCGCGCCTCCATCTGGCGGTGATGGGGATCGAAAAGCTCCTGCCCAGCCAGGCCGCACTGCCCCCCTTTCTCCAGCTGCTGCCGGTCAGCGCCACCGGACAAAAGATGACGAGTTACCTCCACCTCGTCGGCGGCCCGCGGCGGCAGACCACCGGAGAGGGGCCTGAGGAGGTGCACCTCCTCCTCCTCGATAACGGCCGCTCGAGGATCCTCGCCGACCCCCAGCTGCGTGAAACCCTCTTTTGCATCCGTTGCGGCGCCTGCCTCAACGTCTGTCCGATCTACCAGCAGGTGGGCGGGCATGCCTACGGCTGGGTCTACATGGGTCCGATCGGCATCACCCTGATCCCGCAATATCTCGGCGAGGCCGAGGGGCGCTACGCCCCCTACGTATCGAGCCTCTGCGGCGCCTGCTACGAGATCTGTCCGGTGCGGATCAACATTCCGCATCACCTGCTCAAACTGCGCAACCGGGTGGTGGAGACCGGCAACACCGGCGCCGTCGAGCGCGCTGTTTTTCGCGGCTTCGGCTGGCTCACCAGTCATCCGCGCCTCTACCGTCTCGCCACCTGGTTTCCGGGCAAATTGCAGCAGCTGCTGCCCGGCGGACGCGCCTTTGTGGTCCCCGGCTACGGCAAGACGCGTGCCCTTGGCCGTTTCGATAGCCGCGGCTTTCGCAAGCGTTACCAGGCCTGGCTGAAGAGCCGCCCGCATCCCGCACGCCCGCAAAAGGAGGACCGGTCATGAACAACGCACGCGAAGCCATCCTCGCGCGGGTGCGCGCCGCCCTCGAGCAACCCTCCCACCTGCCGGAGGCACCCGAAGGAATCGCCGCCCGAATCGAGGCCGCCATGGTGAAACAGACGCCGCCAGACCTCCGCGGGCTCGCCGCCCGATTCAAACGCGAGCTCGAGGCGGTTTCCGGCGAGTGCTATGTGCTCTCTAACGTTCAGGCCGCAACGGAGAAGCTGGCGGAGCTGCTTGAGGCCGCGCCGTCGGCGGAGCTCGCCCTCGATGGCGACCCGCTCAGCCGCGCCGCGGTGGAGGGGCTGGCCATAACCACCTGCTTCGATGCCGCCGCCCTGGCCCCGGAGGAACGCCGCCGTCGTCTGGCCGCGGCCCCGGCCGGTCTGGTGACTGCCGATTGCGCTATTGCCGATACCGCCACCCTGGTGCTCCGGCATGACGCGGCGCGCTCGCGCTGGGCCGCGGTGCTGCCGGAGACACTGTATGTGCTGCTGCCGGGGAAGCGGCTGGTGCCGCATCTCCAGACCGTGATGGCAATGCCGGAGGCGGCCGCGAGCCGCGACCTGGTCATGATCACCGGTCCGAGCCGCACCGCCGATATTGAAAAAATCCTCATCCTCGGCGCCCATGGCCCCAAACGGCTGGTGGTGCTGATCATCATGGAATAAAACATTCTCTCACGGAGGCACAGAGGCACAAAGAGAGCAGAAATAAAAAAAGCTTTACTCTCACAGGTGAAAAGCGGGGAAAAAGATGACTGAAAACGAGATTGGAACGTTGGTCATCGAAAAAGCAATAGCTATCCACAGAGATCTTGGGCCAGGATTGCTGGAAAGCGTCTATGAGGCTGTTCTCTATCATGAATTGTCGGGAGCAGGCGTGACCGCAAGGCGGCAGGTTCCAATCCCTTTTGCATACCATGGAGTGAAATTTGATGAATGTTTCAGGGCGGATATTATCATTGAAAAAAAAGTAATTCTGGAAATAAAATCGATCGAGAATATCAATAATGTCCATAAGAAACAAGTATTGACCTATCTTCGATTATCCGGCCTCAAATTGGGTTATCTGCTCAATTTTGGTGAAGAGTTGATGAAAAAAGGAATTTATCGAATCATTAATGGCACCCTTGAATAGCCGGATTTTCACTTCGTGTCTCTGTGCCACCGTGTGAAAAAGATCAACTGGAAAGGAAAAAGCATGTCACCCGTATCACAGGATCCCTTCTCCGCCAAACGGCAGCTCGACACCGCCGCCGGTTCGGTCACCCTCTACGCTCTCAGCGCCCTGGACAAACACGCCCCGATCTCCCGCCTCCCCTTCAGCATCAAGGTGCTGCTCGAATCCCTGCTGCGCAACTGCAACGGCTTCGATGTGACCGAGGCGGATGTGACCCATCTCGCCGGCTGGAATGCGGCCAAACCCGCCGAGGTGGAGATCCCCTTCAAACCGGCGCGGGTGATCATGCAGGATTTCACCGGCGTGCCGGCCCTGGTCGACCTCGCGGCGATGCGCTCGGCCATGCAGCGCATGGGCGGCGACCCCAAGAAGATCGAGCCCCTCATTCCCGCCGAACTGGTCATCGACCACTCCGTCCAGGTCGACGTTTTTGGCGGCCGCGACGCCCTCAGCCGCAATATGGAGATCGAGTTCACGCGCAACCGCGAGCGCTACGAGTTCCTCAAATGGGGCCAGGGCGCCTTTGAGACCTTCAAGGTGATCCCCCCCGGCGTCGGCATCATCCACCAGGTCAACCTCGAATACTTCGCCCGCGGCGTCTTCACCGCCCGTGGCCCCGAGGGCCTGATCGCCTATCCCGACAGCCTGGTCGGTACCGATTCGCACACCACCATGATCAACGGACTCGGGATCGTCGGCTGGGGCGTCGGCGGCATCGAGGCCGAGGCGGTGATGCTCGGCCAGCCCCTCTATATGCTCCTGCCCGAGGTGATCGGCTTCCGCCTGACCGGCCAGCTCCGGCCCGGCGCCACACCCACCGATCTCGCCCTCACCGTCACCCAGATGCTGCGTAAAAAAGGGGTGGTTGGCAAGTTCGTCGAGTTCTTCGGCAGCGGCCTCTCGCAGATCTCGCTGCCGGACCGCGCCCTGGTGGCCAACATGGCTCCGGAATACGGCGCCACCATGGGTTTCTTCCCGGTGGATATCGAGGCGCTGCATTACCTCGTGCGCACCGGCCGCCCCGCCACGCTGGTCGACCTGGTCGAGCGCTACAGCAAGGAGCAGGGCCTCTTCCGCAGCGATGAGACCCCCGATCCCCTCTTCACCGACACCCTCGAGCTCGACCTCGGCACCGTCGAGCCCAGCCTCGCCGGTCCCAAGCGCCCGCAGGATCGCATCCCCCTGACCCAGGTCAGCCACGCCTTCCAGGCAGCCCTCAGTGCTCCGGCCGATCAACGCGGTTTCAATCTGCCGGCGGAAAAGCTGGAGAAAAAGGCCGAAATCGAGATGGACGGGCAAAAGGCCGCCCTCGAGCACGGCAGCGTCGTCATCGCCGCGATCACCAGCTGCACCAACACCTCGAACGCCTCGGTGATGCTCGGCGCCGGACTGCTCGCCAAAAAGGCGATCGCAAAGGGATTGAAACAGAAACCCTGGGTCAAGACCAGCCTGGCGCCCGGCTCACGGGTGGTCACAGCCTACCTCGAGAAGAGCGGACTCCTGGGCTACCTCGAGCAGCTCGGCTTCGGCGTGGTGGGCTATGGCTGCACCACCTGCATCGGCAACAGTGGCCCCTTGCCCGAAGCGGTCGGCGCGGCGGTCAAGAGCCACGAGCTGGTCGCAGCGGCGGTGCTCAGCGGCAACCGCAATTTCGAAGGGCGGGTCAATCCGCTGGTCAAGGCCAACTATCTCGCCTCGCCGCCACTGGTGGTGGCCTACGCCCTGGCCGGCACGATGAACTGCGATCTGGCGACCGAGCCTTTGGGCACGGGCAAGGATGGCAAGCCGGTCTATCTGCGCGATATCTGGCCAACCGACAGCGAACTCCTCGCCGCCCTGCGACATGCCGACGATCCGCAGCATTATACGGCGACCTACCAGGACGTCAATGCCTTCAGCCCCGAGTGGAACGCCATCCCCACCGCCGGCGGAGCGCTCTACGACTGGCGCAACGACTCCACCTATATCCAGGAGCCGCCCTTCTTCGTCGATCTGCCGGCCGAGCCGGGCGTGATCGGCTCCATCGAACAGGCACGGGTGCTGGCCCTGCTCGGCGACTCGGTGACCACCGATCACATTTCCCCCGCCGGTTCGATCCCGGCCGAGAGCCCCGCCGGCCAATACCTGGTCTCGCTCGGGGTGCAGCCGAAGGATTTCAATTCCTATGGCGCCCGCCGCGGCAACGACCGGGTGATGGTGCGCGGCACCTTCGGCAACATCCGCCTCAAGAACCTGCTCGCCCCCGGCACCGAGGGCGGCGTCACCCTCCATCTGCCCGATGGCGAAAAGAGGTGGATTTATGATGCCGCGATGAAATACAAGGAGGAGGGAACGCCGCTGGTGGTGCTGGCCGGCAAGGAGTACGGCACCGGCTCCT
>CAYTCI010000063.1:0-24883 GCA_964436305.1 uncultured Cytophagia bacterium | reverse complement strand
GGCCGTCAGGCACTGCAGGCTGAGCCGCTGCCCGCTGCCCGGGACACCCTGGCGCTGAGCATGGAGCAGGCCATCGCCATGGCCTTGCAGCAGAACCGCGACCTGATGATCGCCGGCGAGGAACGCGTCAAGGCCAACGCCCAGGTGGGCGAGGCCAAGTCGGGGGCCTTCCCCCAGCTCACGGCCTCCGGGCAGTACATGCGTTATATCAAGAAGCAGGTGATGTTCCTGCCGCCCGGCAACGCGATCAACCCGACCAACAAGACCCTGCTCTTCGAGATCGGTTCCAACAATTCCTACTCCGGTGCGGTGCAGCTCTCGCAGGCGCTCTTCAGCCGCAAGGTGGGGGTCGCGTTGCAGATCGCCAAAACCTACCGTCAACTGGCCAGCGAATCGTACAGCGCCGCCCAGCAGGCGGTCATCCGTGATACCCGCAAGGCGTTTTATCAGATCCTGCTGGCCAAAAAGCTGGTCGAGGCCAATCATCAGGGTCTGGAGGTTATCCAGGCCAATTATACCAACGTCCAGGCGCAGTATCGCGTTGGCGCCGCTGCCGAATACGATCTGCTGCGCGCCGAGGTGCAGCTGGCCAATACCGAGCCGCTGGTGATCTCGGCGGAAAACGGCTATCTGCTGGCAGTCAATGCCCTCAAGAATCTGCTGGCGATCCCGCTCGATCAACCGGTGACCATCGTCGGGGATCTGAGCTATGAAGAGCTGCCCGAGGAGGTCGCCAAGCAGGCCGAAGCGCAAGCCCTGGCGGTCAATCCGGCCATCAAGCAGTTGAGCCTGCAGGAGCAGATGCTGGACCGCAACATCTCGATCGAGAAGGCGGGCAACTTTCCAACCCTGTACGCCGTCGGCAGTTACATCTGGCAGTCGCAGGACAACACCTTCAAGTTCGGCAATTACAACTGGGCCAATACGGTCAATGCCGGGGTTTCGCTCTCCTATCCTCTCTTCGACGGCTTTCGTACCCGGAACCGGGTGCAGCAGGCCAGGGTGGACCGAAACAAGGTGCGTTACACCCGCCTCAAGGCAGAGGAGGGGCTGCGGGTGCAGATCCAGGCCGGCGCGCTGCGCATGGCCGAGGCGCGCCAGCGGATGAGCGGGCAGGAAAAGACCATCGAGCAGGCGCAGAAGGCGGTGCGTATCGCCCAGACCCGTTTCAAGAGCGGCGTCGGCACCCAGCTGGAGCTGCTCGACGCTCAGGTAGCAATGACCCGCAGTCAGACCAACCATGCCCAGGCACTGTATGATTATCTGGTCAGCAAGACCGAGTGGGAGTTTGCCACCGGTACCAGCCGTTGATCACTTCATTCAACCGACATCAAGTGGAGTTAAAACGATGAAAAGTACATCTCTGTTACAACGCGGATTGATCCCTGTTCTCGCCCTTGCGGCCCTGGCGCTGATGGGGGGATGCGGCAAAGCGGACAAGTCGGCTGAGGCGAAGCCTGCCAACAGTGGCGCCGAGGTTGTGCCGGTGGAGACCGCCCGGGTCGAACGCCAGTCGCTGGCGGTGACCAAGAACTATACCGGTTCGCTCGAGGGCGAAGCCCAGGCGAATATCGTCGCCAAGATTTCGGAGCGGGTCACAGCGATCAACGGCACCGTCGGGCAATCGGTCCAGAGGGGCCGGACGGTAATTGCGCTCGACAAGAGCGGCACCACCTCGCAGTATTTTCAGGCCGAGGCGAACTATAAGAACGCCGAGAAGAATCTCGAGCGGATGGAGGCGCTGCTGCTCGAGGGTGCAATATCGCAGCAGCTGCTCGACGCCACGCAGACCGCTTTTGATGTCGCCCGCGCCAATTTTGAGGCGGCGCGCAGTGCAGTCGAGCTGGTCTCGCCGATATCGGGGGTGGTCACCGCCCTCAATGTCAATCTGGGTGATCTGGCCCAGCCGGGTGCGGTGCTGGCGACGGTGGCCGATATCCACCGGATGAAGGTCATTTTCAGCATCAACGAGGCCGATGTCATGCAGCTCGCCGCGGGCCAGAGTGTCGAGATCTGGTCCGAGGGCGGACCGGAGGGACGGGTGCAGGGCAAGATCGTGCAGATCTCGCGTTCGGCCGATGTGCGTTCGCGCTCCTTCGAGATCAAGGCCCTCTTCCCCAACACGGCGGATCAGTGGTACCGCCCCGGGATGTTTTGCAAGGTGGCGGTGACGATCTCGCCGCGCAGCAATACCCTGGTCGTCCCGGCTGCTGCGATTCTCAGCGATGGTTTGACGAGCAGGGTCTACAAGGTGGTCGGCGGCCGGGCCATTCCGCAGCCCGTCCGCACCGGCATCTCGGACGGCGCCCGGGTTGAGATTCTCGAGGGCGTGACCGAGCAGGAGACGGTCGTGACCACCGGCGCCACGAATTTGCGCGACAGCAGCCTGGTGGCTGTCACCCCCGCCCTGCAATGACGCAACCGCTGCTGACAAGAAGGAGTAGACCTTTCCATGAAATTAGCTGATGTCTCCATTGAGCGCCCGGTCTTTGCGACCATGATGATCCTGGCACTGCTCGTGCTGGGCCTCTTTTCCTATATGAAACTCAATATCGATCAATTCCCGGATATCGACTTTCCCTATGTGACCGCCACGACAGTGTTGCCGGGAGCGGGTCCGGAACAGATCGAAACCGATGTCACCAAAAAAATCGAGGACGCCGTCAACACCATCGGCGGGCTCGATCATATCCAGTCGATCTCGCAGGAGAATGTCTCGATCGTCATCATCCAGTTCAAGCTGGAGGTGGACGGCAAGCAGGCGGCCCAGGAGGTGCGTGAAAAGATCGCAGCGGTCCGCGCCAATCTCCCCGACGACATCGAGGATCCGGTGATCCAGCGCATCGATCCGGCGAGCACGCCGATCTACACCCTGGCCCTCTCGGGGAGCCTGGGCGACAAGGAGCTGACCACCTTTGCCAAGGATGTCGTCAAGAAACGCCTGGAAAACGTGCCCGGGGTCGGCCGCGTCGATCTGGTCGGCGGCGCCGAACGCGAGATCGAAATCCGGGTGGATGCCGCCCGGCTGCAGGCCTACAACCTCTCGATCCAGGAGGTGGTGCAGGCGATCGCAGCGGCCAATGTCGAGGTGCCGGCGGGCAACCTGATTCAGGGTGAGCGTCAGATCCTCTTGCGCACCACCGGCAAATATACCGATGTCGCCGATTTTGACAGGGTCATCGTCGCCTCGCCCGGCGGCAAACCGGTTTACCTCAGCGAGATCGCCTCGGTGGTGGACGGGGTCAAGGAGCGCACCAGTCTCTCGCGCGTTGACGGCACTGCGGCGGTGGTCCTCAACATCCTCAAGCAGTCGGGGAGCAATACCGTGCGGGTGGCTGACGCCGTCACCGCCCAGATCGGTGCGATCCGCAAGGAACTGCCGCCGCACATTCAGCTGGCGACGGTGCGCGACAACAGCACCTTCATCCGCGATTCGGTGCGGGATGTCCTTTTTGACATCATCTATGGCGGCTTGCTGGCGGTGATCGTGGTCTACCTCTTTTTGGCCAACCACCGGCCGACGCTGATCAGCGCCATCGCCCTGCCGACCTCGATCATCGCCAGCTTTATCATCATGTTCGCGCTCAAATTCACCCTGAACATCCTCACCCTGCTGGCCCTCTCGCTGGCGGTGGGTTTACTGATCGACGATGCCATCGTGGTTATCGAGAACATCTACCGGCATCTGATGAAGGGGGAGAGCGCGATGGAGGCGGCGCGCAAGGCGACCGGCGAGATCGGCCTGGCCGTCATGGCCACCACGTTCACCATCGTGGCGGTCTTTGTGCCGGTGGCCTTTATGCCCGGCATCGCCGGCCGCTTCTTTTACCAGTTCGGCATCACCGTCTCGGCGGCCGTGCTGGTCTCGCTCTTCGTCGCCTTCACCCTGACGCCGATGCTCTCCTCGCGCTGGCTGCGGGAGGAAGATGAGGAGCTGACCAATACCGGCTCGCCGCTGCGCCGTGGCCTCTTCTGGTTCAACCATTTCTTCGAGGTCCTGGCCGAGAAATACAAAAAGGCAATTGACTGGTCACTGCATCACCGCAAGACCATGGTCTTCGGTGCAATGGCGACCTTCTTCTTCAGTCTTTTCCTCATGCGCTTCCTCGCCACGGCCTTCATGCCCAGTTTCGACATGAGCCAGATGACGGTGACAGTAACGGCGGCGCCCGGCAGTTCGCTCGAGCAGACCAGCCGGATTTGCAACAAGATCGAGGATGCCCTGCACCAGCGGCCCGAAGTGACGATGGTGCTGACGACCATCGGCGCCGGGACCGATCCGGTGACCAAGGGCAGTGTCTTCGCCAACCTGGTCAAGAAGGACAAACGTGACAAGGGAGTGGAGCAGATTGTCGGTGAACTGCGCAGTGCGCTGCAGACGATCCCTGGGGCCAACATCGGCTTCACGGTCCAGCAGGGCATGGGCGGCAACCAGAAGCCGATGATCATGAGTGTACGCGGCGAGGATCTCAACGTGCTCAAGCGGCTGGCCGACCAGGTTGAGCGGATCGTGCGCACGACCCCCGGTGCCGTGGATGTAGAAAACAGCCTCGAGACCTCCAAGCCGGAGGTGCGTATCCGCATCGACCGTGAAAAAGCCTCCGACCTCGGCGCCAATGTCGCCCTGATCGCCTCCACCGCGCGCGCCATGGTCGATGGGTACGTCGCCAGCACCTTTCAGGAGGGCGACGAGCAGTTCGATGTGCGCGTCCGTCTGAACAAGGAGGACCGCACCTCACTGGAGAATGTCGGCGATCTCCTGGTCAAGAGCAGCAAGGATATCGGCAACGGCCAGCGGCTGATGGTGCCGATCCGCAATGTCGCGGCGATCCAGCCCGCTTCGGGGCCCTCCAAGATCAACCGTTACGACCGGCAGCGTGAAATCCGCGTCGATGCCAACACCTACCAGAAGACCCTCGGCCAGGTCATGGGCGGGATACAGCGGCAAACCCGCAAGATAGCGATTCCCGCCGGCTATGACATCGGGGTGGTGGGACAAGGGCAGATGCAATCCGAGACCTTTGCCAACATGCTGATGGCCCTGGCGCTGGCGATCATCTTTGTCTATATCGTGCTCGCCGCCCAGTTCGAGAGCTTTGTCCATCCCTTCTCGATCATGCTGGCGCTGCCGATGTCGCTGATCGGTGCGGTGCTGGCGCTGCTGGCCTGGGGCAGCTCGCTCTCGATGATGTCGATGATCGGCATCATCATGTTGATGGGTCTGGTGACCAAGAACGGCATTTTGCTGGTCGATTACGCCAACCAGCTGCGCCGGCAAGGGGTGGCGCGAACGCAAGCCCTGATCCAGGCCGGGGCGATCCGGCTGCGGCCGATCCTGATGACCACTTTCGCCATGATCTTCGGCATGATCCCGGTGGCCTTCGCCCTCGGCGAGGGCAGCGAATTCCGCGCCCCGATGGGCCAGGCGGTGATCGGCGGTCTGATCACCTCCACCCTGCTGACCCTCTTCATCGTGCCGGTCGTCTATTCGATTCTCGACGACCTCGGCAAGAAAAACCGGCGCGAAGCCAAGTAGCCCATCCTTCCCCCTGCAAAAAGAAAAGGCAGCCCGCCCGGTGCGCGGCTGCCTTTTTTTATGGCTCGGCGGCGTTTTTCCAGCCCTGCTGGAAGAGGACCGTTCGCAGCTTCACGGCGGCGCTAAAGTCGATATGCCGGACCTCGCCAGGGGCGAGGGCGAGGGTCTGCGTCTTGTCGCGGAGCTGCCAACCCTCGAGCCCCTGATCGTAAAGGGTCAGGGTATAGCGGCCGGGCCGGAGATCGGTCAGGCGAAAGCGTCCCTCGCGGTCGCAATAGACCCGGGTGGCTTCCGTGCCATCCTGCAGTTCGACGATGATCGCCGAGAAATCCGGTGCGCCCTTTCCTTCGGCCTGCCCGGCGACGATTCGTCCGTCGAGCTGCGCCGAGCGGCAGAGGGAGAGATTCAGCATTTCATCGCCGCCGGCGGTGATGGTGACAGCCGGCGCTTTTTCGAGGATCACCTCGTGCAGAGTCAACCCCCGGGGATCGATGAGCAGGGGATAGTTACCCGGTGTAATCCCGGTGAAGCGGTAGCTGCCATCCGCCTGGGTTACGGCGGCAGCTTCGCCGAGGTGGAGAATGAGGCCGGCGCTGCTGCTGCCATCGAGGCGCAGGATCCGCCCGTGCAGGGTGCCGCACTTTTTCTTGACCGGCAGCGGCAGGTTGAAGGGCAGCGTGGCGTGCAGGGCAGCGGCGAATTCGCGGCGATCGAGGCTGTTACGCAGCAGGGTATAACGGGCGCGCAAGTCGACGCTGCGGCCGGCCTCCAGATCCTGCAGCAGCCCCAGTTCAAGGATGTTGCGGTCGAGATAGTATTCTTCCAGCGTATAGCCGCTGCGCCAGGAGAAATTCAGGCTCGTGCGCTCCCTGATCCGGAGATCGCCGTTCACTCCGGCCAGTACCTCGCGGAGGCGTGTTCCGCCGTAGCGGTTGTTGTCGGAGTAGCGGAGATAGCCGCCAACACCATCCTGCCGGCGCAGGCGCACCCGCACGGCGGCGAGGGCAGAGAACATCCGTTGATCTGCCGCGGAGTAGCCCGGGAGATGATTCTGGGTCACGCCGCTCTCGGCGATAGCCTGGAGGGAGAGCCGGGACCAGGCCTGGTCGGCCTGCAGGCGGATACTCTGCTGGCCATAATCGAATTTGGCCTGAGGCAGACGGTCCTGCTGGTAGCTGTCGCAGAAATAAAAACGCAGGCTGGTGCCGCCGGCGGGCCGATAGCTCAGGCCGCTCTGCAGGGTGCGGGTAAAGGGCGCGCTGTAGAGGGTGGTATCGAGATCGGCGTTCTGGTAATCCCGGTGAAAATTGAGATCGAAGAGCAGGTTTGTGGCCAGCTCGAGGTTGAGCGCCAGATTGGCCATGTTGGTGTTCTGATAATAGCCCGGAAAGCCCTCGCCGGAATGGACGTAGTAGCCGTTGACCAGCAGGCGGCGGATGACGCTACGCACCTCGAGGCGGCTGGCGGTGGCGGTGCGGCCGGCGTTG
Organism: uncultured Cytophagia bacterium; assembly: GCA_964436305.1. Taxonomy (GTDB): domain Bacteria; phylum Zhuqueibacterota; class Zhuqueibacteria; order Residuimicrobiales; family Residuimicrobiaceae; genus JAKPUX01. The sequence continues at coordinate 17,860 of CAYTCI010000063.1, read as the reverse complement.
TGGCCGGCAGCGGCTTCCAGGGTCAGGGCGGTATGCGCGCACAGAGAGAATCCCGCCTCGGCACTGACGACGTCGGCCTTGCGCAGCTCGCCTTTCTCCTTGTGCAGGTAATTGAGCCGGAGACGACCGGCCGGGTTGATCTGATACTGCACGAACGCACCCTGCTCGATAAAGTTCGGGTGGTAAAAGCGGGATTTAAAGGAAAAGGCTCCGGCGCTTAAACCCGCCCGGGTCATGGCCGCCTGCACGCCACGCCCGTACTTGTAGAGTTCGGTGAGTTCGGAGAGGGAAAATCCCTGATCCCCGGCCGCGAAAGAGCCGGACGGATGGATATAGGCGGCGTAATACTCGTCGTGCTGGCCCAGAGTCGAGACGCGGTACTGGTCCGGTCCGCGCAAGCGCAGGTCGAGCTGGTGCCGGCGGTTGCGGTCGAGCCAGCCCTTGAGGCCGAGATCGCCCTGGAGCCCGTCGCGGCGCAGAATGCTGTTCTGGTAATGATAATAGGAGAGGCGGGCTGATCCGGGCAAGGCCAGGTCGTGCCGGCGGGACGTCCGGCGCGGCATCAGGGTGAGACGGACGCTGCGCTGCAGGGCGGTGCCCGAATCCTCCGGGAAGCGGGCCGTCAGGCCAATGGTCCAGTCGGTCACTGAAGCCAGACGCGGCGGCACCCGGTAACGGGCCTCAACGATCGCCGCGGCGCCGGCGGCGACCTGGATCAGGCTGTCTCCAGCCAGCTCCGCATTCATCGCAGCGAGGGCGATCCACTGCTCCCGGTTGCTGCGGTTGACCAGGCGGAAGCTGGTCCGCACCGTGTCACCCGCGAAGGCGAACTCCGGCACCTGCAGCGGCTCCAGTTCGAGGCGCGACGAGCTCAGTACCCGGACCGTGATCGTCTGGCTGTCGCTGATCTCCGGCCAGGCCCGGCTGGAGACGCGATAGAGCAGGGGATACTCACCGGCCGGGGCGAGAGCCGGGACCGCCAGGCTGAAAATGCGGATTTCCCTTTCTCCCCGGGGGACAAAAAAGGGCAAGTCGTCGGTAATGGACTTCCAGCCGGCGGGCAGGGGGCAGAGAGCGACGAATTCGGCATCGTCGAGATCGCGATTCTCGATGCGGAAGGTGGTGGTGACGATCTGGCCCGGCTGCACATCGAGCAGCACGCGCTCGGAGCGCACGGCCAGATGCTCCTGGGCGGCCAGGGGGATCGCCGCCATCAACGGCAGCAGCAGGGCTGCTATGTGGCCAAAGCCTCGCATTATTTCCCGTGCGCCTCGCGTACGGCGGCGGCGCTGCGGGCCGCCTCATCCAGATCCAGCGCAAAGGTGATGCCGAAAAGGGCCTCTTCGCCGCAGTCCGCAGTCAGCAAGGCCTTGTATTTCCCGGAGAGCCCGTGCGGCAAGCCGATTTCGAAGCGTCGTGCGGAGCCGGGATAAAGCGTCTGATAGGGTGCGGTGAAGGTGCCGGCACTCTGCCCCAGGCTGTCGAACAATTGCAAACTGAGCACGGCCTTGAAGGCGGCAGTCCCGCTGTTGCCGGTATCCACCTGGAGCAGGGTCTCACTGTCGCGATCGATGACCCGGGATTCGAGAAAGTCGAGCTGCCGGCGTCCGGCATGGAGCGTCGTCACGACCTTGACCGCATAGCGGACGCGCGAATGGATCTGCAGGGTATTCACCTGCTGCAGGGGAATAATATCCTCCTCCGGCTCGATCATCAGGACACTCCAGTAAGAGCCGTCGAGCGAGTCCTGCGCGGGCACCTGCACGGTATAGGGGATGGTCAGCGCGCCGCGGCCGGGAAGGATGGCATATTCGGGGCTGAAGTCGATCCAGCCGGCATTGGAGCGGCCCGTTCCAGCCGGAGCGTCGTAGATGCTCTCGCCAGCGGATGTGGAGCGAAAATCGGTCTTGAAGATGTGGACGCGCTGGGGCGTCTCCGCGCTGTTACTGATCTCGATCGAGCCGCTGTAGCGTTCGCCGGGCGCTGCCGCTCGTTCCTGGGTCAATTCGCTGCGCAGAACGATGGCGGCCTCGAGGGGCGACAGTGCGAACAGAAGGATGAGGAGTGTTTTGTGGAGAGGCATGGGGATCACCTGGTTATCTTTCTTCCAAGGTATAGACAACGCTGACCGTATAGGTGGCGGCCGGGATGAGGGCCGTCACATTGCGGATCTGGTACTGAATGGGCACATTGCTCCGGTTGAGAAAGCCGGTGAAAAAGGGCTGCGCCGTCGTCGTCACCTGCTGATAGGAGGTGCCGCCGGTGATGGAGCCGAACCAGGTCGAGCCGTTGCCACTGCGCCGCGCCCAGAGCTGCAGGTTGGAATTCCAGCGCGTGATGGTCATGTTGACCGAGACCTGCCAGTTCCAGACATAGGGAAAGACCGAGATGTCAATATAGGCTGCATCGGTGTCGCTGGTATAGGTATCGGTCAGATTGCTGCCCGCCCCGGAAACCAGGCTGGAGGCGCTCAAGGTGAGGTCCCAGGCGCCGGAGACCGAGATGGTCTGAGCCGCGAGCCGGGAGACGCCAAGCAGCGTCAGCAGTATGATGATCGTCGTGGCGGGTTTCATGGGAAGCCGGGTGAGGGAGGCGCCTGAGCGCCTCCCCACATCCGGTACTCTCCGTGATCAGTCAGAGATCGTGTAGGTGACGACCTCGACGGGATTCGCCTTGAGCAGATTGGCGAAATTGGCATCGTCGAAGGTGATGCTGTAGGTGAGCAACGCCCCATCAGAGCCGCCGGTACCGGTCCAGCAGGAGCCGATGGCGCTGATGACCGTCTGGTCGGTCTTGCTGAGGGTCAGCGAGCCGCCGCTGGTGCCCTTGGAGCCGAATCCGGAGGTCGGAGCGGTGGCGATGACGTGGATGGCGACACCGGGCAGGGTATCGGTCAGCTTGGCGCTGATCTTGTGCGTCTTGGCATTCTCGACGACCGAGGTGTAGTTCAGGTAGTTGACGTTGTTGGTGTACGCCACAGCCGGCTGCGCGCCCGGATTGACGGGATCGCTGATGGTGATGCCGACATCGGTGCTGGCACCGGCATTGTCCACATCCAGAACAAAGATGTTGCCGATCGTGAAATTGATGTTGTGGCTTTCACTGCGAATCTGGGCCGAGCCGAGGGTTGCCAGACCGAGCACCAGCAAAGCCGCGAGCACAAGAAATTTTTTGTCGAGCATGGATGCCTCCACTTGATGTTGGGTGATTGAAGTGCGTTAAAAATTACCAGCCAAATCCGAGCACCGGCCTGGCTGCGATGCAGAGAATAGGTGCGCCGCGCCACCTCCTTTCTTTCCTTTATTGAAGTATGGGATTTCTTCAGATTTTTTTACTCTCCGGACCCCTGCACAATCCTCCCGCGATGAGATCAGGTTCGTCACCTGCTTGCGCAAACGGTGTGCCAATTCCTTGTAAAACTGATCAGCATATTACTTAAAAAAGTTCATTTATTTACAATACGTTAAAGCAATCCTGCAATTGCAGGGAGGTACGGCCGGGGGAGAGAGCTGTAAGCTTTCAGAAACAGATGTCACCGTTTGGAGGAAACAAAAGAGAGACAGGTGGAGAAGCGGGTCTACGGGTGGGATTGCGGCGTCGCGTTCTGCTTGGCGTGCCGGACCAGCAGGGCGTGATATTCCTGGAAGAGTGCCAGGTCACGCGGGAGATGTTCCTCGAAGAAGATTTTGACCGTCTCATAGCTCTCGTCACCGCTGAGCCAACCGGCGGCGGCCAGTACCCGGCGGGTATAGGCATCGACGACAAAGGTGGGCACCTTGAAGGCATAGAGCAGCATCGAATCGGCGGTCTCGGGACCGATCCCCCATAGAGCGAGAAGTTCCTCCCGCGCGGGAATGCGCCCCTGCAGGGCGAGGAAGAAAGCGGTAAATGTCCGGATCTTGATGGCCTTTTGATTGAAATAGCCCGAGGGCCGGATGGCGGTCCTCAGCTGCTCCTCGTCGAGGGCGGCCAGGCCTTCCGGGTGGAGGGCCTGGTGCTGCTGCAGGTTGATCAGGGCTTTTTCGACCGAGAGCCAGGTCGTATTCTGGGTCAGGATGGCGCCGAGGCCGATCTCGAATCGTTGTTCACGGGTGGTGGGCAGGTCATAACAGCCGGGGTGATAGCGGCAGCGGCGGCCGGACCCGTCGGGGGATGGCCCCGGCGGGTCGAGCAGCGGCCACCAGCCCTGTGGGCCGTAACAGTCGAGCAGCTGGTGATAAAAAGCGAGCAGGGTATTCATCGTTCGGCACCGGCAAAGGGCGGCTGCAAGGCTTGCGGGGATCTGCCGGCCTAGCAGCCGCAGCGTTCGTGTTCTCCCACCGGTCTACTTGAACCTGAGGGCCTTTTCCGGGCAAGCCTCGATGCAGGCGCCACAGGCGTGGCAGTCTGGCCGGGAGCGGTTGCCTGCGAGGATGGCCGGAACCGTCGGGCAGGGGCTCTTTTTGACACAGAGCATGCAGTCGGTGCAGGCTTTTTTATCGAGACGCACGCGCAGGATGGAGAGGTGCTCGACCAGCCAGCTGACCAGCCCGATGGGGCAGACCAGATAGCAGAAGGGGCGATAGAAAAAGAGCGCACCGATGAAGGTGATGGCGAAGGCCGGCACGATCGCCCATTCAGGGCGCCAGTGGAGGAACTCGAAGGGATTGAGCCAGCCGAAGAGGCTAAAGCCCGCGCCGAAAAGCAGGCCGACAAAGAGGAGCATGATCGTGATGCGGATCGTGTTGGTGATGCGGAAGGGCAGCTTGCCCTTCCAGCCGCGCGGCATGGGGATCTTGTGGAGGAGTTCCTGCAGGGCGCCGATCGGACAGTTCCAGCCGCAGAAAAGCTTGTTGGCGATGAGCGTCATCAACAGGATGAAAGCGAGAATCGAGAAGAAGACAATGGGGACGCTCCGCCCCATCTGCACGAAGATCAGGGATTTTTCGATGGTGCACATCGGGCTCGGATGCAGCCCCATGCCCTCGGCAAAACGCCCCCAGGGGAGGAGGGCAACGATGCTGAAGGCAAAAAAGATCACCAGCAGGGCGGCGAAACGAATCCAGGTGGTCGCCCGACGGGTCATCAGCAGGACGACGCCGAGAAAACCGAGGATCGCTCCCACCCAGACGCGCGGCAGCGCCCAGACCGAAAAAAAGCCAGGTTGGCGGCGGGTCTCACCGGCCGCTTCGGCGCCGAGGAGCAGGGCAAAAGCGCCAGAGAGGAGCAGAAAAGATGCAAAAAGCAGCAGGGTATGGAGGGGATGCAGGGATGTCGGACGTTTCATGATCGCTCCTCTCAAGGATTCGGTGTCAGGGTTTGCTGGATGAGGCGACGCGAAAGCCAATCCAGGGAAAGGCAAAGGCGGGGTCCTGGCCGGCGCGTTCGCTGCAGCGACTGTAGTAGGGATCATCGGCCCAGGAGCCACCACGCAGCACCCGCGAGCGTTCCATCGGCATGGCGTTGAATTCCCGATTCGGCGGCAAGGGACCGATATACTCTTCGTAGGCGTCGAAGCACCACTCGAGGACGTTGCCGGTCATATCGACCAGGCCAAGTCCATTGGCGGTGAATTGCCCCACCGGTGCGGTGAAGACGTAGCCGTCCGTGTAACCCTTGAACCAGCTCTTCAGGGGATAGCCGGCGGCGCCGCTCTCGTCGCCGACGTTGCCGCCGCGGGCGCCCTGCGGCGCTTCATTGCCCCAGCTGTAGCGGATCTTTTGCCCGCCATTACGCGCCGCATACTCCCACTCGGTCTCGGTCGGCAGACGGCAGCCGGCCCATTCGCAAAAGGCCTGGGCATCGCTCCAGCTGACATTGACGACCGGGTGGTTGTCACTCTGGGCAAAACCGGGCTGGCGCCAGCTGGCGCCGGCGATGCGATCGATCTTGTTGCCGTTCCAGGCCCAGCCGCTGCCCTCCTTCTCCGCCTCGGTCTGATAGCCCGTCGCCTCGACGAAGTGGCGGAACTGGGCGACTGTCACCTCGCTTTGGCCGAGATAGAAGGTCTTGACTTTCGCGAGATAGACCGGCTGCTCGTCGCTGTCACCGTCGCCAAAGGTATCGCCCATGGAGTACTCGCCGCCGGGGATCTTGACGAAGGCGATGCCGGTGTCGAAGGTCCGCGAGGTCCGGCACGCGCTGAGCAATCCGGCCAGCAGGAGCGCCATCAGGGAAAAGCGTCGGATGATCATAGGTTCCTCATAATAGGAGAAGGGGTCCATGCGGAGTGGGCACCTCCGCTTGCGTTAATGTAAGGCTTTCAAAACTCATTTTCAACCCTTTTGCATCGCCGGGCACCCGGCAAAATCCGGCGCCGACCCGGCGGGAATAAGATCGGGACCTCCCCTGTTTTTGAAAATGCCGAATTCCATTCACTTCATACCATCGAGGCTGACATGAAGCGTTCATCGCTCCTGTGGTTCCTGGCAGTCGTCATCACGCTTTTCTCCGCCATCTATCAGCGGCTTACCGGCCCGACCCACCCGGTTCGCGGGTCCTATCTCCTCGATGGCCGGACACGTTCCTACAGATTGCCGTGTGCACACATTATTGGCGAAAACCACCAGGTGACCCTGCCAGCCGGGAGTGGTTCCGGTCAGGCGACGCTCTTTTTTCGCCGGCTCAACTCCAACGACGCCTGGAGCGCCCGGCCGATGGTGATGGGCCAGAGCCGGTTCAGCGCCGAATTGCCGGAGCAGCCTACTGGTGGCAAGGTGCAGTATTATATAGAGTACAGCCAGGGAGGATCGACCCAGCGTCTGCCGGCCCAGGGGGTGGTCGTCACCCGCTTCCGCTACCCGGTTCCGGCCGGAGTGCTCATCCCGCACATTCTGGTGATGTTCATGGCGATGCTGCTCTCAACCCGGGGTGGCCTCGAGGCCTTGAAAAAGGGGGTCCAGCTGGAGCGGCTGGTGCTCTGGACGCTCGGTCTGCTGTTCGTTGGCGGCCTGGTGCTCGGTCCGCTGGTGCAGCATGCCGCCTTTGGCGCCTGGTGGACGGGCATTCCCTTCGGCACCGATCTGACGGATAACAAAACCCTGATCGCTCTGGTGGTCTGGATGATCGCCGCCTTGCAGCTGCGCCATCCGCAGCGGGCGCGCGTCTGGGTGCTGGTTGCAGCCCTGGTCACCCTGATCGCCTTCGCCATCCCGCACAGTGTGATGGGGACGGAAGTCGACCATCTCAAGCAGGCCGAATCGTTGCAGCAATAGCCGGCGCCGGCCATGGAATGCCAGGTTAAATGGGGGGTGGGTGGTACGCGTCACGCAGCGGGGACACCTGTCGCGAAATAATGACGGCGTCGCCCGGTTGCGGTGAATCGAGGACGGGATAATAATTTAACTTATTGTTTTTGCTGACTCATTTTTTCGGCAAACAGCGCATTTCTGGCTTGTCTCTTGCAGTGCCCGGCCAGGACCCTATGAGGAAAGCGTATGTCTGCCGAATTTGCCGCCATCGATCTCGATTTGTTACTCGCCAGCGCCCTCCCTGCCGCAGTGCGGGGTCCGCGCCTCTTCGCCCTCGGCTCCGGTCATCGCGGCAGCGGCGTCACCGCCCTGAGCTGGCTGTTGGCCATGGCGCTGGCGGAAGCCGGCCGCCGTACCATCCTGCTCGACAGCGATCTGTCCGCTGCCGGTCTGTACGGCCGCAGCACCCTGGCGGAGAACGAAGCACGCCTGCGGCGCTTTCTGCAGGATCGCGGAGAGGACATCAATCGCTTGCCGCAGCCGGCCGGCCCGCAAAATCTCTCTTTCATCTCCGGTTCTCCTGCACTGGCCGACCATCCCCACCTGGCCCTGGCCGCCAAACAAAAACTCCTCCTGCATCTGCGCAAACTGCAGGCCGACGAGGTGATCATTGATTGCGGCCAGGGGGCCAGCTACCGCCATCTGGACCTTTTTCTCGCCGCCGACCAGCCCCTCGTGATCGCCCGCATCCCCAATTCGTCGCTGCTGGAGAGCTACCAGTTCATCCGCTACGGTTTTTTGCGCAAGATCCAGCATCAAGCCCGCCATTGGCCGGACCTCTTCGCGCGGATCAGCCGTCTGGGTGATCTCACCCATCCGGAGCGGTTGACCACACTGCCCGCCTTCGCCGAAGGGCTGCAGGAGGCCAATCCCCATCTGGCCGCCGTGATCGCCGGCGGCTGGGTGGCCTTCCAGCCGCGAATCATCATCAACCGCGTTCAGCCGGATCTGGAGCGGCGGCGGGTGCAGGCCATGGTCGAGGTGGTCAAGGTGGTACTGGGAATTACGCTGCAGGATTGGGGAGATGTGCCGGAGGACGAACGCCTCGCGAGGGCGCAGGCCTCCGGCAAGCTGGAGGGAATGCATCGCAGCCGTGCCGCCGGCGATCTGGCCAGGATCCTGCGGCAGCGGCTGTCAGCAGATCAGTCGGGGCCGCCTTCATAGCCATAGAAGGGCACCCAGACATCGGTCACCCCATCGCCGGTCGCGAGTACCAGCGCCTCGCCGTACCATTTCATCACGCCGTCCTTGATGCCGGCCACTACCACCGCATTCATCCCCTCGACGCCCCGCACCGTTCCGGTCGCAAAAGCTCCATCCACCAACAGGTTCTGTTCGGACACGATCTTGAAGTAGGTTTGCCAGAGTTTGGCGTACTGATCCCAGGTCGGCACAAAGGTCGTATCAGCGGTCATCGCGTTCATGGCCAGGGAATAGTGTTCCCAGGCCTCGGAGCGGTAGAACGACTCCTCGCTGGCATAGCCGGAAAAGTCGAGAACGGCCAGCTGGACCCGGTCCAGATCCTCATACTCGACCGTGGTCTTGAGGGTGATCTCATCCAGGCGCCCCTTGAAGTAATAGCCGATGGCGTCGCCGTTCCAGCCGGCGCCGAGGACCGTGGCACGGCTCGAGGGGGAGACGGCGCCGGTGGCCGTGCGGGCGGTATCGGCTTTGTCGTCGATCAGAAGGGTCATTGCCTTGAGGTCATAGCGGGCGGTGATTTTGTACCATTGGTCCAGTGCCAGCGTGGTCTTGCCGACCAGGGTCGTTTCGCTGCCCTCCTGCTTGATGCGGAAATAGATGCGCTGGCCATAGCCCGTGGTGCCGGCGGGGATGATGGTGCCGATGGTGAAACCGCCGGTAGGGTCATGGCGGTCAAAGATGCGCTGCTCGCGGGAGGTGGCCGGACCGGCCAGCCGCACGCGGAACGAGAGCTCAAAGCCCCGGGTGCCATTGAGTTCGGCGGCCTCGGTGCCATAGGAATGGGAAAGACCGTAGCCGGTGGCGCCGTCGAGGATCAGGGCTTGCTTGAGCGCGGCCGAGGCGGAGGAATCCCGTTTGATGCTGAAGAGGGAAAAGTCGTTGTGGTAATCGGTCGCGTCCGCTGCCAGCGAGGGCGTGGCATCATCACAATGCAGCAACAGGACCTGATCCTCGACCATCCGGGCCGTTTTGGCGAGTGAGCCCGGCCGCTGGTTCAAGGAAGCGACAAAGGAGGGCGAACCGGAGGGCTGGCCGTAGCGGAGATGGAGGCGCAGGGTATGCCAGCCATCGGGCTGGGTGCTCTGCCGGCCACAGCCGCCGAGGGTGAGCAGCAGAGCAGCCGCCAGGAGGAGGCGGACGGAAGGTTTAATGAACGCGTGAACCATGGGGCATCACTCCTCGACAGGATCAAAGGCGGAATTTGAGGCCGCCGGTCGTTTTGAGACCGGTGAGATTGACCGAATTGATCTCGGTCTTGAGCGATCCGAAATAGAGCCGGGCATCCAGCTCCAGCGAAACATGCGGCGTGAAGGTTTTGCTCAGTCCGGCGCCGAAGCCGCCGATGGTGGCGCCGCCGATCTCGTAGGCATTGTTGCTGTAAAGCCTGCCCTCGACCACGCCACGCAGGGTTGTATAGTCACCACGCGGCAGGGTGACGGTTGCGGAGGCCTCGAATTCGTTGCCGTTGCTGTTCTGCCGTTCGGGGATGAGATCCGTGCCGCTGCTGAAGCTGTTTTTGGCGCGGATGCGGTCGCGCAGCAGCAGGAGCAGTCCGGCGTTTGCGCCGGGAAACCAGGCCATGGCCTGGAGGGTGAGGCGGTTGCCCGCCTGAAAGACCTTGTCGCCGCCCACCTTGTCGGCGGTATAGAGGGTATAGCCGGCATCGAACATCAGCTTTTGCCGGTGGCCCAGGGGATAATCCAGCGAGGCCGAAAGGGTGATCTCCTCGCCGGGATTGTAGCGGTCCCCGCCGTTCTCGTAGGGCTCAAAGGCGCCGCGCAGCAGGAAACCGGCGCCCAGCCCGGCGACCATGCCGGAGACCGGAAAGGCGCTGACCATCCCCGCGCTGACGTCCAGTCCCTGGCCGAGGATCGGCGAGGTGAAATCAAAGGCATGCAGGGCGAGGATGTTGGCCACCATCAGCTCCTCGCTGGTGAGGGCGGACTTGCCGCTCGGGAGGTTGAGGCCGAAGGTGGCGAGCAGTTTTTCGTTCCTGAAGAGGTAGCTGCCGCTGAAGCGGGTATCCGAGAAGCCGTTCAGATTGGCACTGCCGGAGCTTTCCACCGTGCTGAAGGCGGGACCCATAGCCATCGAGAGCTGCATTTGCTCGCTGACCGGGTACTGGAAGGTGACCGGGAGGGCGATCTGCCGCGCCTGGTCCTCCTCCACCTTCCACAGCTGAAAGACACCACCGGCGGTGGCCGTGCCCTCTCTGGCGCGCTGCAGCATGGCGGGCTGGGCCGCCAGCCGGGAGGAAGCGGCGCAGAGCAGGATGAGAAGAAGGCAGGGCAGGGATGCACGTCGTTGCGGGATCATAGGGCGTTCCTTGCTGCAAGCATGGCTGCGATTCATGGTTTGACGGGCAACTGGATATGGACACTGATCGGGAAGCCGGTGCCGATGCCGATCGAACCCGTTTCGGTCGTCGGTTTGCGCGATTCCAGACCGGGCATAAAGCCAGGGGTGACCTGGGTGGCGGCGCGATTGAGCAGGTCGATGGTCGGCAGCGGCTCCACTGCCACTGCCGGGGTCTCAACCGGTCGCGGGGCCGGCCGCCGGATCCCCGATTTCTCCTCGGTCTTGCGCGGCGTTGCCGCGGCGAGGAGCGAAGGGGCGGCCATCACCGGCCGCGGGGTGTAGGCGGTCAGGGCCTCGGTGCGCTCCACGGCGCGCTGGGCGGCGGAGAAACCGGGATCGGCCTCGAGGGCGCGGTGGTACTCCTCGCCCGCCCGCTGCCATTGTCCCTGGTCCTCCTTGTCCAGCCCCCGGCACCAGGCCATGAAAGCGGTGAGATTTTTGGTGGGAATACGCTGGATGGCCTCGCGTTCATCACGGGAGAGTTTCAGTCCCATGACGTCGATCAGGTTGAAGACCAGATCTTTCTGCAGCTGGTAAAAGTCGTCGAGGGGGCCAGCGATCTTGTCCGCCGGCGCGGCGGCCGCCACTCCGAGCGTCGCCAGCGCCGCATCGATTTGCAGATTGTTCTGCTCGGCCCCGGCGAAGGCGCCCTGCACCACCCGGCGCACGCTGAGCAGCTTGCCCATCCGCGGCGCGGTCTCCTCCTTGACCAGGCCGGATTGGCCCAGCCCCATCTCATCCATAAGCATCTGGATGCGCGCCCGCTCGACCACCTGCAGGCTGCGGACCTGGGCGAGATCGGTGATGATCATCTCGGCCAGACCCTTTTGCAGGGGGAGGTATTCGGGATTATTGGAGAGGTTGGTGAAATAGAGCACCGCGATGGCGTTCTCGGGGGCGGGAGTCGCCTCCATGGCGCTCTCCTGGGCGAGCAGGCTCTTGATCTGGTCGGCCATCTGCTGGCGGAGCAGAGTCTGCAGCCGCCCGCGGACGACACGGCTCAGCGGGCCGGAGGGGTTGAGCTGAGTGTAGAGGGTATACTGTTGCAGGGCCGGAGCGATCTCTCCGCCGGCTTCATAGACCAGGCCGAGGTAATAGAGAGCGGCAAGATCGCGGGGCGAGCGGCTGAGGGCCAGGCGGAGGAAGCCGCGGGCCAGTTTGAGCTTGCCGGCATGATACATGGCGATGCCCATATCGCGGATCGACTCGATGTCGGTATAGTTCTCGGCGATCGCCATCTTGAGGGGCCGCACAGCCTGGGCATATTCGCCGCGTTCGATCAGCTCATGCCCAAGGTTTTGCCGGGAGGGGGCGCATCCCTGCTGCTGCAGCAGGGCGAAGAGCAGGACCAGGATCCCGCCGGCGAGATAACGGTGTCGAACCATAGATGCCTCTCCGATAGTTGGGGTGCGGCTGCTGCTCTAGTTGCCCTTGCGCAAGGCGAGCAGGCGGGCACGGGCGCGGCGAAATTTGGGATTGAGCTTGAGCGCCTGCAGATAACAGCGGCGCGCCTCGGCCAGGTTGCCCTTCTCTTCAAAATCGATGCCGCGCGCGAAAAGCAGCGCCGCATCGAACGACTTGTTGTCCGCTTCCCGCAGGGCCTGGCTCTCCGCGCCGGAGAGCCTGATGTTCATGCTGCGGATGTTCTTGCCGACCAGATTGGCCACCATCTTCGAGAGATCGTTGGGGGAGCCGGTCTCCTCCTCGGCCATCAGGGTCTTGCCGCTCTCGACCTCGACCAGGCGGGCATCGATTCGCAACTTGCCGTCGAGCATCATCATGAAGGAGCCGAGGATGAGATTTTGCGCCCCCAGCATCTTGCCAACCTCCTGTGCGGCGGAGGACTCGATCATGCCAGATTGGCCCAGTTTCATCTCCTCAAGGATCTTCTGCAAATTGGCGCGTTCGACGATCTGAAAGGCCTGGACCTTGCTCAGCTCGGTGATGAACATGTCAGAGAGCCCCTTGCACAGCGGATCCAGCTCCGCCTTGTTCTTGAGGCTGTTGTTCTCAAAATCGAGCACCGCCAGCGTCCGCTGGACCGGGGCCTCCTGGAGCGCCCAGAGATTGGTGACCAGTCCGATCAGCACGACTGTCATGATTCGCTGCACACCGCCCATAGCCTTCTCCTCCTGAAGAGATAATTTGCTGCGAATTTTAGACAATTATATCCTTCTGCGCAAGCTATTTTTCACCGGCTTGTGCCGGCAGGCACAGCTAATGCAGATACTCGCGCCAGCTCTTGATCTGCAGTTCCTTGAGCGGCTTGCGGCTGAGGGCCTCGACGAAACGCCGCGCCAGCTGCATGTTGGTGAAGAGCGGGATGGCGAAATCGACCGCTGCGCGGCGGATCATATAATCGTTGGTCAACTCCTCTTCCTGGAAATTCTTCGGGATATTGATGACCAGATCGATCTTGCGTTCGCTGATATAGTCGAGGACACCCGGTTTCTTCTCCGAGAGCGGCCAGTGCAGGGTCATGGCCGGGATGCCGTTCTCCTGCATAAAGCGCGCCGTGCCGCCAGTGGCGAAGAACTGGATCCCCATCTCCTGCAGTTTGCGGGTGGCACCCAGGAATTCGACCTTGCTCTCGATCGGGCCGGTCGAGAGCAGCACATTGCGGATGGGCAGACGATAGCCCACCGAGAGCAGCGAGAGGAGAAAGGCCTCGTCGAAATCGTCGCCCAGGCAGGCCACTTCGCCGGTGGAGGCCATCTCGACACCGACGGTCGGATCGGCGCCGCTGAGGCGGGTGAAGGAGAATTGCGGCGCCTTGACGCCGACATACTCCAGGTCAAAGGCGGAGCGATCGATTTTGGGCGGGTGATGCCCCATGATCACCCGCGTGGCCACATCGATGAAATTGATGTCAAAGATCTTGGAGACAAAGGGAAAGCTGCGCGAGGCGCGCAGGTTGCATTCGATCACCTTGACCTCGTTGTCCCTGGCGACGAACTGGATATTAAAGGGGCCGTTGATCTTGAGCGCCGCCGCGATCTCGCGCGCGATCTTTTTGACCCGCCGCGTCGTCTCGAGGAAGGTCCGCTGCGGCGGCAGGACGATGGTGGCGTCGCCGGAATGGACGCCGGCATTCTCGACATGTTCGCTGATGGCATAGACCAGCAGTTCACCCTCCTGCCCCACCGCATCGAGTTCGATCTCCTTGGCGTTCTCGATGAACTTGGAGATGACCACCGGGTGGTCGGCGGAGATGTCCGCCGCCTTGTTGAGGAAGCGTTCAAGTTCGGCGTCGGTGGAGGCGACGCTCATCGCCGCCCCGCTGAGCACATACGAGGGGCGCACCAGCACAGGATAGCCGACTTCAGCAGCAAAGGCGATCGCCCGTTCGATGGAGGTCAACTCCGCCCACGCGGGCTGATCGATGTGGAGCTCGTCGAGCAGCTTTGAGAATTTGTGGCGGTCCTCGGCGCTGTCGATGCTCATCGCCGAGGTGCCGAGCACGCGGATGCCGGCCTGATGCAGGCGCAGCGCCAGGGTATTGGGGATCTGTCCACCCATCGAGATGATGATCCCCAACGGCTTTTCCTTCTCGTAAATGTCGCTGACCGCCTCAAAACTGAGCTCGTCGAAATAGAGCTTGTCGCAAACATCATAGTCGGTGCTGACCGTCTCGGGATTATAGTTGACCATGATGGTCTGGTAGTTGAGCTGCTTGAGGGTCATGACCGAATTGACACAGCACCAGTCGAACTCGACCGAACTGCCGATGCGGTAAGCGCCGCTCCCGAGCACCATCACGGCATTGCGGGCATTGAAGGTGACGTCATCCTCCTGACCGTTATAGGTCAGGTAGAGGTAGTTGGTCTGCGCCGGATATTCGGCTGCGAGGGTATCGATTTGCTTGACACAGGGGGCCATTCCGTAGGCCTTGCGCAGCGTCCGGGTCGCCTCTTCGCTCTGGCCGAGGGCCCGGCCGATCTGGGCATCGGAAAAACCAAGCTGCTTGGCCTCGAGCAGGATGTCGCGCGGACAGCGCTGCTCGCCGACCTCGGCGAGGCGTTTTTTCATCGCGACAATATTGGCGATCTTGAAGAGGAACCAGCGGTCGATATGGGTGAGGGCGTGGATCTCATCGATGCTCATCCCCTCTTCCATCGCCTGGGGGATGGCGAAGATACGCAGGTCGGTCGGTGCCGCCAGTTCCTCGCGCAGATCCCCGATCTCGAAGGGCCGGTTGAGGAGCACGCCGTCGAAGCCGATCTCGAGCATGCGCAGCCCCTTTTGCAAGGCCTCCTCGAACTTGCGGCCGATGGCCATGATCTCGCCCACCGATTTCATCGCCGAGCCGAGTTTCTTGGAGACCTGGCGGAACTTTTTGAGATCCCAGCGCGGGATCTTGACCACGACATAATCGAGGGCGGGCTCGAAGCTCGCCTTGGTGACGCGGGTGACCGAATTGGGCAGATCGATGAGACTGTGGCCGAGGGCCAGCCTGGCGGCGACTGCGGCCAGGGGGTAGCCGGTGGCCTTGGAGGCAAGGGCGGAGCTGCGTGACAGGCGCGCGTTGATCTCGATGACCCGGTAATCCTCGGAGCCAGGCTCGAGGGCATACTGGATATTGCATTCGCCGATGATGCCAAGATGGCGCACCGTGCGGATGGCGATCTCGCGCAGCATGTGGTACTCGCGGCTGGTCAGGGTCTGGCTCGGGGCGACGACGATGCTCTCGCCGGTATGGATGCCCATCGGATCGAAGTTTTCCATATTGCAGACCGAGAGGCAGTTGTCGTACTGGTCGCGGACGATCTCGTACTCGATCTCCTTCCAGCCAAGCAGGTACTCCTCGACCAGGATTTGCCGGGTGTAGGAGAAGGCCTTCTGCGCCCGTTCGCGCACCTCCTCGACGCTGCGGCAGATACCCGAGCCGAGGCCGCCGAGGGCATAGGCAATGCGGATCATCACCGGGTAGCCGATCTCGCCCGCCACCCGCACCGCCTCATCGACCGAGGTGACCGCCTGGCTGCGCGGCGTCTTGACGTCGATCTGGCGCAACTTGGCGGTGAAAAGGTCGCGGTCCTCGGTGTTCATGATCGCCTCGACCGGGGTGCCCAGTACCGCGACGCCATAACGGCGCAGCACCCCCTCGCGCTCCAGCGCCACGCCGCAGTTGAGCGCGGTCTGGCCGCCAAAACCCAGCAGGATCCCGTCGGGTTTTTCCTTCTTGATCACCTGTTCGACAAACCAGGGCGTCACCGGCAGGAAATAGACCTCGTCGGCCAGATGCTCGGAGGTCTGGATGGTGGCGATATTGGGATTGACCAGGATGGTGCGAATCCCCTCCTCCTTGAGGGCCTTGATCGCCTGACTGCCGGAATAATCGAATTCACCCGCCTCGCCGATCTTGAGGGCGGAACTCCCCAGAATGATCACTTTTTCAGCCATTATAGCATCCTGCTAAAATCTTCGAACAGCAGCATCGTGTCGACCGGCCCGGGCGCTGCCTCGGGATGGAACTGCACGCTCATGAATGGTTTGGCGGTGTGGCGAATCCCCTCGTTGGTGCCATCGTTGGCATTGATGAACCAGGGTTCCCAGCCGGATGGCAGGGTGCGGCCGTCGACGGCGAAGCCGTGGTTCTGCGAGGTGATATAGCAGCGTTTGGTGCCCACCTCGACGCAGGGCTGGTTCTGGCTGCGGTGGCCGAACTTGAGTTTGTAGGTATCGGCCCCGGCCGCCAGGGCGAGGATCTGGTTGCCCATACAGATGCCGAAGAGGGGCCGGTTCATCGCCATCACCTTGCGGATGATCTGGACGGTCTCGACGCAGCTCTTGGGATCGCCGGGCCCGTTGGAGATCATCACGCCATCGAAGGGCTCCTCGCTGAAATCATGGTTCCAGGGCACCACACGCACCCTGAGCCCGAGGCGGGTGAGGCTGCGGATGATGTTGTATTTGGCGCCGCAGTCGACCAGGACCACGGTCTTGTCGCCCGTGCCATACTCGCGCACGGCGTTCGTGCTCACCTCGGCGACCAGGTTGGTCTTGTTGGGATCGTAAAAGTTCTGCTCCTCGGCAAAGAAGACGATACGGCCGAGCATGGTGCCCTCGTCGCGCAGCCGTTTGGTCAGGGCCCGGGTGTCGATGCCGTAGAGGGCCGGGATCTGGCTCGCGCTCAGCCATTCGCCCAGGCTGCAGCGGGCATTCCAGTGGCTGTAATCGAAAGAGTACTCCGAGACGATCAGCCCCTGGATATGGATGCGATCCGATTCAAAGTTCTGTTCGAGTCCATCGACGATCGAGCTGCCGGGCACGCCATAGTTGCCGACCAGGGGATAGGTCAGGACGAGAATCTGGCCGTGATAAGAGGGGTCGGTGAGGCTCTCGGGATAGCCGACCATGCTGGTATTGAAGACCACCTCGCCGGCGATCGAGCGCTGCGCGGCAAAGGAAAAGCCGTGAAAGACCGAGCCGTCTTCGAGTTCCAGTCTTGCCTTGAGTTTTTTGGGTTCCATCTTTACAATCCAGGTCATGATTCAATACGGGAAAAGCCAGGCCGCAGCGGGCAGGCGGCGCATGGATGGAAGGTTTATTGCCCGGACTCCGGGGTGTCGAGCGCCAGATTGGCCAGGTGGTCGGCACGGCGGTTCTGGTTGCGCGGCACATGCAGGATCTCCACTGCGGTAAAATGACGGCAGAGTTCGCGTGCCTGCAGGTAGAGCGGCAGCAGCTGTTCGTGCTTGACACGGTAGAGGCCATTCATCTGCCGCACCAGCAGCTCGCTGTCACTGCGAATCTGCAGGGAGCGGGCATCGAGGGTTTGTGCGATCTCGAGGGCGCGGATCAGGGCGCGGTATTCGGCGACATTGTTGGTGGTCTGGCCGATCCGGTTACCCTCTTCATGCAGGGTCAGCCCGGCGCTGTCGGTCAGAATCACACCGTAGGCTGCCGGACCGGGATTGCCGCGGGCGGCGCCGTCGATATGGATCCTGATGGCCTCGGTCTCTTCTGCGGCCGGCGCAAGCACCCGTTCGAGCCGGGCGCAAAAAGCACGCCACTCGGCTTCCTCGAGCCCCAGCTGGGTACCCTCCACCAGATTCGCGAGGCGGCGG
>CAYTCI010000062.1:0-25197 GCA_964436305.1 uncultured Cytophagia bacterium | reverse complement strand
CATCCGCAGCGTCAACAGCGATCTGACCTCCTCCGGTTTCGACGTCACGGCCCCGGTCGATAAAAAGCTCGCCGACCTCAATGGCAAGCTGCTCCATTACCGCGGCGCGCTTGACGGCAAGAACATCATCAGCGGTGACGAGGTCGTCGCCATCAAGGATTCCATGCTCTATACGGTCATCTATGAGGGCTTTAACAAGATGTACGAGGGCAACAAAGCGGCTCTCGACACCGTCCTGGCCAGCCTCCACCTGCCCGTGGCGCAGGTCCAGGCGCCGGGTGTCGATCCGGCCCTCCCGGCCGAGGAATTCGACGTTTTTGAGAACAACTTTCTCAAGATCTCCTATCCCGTCAATTTCCAGCCTTCGCCGGCTACCGTCAAGGATCCGGTGCAATTCGCTCTGACCATTTACGGCTACCGCAAGGACAGCGGCATCTACATCGATGTCCGGCCGGCCCAGAAACTGACCCTCGACAAACTCGTCGCGCAGAATGCCGCCAAGTTCAAGGAGAGCGGCCGTGGCACCGCCACCGTCGATGGCGTCCCGGCGACCTGGCTGAACTATGCCGGCGGCAAGGACATCACGAGCCGCGTCTACTTCTTCGTCAAGAACGACAAGTTCTTCCGCGTCATTGTCAATACCTATCAGCCGATGAAGAGCGCCTTCCAGACCGCCTTCGACAAGATGGTGGCCTCGCTGGTGACCAAGTAGTTCCCTCTTCAGCAAAAAAAAGCCGCCCGGCGTAAAGCCCGGCGGCTTTTTTTTATGCGCGCTGCGGCGCTGGGTGGGAACAAGAGCAAGGGCGAAGGCGGCTCAGAGCCGCTCCAGCAGCTGCGCAAAAGCCCTGGCGGCCGAATCGCGCATCGCCGCGATCAGGGCTGCCGCACTACCGGGCGGGATCACCGCCCGCCCTTCGATATAGCCCGAGCCCAACCGCCCCCCCTCTGCATCCGTCAGCTCATACCAGAACCGCGTCACTGCCTCGCGCTGGCCGGATTCGGCCGTCTCTTCGAAGCGGACCAGCTGCACCGCGAGGGTGGTACACGCTTCCCGGCGCGGCAGGGCTGTGACCACGGCGCTGAAACGGCCGGAGGCGCGCAGCCAGGCGACCAGGCGTTCGCGCAGCAGTTCCGGCGGTGCGGCGATCCAGCGGCGGTAGGCGTCGAACTGGATCTCGCTGACGCTATCGCGGTAGACCATGCGGTCCTGCTCGCTCGGCGGCAGGGCACTGAAGGGCTGCACCCACAGCGTTGCCGGCTGCGGCGCCGCAGCCGGCGCCGGCGCATCGAGGACGAGATCGTAATAATGCACCTGGGGCACCCGGCCGCAGCCACAGCACAGGGCCAGGGCAGCCAATATAAGGGCGTTGCGCATGGGTCACTCCTTGGGCAATTGGCGTTCGGCGGGATAATTCTTGCGCACCAGATTCCAGGGCTGTTCCTTGATCGTCTGGGTGAACTCGGTCAGGTTCCGGCTCAGGGTGCGCATGTTCTCCATGGTCTCGCGATAGCTGTCGCGGTTCTGCACGACGAGATGATCGAGGTCGCCCAGGGTGGCATTGACCTGTGTGGTAAGCCGGCCGACCTCGCCGACGAGCTGCTCGGCGTTGGCCATGGTGTGCTGCAGGGTGGTATCGTTGGCCGCGAGCAGGCCGTTGACATTCTGCACGGTGGTGTTGAGTGCGGCGGTCAGCTCGTTGAGGTTGCCTAAAAGGGTGCGCAGCTCGCTGCTGTTCTGTGCGGTCATGGCATTGAGGTTGGTGATCAGGGCGGCGAGGTTGGCCCGGTTACCGTCGTTGAGCAGATCATTAAGGCGGCGCAGCAGCTCCGTCGCCTCGGTGGTCGCGCCGCCGATCGGTCCTGACATCTGGGCAAAACTGGAGACCTCGCGGCTGGGGATGAGCGCCCCCGAGGTGAGCAGCGGGGCGCCGCCCGTGCCGGGGGCGATCTCGACATAGAAGGCGCCGAGAAGGCCGATGGAGGTGATGTAGGCGTAGCTGTCGCGGCGGATGGGGGTGCCGTGGTCGAGTTCGAGGGTCAGCTCGACCGGCGGCTCTTCCCCGGGCAGGACCCGATGGCCGCTGACCTTGCCGACCGGCACCCCGGCCAGCCGCACCGTCGAACCCGGCTCGATGCCGCCGACATAGGCAAAGCGGGCGCGGTAGAATTCCTTGCGCTCCCACCCGCTGACGCCCTTGATCGCGAAGAGAAAGGCAAAGAAGAGCAGCAGGCTGATGGCGATAAAGAGGCCTGCCTTGAGTTCACTTTTATGATACTCCATCCTGCTCCTTATCACACAGGTTCATACTGCTTCCCCCACGAGGGAGGCGAGGTATTTGCGGCCGTCGGGCTCGCCGGCATCGGGCTGGCGTTCGAGAAACTGGCGCACCTCCGGAATGGTCGATGCCTTGAAGGCCGCCTGGTCGCCGACGAAGAGGAAGCGGCCCTCGTGCATCAAGGCGATGCGGTCGGCGATGAGCCAGACCGATTCGAGTTCGTGGGTGACGACGACGATGGTCATGCGGAAGGCCTGCTGCAGCTTGCGGATGAGGGCATCGATGCCGGCGGCGACGATCGGGTCGAGGCCGGCGGAGGGTTCGTCGCAGAGGAGGATATCGGGGTCCATCGCCAGGGCGCGTGCCAGCCCGGCGCGTTTTTTCATGCCGCCCGAAAGCTGCGCCGGCATAAACTGGTCGAATCCGGAGAGTCCGACCATCTCCAGTTTCAGCCGGGTCATGATCTGGATGGTGGAGGGCTCGAGCCGGGTATGCTCTCGCAGCGGCAGCGCGACATTTTCGCTGACGCTCATGGAATTGAAGAGCGCCGCCCCCTGAAAGAGCACGCCGATGCGTTTGCGGACCTGGCCGGCCGCCGCCTCATCCGCCGCCGCCATATCCACCCCCTTCATCAGGATCCGGCCGCGGTCGGGGCGCTGCAGGCCGATGATGTGGCGCAGCAGGGTGCTCTTGCCGCAGCCGGAGCGGCCAAGGATCACCAGGGTCTCGTTGGGATAAATGTCGAGATCGATCCCCTTGATGACCTCCTGGCGGCCATAGCGCGTGTGCAGACCACGTATTTCGATGACGGGCTCGGGCATTGCTCAAATGTACGATGCAGGAAGTTAGAATTCAAGGCCTTTTGCGTACCACGCGGCGGAGCGCCAGCCAGCCCCGGTGAAAAAAAAAGACGGAAGCAGGGCTTCCGTCTTTCGCGATCACACCGCGTCTACATCGATACGGAGGGCGGCGCGGGCTCATCCGCCTTGCCGGCGTTGCGGACCGGCACCAGAATCAGAATCAGGGAAATGAGCAGCAAGACCACCAGGCCGATCGAGATCGGGGCCTTGTCAAAGATCCGCCACAGATTGATCTGGGCGATCTTGAAGGGCGCAAAGGCCAGTCCGGTGAGCGCCTCCCCGGCGATAAAGCCGGCGGCGAGAAGGATGCCGATATTCTCGACCCGCGCCTTTTGCGCGGCGTTGAATTTCCGCCGCTCCGCGACCATATCGACGATCCCCTTGACCACGCCGCCGACAAAGATCGCAAAGGTGGTTTCCAGGGGCAGGTACATCCCGACCGCGACCAGCATCGGGCTGCGCACCTGCATGAGGATGAAGGCAACTCCCATGAGCATGCCGCAGATGATCAGCGGCCAGGACATCTGTCCGCCGACGATCCCCTTGGCCAGCATCGCCATCAATCCCGCCTGGGGCGCCGAGAGCTTCGGGCTGCCGAAGCCGCCATCATAGCCCTCCTTGATTCCCTGGGCAATGTCGGCCTGATTGAGGAAATGGAGGACGCCGAACATCACCAGACCGGCCACAACGACGCCGATGAGGTTGCCGATCTGCATCTTCCATGGGGTACCACCGAGAATATGCCCGGCCTTGAGGTCCTGCAGCATCTCGCCGGCGACCGCAGCTCCGACGCAGACGATCGCGGCCACACCCAGCACCGCGGCCACACCGGCATTGCTCTTGCCGACACCAATGGCCACCAGGATCAGGGCGGTGACCACCAGAGCGGTCAGGGTCAGACCGCTGATGGGATTATTGCTGGAGCCCATGATGCCGACGAGATAGCCGGAGATGGCGGCAAAGAAAAAGGCGAGGATGATCAGCACCGTGGCCGCCACCAGGGCGATGAGCAGGCTGGTGCCGAAGATGAACTTGGTGACGATAAAGGTAACCACAGCGGCGCAGAGGATCCCGATGACGATCCACGAAAACTTGAGATCCTTTTCGGTGCGCTCGTACTCCACCGCGCTGCCCGAGGCCGCTTTTTTGACATCGCTGATCGAGCGGCCGATGCCGGCCACCAGACTCTTGCGCATCTTGAAGAGGGTGAAGCAGGCCGCCATCAGCATGCCGCCGATGGCGATCGGCTTGACAATATAGCGCCAGATCGCGTACGACTGGAAGACAGGATCGCTCACCTTGGCCGTAGCAGCCGAGCCGGTCAGCGTGGAATCGAGGCCCATCAGATAATTCGCCCAGCTGGTGAGGAATTCGGGCGTGAACGAGGGGGTAAGGAAGTAAAGGATGATCGGCGTCAGCAGCCCCCAGGCCAGCAGGCCGCCGGAGAAGTTCAGGGCGCCGAGCTTGGGCCCGATGATATAGCCGACGCCCATATAGGCCGGGCTGATCCCGGGCGAGCTGAGCAGAATCCCGCCCTCGCCGGGGATCGCCGTGCCGGTGATGGTCTTGCGCGCAAAGGCGACAAAATGCTCCCAGGTTTCAGCGAACAACTTGAATTCCGCCAGCATTTTGACCAGCGCACCTCCCAACATCGCGCTGAACAGGAATTTGGATCCGGTTCCCGAGGCGCTGCCGGCCTTGTGGATCTCCGCCGCGGCGACCGACTCGGGATAGGGCAGGCTTTCATCCTCGACCATCACCCGGCGCAGCAGGGCGACGAACATGATGCCGAGCACGCCGCCGATGATGAGAATGATCGTCGCGGTCAGATAATTGGCGTTGGAAAAAAACGGCCGCCAGAGGCCGGCAATATAAAAGGCGGGAAGGGTAAAGATGGCGCCGGCCGCGACCGATTCGCCGATCGAACCCACCGTTCTCGCAAAATTCTGCTCGAGCATCGTGCCCTTCTTGCGGAAGAGCCGCAGCACGGCCATGCCGATGACGGCCGCGGGATAGGTCGCGGCAATGGTCATGCCGGCCTTCAGGCCCAGGTAGGCATTCGCCGCCCCGAGAACCACGCACATGATCAGACCGATGATCAGCGACCGCAGGGTGAATTCGGACATTTTTGCATCAGAAGGGATGAACGGCTTGAACTTTTTGGCGTCGGACATGTGGTTCTCCTCTGCTGGTAATGGGCATGACCGGGAGCGCAACAGGCGGCAAGATCCCGGGACCAAAGACGATGGACAGGGTACGGGGCGATTCAATGCGTGCTAAAGTAGCATATCACAAGGAAATAATCAATTAAAAAAATGACCGTCCCGGGCGCAGCGGCGCCGCATCCTAAAAGGTGGAATAAAAGAGGGCGGTGAAGAGCAAATCAGCGAGAATGATGAGGAAGATCGAGGTCACCACCGAGGCGGTTGTCGCCTTGCCGACGCCCTCGGCTCCGCCGGAGACGTTGAAGCCCTGATAGGAGCCGATGAGTACGATGACCAGTGCGAAGATCAGACTCTTGAAGAGGCCGGTGAGAAAATCGGCCAGCACCAGGGCGGTGACGGTTTCATTGTAATAGGCGATCCAGGGAATCCCCAGGGTCGAAACGGCGAGGATGACGCCGCCGAGAATCCCAAGCAGGTCCGCGATGACGGTCAGGCAGGGCAAGGTGATCACCAGCGCCAGGGTGCGGGGCACCACCAGGAATCCGACGGGATTGAGCGCCATCACCGCCAGCGCGTCGAGCTCTTCGGCCACCTTCATGCTGCCGATCTCGGCGGTGATCGCCGAGCCGCAGCGGCCGGCGACGAGAATGGCGGTGATCAGAGGCCCCAGCTCGCGGGTGATCGAGACCCCGACCAGGTCCGCTACATACAGGGAGGCGCCAAACTGCGCGAGCTGGTGCGCCGATTGCATGGCGATGATCAGACCGACGAAAAAGGCAATGGTGCCGACAATGGGCAGGGAATCGACCCCCATGCGCACCATCTGAACGAACGAGGAGCCCCAGCGGATGCGGCGGCCGCGGAAGGGTGCGACGCAGAGCCAGTAGCAGGCGGCAGCGGTGAAGCGGCCGAAACGCCCGAGATGAACGAGGAAATGGACCAGGCGCCGGGCCGGGAAAAGGGGGCGCGTCACGTTTCCATCCATTTCAGCGCGGTGGCGGGATCGGGATAGATGGTAAAAACCGTGTCGAGCCGCGTCAGTTCGAAAACCTCCTTGACGGCATCCCGCAGTCCGGTGACCGCCATGCGGCCATTGTTGCGGTTGAGATGCTGCAGTCCCTCGATCAGGGTCGCCAGCCCTGAACTGTCCATATAGTGAACCTGGTCGAGATTGACCACCAGCCGGACATCGCGCTCTGCAACCAGACGCAGGATCTCCTTGCGCAGCTGGGGCGAGGAGTAGAGGTCGACATCGCCGCGGATACTCATGACCGCCACATTGCCACGTTGCTCCGTATCCAGATGCAAACTCATAAAGCCCTCTCCTCCCGGGGAAGAAATTTCGCCATGATCAGGCGATTGCCGATCCTGGCCATATTCTCGTAATGCACCTCATCCATGACCGTGCGGATGATGTGCACACCCAATCCGCCGGGCCGCAGCTCATCCAGCGGCCGCGGTTTGATGCTCTTGATATCCGCCGGCTCGCCCAGGTCAACCACGACGATCTCCAGCTTGATCGGCGTGATCCGGCAGGTGACATAGATGGGCTGACCGATGGCGTTGTGATAGGCATGACGGATGACGTTGGAGCAGGCTTCATCCACCGCCAGGATGATCTTGGCGCACTCCTTGCGGGAAAAGCCGGCCAGGGTCGAGATCTCGTCGATCGCTGCCCGCAGAATCCGCAAAAAAACCGGATCGCTGCTGATCGAAATGCGGATGCATCGCCCCGGCAGCCAGCGCGGGCGCAGCTGCTTGAGGGTAAAATAGAAACGGGCGATATTTCGTCTGATTCCCATACGGGCTTTCACGGTACGGAGAGTTCAAATCGTTTGCGTGGCCCACCCCGAACCCCACCCCGTTGCGGCTGGCCGCTGCGCAGCAGATGCACGGGCCGGCCGGCCGTTTTGCTCGAGCTACAAGTGCCGCAGGGCTGTTGCGCTCCGGCAGCCTGCGTCGGCCGGGTCAGTGCGCCTCCAGCCAGTTGCCGCCCAACCCGGTCTCGACCTTGATCGGCACCTCCAGTTCGATCGCCCCCTCCATCTCGGCGCGCACCAGTTCGCGCGCCGCGTCCACCTCGCCGCGCGGCACCTCAAAGACCAGTTCATCGTGCACCTGCAGGATCATCCGCGCCGCGCTTTTTTCCTTTTCGAGACGCCTCTGGATGCGGATCATCGCCACCTTGATCAGATCCGCGGCGCTGCCCTGAATGGGGGTATTGATCGCCGTACGCTCGGCAAACTCACGGATGCGCCGGTTGTCGCTGGCGATATCGGGCACCATACGCCGCCGCCCCAGCAGGGTCGTGACGTAGCCATTATGCCGCGCCTCCCGCACCATGCGCAGCATGAACTCCTGCACCCCCGGATAGCTGGCGAAATAGGCCAGAATGAATTGCTCGGCCTCGTCATTGGCCAGCCCGAGCCGCTGCGCCAGGCCATAAGCGCCCATGCCGTACATGATGCCGAAATTGACCTCCTTGGCGCGACGGCGCTGCTCCGGCGTAACCTCCGCTTGCGGCACCTTGAAGACCAGGGCCGCGGTGCGCGTATGCACATCCTCGCCGGCGAGAAAAGAGTCGCGCAGGGTGCGGTCGCCGGAGAGGTGGGCCATGATCCGCAGCTCGATCTGCGAATAGTCGGCATCGAGGATCAGATGCTCCGGGTCGCCAGTGATGAAGGCGCGGCGGATGCGCCGGCCGACCTCGGTGCGAATCGGGATGTTTTGCAGATTGGGCTCGGTGGAGGAGAGCCGGCCGGTAGCCGCCACCGTCTGGTTGAAGGAGGTGTGGACCCGCCCGGTGGCGGGATTGATCAGCCGCGGCAGGGCATCGACATAGGTCGATTTGAGCTTGGCCAGCTGGCGGAAATCGAGAATGCGCTGGGGCAGGGGATGCTTGCCGGCCAGTTCCTCGAGCACACTGACGTCGGTCGAAAAACCGGTCTTGGTCTTGCGCGCCGAAGGCAGCTTGAGTTCGTTGAAGAGGATCTCGCCCAGTTGTTTGGGGGAGTTGATATTGAACTTGTGCCCGGCGATTTCATAGATCGACTTTTCGATCACCCCCAGTTCCTGTTCAAGCTCGCGGGACATGGCCGCCAGATAGAGTTCATCGAGCGCCACCCCGTTACGTTCCATGACCTCGAGGACGTGGATCAGCGGCACCTCGACCTCGTCGAAGAGCGGCCGCAGCCCGAGATGATCGATCTTGGGCATCATCACCTGCTCGAGCCGGCGGGTATAATCGGCGTCCTCGCAGGCATACTCCGCCACCTGCTCGATCGGCACCTGGTCCATGGTGCGCTGGTTTTTACCGGTGCCGAGAAGCTGGGTGGTCGGGATTTTCTGCAGGCCGAGATGCTCAAGGCTGGCGGAGTCGAGGTTATGCTGGAATCCCGAGGGGTTGAGCAGATAGTCGGCGACCATGGTATCACAGGCCAGGCCGGCCACCTCGATGCCGTTGCGGGCGAGGACGATGACGTCGTATTTGGCATTGTGACCGCTTTTGCGCACGGAGGGGTCGGTCAGCACCGGCGTCAGGGCGGAGAGGACCTCCCGGAGCGGCAGCGGCCGGTGCGCGGCGGCGAGGTCAGCCGGTCCCTTGACGGGAATGTACCATGCCTCACCTTCACTGCACGAGAAGGAGAGTCCGACCAGCTCGGCGCGCATCGGGTCCACCGAGGTCGTTTCGGTATCCAGAGCGAAGGATCCGCTCTGCTGGAGCACCTTCACCAGCTCCTCAAGTGCCGCCCGGTCTGTGACAAGATTATAGCGGTGTTCGGCCTTGACGCGGCTGCTGAATTTTTCCATCAGGGTGGGCAGGTCCATTTCGCGGAAAAAGGCCGCCGCTTTCACGGCCGGTACCGGCCGTGTTGCCAGCTCGGCAACCGTGGTATCCAGGGGGACATCGCAGTGGATGGTGGCGAGGGTTTGCGACAGCCGCGCCGTCTCGGCGTGCTCTTGCAGGAGAGTGCGGTACTTTTTGGCTTCGATGCGGTCGGTCTGGCTGAGCAAGGCCGCAAGGGAGCCATACTGGCGCAGCAGGGCCAGGGCGCCGACCGGCCCGATCCCGGGCACCCCGGGGATATTGTCCGAGGTGTCGCCGCAGAGGGCGAGATAGTCAATGATCTGCCCGGGCGGAACGCCCATCTTTTCGGTGACCGCGGCGGCATCGAGCCACTCGATCTTTTCCCCGGCGCGATGCGGATAGTAGACCAGGGTGTGGTCATCGACCAGTTGCATCAGATCCTTGTCGCCGGTCACCAGCACCGTCAGCAGCCCCTCTGCAGCCGCCCTCCGCGCCAGGGTGCCCATGATGTCATCGGCTTCGAATCCCGGCTTGCGGATAAACGGAACGTCGAGGGCTGCCAGAAGCTGCTCCAGGCGCGGCAGCTGGTCGGCCATATCCTCGGGCATATGCTGGCGCTGTGCCTTGTAGGCGGCGTACATGTCGTGGCGGAAGGTGGGCTCGGGCGAATCAAAGACCACGGCGAAGAGTTCCGGTTTTTCCTGCTCGAGCAGATTGAGCAGCACCCGCGCAAAACCAAAGATGACGCTGACATGCTCGCCGCGGGAATTGACCAGGGGATTGCGGGCAAAGGCAAAATAGGTGCGGTAGGCGAGCGCGGCGCCATCGATCAGGAAAAGCCGTTTGCGGCCGGCAGATGGAGACATAGTGGATTCCGGTTTTGGAGGTGCCTGTGGAAAACGGACGGGGACGGAGACGAGCGGAACCTTTCCGCTGCGCCGTTGTAAATCCTATACGGGAATGTAAATAAATTGCACATAACCTGCAACGCAAAAATTGCCGGCGAGATTTCTGTTGGGAATATTATTTTTTTAGGCTACATTAAATCTTATGCACACATCAAAAACGGAGAAGATCCCATGTCCCAGATCCCCCCGCAGCAACTGAATATTGAATTGGGAGAAAAGGAAGCCGAAGGCATCTATTCCAATCTCGCGGTCATCTCCCATTCACCGGCGGAGTTTGTCATCGATTTCACCCGCATGGTGCCCGGGCTGCCGAAAACCCGGGTTTATGCGCGTATTATCATGACACCTCAGCACGCCAAATCCCTGCTCAGCGCCTTGAAGGATAACATCGGCAAGTATGAGTCCCAGTTCGGCGAGATCAAGATCTATTCCGAACCCGCCAGGGAAAATGCGCCGATGGGCTTCCATTCCGAAACGGATGATACCCCACCGGAACAGACGGTCGCCCGCTGATGTCCCGGCTACTCCGCCATACCCTTCTCGTGCTCCTGGCAGGCACCACCCTCTCCCCGGCCGCGGCGCCGGCAAACCGGGGCTCCCTCTCCCTGCAGGTGGGCGTCTGGAAGCCGAGCGTCCTCGATGTGGAGCCGAGCAAACCCTTCAAACCCGTGCCCGGCACGACCTGGAGCCGGGGGATATCCCTGTGCACCCCTGAGGTGGGCGGCTTTGCGCTGCGCGTGAGCGGCTGGCAATGGCAGCAAGAGTTCGCCCTCATGGACCTGGCCGGCCAGGTTACCCTGCGCCATCTCGCCCTGGATCTCAAATACCACCTCCTCGGCACTTCTCCGGTCAGCCCCTTCGTCTCTTATGGCGCTGCCGCCGTGTATGGCCGCGAAACCACCGCCGCCTGGCTCGGCGGCGCAGATTCAGGATGGGAGTACCGCGGCTACGCCCTGAATATGGGCGCCGGGATCGACTTCCGTCTCCTGCGCCACTGGGGCCTGGCTTCGGAGTACCAGTACCTCTATGCCGATTTCGATGAGAGCATCGGCATGACCAGCCGCTACAGCGGACCCAAGGTAACCTTCAAGCTGCTCTACCTGTTCTGACCTCCCCGCCGTGCATTTATGCGCTTTTGTTCACTTCTGATTCAAGAGTGTCTACGCCTGAAACATACCGGGCCCTGTCGGGAGGCGTCGCGCCCCGTTTTCACGACCCGGCCGATACCCTCCGGGCCGCCCCGGATTATCGGTACTGTTATTCATTGAGTTAGGACCCGCACAGCCGCGAGAAATATTCCTCTTCCTGCCTGTTTTTCAGCCCTTTTCCGGTTATAAGGTACAAAATTTGCGAGCAAACGAGCGTCCCCCGTGCGCCATCGGGGGCTGGCATAGGTCTATTTACGTCAAGATGAGCCCGCAGCAGCGGGCAGGCTGTATGGGAGGATGTGCATTGATCTCGTTCAAGAATTGGCCGCTTCGCACCTGGGTTGTGGGGATAGCTATGATCATAGCGGGCTGGGCGCCCGGGGTGTCCGCACAATGGAAAATCATGCCCATTGGCGACTCGATCACCAAAGGCACCGGCAGCACCAGCCAGGCGGGATTCCGTCCTTACCTCTATGACAAGCTGAACGGCGTCAATTTCACCTTTGTCGGACCGGATGGGGCCTCCCCCTACAACGGCCACTTTACCGCCGGCGCCAAGATCGAGGAGTTCTACAGCGGCGGCTTCGGTACCGGCACCCGGGATATCGCCAGTTCGATGAACACCTACCAGCCTGATATTATTCTCATCCACCTCGGCACCAACAACATGAACAACGATGCCGCCGCCCCCTACTCGGAGAACTCAGGCATCACCCTGCAGCAGACCTCCGCCGGCAAGCTGGCGGAACTGCTCGCCTACGCCTCGCAGTGGGGCAACGGCACCCGGGGGGATTTCCTCAAGCGCATCCTGGTCTGCAAGATCATTCCGCGTCTGGTCAACGGCTCGCTCGACGCCAAGGTGGCCGAATACAACGCCGAGGTCGAGCGCATGTTCTTCGAGAATGCGCCGGGCCTGCTCGTCAGCAAGATCACCATCGTCGACATGAACAGCACCGTCCTGATCTCCGACCTTGGCGATCCCCTCCACCCCACCGACGCCGGCTACAACAAGATGGCCACGGAATACAACCGGGTCCTGCGCGGTGTCATCGCCGGTGACGCCTCAGCGCCCTCGGCCAATTCCTGGCTCGGCGCCGACCCGCTCGACGGCAATACCGCAGGACTAACCTGGCAGTCCGTCGGCGACGACGGCAACAATGGCCAGGCCAACCTCTATGAAATGCGTTACGCCACCTTCCAGCTCTCCACCGCCAATTTCAACCAGGGCATCCTCGTCTCCCTGCCGAAACCGAAAACCTCCGGCAATATCGAATCGGCCAGCGTCTCGGGCCTGGTACCTGGTATCAGTTACTTTTTCGGCATCCGCACCTATGACGAGATGAACAACCGCGGGCCCCTCTCCTTCTCACCCCCGGTGGATATGGCCGATACCGCCAGCACCGAATATTGCGACGACTTTACCGATCCGCTCGCCGCCAACTGGGCCCTCCACCCCGCCTACCGCATCGATGTCACGCGCGGCGAACTCGTCAACAGCAGCACCATCGCCGAATGGCATTATCTCGCCACCTACAAGGCCGCGCGCTATACCAGCGGCGTGCGCGGCGTCCGCGCCGCCTTGACATGGTCCGATATTGCCGATGCCAACGGGATCAACGCCAGCGGCATTGCGATGATGCTGAATGCGCCCACCTACCAGGCGAGCGGCTATCTCGTCCGTGTCCGTAACCGCACGGTCTATCTGACCGAGATCCTCAGCGGCATCGTCGCCGGCACCAATATTGCCTCCGCCGCCTTTCCCACGGCGGCCGCCGATCCCAAACCGGGAGACGTCCTTGAGGTCAAATACAATCCCAGCACGAGCACCGGCCATGCTTTTGATGTCTATCTGAACAACGTCTATTTGAATGAGGTTTACGATAAAACCAAGCGCCAGGGCAACAGCGCCCAGCTCTATTCGGGCATCATCCTCTATGGCGGCATGAACAATACCATCGACAAGTATTGTCTCGAAGTTCCGCCGCTTGAAGCGGATTCCATGTACATCGCCGCCGGCGACAACAAGCACGGCACCGTCACCCAGCGCCTCGCCGAGCCCCTGGCCGTCCGCGTGGTCGACGCCAACAAGGTGCCGGTCAGCGATGTCCAGGTCCAGTTCAGTGTCGTCTCCGGCCAGGCCACGCTCAGCACCGACTCGCTGGATGTCAATTTCAATGGTAACATCTGGGTCGAGGCGGAATCCGGCGACTTGCGCGCCCCGTACGTCAGCGGCAGCAGCGCCGATGCCTCGGGCAATGAGTACATCTATGTCCCCTATGCAGCCGGGAACAGCAATACCGGCCTGGCCGTCTATCAGATCTACATTCCCAAGGCCGGCAGCTATCGCCTCTATCTGCGCGGCTATGGTCCCGATGCCAACCAGAATTCATGCTACTACAGCTTCGGGAGTGACACGGTTCAGATCAACTATTCCAATTACAAGACCTGGGAGTGGGTTCCGGCCGCAAAATCGGTGGCCCTCTCCAAGGGTTTCGTACAGCTGACCATAAAAAACCGCGAAGCCGGCTTGCTCGTGGACAAGCTGCTCCTGACCAGCAACGCCAGTTACGTGCCCGCGGGTACCGGCTTGACGACCCAGCGCTTTTCCAATATCACCGACGCTTCGGGCTCGGCCTACAGCTTTGTCTCGTTCAGCTCGACCGCCGGCCAGGTGGTGATCAAGGCCTCCGCTCCGGCCGTTCCCAACAATTCGGAGATTGAATTTACCCTGTACGCCGATGCCCTCAATCCCCTGGCGCTGCAATACGCCTCAGAGACCGTCCTGACTGGAGCCGCCGGACAAACCCTGAGCAAGGCCTTTGCGGTGTTGCTCAAGGATCAATTCAACAACTTTTGCGTCGGCGTGCCGGTTCTCTTCAGCAGGGCCGCGGGCAACGGCAACTTTTCGCGCCAGGACAGCATCCTGGTCTCCTCCAACAGCGCCGGCGTCGCCAGCGCCTACTTTACCCTCGGCTACACCGGGGCCACCAATCACATCAGCGCGTCGCTGCCCGATCTGCCGGGGCTGACGCCGCTCACCTTCCAGGCGGTGGCCGGAGAAGGCATCCCGGTCTCCATCAGCGCCCTTTCCGGCGATGCCCAGGTGGACACGGTGCAGCAGACTCTGGCTCGGCCCCTGGTGGTGCAGGTGCTCGATGAGAAGAGCCAGCCGGTGCTCCATTATCCGGTCAAGTACGAGGTCATCCGCAACAACGGCCGCCTCAATCACAGTGCCACCACGATGATCGATTCAACCGACAGCGACGGCAAGGCTAGTGTCACCTGGACCCTGGGCGATACCGCGGGGACGAACAACAACGTCGTCCGCGTCAATGTGCCGCTCACCGGGGCCCCGCTCTATTTCACCGCCTCCGCGCAGCCTGAGGCTCCGACCGTCATGTCCATCGTTTCCGGCGACAACCAGACCGGCTATGCCGGCGAGGATCTTGCGGCGCCGCTGGTGGTGAAGGTGAGCGATCGTCTGGGGAACGGCCGCGAGGGCCAAAAGATCACCTTTTCGGTCGTAACCGGGAGCGGCACCTTTACCGGCACGGCCACGGCAACAGATACCACCGATGCGCAGGGTCACGCCTCGGCCATGTTTCATGCCTCCTCCAGGACCGGATTGCACCAGATCAAGGCCGAAGCCGAGGCCCGGCTGGGTATCGGCGCGCAGATCTTTTCCGGCATCACGATCCTGCCACCGCGGGCAACCAACCTGAGCGTCGTTTCGGGGAACGGCCAGGAGGGGCTTATTCTCACCACCCTGGCGCAGCCGTTCAAGGTCAAGGTGACCAATCCCTTCGGGGCCGCTGTGCCTAATGTCAAGATCCGTTTCAAGGTCATCCAGGGCGGGGGTGCGTTCGGCGGCCAGGATTCTGTCGAGGTCCTGAGCGGTGCCGGCGGCGAAGCCGAAGCCACTCTCACGCTCGGGACTCTTGCGGGCCCGGAACGGCAGGTTGTGCGCG
Organism: uncultured Cytophagia bacterium; assembly: GCA_964436305.1. GTDB lineage: Bacteria > Zhuqueibacterota > Zhuqueibacteria > Residuimicrobiales > Residuimicrobiaceae > JAKPUX01. Next base: position 10,064 of record CAYTCI010000062.1, on the reverse strand, counting down.
TGGTTTTGCCGGGCTATGCGGTGACGCCGCTGGATTTTGCTGCCACGGCGCTGCCCGGGGCGGCCGATACCATCGAGCCGGTATCGGACATCTCCTTCAGCGAACAGGCGGAGACGACGGTTCCCCTCACCGTGGTCGTCAAGGATGCCTATGGCAATACCCGCTCCGGCCACCTCGTGGCCTTCACTGTGACCGATGCCGGGGATGGCGCCTTTGCCTCCGGCGTGCGTTACCTCGAGACCACGACCAACGGCAGCGGCCAGGCCACCGTGCAGTACCGGATGGGCACCCATTCGGCCATCAGCAATATGATCGCCGTCACCTCGGCCCGGGCCAACAGTTCCATCCAGCTCACCGGCTCGCCGATCCTTTTCACCGGTACCGTTGTCGCCGGCCCGCCGCGGCAGCTGGTCCAGATCACCCCCGCCTCGGGGATGGGCGCCCGGATCAACAGCACCCTGCCGCAGCCGTTGACGGTACAGGTCCGCGACCTGCACGGCAATCCCTCCCCCCAGAGCGTCGTTGTCAATTTCAAGGTCATTGCCGGCGAGGGTAAATTCGGCGATGTGACCGAGCTGGATCAGAACAGCGATGCCGAAGGCCGTGCCTCGGCCTGGCTGCGCGTCGGCACCACCGCCGGCGTCAATACCATCGTCGTCCGCGTCACCGTGAGCGGCCATGTCGAAATCCTGCCCGTCGACTTTACCGCCTCAACCCTGGCCGGCGATGCCGATCAGCTCTCCTACGGCGGCGAGAAGAACTGGAGCGGCCGGGTCCAGGCCAATTATACCGCCTACGCGGTTGTTCAGGACGTCGCGGGCAATCTGATCGAAGGCCATCCCGTCCTTTTCCGGGTGACCCGGGGTAGCGGCCAGGTCAGCAGCGCCGCGGCAACCTCGCCGCGTGACTCCATGACCATCTATACCAACAACCGCGGCATCGCGGCCGCCTTCTGGACGGTCGGCAGCAAACCCGACTCCAACCGTCTCACCGCAACGGCGGAGCTGCAGCACAGCCCGCTGCGCGGATCGCCGCTGACCTTCACCGCCTTCGCCGCAGCCCAGGATCCGGTGACGCTGCTGCGCGTCTCCGCGGCGAATGATACCGGAGTGGTGCATCAGCCGCTGCCACGGCCGATCAAGATCAAGGTCGTCGACCGCCTCGGCAATCCCGTCCCCGGTCAGCCGGTCCTCTTCACCGCCAAATACCCCACGGGCATCGGGCAGCAGGGCAAGCTCTTCGTCAACAGCCTGGCCGACAGCGCACTGAGCCAGACGGTGAACACCGATGCCAACGGTTTCGCCGCCGTCTATTACCTGCTCAGTCCACTCCGCGGCTCCAACCATGTGCGCGCGGAGGCCCGGTTCAATAACGCCGCCCTCATCGGCTCGCCGGTGGACATCCTCATCGAAGGCCTCGCCAGCCCGGCCAAGAGCCTGGAGCTGCTCGGCGCCGCCTCCGTCAGCGGCGCCGCCGGAAGCCGCGTCACGATCAAGGTGCGTACGCTCACCAGTGCGGGCCAGCCGGTCGGCGGCCATCCGGTACAGTTCTCCGTCACCGACAGCTACAGCGCCATCGGCGCGGCCGGCGTCAAGTGGCTCACCGTGAGTACCGATGCCGGAACCGGCGAAGCCGCGGTCAGCTGGATCCTCGGCGGCAAGGCCGGCGCCCAGATCAACAAGTTAAAGATCGACGCCGGCGGCCTGAGCAACTCCCCCCTCACCGTCCAGGCTACGGTCGAGCCGGGCACGCCCTGGGCCCCGGCCTGCACCATGACCGCGACCGACTCGGTGACCGCCGACAATCTCAGCACCAGCCGCCTCACTGTCACCCTGAAGGACAGCTTTGCCAATCCCGTGGCGGGCAAAACGGTTCTCTTCGCCTCATCGGATCTGGGACTTACCTTTGAGCAGCCAGGCCAGCTCAGCAATGCCCTCGGCCAGGTCACCGGGACGGTCCACTCGAACCGCTCCGGACGCAAAACACTGCTTGCCAAGCTGGGGGAGAGCGGGCTTACCGTCGCTACCGCCCAGGTGACCTTCCTGGCGGGCCTGCCCAAACAGATGGCGGCCTTCAGCAGCAGCACGATCACCGTCAATGCCGGCACGCTGGCGCGCGACTCGCTTGCGGTGGTGGTGACCGATGCCCTGCAGAATCCGGTCGCCCGTGTGCCGGTGACCTTCACCATGACCTCCGGCAGCGGCTATCTGCTCGATTCGCATCTCGCCACTTTCAGTATGCTCACAAACGCCGCCGGTATCGCCAGCGCCCATCTGGTGGTGGGTCAAAAGGCGGGCGAGGCCACCGTCGTCCAGGCCAGTAGCAGCCATGCCCAGCTGACGAATGCCCGCGTCAATTTCGTCATCACTGTGGTCAATGGCATCCCGGCTCTGGTGCAGAAATTCGCCGGTGACGGCCAGTCCGGCAAGGTGGGAAGCGAACTGCCCGCATCCCTGCAGGTGCGGGTGATCGACAGCAAGAACGATCCCGTCGCCAATGTCGCCATCCGCTTCACCCCGCAGGACAGCGGCGCGGCGATCACCTCGCTCAATCCAGTGCAGACCGATTACCAGGGGCTGGCCGGGGCCCGATACCAACTCGGCTACCGCGCCGGCGAGCCACCGCAGATCATCCGCGCCCAGATCGCCGGCACGGCATTCTCGGCCAGCTTCATCGCCTATGCCAGCGGCGAGGGGGCGAAAAAGATCGAGGTGGCCGCCGGGAATAATCAGGAGGGCGTCGCCGGCAAGGCCGTACCCCAACCGCTGCAGGTGCGCGTCACCGATTCCTATGCCAACGGCGTCGCCAATATCCTGGTGCAGTTCCGACGCGCCGATCCCTCCGGCGGCGGCCAGACCCTGGTCGACTCGCTGCGGACCAATCTCAACGGCATCGCCCAAATCCAGCCCGTGCTGCCGACGCTGGCCGGCGAGTACGTCTACATCGCCACGGCCCCGATCCTGGCCGCCCAATCCGCCGCCTTTTATATCACGACCGGCCCGGACGCCGCCTACCGCCTCGATAAATACTCCGGCGATTACCAGTCGATGACCGCCGGCCGCGAGCTCAACTATCCGGTGATCGTCCGGGTTTCGGATCAGTACAATAATCGCGTCCCGGGCACTACCGTGCAGTTCATGACCAACGCGAGCAGCGGCCAGGTGGTCACCAACGCCATCGCCAGTGATGCCAACGGCCTGGCAGCCTGCCGCTGGATCCTGGCAGCCAAACCCAAGACCGACACCCTCAGGGCCTTCCGGCTCGGGCTGCACAACAGTCCCCTGCAATTCACCGCGCTGGGCGTGCTCAACAGCTTCCCCCAGTTCGTCAACCTGCCGGACCAGCCACTGCGCATCGAGTACAACAAGTCCTTCACCCTGCCCATCCAGGCCGAGGACCGGGATGGTGATGTGCTGCACTACAGCGCCCAGCTCTCGCCTGGTGTCGCCAATGCCAGCCTGGACACCACCGCCGGCGCTCTGTTCGCCTGGAAGCCGACGGTACGGCAGAAGGGCCAGTATCAGCTCACCCTGCGGGTCCATGACGGGCGCGGCGGTTTTGATGTCGATTCACTGCTGGTGACCGTTCTCGGGGATTCCGCCCCGGTCTTCACTTCCTTTTATCCGCTCGAACGGCTGCTGTCGCCCTCCGGCTCGACCAGCCAGCTCTTCACCTGTGCGGCGATCGATTACGACAACGATCCCATCGCCTTCACCTGGTATGTCGATGGCGAGGCCGTCGCCACCGGGCCGCGAATCGAGATTTCCGTCGCCCGTTTCGGCAAAGGCCCGCATGAGGTATGGGTCCTCGCCTCGGACGGCTTCAAGACCGTCGATTCCGGAAAATGGCGGATCACCTTCACCGCGGTGGAATTGAGCGCTTTCACCGCGGCGGCCGAGCCCTATTCCGGGATTGTCGTGCGCTGGACCACCACACGTGAGAGCGACAATCTCGGATTCGATGTGCTGCGCAGCACCAGCGCGCAGGGCGTCTACCAAAAAGTCACGGCCCGGCTGCTGCCAGGACGGGAGGATGGCTGTTACGTCTTCTGCGACAGCAGCGCAGCCACGGGGACACGCTATTTTTACAAGCTCGAGGATCTCAGCCGCAGCGGCGCGCGCATGCAACACGGGCCGGTGGAGGTTATGCTCGAGCTGCCGGACCGCTATGGTCTGGAACAGAACTATCCCAATCCCTTCAATCCGGCGACGGCGATTCGCTTCCAGCTACCGCGGGCGGACCGGGTGCAGTTGGTGGTGTGCAACACCCTGGGGCAGCAGGTCCGGGTTCTGGTGGACGGCAAGCTGGAAGCCGGATATCATGCCGTCCGCTGGGATGGCACCGGCGATCAGGGCGAAAAAGTCGCCTCCGGAGTCTATTATTACCGTCTGGTCACCCCTGCCTATCAGGCCGGCAAAAAGATGGTCCTGGTGAAGTAACCGCATGGCGGCGCCGGCTCAGCCGAGTCGGCGCCGGCCAAAACATCTCGTTCCCACCTCGCTGCTGCCCTCCGCCTGCCGCGCCAGCCTACGCGTCTCGTTCCCGCCGGCCAAAACATCTCGTTCCCGCCGGCCAAAACATCTCGTTCCCACCGGCCAAAACATCTCGTTCCCACCTCGCTGCCACCAATTCCGGCTCCTTCCGCCTGCCGCGCCAGCCTGCGCTTCTCGTTCCCACCTCGCTGCTGCCCTCCGCCTGCCGCGCCAGCCTGCGCGTCTCGTTCCCACCTCGCTGCCGCCCTCCGCCTGCCGCGCCAGCCTGCGCGTCTCGTTCCCACCTCGCTGCCGCCCTCTGCCTGCCCGCGTCCCCTCATCCCCTCATCCCATCCTCCCGCACCATGATAATTTTTCTTGACAAAAAACCAACAGTTGCCTATTTTAACGATGTTTGATCCATCGAACCGCCGTCGGCCGCCGTTGCGCCTGCGGGCCATGCTCACCTCGCCGCGAAAGGAACGCCTATGAATCTGACCGTGCTGGATTGGGGCATCGTCGCTGTCGTCGTCGCCTTTATCTTCGCCAGCGTCTATGCCAGCCGCACCTTCATGCGCAGTGTCGCCGATTATCTCTCCGCCGGGCGTACGGCCGGCCGCTACCTCATCAGCGTCTCGCAGAGCATCGCCGCTCTCGGGGCGATCACGGTCATTGCCAATTTCGAGATGAACTACCAGGCCGGCTTTCCCATGACGTGGTGGGGTTTCACCATGGGGGTGGTGGTCCTTTTTATCACGGTCTCGGGCTGGGTGGTCTACCGCTTCCGCGAGACCCGTGCCATGACCATGGCCCAGTTCTTTGAGATGCGTTACAGCAGGAATTTCCGCATCTTTGCCGGCGCTCTCGGGGTTGCCGCCGGCATTATCAATTTCGGCATCTTTCCGGCGGTCGAGGCGCGCTTTTTTATCTATTTCTGCGGCCTCCCCGACACCTTTTCGCTCTTCGGCCTGCCCATCTCCACCTTTGCCTTCACGGTCGCCCTGCTCCTGGGCATCTCGCTCTACTTCGTCTTCACCGGCGGACAGGTCGCGATCATCATCTCCGATTTCATCCAGGGGGCCTTTGTCAATATCATTTTTGTCCTGATCATTCTCTATTTTTTCACCCTCTTCTCCTTTGACCAACTCTTCACCGGCCTGCAGACTGCTCCGGTGGACGCTTCGCTGCTCAATCCCTACAAGACCAGTCAGGCCAAGGATTTCAATTTCTGGTTCTTCCTTATCGGCGTCTTCGGCGCCATCTACAGCGTCCTGTCCTGGCAGGGCACCCAGGGCTTTAACAGTTCGGCGCGGAACGCCCACGAGGCCAAAATGGCCGGTGTGCTCTCCAACTGGCGCGGCATCCCCCAGGTGATCTTTTTGCTCTTCATCCCTGTGGCCGCCTACACCCTGCTGCATCATCCCGAATTCATCGGCAAGGCGGCCAACGTCCACAAGGTACTGGGCGGAGTGGGCGACAAGGTGATCGAAAGCCAGCTCACCGTGCCCCTGGTGCTGACGCAGCTGCTCCCCAAGGGATTGATGGGGGCGTTCGTTGCGGTGATGCTCATGGCCTCCATCAGCACGCTCGAATCCTACATGCACTCGTGGGGCAGCATCTTCGTTCAGGATGTGGTCATGCCGCTGCGCAAAAAACCCTTGACCCCGAAGCAGCATATCAACATCCTGCGCCTCTCGATTGCCTGCGTCGCCCTCTTTGTCTTCGCCTTCAGTAATATTTTCCGCCAGACCCAGTACATCCTCCTCTTCTTCGCGGTCACCGGCGCGATCTACGCCGGCGGTTCGGGGACGGTCATCATCGGCGGCCTCTACTGGAAGCGCGGAACCACCGCCGCCGCATGGGCGGCGATGATCACCGGCTCCGTCGTTGCCGTGAGCGGAACGGTCATACCCTCCATCCTCAAGGCCGTCCCCGCCGCAGGGGAGCGCTTCCCCCTTCTTGCCGCGCTCGGGGTAATCAACGGCCAGGTCTTCTGGTTCCTCGCCATGGCCAGTGCGATTCTGATCTATATCCTCGTCTCGCTGCTCGGACCGAAACGCGCATTTGACATGGATCATCTCCTCCACCGCGGCCAGCATGCTGTCCAGGAGGACGCGATGGCGCAGGCCGCCGAGCCGGTCAAGGGCTGGAAGATGCTGGGAATGGGCAAGCTGTTCACCCGCGGGGACAAGATCATCTACATCGCCACCTACATCTGGACCTTCATCTGGTTCGCAGCCTTCGTCGTCGGCACGATTCTGGCGGTGACCCGTCCGATTTCGGATCTCGGCTGGATGCGCTTCTGGTACCTCTATCTGATCATCGGCGTCGCGATCTCAAGTGTGGTGGTGGTCTGGTTCGTCGCCGGCGGCATCCGCGACATGCGCCGCATGTTTGCCGAGCTTCACTCCCGTGTCCGCGACCACAGTGATGACGGCACGGTGCGCCGCGTCCGCGACGAGGCCAGGTAGGGCCTACGGACAGGTGCGTGCGAGGGTTTGGGGGATGGTGTAAGGGCTGGTGATCAGGAGAAGCAACGCGGAAATCTGACGTGCAGCCGGTAGATCAGAACCTGGTCTCTGGCAGCAGCACAAGGCCGCCGATTCAGGGGTTCCGGGAAAAGGGAGGCGTCTGAGCATTCGGGCCGGTGCGATCATCTCGAGGGGCACGATGCGGGCCGTCATGTTGTCCGGTTAATTGAGCAGCAGACACTTCCGGGTCTGCACATGGCCACCGGCCTGCATCTGAATGAAATAGGTGCCCGATGCATGGCCGGAAGGATTCCACAAAACCTGATAGTACCCGGAATCGCGGGAATCATTGACCAGTTCGTCGATCAATTCACCCTGCAGATTGAATATTCTTATCAGCACTTGAGTGCGATCAGGCAATCCGAAAGTAATCCCGGTTTGCAGATTAAAGGGATTGGGGTAATTTTGATAGAGCACCATTTCCTGGGGGGAGCTCCGGGCTATTTCCCATTCAGCCTTGATGGAATATTCCAGACCATTCAGTACTTTTAAATTATCAAGATATTCATATCCGAATTCGGCCTCAGCCGCTTCGACTGTGGCCGCACATTCAATCCCGATATACCAATCCCCTGCTTGCACCGGCGCGATCACGATCGTTTTATCTGAGCCATTTTGCGTTGCCGATAGCAGGGCATGACCGGCGTAGGCGCAGGTGTTGTGATTCACATAAAGATTGAAGGGATATCCGTCTTCTCCATCAAGGGAGATCGTCATTTTTACAGCCGGAACGGGAAGCGACACCAAAAAATGATGGTACTGTTTGTCACCGATTTTGGCAAACGCCGGATCGTTCTCCCGGGTGTTCTTGTTCATCTGCCGGGCCCTTCCGTTTTCCAGAGTTCCCTTGAGCGTGATATCGCCGGTTCCATCGAGGGCGTACAAGAAGATAGCTTCGATTAGTTTACGGCCTTCGTCATTCTCACACCACTCCGGATGACTGCCGATGACCACGCCCCGGCCGGATTGCCGTGATGCCTTGTATGCCCAACAACTGATGTGATGATTCAATTCGTATTCCGGGCAGTCATAAGTTAACAAGGCCTCGGTATTACTGGGCATATGTTCATCCTGGATGGCATAATGGCCGCCACCATATCTGATTTTTTCAATTTTAAAATCGTCCCCAAAATCCCGATATCTCAGCAGCGGAGAGTCCTGGGGAATATGATGATCCAGAAACAACCAGTGACCGTTATCGAACTGGTGAACAAACCCGGGCCATATTTTATAATACACATCCATCACCTGACCATCTTTTCCCGTGCTGAAAATAGCACTGCCGGCGCATGACCCGGAATAACTCCCTCCATTGAAATAGAACTCCCGAATTCTCTGCAGCCCTTCCTCCCCTAAAGAATAGCCATGATACGTCGACGAACCGCCGAATGTATACAAGAGCCGGAATCTCGGTTCGCCATCGGGGTAAAGCAATACGCCGTTCTCATCATTCGCATTGGAGATCAATACCCGACGCTGCAGAACCGGATCTTCGGTATTGAGATACTCCATGCTCAGATGCAATGAATCTATCGCAGGAATCGTAAAGTATCCAATAGAAACACCCCCATCGAGAAAGATATCCTTGTAATACCCCTGGGCCAGCGCTGCGGAAAACAAATAGCACTGCAAAAAGAATACAGGCAGGAGAAATCGGCGGACGGCCGGATTCACCCTGGATGATCTGGATAGATTCATAACGCGCTTGCCTCTCCGCGCATCGTGCGCCAAGCCATTCGGCACGCGGTCCGTCGCTGCGGCGCAGTGCATCCTGTTCATGAACGGTCAGCCCAGCCTGTGACCGGCTTACGCTCAGCGCAGCAGCAGCATCGTGCGTACCGCCCGGAGGGATCCCGATGTCAGCCGCGCAAAATATTGGCCGCTGCCGGCAGGCAGGCCCTGCAGGGTGGTGCCGTCCCAGGTGGCCTGGTAGGTGCCCGGGCCCTGGGTAGCGCGCACCAGCTCCGCTACCTTGCGGCCGAGCAGATCGTAGACGGCCAGCTCGACTTCTGCCCGGCGTGCCATAACATAGACCAATGTGGTCGCCGGATTGAAAGGATTGGGATAATTTTGCTGCAGGTTGAACAACTGCGGCTGCTGCGCCGGAGCCGCCACTGAATTGATGAGCGTGCCGCGCCCCCCGAGAAAGCGGATTTCGTCGGCACTCAAGGCACGGTTGAAGATCTGGATGTCGTCGATCCGGCCTTTGAAATAGACGCCGCCGGTCTTGCCGATGGTAGCGATCTGACCCGCCTTGACCGTTCCGGTCAGGGGATGGCTGTCCTTGAGTTCGCCATTGAGATAGATCATCGCTTTGGCGCCATCATATACTCCAGCGAGATGGATCCATTCGCCGGCGGCGAGGTCGGCGCTGCGAATGCCAGGCCGCTCCGCACTCACCGTGGTGGTCACCTTGAAGCGCAGCTCGTGAATGCCCTTGTCCTCGTACAGGACGTAGGTATCGCTCTCGGAATCGTAGAGGGGACCGAACGCGCCGGGGAGGGTGTTCGGCACATAGTCCATCCAGGTCCAGAGCGACAGGGTGACCGCCGGGGTGTTGAGATCGAGAGAGGGCGAGGCAGGCACCAGAACGTAATCGTCGCTGCCATCGAAGCGGAGGCTGTTGCCGCTATGCCCGCCCGACCAGGTGATGCCGTTTTGCAGGGCACCGTGGTTGGCATTGCCGGAGTGATCGGGCAGGGTGGTGCCCTCCGCCTCGTTAAAATCCCAGGCAGCGACCAGTCCGGGCAGATAGGCCTGATAAGTGAAGGGGACTGTCTCGGTTTCAACACGGGTGTTGGGATGGAGCGCCTGGTCCGTGATCCCGGTGACGGTCAGGGTATAGGCGCTCCCGTCCGTCAGCGGTGAGGTGACGAGGATGACCGAAAGCGAGTCGAGGGCGAGTCGGGCGCCGGTGACCGTGATGCCGGGTGCGATGAGAAAGTTGGCTGCCTGTTCGGCGCTGGTCTTTTCGATGCGCTCGTTGAAGCGGACCACCACCTGATCGGCCCGTCCATAGGCCTGAACCGCGGTGATGTTGGGCGGCTGCAGGTCCGGCGCG